>CAKPPO010000029.1 GCA_934177725.1 uncultured Clostridia bacterium | reverse complement strand
ATTATATTAAATTGTAAAGATGTAATTTTAACAGGAAACAAATTAAATCAAAAAATTTACAGACATCATTCAGGTTATATTGGAGGAATGAAAGAAGTTCCTGCAAAAGTAATGCTTGAAAAAAATCCAGAAAAAGCAATGACTTTAGCTATAAAAGGAATGTTACCACATAATTCTTTAGGTAGACAAATGGCTAAAAAATTAAGAGTATATGCTGGATCAGAACATGAAAACCAAGCACAAAAACCAGAAGTATGGGAGGTAAAATAATATGGCTAAAAAAGAAAATATAGTTTTCTATGGTACAGGTAGAAGAAAAAACGCAGTTGCTAGAGTAAGAATAGTAGAAGGAACTGGAAAAATAACAATAAACGGAAAAGATATTGATGAATTCTTCGGACTAGAAACTTTAAAAGTTATAGCAAAACAACCATTAACAGTTACAAACACATTAACAAAATATGATGTTATTGCAACAGTTAAAGGTGGAGGATTTACAGGTCAAGCAGGAGCAATCAGACATGGTATTGCTAGAGCTTTAAATGAAGCAAATTCAGAATATAGACCTGCTTTAAAATCAAACGGATTCTTAACAAGAGATCCTCGTATGAAAGAAAGAAAAAAATACGGTCTTAAAAAAGCTAGAAAAGCTCCACAATTTAGTAAGAGATAAAAAGAGCTTTTATCAAAAGCAATTCAACCTCAGAAGTTTCAATGCTTCCGAGGTTTTTTATTGCCATTCAGTAATTTTTACTGTAAATATCCGAAAGCATTATTATTTCAATACTTCTATTTTTTTATTTGTTCGCTTTTTAAATTTGTAATATAATTCCGTGCATTTAGCATCAAATACACTGTTTAAACCTTTGTTTCCTTCAAATATTTTTAAAATTATTATTGCAGTATCTGCTTTATGTTCTCCTATTCCTCGAAACTCCATCAACCTAGTTTTTATATCAACGTTTCCTTTAGATTTTGCAAATACTTCTTTTGGATTGCCTTTATACTTTTCATTTATCATACAAACACTATCCCATATATTCACTGACATATTTCTTGGAAATCTATGTAAACATGGTTTTGTAGACATACCTTTTTATATATTTTCATAATTAATATTTTTATATTCTTTATCAAAATTTGAAAGCAAGTTTAGTCTTTTAAACAATTCAAATGTATTTTTAAGTACTTTTTCTGCACTTTGAGATTGATTAAGAATAGTTGCCCATAATAAATATAATGATTGTCTATTGTTCATTTTTCTCTACTTTATTTACTTTCCATTGTCTTTTTATATTTTTTTCTTCTTTTTTCTTCATTGCGCCATATAAATTTATATTTAATCTATTGCATATAGAAACAAGTACAATAAATACATCTGCAATTTCTTCTTCAATATCTGTATAATTTTCTATTTTATCATAATCGATTGAAGCTTCAGGTAGTGTTTTTCTTATTGCTTTTGCTAATTCACCAGTTTCTTCAAGCAATAGTAGCATTTTATCTTGCACTCTTTGTTCTGAAAAACCTCTAATTGTAATTATTTTTCTTATGTAATCTTGAATTTCGTTTAAACTATTATTTTCATTTAAAAATTCATATAATTTATTTTGTTCATTTAACATATTTGTTCTCCTTCCATAAAAACTCATAAATCAGAAAAATGGTGATACAATATATAATATAAATGATTTTAGTATTAATTTAAAATCAAATCCCAAACCATTAAATTTTATATTTTTTTACTGTCTTTTTCTTTAAACTGTTTACAGTATATTACATTTTCTTCCATTTGTCCACAAATTCAGACATTTAAATTTTTAATTGTTCTTAATATAGTATTTTAATTATGTAATATATTTTCTATGTGAGTTTTTTACATTATTTTGATTAACCATTGCATATTCCATTGTCGTATCTATTTTTATATGCCCCAACAATTTTTGTACTTGTTCTATAGGCATACCTTTATCTATTGCAATAGTTGCCATTGTCCTTCTAAATTTGTGAGGATGCACATTATTTATATTAGCTTTTCTTCCAAAATTTCTTATTAATATTTCGATTCCAGATATACCTAGTCTGTTATATGGTTTTATTAATGATACAAATAATGATACAAATAATGCTTCATTACCATCAGTTCTTGTTTCAAAATATTTCTTTATATACATTTTACTTTTTGCACTAAAATAAACCTCTCTTTCGCTATTGCCTTTACCTAAAACAATACAACTTCTTTCTTGAAAATTCATATCTGATATATTTAGTCTTGTAATTTTTCCAACTCTCATACCAGTTGAAATTAATAGTTCTAATATTGCTAAATCTCTTACATTTGAACAAGTATCTCTTAACTTTTCCAAATTCTCATCTATTAATGTTTCTTTAACTCTTCTAGTTGTTTTTACTTTATAAATCCTTCTAACTGGACTTTTCACAATATAATCTTCGTTTTCTAACCACGCAAAGAAACTTGATAATGTTCTTCTTATATTATCTATTGTTACCATTCCTGCAGATGAGTTACTTTTATAATCGGATAAATAGTTCCTTAATATTTCGGTAGTAATTTCATTTATTGGAAGATTTACAATATTAAGCATTTTACTTATATTATCTCTGTAGTAATTTAAAGTTCTTGTTGAACAACCCTCAATTTCTTTTGATGATATAAATCTGTTTAGAATATCTTCATTATTCCTTTGCATTTCTTCTTTTTGACTTTGTTCTAATTTCTCAATTCTATAATATATACATATTTCTGTAAGTATTTCTTTTAATTTTATTCTTTGGTTATTGTCTAAAAAATCTGTAGTTTCATTTACTACATTTTTAACAAATAACTCTTTCAAATAAATTCCCTCCTTAATTTTTTTATTTTTTGCAATATGTAGAACTATACTTACATTATACTATATATTTAACGCTTTACATAATATAGTGCAAAAATGAGTATATTCATAATTTATATATACCCATTTTTCTATATATTCTTTTATCTCAACCTCAGCGACAACTTACTATTTATTTATTATAACTTTATATTTTTTCTTGACTTTTTATCTTTAAATAGCTTATAATAAATATAGTAAATGACAAATCCACAAACGTGGTTTTGCCGAATTAAGTTTGAAAAAACTCACACCTAACTCGCCAAAGTTACAGA
>CAKPPO010000028.1 GCA_934177725.1 uncultured Clostridia bacterium | reverse complement strand
TGCTCCCTCAAGGATTCGAACCTTGGACCCACCGGTTATGAGCCGGTTGCTCTGACCAACTGAGCTAAGGGAGCATGTGCTTAACACAAGTTTGATTATACAAAACTTTTAACTTGTTGTCAATAGATTATTTAAATTTTTTTAATTTTTTTAAATTATTTTCTATTTTTATAACAATATAAAGTAGGTTAGAAACACTAATTTTCTAACCTACTTTTGACTACTGTTTATTAAAATTTATATTATCTTTGTTCTCCTCTACCTTCTGGTAATGCTGGAACATCTAATACAACTCTAATTTTGAAAGCATATCTAATAGCTCTAACTATTTTGCTTTCTTTAATTCTTTGCCATAAAGATGGTTTAACTTCAAATCTAGTTTCTTCTATATATTGTTTATTTTCTTCTGTTGCAACTGGTGCTTCTGCTAATTCTTCAACTTCCATAACTTCTTCTTGTGGTGTTGGAATTAATTTTAGTGCATCTGCAATTTCAATTCCAATATAGCTTAATGCTTTTGATCTATCTTCGATTCTTTCCATATCTATTTCTATATGTAAGTTTGATTCTAAGTTTACAATTCTTGCATTTACTAATTTAACTGCATCTTGATAGTTTTGAGAAGTATTTGTTCTTGCTTTTCCTATTATTTCTAATGTTTCTACTATATCCTCTGGTAAATTTTTAGAAGCCTCTTTAAGTTCTTGTTTCCATCCGTCTTCTTTAGCTGTTACTACTTCTAAAATTTCTTTTAAGTCCCCTGCTAATGCAATATTTGCTTCTCTTTGACGAATTAATTCTTCTATTTGTTTTGTATTTTCTTCGAATTGATTTGTTGCAAATTCTACTAAACCATAAGCAGCTTTATATACACTTGCTGGAAAATTCTTTTTCTTTGGATATTCCACCAAGTAAGTTTTTATTGATTCTATTAAATCTTTAAAGTATGTATCATCATCTAATTGAATGATTTGTTTTTTACTTTTTGGATTGATTAATTTTTGTACTTTATCAATATTTGATAACATTTTTTCTTCTGTGATTACCATTCTCACATTTACTATGCCAGATTTAGACATTGTAAACTCCTCCCTTTTCCTATGTATTGCTATATTATATTTTTTCTACAAAAAACTACAATAGGAATTATAATATTTTATAATTTGACTTCATTTTTATTTTAATACAAATTATTACAATCTGTCAATAGCAAAATCGTTATTTCCGTAAATATTTTTTTCTATTTTAGGAATTTTTTTCTATAAAATATTTTTTATTTATCTTTATTTATTTCTACATATCTTTTAATTTTCATTGTAGTTGTTTTTGCAAATTCATCTTTCTTTATTTCTAATTTTTTTATTGCTTTGTATGATGTTAATTTATGATTTACTTCTTTTATTTTTTCCCAAATAATATCATGAATTTGTTCATCTGTTAGTTCGCCTTTATGTTCTTTTTGTATTTCTTCTAAGTTTGGTATTACTTTTGCAGTAATAATTAGTTCTTTCTCTCCTTCGACTTCTTTTCCATATACCATACATTCTTTTATTTCTGGTATATCACCTAACATTAATTCTATTTCTTCTGGATAAATATTTTTTCCATTTTGAGTTACTATTACATTTTTTATTCTTCCTGTTATATATAAGAAGCCATCTTTATCTAGGTATCCAACATCCCCTGAATGGAACCATCTGTTTCCATGTTCATCTGTTTCTATGACCTCATCTGTTGCTTTTTGATCTTCATAATATCCAAGCATTAATGTTTCACTTTTTATTAAGACCTCTCCTTCACCTTTTTCATTTGGATTATCTATTTTTAATTCTGCACAAACAACTGCTTTTCCAGCTGATCCTACTCTTGTGTCATATTGTGGTGTAAGTGCTGCTATAGGAGCTGTTTCTGTTAGTCCATACCCTTGAAGGAATATTATTCCTAAATCTTGCATCCATTTTCCTACTTTTGGATCTATTGGAGCTGCTGCTGAAACAACAAATCTTAGTTTTCCACCTAAATTTTCATATATTTCTTTAAATACTGTTTTCTTTATATCTACTCCAACATTTTTTAATGCATTTGTTATTTGCATCATTGAATTTACCATAGCTGTTTTTCCACTTTTGTCTATTGTTTGATTTATTTTTTTGTAAAGATTTTCTATTAATAGTGGAACTGCAAGTAATGCTGTTGGTTTTGTTTCTTTTAAGTTAGGTACTATATATTTTAAACCTTGACATACTGCAATAGAAGATCCTCTTGCAACTGGAAGTAAGAAACCTATTGTAGATTCATATGTATGATGTAAAGGCAATATAGAAAAGAATCTATCTGTTTCATGTATTTTTACATATGGATTTACTGCATTTATGTTTTGTGCTAAATTTTTATTACATATCATTACTCCTTTTGAGTTAGATGTTGTTCCTGAAGTAAATATTAATACTTTAAATTCTTCTGGTTCTACTTCTATTTTAATAAAAGAACTATCCCCTTTTTCTACTATTTGCTTTCCTTGATTAATAACAGTATTTAGCCCTACTTCTCTTCCTATTAACTTTTCATCTGAGTTCATTTGCATAAAATATTTTACTTGTGGAAGTTTGTCTTCAACCTTTTTTATTACATCTGCTTTTTTAGTAGAATATATAACTGCTGTTGCTCTAGCACGTTTTATAACATTTTCTATTTCATTTACTGGCAATTCTTTGTCTACTGGAACTGCTATCCCAACGCCACAAAGCATAGCCATATATGAAACATACCAATGATATGTGTTTTCTCCAATAATAACTACTCTTTCATCTTTTAAATTATATTTTTTAGTTAGTGCTGTTCCTAAGGCTATTACGTCATCTGTGAATTCTTTATATGTAATTTCTGTAAAATCTCCCTTTGGTGTAAATTTTTCTAACATAAATATATTATCTGAATATTTTTCTATTGCCATTTCAAATATTTCTTTTATTGTTTTATAGTCTGTTGTCTCATAACCTTTTTGTTTTCTTTTTTGCGCTATTGCTTGTTTTTTTTGCAATCTTTCATAATCTACTTTTACTTCCTCAATATTCTCTACATCTTTCATTTTTATTTTTTTAAATTTGAAATTTGGTATTTTAAAATCATTTAATATTCTCATTTTACTTCTCCTTTTTTTGTAACTTTGTAATAAAAGTTTTTTCTATTTCTTTATACAATTCTATTACTTCTATTTCTTCATTATTTCTTAATTTGTATATTAAACTTGAACAAACAAATCCGAATATTCCTGAAGCAACTACATTTGAATCTAGCTCTCGTATTTCTCCTTTTTCTATTCCCTCTTTTACTATTTCTTCTATCATTTCAATATATTCAAAAACTATACTACGACACATTTTTGAACGTTCACTTGTTCCCCAAATCTCACTTAAAATGATAGTTATAAAATTTTCGTATTTTACTAATACTTTTATTTGTATTAATATAATTGCTCTTATTTTATCTATAGAATTGGTTAATTTATCTGTCTTTATTTCTATACTATTTTTTAAAAGTTTTACACCTTCTTCTACTAGGAATTTAAATATCTCTTCTTTACTAGAAAAATGATAATACAAAGTTCCCTTTGCAACTCCAACAGTTGCTGTTATTTCTTCTATGCTTGTAGCATCATAGCCTTTCTCTGCAAATAACTTCATAGAGGTTTCAAATATTTTTCTTTTCGTTTTATTCATTTTTTCACCCTCATATAAAAATCTTTTATTATTATATAATCTTCTTCCCATTTTTGCAAGTAAATTTTGGTATTTGACTACGTGTTCAAATATATTATTAAGTTTCCTACTATATAAAAAATAGGAAAAATAAATTTTTCCTTTGAGAGTTGCTCACGCAACTCTTTTTTTGTTATAATCTTAT
>CAKPPO010000027.1 GCA_934177725.1 uncultured Clostridia bacterium | reverse complement strand
TTATACTTGTTTCGTATATGCTTAAGTTTGAGTTTGCTTTTATTGTTACTGGTATATTTGCTCCTGTTATTTCTTGTTTGTATACACAAATTACTGAAAATTGATCTTTAGCTTGTTTTTTCCAAGAAATTAAATTTTCTTGGTTAATATCATTTTTTACTGTAATGGTTACTTTGTTTTCAGTTTCACTGTAATCATAATTTGAAGAGTTAAAGTTTTTTCCTATTTCGTCTCCATTTGTTGCCTTAGTTGTATTGGCAATTACTTTAACTTGAATTGGCTTTAAGCCATTTATAGTTGGAATTGAAACTTCTATTTTATCTTCCTTTATAGGTAATGTATTATCTTTTAAGTATGACTCTACATCCATTTGTAGAACAGTTACTTTTTCTTCGTTTACTTTACAAGAAACAAATTTAGCAATATTTACATTTAATTCAGCTTGTTTTTCTGCTGTCCATGCTAAATTAACCGTAACATCTTTTTTAGCTTGCTTTTGATTTCCATCTCCATCTATATATGTACCAGTGAATTTTATTTTATTTTCTTTATATATTTCTGATAAAGAAATATTATCACTTATTGACATTTCTATTGGAATTGCTAACTGTACGGTATCTCCACTCTTTATTTGGTTAAAATATATTTTATTATCTTCTATTTTGGATATTTCTTTTGCACTATAGTTATTAGTTACTTTAAAGTTTGGATTATTTAAATCTACTATTGCATTTTTTAAATATCCTGCATTTTTTACTGTTATAGTAGCATATAAATAGTTTTCCTCTCCTATTGTTTTTATTGTTGCATATGTTTTTTCGTTATTATCTTTAAAGTATGTATCAAACTCAACATTTACTTGATTTGTTGCTAATGAACTATTTGCTAATACTTCTCCTACAATGCTTAAATAACTAAACATTATTATGAATATTAACATGCTTGCTAGTATTTTTGTTTTTGTTTTGTTCATAGAAATTTCCTCCTAATATTTTAAATTTAAAACATAATTGCTCATCATATTTTATTATACTCTATTTTTTAATATTTTTCAATATTTTCAATGTTTTTTTAAAGTTTTTATGTATAATTCCATTTTGTTCCATGTTTTTTCATAAATTTTTTATTAAATTATCTCTTTTTTACTATCTTTGCACACTTTTCCTTGTTTTTCAACCATTTATATTTTTACAAAAAATGTATTTTTATGTTTTTTCCTACGGAAACTATTTTTTTTACTAAAAATATTAAATTCATATTACAAAATTATCTTTTTTAGTAATTATCTTTTATTATTTCTCTAAAAAAGATAATTTTTATAATTTTTTTATTGCATTAAATAGTAAATTTTACCGTCTTAATTTATTTATTCCGTAATTATTTCTTCTTATTTATTAAAAAAATTTCCGCTATAGAGGAAATTTTACTATCTTAAACTAATTTTCTATATAGAATAATATATATTGCCAAAAAAGGCCCCGTAAAACTTATAAGTTCTACGGGGTCTTTGTTTCAAACGGGAACTGTAGATACAACTACAAATTAATCTACAAAGACTAAAGTAATATCTACATCTTCCTTTTCTGAGTTTGGTTTTATTACAGTATATGACACATCCATTTCTCCTTCTTCCCATGTATCGTCATCTAATTCATAAAAGCTGTCTAATACATATGATTCATTATCCGGAGAAAATATATCACCCTCTTCTATGAAGTAATCTACTGTTCCATAGTTACCATATTGATTAGGAGTGTAAACTAACAGTCTATCATCTCTATGAAACCTAATTTTTTGCCCGGGTTCTGCAATTACTTTATAATTTGTCTCGTCATTATAAATTACCAATTTAAAATCATTTATAACTCCGGGGAAAGACTGTTCTACCCATTCATAAGCAGGCAATGTAGAATTCAAATCGATTCCTTCATATTCCACTGGTTCAGGATTTTCAATTTCTTCCACCTCTGTTTCAGTTTCTTCAACTGCTTCGCTTTCTTCTGCCGGTACTGCTTCTTCGGTTTCTACAACTTCAGGCTGTGTTTCTTCTTTTACTGGTGTTGTTTCCTCTTTTGTAGAGGTTACTGCTACTTCGTTTGAAGAGCCACATGCGCATAAGATATTTGCCATCAGCATACTTAATACCAGCAGTAATACCAAATGTTTCCGTTTGTTTGTTTTTCTTTTCATAATTGAATCCTCCTTTAATATAAGATTGATTACTTTACTTTGGCATTTAGCCATTTGACTTTACGTTTAACATAATACCATTTTTTTACAAACTTGTCAATATTAATAACTCTTATTAATAGTAAAAGCCACGTAATACTTATAAGTTTTACGTGGCTTTCGCACAAAACGGAAAAATGATACGAATGAAAAAGTTAATCTACAAATACTAATGTTGCAGTAAGAGTTTTTTTCTCTGTTCCATCAGTTATTTCTATTCTAATTTCTTTTTCTCCTTCCTCCCAGGTTTCTCCTTCAACATTACACCTTGCACACATATCAAATGAAAAATCTGCTGGCGCGTATTCTTCAGCATAATCCTCTAAGAAACCTAAGTTTCCAACAGAATCTAACCGAGTTGGACAATAGCTTAATAGCTTATCATCCTTATGGAATTTTATGGTTTGACCATCTTCCACAATTACCCTGTAATTTGTTTCGTCGTTATAAACTACTAATTTATATTCGTCTATAACTCCCGGAAAAGACTCTTTTGCCCATTCAAAGGTAGGAAGTGGTGAATCTAAATCGATTCCTTCATATTCCACAGGTTCAGGATTTTCGATTTCTTCCGCCTCTGTTTCAGTTTCTTCAACTGCTTCGCTTTCTTCTGTCGGTGCTGCTTCTTCGGTTTCTGCTACTTCAGGCTGTGTTTCTTCTTTTACCGGTGTTGTTTCCTCTTTTGTAGAGGTTGCTGCTACTTCGTTTGAAGAGCCACATGCGCATAAGATGTTTGCCATCAGCATGCTTAATACCAGCAGTAATACCAGATGTTTCCGTTTGTTTGTTTTTCTTTTCATAATTGAATCCTCCTTTAATATAAGATTGATTACTTTGCTTTGGCATTTAGCCATTTGACTTTACATTTAACATAATACCATTTTTATTTAACTTTGTCAATATAAAATGTAAAAAAATGGTTAATTTTATCAAAAATTAACCATTTTTTATCTTTTTTTGTATTATGTTACTTTACCAATACTTTTTTCTTAATAAATATTATACCCACAATTATTATTCCTATTGTTGAAATTACAATTAGTATTATTTTAATATATTGCATAGTTTCTCCAAATGGTGGCAATATTTTTACTACTTCTGCTTTATCTGAATCTAGTTCTTGTGGCTCTTTTGTTGCATCTTGATTTCCTACTACAGAGTATTCATTTCTTCTACCAACATTATTGCTTGTTTTTACAATTTCTACAATGTTCCTGTATGTTAAGTCATCTGTATTATTTTCCGTTGTAATTAATTGTGTTAATACTAATGGCACGCTTACATTGTCTTTTGTATTACTATTTACCTTTTCTTTATATAAAGTTGGTACTAGGTTCTCGCTTAAGTTCTTTGTTATTATTATAGTATTATATCTGTCTACTATTTTTTTAAGTTCACTATTAACTAATCCTTGTTCTATTAAGTCTTTATTGCTTATTACTTTCCAGTCTGGGTTTTCTTTTTCATAGAATTGCAAATTATTTGCTATATAGTCTATTACCTCATCTGCTCTTGTTCTTACTACTGTGCTTTTATCTTTTACTATTCCTGTATAGTAGAAGCAATTATCTTTATAATCTACTTCTCCTACATTGCTTACTGTAATTTTGTATGTAATTTTTATTGTTGCACCATGCATTAATTCTTCGTCCATACTTAATTGTATTAGACCAAATTTGCTTGAGTTTTTATTTCTTATGTTTGTAATATTTCCAAATAATCCTTCATCCATGAAGTTCCCTTTATACCCTACTTTATAGGCTTTATGGTCTCTCCATAATACATTTTGTGCTGTATCTTGTGCATCAAATAGTACACTTCCATCTGCCAAAGTTAGTTTTGCATTTACTACTTCCTTATTTATTGCTAAATTTGCTTTTGCTCTTTCCTCTAGTCCTAAATTTACATTAGCTATTTTATATGAGTTATCCTTTTTGTTTCCGTCTGTTCCTGTTTGGTCGTATTCAAGTTCTATTACCATTACACCTGTTTCTGCTTTCATTTGTGTTTTTTCCATTAATTCATCTATTAAGCTTTGCATTTGTGTTTTATTATAACTCTTTCCCAAGTATTCTGGTAGTTCTCTATGTGAAACTAATACTTCTGCTATATGGTTTATTGCATTATTTTCTGAATAAGATATTACTTCTGTTCTGCGAGATTCTATATCTTTTGCATCTGAAACATCAGTTTTTGCATCTGAAGCTGTTATATCGTATAAATAACCTTTTTGTTTTGTCATGTCTAAGTTTCCATTTTGATCTAAAGTTGGAACACTTGCTCTTTCGTTATGGTCTGATGTTTCTTTATTATAAGCTGTAATTTCTGTTAAAACTTTACCTAGATTTTCTTGGCCGTTTCCCCATGTTGATTTTTCTCTCCATACATATTTTTTCTCTTGAGTTATGTTTTCTTGATATATTGTTGATTTATAGTCTTGTCCATTGTATGATTTTTGGTTTAATCCTGTCTTTTCTAGAGTTTTATTTACAGAAGTTTTTGCATCTTTTGTTAATACTGTTTTTACAGTATCTCCATATATGAATCTTACTACATATTTACCTGGCATAAATGATTTGAATACATATGCTCCATCATGTTTTT
>CAKPPO010000026.1 GCA_934177725.1 uncultured Clostridia bacterium | reverse complement strand
TAACGTGCTATATAGTAGCCTCCATTTGCTTTTACACTATCTATAAATCCTTTTAAATTTAAGGCTGTTGTATTTAATCCATCTGTACCACTACTTGCTACCCCTGTTCTAAATGTTGCTAATTCTTTATAAAGTGAATTTATTAATACTTCTTGTGTATAATTTTCCGCACTTTGTTGCAATATTGGTGTTCCTTTTGCAAGTACTGTTGTTCCATCTTCTGTTTTATCATCTGTACCATTTGCAAACCTATATCTTCCAAGTGTTATATCTACTGTTGTTCCATCTGCTTTCTTTATTCCTGTTCCTACTGGTACCCATACATATTGGTTTCCTCTATTATTTCCAATTCCCTCTATTATATCATTATCTTCTATTACTATTCCCTCTGTTACATTTGTTCCACTATCATCTGCTATTTTAAAACCTTCTGGTACTTTTACTAAGTTTCCATTGGTATCTTTTACTGTTGTTGTTTTTTCAAAGTAATCTCCACCTTTTACTTCTGTTATTTCTTTTATCTCTGTTGGCGGATTTGTTGTACCTCCACTTGCTCCCATTTCTTCAATATATTTTGCTGTTTCGTTTAAACCTATTTCTTCATTTTGCTTTGCTTGCTCTGTTTCTGTTTTAGCAATACTTTACTTATTAGTCAATATGTTTTTTGCAATTTCATCGTTTTTCTTGTGCTATTAGAAACTTAGATTATATGTTCTATTATTATTGCAGTATCTCTTTTATCTCTTAAACTTTTTAATAATTTTATTATATAATATACATCTTTTAGATATAGTCATGTGCTTAGTTCATCAAATATATATGTTATTTCTGTTAAAGAACGGCTAAAAAATAAACCTTTCTTTTTTCGAACATTTGAAAATAGCTTACTTTGGTCAAAAAAAAGAAAGGTATATTTACCTTTCAATTTATAATTTATAATTTGTAATTATTCTACATGATCTTTTATGTAGTCAACTACATCACCAACTGTAACTACTTTTTCAGCGTCTGCATCTGGGATTTCTGTATCAAATTCTTCTTCTAATGCCATTATTAATTCTACTATATCTAGTGAATCTGCTCCTAAATCATCTATAAAAGATGCTTCCATTGAAACTGCTGTTTCAGCTACACCTAATTGTTCTACAATAATTCCTTTTACTTTTTCAAATATTTCTTCTTGTGTCATTCCTTTACACCCCCTCTCAAGTGTTTTCCATTTTTATTTACAATATTACAAGTTTATATAATTGTCAAGCATTATTTTTCAAATTTTTCTATCATTTTTTCCACTGCTTTATTTTTAACAAATTGTTCTGCTTGCTTTATAGTAAATTCAAATACTTTTGCATCACTACTTCCATGTGCCTTTACAACTGGTTTGTTTACTCCTAAGAATAATGCTCCACCATATTCCTTATAATCCATAGCCTTTTTTAAACTGTTTATTGCTGGAAGTGCTGGTATTGCTCCAATAGTTGTAAATATATTTTTCTTAATGCTTTCTGATAACGTTCTTTTTACTAATTTTCCTACACCTTCTACTGTTTTTAAAAATACATTTCCGGTATATCCGTCTGCTATTAGTATATCCAATTTTCCAGAAAAAGCGTCTCTTCCTTCTACATTTCCTACAAAGTTTATATCTAGCTCTTCTGCTTTTTCTTTTAGCAATTGGTAACTTTCTTTTACTAAATCGTTTCCTTTGGTCTCTTCTGTTCCTATATTTAATAGTCCAACTGTTGGATGTTCTATTCCAAATGTATTCCTATTGTATATAGTAGCCATTTGAGCAAATTGAAGTAAATTTATAGGCTTACAATTTGTATTTGCTCCACAATCCATTAGCATAAGTCTTCCCTTATAAGATGGTAGTATTCCTGCTATTGCTGGTCTATCTATTCCTTTTATTCTTCCTATAATTAAAGTTGCTCCTGTTAAAAGTGCTCCTGAATTTCCTGCAGAGATAAATACATCTCCTTTTCCTTCTTTTAATAACTTAAATCCTACTACCATAGATGAATCTTTTTTGTGTTTAATTGCCTGTGTTGGTATATCACACATTTCTATAGTTTCTGTTGTATGATAAATACTTAGTTTTGGTGATATTTCTTTTATATCATTTTTTCCATAAAATTCTTTTATTTTATTATTTATAATATCTTTATTACCTATTAAACATACTTCTGCTTCTATATCATTAATTGCCTTTACAGCACCTTTAATATTCGCATCTGGTGCATTGTCTCCACCCATTGCATCTAATAGTATAATCATTTTTATTTTCTCCTTGATCCTTTTTATAATATATATTTGTAATATAATATTTTATAACTTATAATTAGATATATCAAATATAATAATGCCATTTTATTACTTATATTTGATTTATGCAATAGTTTTTCAAATTTTTTTGTAAAACTGACTATCAAGTCTAGTAAAAAAGCGTTCTTAAGATTTTCTAGCAAATGTAAATTAAAAAAAATCTAAATCTTACCATATTTATCTTCTATATAAAGTTATTATACTATGATAACTTTCCTAAAATATAAAAAAACTGTGTAATACATTACACAGTTTTTATATTGAATATAAATAGCACTTATAATTGGTTGAGCTAGATGCGTTTTTAGGATTTGCACATGTTATAGTATGTGTTGATGCAGTAATATCAGATAAAACTAAAACTATAGCTTCACAATTTCCCCATGATGGTAGACCTGTTCTTATGGTTGCTTTAATTGTTGCACCAGTTATTGAATATGTATTATTAGCACAAGTACCATTTCCATCTGCATATGCACATATTAGTAATATTCCATTTTTTGCAGCTGTTGTACTAATAGTTCCCTGTTTTGTATATCCACTATATGCATTATTTGGGCATATGTGAGTTGACCCTAAGTACTTTGCATTTATAGAGCTAGCACTAATTCCTGCATTATATCCAGATTTATAATTATTACTATCCGTATTAATTCTTCCATCTGCATAATCTATTCCCTCTTCATATTTTTTTGTTGCTAATGATCCTATGTTTTTTGCCATATTTATAAATTCATCTGTATTTGATGTGTTCACTCCCTGATTTGTTATTGCTGTTGCTATTACTTCCTTTGCATCACTAATTTCTTTTTTATAATTTTGTTCTATTTCAATTTTTTCATTTTCTAGTTCATTTATTTTCTTATTTAGTTTTAATATTTCTTCTGCCTTTTGATCATCTGAAGATGTTAACAATTCTAAATTTTTCTCTAGATTCTCTATTTGCTTTTCCATAAGTTCCATTTTGGCTTTATTTTCACTATAACTCCCTACTGTTGTTATAGTTCCTTTATATATTTCTGATAAGCTAATTTCTTTGTCTATATCTTTTAAATGTATTGTATCATTATCTTCTTGTAATTCCCCATAATTAGAAACTATATCCTTTATTTGCTCTTGTTCTAGTATTTCATTTCTTTCTGTTGCTTCAACTTGTGCTGTTATAAGTTCTATCCCTATTTTCTCTTTTATTTCTGCAAGCTTTTGCATTTCTTTAGCTTGCTTTGCTTTATTTATTAGCCCATTCTCTCCCAAGGTTAGGTTAATACTCACTCCTGCTAGCAATATTAAGATTATTATTGTTACTACTAATGCTACTAATGTTACTCCTTTGTTTTTCTTCATAAAAAAATTCCTCCTTATTCAAATAAAAGAATATATAACCTTGAAAAATTTTTCAATTTCTTTCGAATCAATTCTTATCTTTGGTAAAAAATATTATTCAATATATTTTATTATACTTCAATAGTTTTGCTAAACGCTAGTATTTTGTGCATTTTTAGTAATAACATTTTTACATAAAATATTTAAGATACTATAAAAAAAATCACTAAAATAATTTAGTGATTTTTGTTTTATAAACTAAGCTAATTCAACAACTGCTCCTGCTTCTGAGAATTTTGCTTTTAATTCTTCTGCTTCTTCTTTAGAAGCTCCTTCTTTAACTGTTTTTGGTGCTCCGTCTACTAATTCTTTTGCTTCTTTTAATCCTAATCCTGTTGCATCTCTAACAACTTTGATTACTTGGATTTTGTTTGCTCCAGCGTCTTTTAATACTACATCAAAAGATGTTTTTTCTTCAGCTGCTGCAGCTCCTGCTGCTCCAGCTGCTGGTGCAGCTGCTGCTACTGCAGATACTCCATATTTTTCTTCAATTGCTTTTACTAATTCAGCAAGTTCAGCTACTTTTAAGCTGTCGATTTTTTCTAATAATTCTTCTATCATTTTTATTTCCTCCTAATATTTTTTACTTTCTTGTGATTTAAGTTCACAACTCTATATTAAATATTTATTCTATTATGCGTTTTCTTTTTGCATTCTAACTTGATCAAGTGCAACAGCGAATTTTGAAATAGTTCCAAGTAATCCACCTGCAAGCATACCAAGTAATTCTTGTCTTGATGGTAATTTTGCTAAAGCAATTAATTCTTCTGTTGTCATTATTTTTCCTTCAACTATACCACCTTTGATTTTATAAAAATCATTTTCTTTTGCAAAATTATAGATTGCTTTTAATGGATCTACATAGTCTTCTTCAGCTATTACTACTGCTGTTGGTCCTTCTAGAACTTCATCTAAACCATTTTCTCCATTTGCATCTAATGCTCTTTTTATAATGTTATTTTTGATAACTTTATATTCAGATTTTGCATCTCTTAATGTGTTTCTTAATCCAGTAACTGCTTCTACAGAAATTCCTCTATAATCTGTTAAAAGTACTAATTTTGCA
Source organism: uncultured Clostridia bacterium (assembly GCA_934177725.1). GTDB lineage: Bacteria > Bacillota > Clostridia > TANB77 > CAG-508 > UMGS1663. Next base: position 4,109 of record CAKPPO010000026.1, on the reverse strand, counting down.
TCTTTAAGTTTTTCTGCTAATGCTTTTACTTCTTCTTCTTTTTGTTTTAAAATAACTTCACTTGCCATTTTTTAAATTTTCACCTCCTAGAATTAATAAGATTTCTCTATATGACTATTTTACAATAGCTACATATTTAACATATAAAAAATCCAATCTTATAGCCATTTTCCAAGGCATATAAAGATTGGATTTTATTTTCCGATTCTCTATTTGCCTCGGTAGGACTTATTTTATTTGCCTACTTTCTTTGGCTACTATAATTATTTTTGATCAATATACATTCCAGGTCCCATTGTTGTAGAAATAGCAACACTCTTAATGTATTGTCCTTTTGCTGCTGCTGGTTTTGCTTTTATAATTGCACTCATTATTGCATCATAGTTTTCAGCTAACTTTTCTGCACCAAATGAAACTTTTCCAAAACCTAAATGAATAATATTTGTTTTGTCTAATCTGTATTCTACTTTACCAGATTTAATTTCGTTTATAGCTTTTGTAACATCCATTGTTACTGTTCCTGATTTAGGGTTTGGCATTAATCCTTTTGGTCCTAATACTTTACCTAATCTACCTACAACACCCATCATGTCTGGAGTTGCTACGATTACATCATAGTCAAACCAATTTTCTTTTTCAATTTTTGGTATTAATTCTTCTGCACCAACAAAATCAGCTCCTGCTTTTTCAGCTTCTTCTGCTTTTGGTCCTTTGGCAAATACTAATACTTTTTGTGTTTTACCTGTACCATTTGGAAGTACTGTTGTACCTCTTACTTGTTGGTCAGCATGTTTTGAATCTACACCTAATTTAACGTGTAATTCAACTGTTTCATCGAATTTTGCTTTTGGCATTTTTTCGATTAAGTCTAATGCTTCTTTTACATCATAAAGTTTGTTTTTATCAACAAGCTTTGAAGATTCTTCGAATCTTTTTCCCATTTTTCTTTCCTCCTTTGGTATTAACGAAACCTTTTATAAGTTTCTCCCATAATTTTTATTAGTCAACAACTACAACACCCATAGATCTTGCAGTTCCTGCTACCATACTCATTGCTGCTTCTAATGATGCTGCATTTAAGTCTGGCATTTTTTCTTTAGCGATTTCTTCTACTTGTGCTTTTGTTATAGTTCCTACTTTATCCCTATTTGGTTTTCCAGAACCTTTTTGTAGTTTAATCGCTTTTTTAATTAATCCTGCTACTGGTGGTACTTTTGTTATAAAAGTAAAAGATTTATCTTTATATACTGTTATAACTACTGGTATAATCATTCCAGCTTGGCTAGCAGTTCTATCATTAAATTCTTTAACGAATTGCATGATATTGATACCACTAGATCCTAATGCTGGTCCAACTGGTGGAGCTGGAGTAGCTTTTCCTGCTTCAATTTGTAATTTGATTAAATTACTAATCTCTTTTTCTGCCATTTTATTGCACCTCCTTTAAGTTTTGATGTATATTACATCTAATAATTATAGATTATTTATTAATTTGGTTACTACTTCTAGCCTATGGCTAGTTTTGTTTCCATTTTAAACAATTTTTGTAACTTGTGAAAAGTCAACTTCTATTGGAGTTTCTCTTCCAAACATAGACACTAATACTTTTACTTTGTGTTTATCTTTGTTTATTTCTTGTATTGTTCCTACAAATCCATCAAAAGATCCTCCTGTAATAGAAACTGAATCTCCCTCTACATAATCAACATTTACACTTGGTAGTTCAAATCCCATTTGTCTAATTTCTTGCTCTGTAAGTGGAATAGGATCAGTTCCAGAACCTACAAATCCTGTAACTCCTCTAGTGTTTCTAACTATGTACCAAGTTGCTTCTGTTACTATCATTTTTACTAAAACATAACCTGGAAAAACTTTTTTTAGATTTGTTTTCTTTTTACCATTTTTAATTTCTATTTGCTCTTCCATTGGAACAACTATTTCAAAAAAGTAATCTTCTAACTCTCTATTTTTTACTGTTTTTTCTAAGTCTGTTTTTACTTTGTTCTCATATCCAGAATATGTATGTACTACATACCACTTTGGTTCTAAGTTTTCTGTTTCTTGAGACATAAAGATAAGCCTCCTTTATTCTTCAACTACATTAGTATTTTCAGATACTTCCTCTGTATTTGAAGTTTCATTGTTTATTACTTGACTATTTACCGTTTCATTTTTTGATTCTACTTTAGCTTTTAATTTATTTATACCAAATGTATTCATTTTTTCAAATGCAAAATCTAGTACAAAAACTATAGCTGCTGTAATTAATACAATTGTAATAACTGCAACTGTATTATTTACTAATTGCTTTGGTGTTGGCCAAATAACTTTTTTAAGTTCTGCTTTAAAATCTTTAAAAAAGTGTTTTTTATCTTTTTTACTTTTTGCTTCTTTTGGCATTTCTTTTTTCCTCCTTAAAAAGGCTATTTTGTTTCTTTATGAGTTGTACGTTTTTTGCAGTATTTGCAATACTTAACAATTTCTAATCTGTCTGTATTATTTTTTTTGTTTTTTTCTGTCATGTAATTTCTTCTTTTACATTCTGTACATTCTAATGTAATTGGTTCTCTTGCTCCTTTTGCAGCCATTTTAAAACACCTCCACTGTTCTACTTTTTGTTTATTTTTTAAGTTTTAACTATTTTAAAAAGCATATGCACTCCACATATGCTTAACTATTCTACCATATACTTCTATAAAAGTCAATATTTATATGATATTTTTTACTTTTTTTTCTTCTTTTTTTCTACTGAAAACCCAAACTTACCTATTTTTTTATTTAATGAGTAATATCCTCCATTTGCATATGCTATTAAATCACACTTACTTATATCAAAAGCACCCTTTTCATTAATATATTTGTCATCCGCATCTATTGATAATACATCTGCTATAAATAGATGGTGACTACCGAGTTCTCGTATTTCTTTAACTTTGCATTCAACTGAGACCGGACTTTCCTTTATTAGTGGACATTTTACATGTTTTGCTTTTTCTTTAGTAAGCTTCATTTCTTTAAATTTATCATAATCTCTTCCTGACCTTACTCCACACCAATCAGTCGCAAATGCTAATTTTTCATTTGTAAGATTTATAACAAATTCACCACTATTTTTTATTAAATCATATGAATACCTCTCTGGTCTTACTGAAATATAGCACATTGCAGGATTTGTATTTAATATTCCTGTCCAAGCAACTGTAATTATATTAGCTTCTTCCATAGTCCCTGATGTTACCATTACTACTGGTATTGGATATATAAAAGTTCCAGGCTTCCACTCAATTTTAGACATTATCTATCTACTCCTTTTCTATCTTTATCTCTAGAAGGTGCCACTTTTCCATATTCACCTTTATATATAGGAGTATACTTTATATCTAACCTTTCTCTAAATTTACATATATCTTTTTTATATTCAGCACTCTGTTGCTCTCTTGTCATTTTTTCTACTTGTTGCTTCTTTATATCTCTTAATTCTCTAGCATATCTAGCTAACTCTAAATATTCATCTCTGTTTATTTTCTTTTTAGCATAATCATTAATTACAAATTGTTTTACTGCCTCAAAACCATTTTCTATGTTGCTATTTAGCATTTTATCAATTGCCTTTTTATATTCTTCTAATTTTTCCATAATATTCCCTTTCAATTCATATATTACTATATATAATAATACATATTTAAACTTTATGCAAGTTTATTATACATAAAAATCATAAATTAAAAATATTTAATTACTAAATTTATTCCATTTTTTTACTTATAAATAGATAAAAATTATAAGTAAAATGCATATTTTCTTCAGAATCACAACTATTCCTAATTTATAACTTTTTAATAAAATGTAAAAAGACATAAAAAAACTAGCGACAACCTATTTTCTCAGCAGGGTAACCCACAAATATCTTCGGCACCTAAAAGCTTGACTTCTGTGTTCGGCATGGGAACAGGTATTTCCTCTTAGGTCATAGTCACTAGAAATGTTTTGTATGCAATTTTTTTAGCACACTCAAAAATACATAGAAAAAAGTTTATATTTAGTAAACTTAACAACCTTCTTTTTTTATATTAGTGGTTAAGCCCTCGAATTATTAGTATTGGTCAGCT
>CAKPPO010000025.1 GCA_934177725.1 uncultured Clostridia bacterium | reverse complement strand
GGCGACCTGGAACGGGCTCGAACCGTCGACCTCTAGCGTGACAGGCTAGCGTTCTAACCAACTGAACTACCAGGCCAAATTTTAAATAAAAAAAATGGTGGTCGCTATAGGGCTCGAACCTATGACCCCCTGCTTGTAAGGCAGATGCTCTCCCAGCTGAGCTAAGCGACCTTGTTTCTTTCGACGAGATTAAGTATACAAGATTTTAAAATAAATGTCAATACTTATTTTGAAAAAAATATAAAAAAATTCAAAAAGTTTTAAACCCTTTGAAAATACTGAAAAAAATCTATTTTAAAATACTATGCAAATAGTATTGATATAAAAAAATATGTGTGATAAAATAAAAAAAGATAGAAAAAAGGGGAAAATAAAATGAATTTTGAAAAAATAAAAAAGTATAAAAATTTGATTATAGTAGGAAGTATAGTAGTTTTATTATTAATAGTGGCTATAATTACAAGTATATGCATAAAAAATAATTTGAAACAGACTAATTCTAATATAAAAAATAACTTTAATAATAATGAAGAAATATTAATTAATGTAAATGAAGAGGTAGAGGAATTTGCGAGTATAGAGGACTTAGAACAAGAAGTAGATGAAAATGAAGAAGGTAACAAAGATACTAATAAAACAAATAACAAGAATGACAATAAAAATAGTTCAATACCTTACTATATAAAAGTAAATTATGGAGCACAAGTAGTTACAATATATACGCAAGATGAAAACGGAGAATATACGGTACCATATAAAGCAATGGTATGTTCTACAGGGGTAGCTACACCAACTTCAGGTGTATATTCAATACCAGCAAGATGGGAGTGGCTAAGACTTCAAGGAGATGTATATGGACATTATAGTACGCAAATTAAAGGAAATATATTATTCCATTCAGTTCCATATTTAACATGGGAAGATAAGTCTAGTCTAGAATATTGGGAATATGATAAATTAGGAACTTATGCTTCAGCAGGTTGTATTCGTTTAACTGTAGCAGATGCAAAGTGGATTTTCTATAATTGTGCAAGAGGAACAAAAGTTGAATTTTATAGCAGTTCAAATCCTGGACCACTAGGAAAACCAAGTGCTAGAAAAATATCATCTTATCCAGATTATTTAAGAAATTGGGATCCTACAGATTCAGATTCATCAAATCCATGGCATACATATAAAAATGAAGATAATCAAAAAGAAAACAATGATAATGAAAATACTAAAAATAATACTAGCCAAAATGAAACAACAAATACTAATGTTATAAATAATGCTGTAAAAAATGAAGTTTCAAACAATATTACAAATGAAACTACAGGTGGTAATAAAAGTAATGTTACTACTAATACTATAGATAATAGTATAAAGCAAAATATGACAGAAAATTCCGTAGTAAATAATACTACAAATACAAAAGCAAATAATACTAATACAAATGTTAATAAGACGAATGAACAAAAAGATAATAATCAGAGTAACAAAACGATTTTAAATGCAATGACAAGTGAAATAGTATAATATGTTGAATATAGACGCCTTTACCAATCATAACTTTAGAATGCGACAACAAGTCTCAAGTAATAGAAATGAAGATATACCACAAAATTATTTGGGTAATATATGAGCAATATTAAATAAGTATTGTGAGTAAAATAAAAATGAGATAGAAACTAAAAAAATAAAATTTCTATCTCATTTTTATATGTTTTTGTAATATTAAGGAGTGTCCCTCCTGTTCCGATTTCGGAACAAAAAGGACCGTCCCTAATGTTTTTTACATTTTACTATTGCATTTATTAGAAAAACATGGTATTATATTTAAGTCAAAGACAAATACCTTATACTTAGTTTTAGGAAAAACCTGCTTAAACTCAGTTTAAGGCAAATAAGAAAAAATAGGAGGTGCAATCTAAAATGACAAAAGAAAGAAAACAAGAAATCATTAATACTTATAAAAGAGATGAAAAAGATACTGGTTCTCCAGAAGTTCAAATAGCTCTTTTAACAGAAAGAATTAATGAATTAACAGAACACTTAAAAGTACACAAAAAAGACAATCACTCAAGAAGAGGTCTTTTAAAAATGGTAGGTGCAAGACGTAGCTTACTTAAATATTTAAGTGATAAAGATGTTCAAAGATACAGAGATATCGTTGAAAAATTAGGATTAAGAAAATAATTAATCAAAAAGGACGTTTTGCTAAATAAAAGTGAAACGTCCATTTTAAAATTATTTTTACCCCTAAATGGCCAGGTACTTATGGGGTAATATATTAGAATTATAATTTAATAAGTAGTCTTATAATAAATTATAATTTTATAAAATGTTTTTATTTTATAATAATACTTGAAATTAGAATGTAGCTTGTACAATATACTATAAAAAAATAGTACATTGTAGAGGTTACAGCTAAGAAAAGTATTGTTAGAAAATATATAAAGATATAAAAATAAACGAAATAAAGGTTTACCTCAAAAGTACCTGGAACTTTTGGGGAAGAAAAGGAGAAATATTTATGTTTAAAACTTATTCAACAGAACTTGCAGGAAGAAAGCTAACAATAGAAACAGGTAAAATAGCAGAACTTGCAAATGGTAGTGTTATGGTTCGCTACGGAGACACAGTTGTAATGGTAAATGTTACAGCTGCAAAAGAACCAAAAGATGGAATTGACTTTTTCCCATTATCAGTAGATTATGAAGAAAAATTATATGCTGTAGGAAAAATTCCAGGAAGCTTTACAAAAAGAGAAGGAAAACCAACAGACAAAGCAATATTAACATCAAGAGCAATAGATAGACCACTTCGTCCATTATTCCCAAAGGATTTCAGAAATGATGTATGTGTTGTTGCAACAGTTCTTTCAGTAGAACAAGACAATAGCCCAGAAGTATGTGCTATGATAGGTTCAGCAGCAGCTTTAGCAATTTCAGATATTCCATTTGGTGGACCAACAGCAGCAGTAAATGTAGGTTATGTAGATGGACAAATTATTATAAACCCAACAGTAACTCAAAGGGAAAAATCAAGATTAACATTAACAGTAGCTGCAACACAAGAAAAAATAACAATGATTGAAGCAGGAGCAGACGAAATACCAAACGATACAATGTTAGATGCTATAAAAGCAGCTCATGTAGAAATTAAAAAAATCTGTGAATTTATTTCTGAAATTCAAAAAGATTGTGGAAAAGAAAAATTTGAATACAAACACTTTGGTGTAGAAGAAAGTTTCTATGAAGAATTAAGAACAGCTTTCAAAGATAGAATGTACCAAGATGTACAAGCTCCAGACAAAGAAACTAGAGACGCTAACATAGATAAAATAACAGAAGATATTACAAACTATGTAGTAGAAAAATATGGAGAAGAAGCAGGAGAAGAAAGAAAACAAGACATCGCAGATACAGTTCATGACTTAGAAAAAGAATGTGTTAGAGAAATGATTTTCAATGAACACAAACGTCCAGATGGAAGAAAAATAGATGAATTAAGACCACTTTCATGTGAAGTAGGTTTACTTCCAAGAGTACATGGTAGTGCAATATTTACTAGAGGTCAAACACAAGCTATGACTATTGTAACTCTAGGAATGAAGAGTGAAGAACAAATGCTAGATGGTGTAGATGAAGAAACTGGAAAAAGATATATGCACCAATATAACTTCCCATCTTATTCAGTAGGAGAAGCAAGACCTTCTCGTGGACCTGGAAGAAGAGAAATAGGACATGGAGCTTTAGCAGAAAAAGCATTAGTTCCAGTAATTCCATCAGAAGAAGAATTCCCATATGCAATTCGTGTTGTATCTGAAATTTTATCTTCAAATGGTTCAACATCACAAGCAAGTATTTGTGGAAGTACTTTAGCATTAATGGATGCTGGTGTTCCAATTAAAAGACCAGTTGCAGGTATTTCAACAGGTTTAGTTACAAGCAAAGAAAATCCAAATGAATATGTAATGCTTACAGATATTCAAGGTATTGAAGACTTCTTTGGAGACATGGATTTTAAAGTTGGTGGAACAAAAGAAGGTATTACAGCAATTCAAGTAGATATTAAATGTGATGGTTTAACATATGACATAATTGCAGAAGCTTTTGCAAGAACAAAAGTTGCAAGAGATTATATATTAGATAACATCATGTTACCAGTAATTGCAGAACCTAGAAAAGAAATATCAAAATATGCACCTAAAATTATTACAATGACAATACCAGTAGATAAAATTAAAGATGTTATCGGACCTGGTGGAAAAATGATAAATAAAATAATAGAAGAAGCAAATGGAGTTAAAATTGACATAGAAGAAGATGGAACAGTTTGTATTTATTCTACAGAAGGACAAGATGGACCAAAAGCTAAGAAAATGATAGAAGAAATAACTAGAGAAATAGAAGCTGGAAAAATATATGACGGAAAAGTAACAAGAATAGCTACATTTGGAGCATTTATAGATTTAGGTGGAGGAAAAGAAGGATTACTTCATATCTCTAAAATCTCAAATAAAAGAGTAGAAAAAGTAGAAGATGTTCTTTCAATTGGAGATGAAGTTACAGTTAAGGTATCTGAAATAGATAATCAAGGTAGAATAAATTTAAACATGAAAGACCTAGAAGTAACAAACTCAGAAGAAAATAAAGAAGAAGAGTAAAAAAATAAAAGGTTTATAGCAATATAAACCTTTTATTTTTTTATATTCTAGGAAAGTTATAATAGTATGAAAAGAAAAATAGAATAAAAAAGAGTTGCAAAATTTGGACAAAGATAGTATAATAACAATACTAGCTTAATAAAATATATAAAAGAATAAGGAGAAGAAAATGGAATACCTATATATATTACAACAAGCACTGATTTGGCTAATAACTATATTTTGGCTATATCAATTTATAGTTAGTATATGTTCTTTAATAAAATTGAAAGATAAACCTATTCTGGAAAATAAAGAACATAGATTTATGGCAATTATTCCTGCACATAATGAAGCAGCAGTAGTTGCAAATTTAATAGAAAGTTTAAAAAATCAAGATTATCCAAAAGATTTATACGATATATATGTAATAGCAGACAACTGTACAGATAACACAGCAGAAATCGCTAAAAAAGCAGGAGCAATTGTTTATGAAAGATTTGATGAAAAGAAAAAGACAAAAGGATTTGCACTTCAATGGTTTTTAGCACAAAAAATAGAGGAAAATGCTCCATATGATGCATTTTGTGTGTTTGATGCAGATAATATAGCAGATAAAAACTTTTTAAAGGCAATGAACAAAAAATTGTGTCAAGGAGAAAACGTTGTACAAGGTTATCGTGATATAAAAAATCCATCAGATAATTGGATTACAGCAGGATATGCAATTTTCTATTGGACAATGAACCGTTTTTACCATTTAGCAAGATATAACTTAGGTTTATCTCCACTTTTAAATGGTACAGGTTTTATGGTTAGATTTGATGTTATAAAGCCTACAGGTTGGGATACAAAAACATTAACAGAAGACATAGAATTTTCATTAAAAAATATTATAGAAGGAAGAAAACTAGGTTGGGCAACAGATGCAATTGTATATGATGAACAACCAACAAGTTTTAAACAATCATGGTCTCAAAGGTCTAGATGGACAGTAGGACATATTCAATGTATGAAAGAATATACTGGATTACTAGCAGTAGCAGTAAAAGAAAAGAAAACATTAATGAATTTTGACGGACTTTTATATATATTAGGTAGTATACCAATGTTTATAATTACATTAGTTTTATTACTTTTAAATTTTGTAATATATATAGCACAAGGTATGACAACTGCGGAATTACTAATTAGTATTTTAAGATATTTAATACCAACATTTTTATTACCAATATTAACAGCATTATTAATTATGATACTAGACAAGAAACCAATAAGGCCAATGATTAAAGGTTTAATATTTTACCCACTATTTTTAGGATCATGGCTTCTAATAAATTTCAAATGTTTATTTGTAAGAAATACAAAATGGGAAAAAATAGAACATGTTAGAGATATAAAAATAAATGAAGTAAATTAATTTAAAGCAGATTATAATATTATATTATAATCTGCTTAATTATTTTAAAGTTCTATACAAAATTAATTTTTTCCAGAGAACTTTTTATAAGTTTAAAAAAAGAAAAAAGTATTGACTAAGAAGTAGAGTATTGTTAAAATAATTTTGTAAAAGAAAGCAACAACTTATAAACATAAAATTGTACATTGAAAAATATTATTTAAGTTTTAGAGTGAAATTATTGAAAGGTATAAAATGCTATAATTTTATGTCTAAAAGTTTTTTTATGAATGAAAAAGAATAAAACAAAAGGAAAAAACAGAAAATAAATGTAAACGTGAAATATACAAAGGAGGATAAGGATAAATGAAAGAACAAGAAAAAAGAGAAAGAAAAAACTTAAATAAAAATATAATGATACCAAATAATACAAAAGGTATAACTTTAATATCACTCGTGGTAACAATTATAATTCTTTTAATATTAGCAGGAGTGACAGTTGCAACCCTAATGGGGGATAATGGCTTAATAAATAAAACAAAAGATGCTAAAATAAAAACAGAGATAGCAGGTATAAAAGAAGAAATACAAACTGATATACTAGGAAAACAAGCAGAAAACAATGGAAACATATCAGATGATAGCTTAAAGGAAATATTAGAAAAGTATGGAACATTATCAGAAGAAGAAAAATTAGCAGATAAGACATTAACCACAACAAAAGGAAACTATGAAATAAAAGTATCAGATATATTTAATGAAACAACTGTAAAAGATGTGCCTAAAAATCCAACATTTACAACAGTAGCAAATGCACCAGATACAACAGGATTTAATAAAAGTAACACTTACTATGTGGCATGGGATTTAAATGAAGTAGGAACAGAATATATACCAAATGAAATACAAATGGAAAGTGAAAATGGAACAAAAAATTCTGCACCAGGTAATTGGTATGATTATACTCAAGGAGTAAATCATTGGGCAAATGTAAAAACAACAGGAGGAGAAAACGATTGCTATTGGGTATGGATACCAAGATATGCATATTGTATAACAGAAGGTTATAATAGTAACACAGCAGGAACAATAGATATAAAATTCTTGAAAGAAACAACTAATACACCTATAGATGGAAGCAGTATAACAATAAGTAATAGTTCAGGTTCTGGAAATTGGAATGTGCACCCAGCATTTTGGTGGGATAAAAATAATAATGGAGTAGAAGATGAAGGAGAACAACTAACAGGAATATGGGTAGCAAAATTTGAAGCAAGTAGTAATAATGTAAGTGTAGCAACAGTGGAAACTGATTTAGCAACAACAGGTGGAGGAGATACTAACTCTTTACAAGTAAGAGTAATTCCAAATGTAACAAGTTGGAGAGGAATAAAAGTAAATAATATGTTTACTGTATGCAGAAATTTAACGCAAACAGGAAATTCATTAGAAAACACAACTAATTTAAATTCACATATGATGAAAAATATAGAATGGGGAGCTTGTGTATATTTAAGTAGAAGTGTATATGGAAAAAATGGAGAAGTATGGAATAACCAATATTATAATAATACAACAAATTATTCGCCAATAACAGGATTATGTGGAAATAAAACAAATGGTAAAGATAATGCCACAACAAATATGAGTAATACAATAAAATATAATGAAATAGGTGGAGGAAATGCTTCTACAACAGGAAATGTATATGGAATATATGATATGGCAGGAGGAGCATGGGAATATGTAGCAGGAATATACACAGCTGGAGCATCTAATGATGATAGAAGTAAATTATGGGATTCTAACAATTCAAAATATGTTGACAAATATACAAATACTACGGACTCACAATCAACTTATTATGGAAACACAGATAAATATGGAGATGCAGTATATGAAACTTCTAGTTATGGCAATAGCGATACTGATAGTTGGGACTCTAGTTACTCTAGCTTTCCTGTTTCTGACTACCCAGTGTTCAGACGTGGGGGTCGTGCTGACCTTGTTAGCAGTGCAGGTGTGTTTGCATTCATCGGCGGTACAGGTGTTGCTAGTGGTATCGCCAGTTTTCGTCCAGTAGTGCTTAGTTCCCAACCGTAACTTTGTTACTTAATACTTGGTAAGAAAGAGCATGTCAAGCTAACTGTGTAAATTTATTTTAATATATATTGAACAATGGTAATATGTGGTAATCATATATTACCATTTTATATATTATCTTTTTCAATGTACTTTAAAAATCTATCTCCAAATAGCATAGCAAGTTCATTTTGTATTCTAGCCCAATTTGAAATACCTTTAGCCTAATTTTTTTGTAAATCTTTTATTCGTAAATACAATACTTTCATTAATGCATTTTCATTTATGAAAGAACCTTTGCCTTTTGTTACTTTTCTAAGACCGCTATTCAAACTCTCAATTGAATTAGTTGTATATATTGCTTTCCTAATTCCTATTGTATAATCAAATAACTGATATATCCATTCTATATTTTCATCTACTTTTTTTATTAACTTCTTATTTTCTTTATACTTTTCATTAAAATTCTCATATTCTAATTTAGCATTTTCAAGGTTACTAGCGGTATATATCTTTTTAAAATTAACAATGACTTCTTTAACATCCTTTTTAGGCAGAATACTATATGTATTCCTAACAATATGTACAATACATCGTTGAGTTATTGCTTGAGGATATACTTTTTCAATAGCATCAGGTAAGCCAGCAAGTCCATCCATAGAAACAAAGAATATATCTTCAACACCTCTTGACTTTAAATCTTCAAAAATCTGGCACCATTTAGCTGCAGACTCAGTCGTTTTTATCCATACTCCTAATACATCTTTTAACCCTTTAGTATCAACTCCTAAAACTACATATATTGCTTTTTTAACACTTTTTAAATCTTCTTTTACAGAACAATACAAACAATCTACATATACAAAAGGATAACATTTTTCTAACTTCCTATTTTGCCATTTTACAACTTCTTCATTTACAGATTTTGTCATATTACTAATAGTCTCTTCACTTAGTTCGATAGAATATATTTCTCTTATTGTATCTTTGATATCTCTTAAAGAATTACCTTTTGCGTACATTGTCTTTTAAATGTCTAGCTTGAAAATCCTCGAATTTTTCTAACCAGAAACGAGTATCATTTTCATTATCAAAGTATATTCCAAGAATTTGCCTAGATCCCATAATATCTAAACCAAAGACGATATACACTTTTTTTGTTAGTTAAGCAAGTATCGGTTCTAATTTTAATGTCCTTTGTTACAACATAAACTGCGATAAAACAGTTACTAAATTTTCTTTTTTTGAAAATCTGTTAAATTAATTTTTTCCATTTCTTGTTCCTTTCCATGCACAAAAAAACTGTGCATATTCAAAATTTAAATTTTTGAATTTACACAGTTAGATTTTAACACTCCTCTTATTATTTTACTACATATGCCTAATCTAATAATCTATCTAATATTGCACTAGTTAAAATATTATCATTAAACATATCTTACCATGTTCCAAATTTATATAGTACTTTAATCAAATAGAATTTACTTTTTCAATTATTTAAAATTAGGTTTTAAATAAAAAAGAAAAAAAGTATTGACTAAGAAGTAAAGTATTGTTAAAATAATTTTGTAAAAGAAAGTAGCAACTTATAAACATAAAATTGTACATTGAAAAATATTATTTAAATTTTAGAATAAAATTATTGAAAGGTAAGAATGTTATAATTTTATGTCTAAAAGTTGGTTTTTATAAATAAAAAAGAATAAAACAAAAGGAAAAAGCAGAAAATAAATGTAAATGTGAAATACACAAAGGAGGATAAATTAAATGAAAAAACAAGAAAAAAGTAAAATAGAAAACTTAAATAAAGAGAAAAACGTAATAATGCTAAGAAATATAAAAGGTATAACATTAATAGCATTAGTAATAACAATAATAGTACTTATAATATTAGCAGGAATAAGTATAAATTTAATATTAGGAGAAAACGGCATAATAACAAAAGCAAAGCTTGCTAAAACAGAAACAGAGCAGGCAAAACAAAATGAAGAAATAGGTTTAAACGAAACAGCAAAATATATTGAAGAAATGGGAGCAAGTGGAGGTACAACAAATCCACCAGTAGAAAAATCAGAAATAGAAAAAAGTAGAGATGCAGGAACATATATGACAGCACCAACAACTTTAAAAGACAGCAATGGAAACTTAATAAAAGTTCCACAAGGTTTCAAAATAGCGCAAGACAGTGGAATAAATGTAACAGAAGGAATAGTAATAGAAGATAATGATATTATAACAGAAGTTGGAAACAATAGAGGAAACCAATATGTATGGATACCAGTAGGGAATGGAATAAAGAAAAGTGATGGTACGACAGTAGATATAACACTTGGAAGATATACATTTGCAGACGGTACAAATGATAAAGCAGAAGATGGAACAACAGTACTTGCAAAAGGAACACCAATATTAAAACAAAATGCAGAAAATTATACGCAAGAAGTAGTAATAAATTCATTTTTTAAAGAATTATCAACATCGAGAACAGGAGTAGAGAGTGAAGGTGCAGATGGATTAAATACAACAGCCTTAAATCTAAAAGGATTTATAGATAGTGTAAAAGCAAATGGAGGATATTATATAGCCCGTTATGAAGCAAGTTATGGAACAGATGGGAAAGCAAATTCAAAGGTTTCAAATAGTTATTCAGCAACAACAGCACCAACAACAGAAGGGACACTATGGAATTTCATAACACAAATAAATGCGGCAACAGCAAGCAGAAGCTTATATACAACAGTAACTACAGATTTAATGAATAGTTATGCATGGGATACAGCAACAGTATATATTCAAAATTTCTCAGGAGATGCAGACTATTCATATCAAGATGGACAAAGTATAAATTCTTCATTAACAAATACAGGAGTAAATGGAGATGAAGTATGTAAAATAAATGATATGGCATCAAATACAGTAGAATGGACAACAGAA
>CAKPPO010000024.1 GCA_934177725.1 uncultured Clostridia bacterium | reverse complement strand
GTATAATAATCTCGTTGCAATAAAGTCATTTCATTATGGAGGTAGTTTATGAATTGTAAACTAATATTAAGTTTGTTCCTTTTTGTCGCTTCTATTTTATTAAGTGTCTTTGGATTAATTGATGTAAGCACATGTCTAATTTGCTTATGCTTAATTAGTCCTACATTTGCAACTGAAATAGATAAATTAAACAAAAAGCAATAATTTCTTGTTAGGCAGCTATAAGTTTAGCTGCCTACTTTCTTTGTATAAAAAATTATTATATGTAACTTTTTACTTAAAAAATGTTAACTTTTCACATTTCCATTTATGTAAAAAAATGAATCTATTTTCCTAAATGTTCTTCAAGATATTCTTTAGAAATTTTTATTGTTGTTGGTCTTCCGTGTGGACATGTATATGGGTTATTTAATGATAGTAAACTTTGTATTAAATCATCTACCTCTTTTTCTTTTAAATCCATATTTGCCTTTACTGCTGCCTTACATGCTACTGTTGCTATAAATCTTTCTTCTACATCTTTTACAGATGTTCTTTCATTACTTAACATTTCATCTAATATATCTAAAAATATGTTGTTTGTTTTTGCTCTATATTCTAAATCTGGTATTCCATTTATTTTTAATGTATTTTCTCCAAATTCTTCTATGTCAAACCCTATATCTCTAAATAGTTTCATATTTTCTTTTACGAATTCCATTTCTTTATGTGTCAAGTTTTCTACTTCTGGTATTAATGTTAATTGACTATTTTGTTCTATATGATTCTTATAATTTTCTTTTATTTGTTCATATAAAACCCTTTCATGTGCTGCATGTTGATCTATTAAGTATATTTCGTTTTTTATTTCTATTATTATGTAAGTTCTAAGTAGAATTCCTATATACTTATATTCTACTTTTCTCTTTTCTTCTCTTTTTCTAAGTTCAATATTTTGATTTTCTACTTTTGGTAAATCGCTGTTTTCTATGATTTTTTCTGTATTTTCTTCTATTTTTAAAAATGTCACATCTGCTTTAGGTAAATCAAGCTTACTAGTTTTATTGAATTCTCCATTGCTTTCTATTTTGTTTGTTGTTAAAAATTCAAACTCATTTTCAATATATTTTTCTTTGTTTTCATTTTGATTATTTCCTAAAAACTCTGAGTTTAATATTGCATTTTTTATTGCATGATACAAAATTCTAGTTATTTCATGTTCTTCATTAAATCTTACTTCTATCTTTGTAGGATGCACATTTACATCATAATAATTTGCTGGCATTTCTAAATTTAATATATAAAATCCATATTTTCCAATTCCTGTAGCACCTTTAAAAGCTTGGTCTGCACTGCTAATTAGTGCTATATTTTGTATATGCCTTTTATTCAAAAATATTATTTGGTCCTTTCTTGTATCTCTTGCTACCATTGTGTTTCCTACTACGCCAGTAATTTTTATATTATTTTCTTCGTAGTCTACTTTTACCAAATTTTCTTTTATTTCTTTTCCGTATAATAAATAAATGATATCTTCTATTTTTCCATTTCCATTAGAAAAAAATACTTGTTTCCCGTCACTTATCAATTTGAAAGATACTTGCGGATTTGCAAGTGCTACTTTATGAACCCATTCTTTTATATATTTATTTTCAGTAGCATCTTGTTTTAAAAATTTATATCTTACTGGTGTATTAAAAAATAATTTTTCTACTATTATAGTTGTACCCGTTTGTGCTCCACATTCTTCTATATTTATTACATTTCCTGCTGTTGTTTGAATTTTATATCCTGTTGTTTCCTTTAGAGTTTTAGATATCATTGTCATTTCTGATATTGCGGAAATACTTGCTAATGCTTCACCTCTAAAACCCATTGTATATGTGTTTTCTAAATCTTCTACTTTTCTTATTTTGCTAGTTGCATGCCTTTCAATGGAAATAGGCATATCATCTTTAGAAATACCTTTCCCATCGTCGGTTACTTTTATTAAAGTTTTACCACCATTTTTTATTTCTACTATTATGAGTGTTGCTCCTGCATCTAGTGAGTTCTCTACAAGTTCTTTTACTACATTTGCAGGTCTTTCTATAACCTCACCTGCAGCTATTTTATTAATTGTTAAATCATCTAATAAAACTATATTTCCCATTTTCTCTTTTTCCTTTTTTTAAGTTTTAGAACATAGGACATTTGGGGACGGGGCACTTTTGTCCTTTACATAATTTTTTATTTTCTGTTGATTGTTGGACTTTATGTAAAGAACAAAAGTGCCCCGTCCCCAAATGTCCGTCCAAAATGTCATCGATCTTTGTTGTCAAAAGATCTGTCCCTTTTTACTCGTTTCCTTTTAAACTGCTTACCATATCAATTGTTTTGACTTTTCTAGATAATATTTTATTTACAACTAATGCTACTACAAAGCTTCCTATTGCTGCATATAAGTATGAAGGTACACTTATCATTGCTGGGAAGTCATAGTTTTCTCCAAGTGCTGCTTTAAATATATAGTCTATCATTATATATCCTAGTGGCAAACCTGCTAGAATACCTACTATAGAAAGCCATATATTTTGTTTTACAAATATTTTCTTTATTTGCTTGTCTTTAAATCCTAATACTTTTAATGTTGCAAATTGATATTGTTTTTCTGCAAATGATAGTATTCCTAAATTGTAAATAATTACATACGCTAAAATTACTGATACTACTATTAATATTACAACCATTGTTTTTGTAGTTTCTAACATGCTTTCTATACCTTCTCTTAGGTTTGAAATGCTTTGTATTGTTTCTACTCCTGCAATTGTTTTTGTACCATCTAAGTCATAATTAGTATATAACGAATCTGCTTTATATTCAAGTCCTAAAGACTCATAATATTTTCTAGTCATATTTAAATTTTGATTTTGTGGGTCACGATTTATTCCTACTATTTTACATGTATACCAATTATTGTTTCCAAATGCATGCCAAGATATCTCGTCTCCAACTTTTAAGTCATATTTTTCTGATAATTTTTCTGTAATATATATTCCATCATCTTTTAGGTCTATATAGTTTTTGTTATGGTCTGTATATTTTAAATAATCTTTTGCATCATTTATTGTTAAAGTATTTGTTTCTTTTTTATCTCCATTTTTTACTTCTATTGCAAAAGTTTGACTTGTAGCATTTCCGTATTTGTTCTTTGCGTCTTCTATCTCTTCATCAGTATAATTACTTGATAATCCTAGTTTGTATTCGAAATTATTTATTTTATCAAATTGCCAGTCTAAGTAAGAATTCATTGTGTCTAGTAAGCCAAATGCACATACTAAAAGCATTGTACATCCTATTATTCCTACTATACCCATTATGCTTCTTCCTTTATTTCTTCCTATATCTCTTAAATTCCATCTTGTAGAAATTGAAGCTTTTTTGAATATTCCTTTTGTTGTTAAGTCAAAATTTGTTTTCTTTACTTTTGGTATTTCTATTCTTAATGCTTCTACTGCTGGTTCTTTTAAGATTTTTCTGCAAGAGAAATATGTTGCAATAGTTACTATTATTACTACAAATACTGCAAGTATATATACTGTAGGTAATAATATTGTACTATAAACTGGAACTTCAAAATATGACATTTCCATGTTCATGAAGAATTTGCCTAATCCAAAGTTTCCAACTAATAGTGCAAGTATTGAAGCTGCTATACTTATATAAAATCCATAGCCTACATAGTGTCTTATTATTTTGCTATTTTTAAATCCTAATGCTTTTAATGTTCCTATTTGTGTTCTTTGTTTTTTTACAAATCTGTTCATTGTTGTTACAACAGATAATATTGCTATAAATAAGAATAAAAATGTGAATACTTTTGAATATGTTGCTCCCTCTTCTATTTCTGAATTGTATGTTGCACAAGATGGGCTTGCATTTCTATCTGTAACTGCTATTGCAGCTTTAACATCGTTTTCTATATTTCTTTTTGTTTCTTCTATTTTGCTTGTATCATCTACATCTACAATTACTTGATTAAATATATAATAATCTTCTATGTTAAAGTCTGGTATCATTTTTTCTATTGCTTCATTTGTTATGCTATCTTTCATGTTTTCCATTATAGGATTTTCTGCCACAATTTTATTTTTTATCTCATCATAAATATATTGTTTTGGAAATTCATTTATAGAAAGATATATGTAACCATAGTCTTTATGTGTTGGAAAAATTGCTGTTTCGTCTTTTACAAAATACACATGGTCTGGTGTATTTACTAGACCTCTTATTTTTTCTTTCATTGTGTAGTCTTTATATTTAAAAGTAATTTCATCTCCAACTTTTAGTTCCAAATATTTTGCTAAATAGCTATCAAACCATACGCCATCTTTTTCTTTAGAAAATTCTTCTCCCTCTGCAATGTACATTTTTGATATTTCATTTGACTCTATAAAAATTGTTTCTAGTTGTACGTCTTTTTCTTTTTCATTTTTTAAATCTGTTCTTATACTTAATAATCTTTCTGCATTTTTTACATTCTCAATATTTTTTACTTTGTCTAAGTCTTCTTTATTAAAGTTTTCACCTGTTAGCCATAAGTCTTGTAAATTGTTTGATTCATAGTAATTATCGCCACTTATTTGCATACCATCCATATATGAATGTACTCCTGCAAAAACAAATACTCCTAAAAATATCATAATAAAAACATTAAAAAATTGCATCTTATTTTGTTTTATATCTCTTAATATTTTTTTGTTTAATTTAGCCATTACCATTTCACCTCGTCAATCTTTTTAGGATTTTCATTTGCAGTTACGCTTTCTATTTTTCCGTTTTTTACTCTTATTACTGTGTCTGCAATATCTGCAAATAGGCTATTGTGAGTTACTATAATTACTGTATTTGCTCCATTGTTTCCATCACATTGTTTGCGTAATAATTTCAAAACCTCAACACCTGTTTTTGAGTCTAGTGCACCTGTTGGTTCATCGCATAAAAGTAATTTTGGATTTTTAGCTATAGCTCTTGCTATAGAAACTCTTTGTTGTTCACCTCCAGATAATTGATTTGGAAATTTATTCATGTGATTTTCTAATCCAACAGCTTTTATAGCTTCTTTACTATCATTTCCGTTTTTTACAACATCTTTAATTAATTCAACATTTTCCAATACTGTAAGTGTTGGCAATATGTTGTAAAATTGAAAGATAAATCCAATGTTTTCTGCTCTATACTCGCTTAATTTGTTCTCATTATATTTTGAAATATCTTCTCCATCAATTTTTATACTTCCATTTGTTGGTGTATCCATTCCACCTATTAAATTTAATAATGTTGATTTTCCTGCTCCTGATGGTCCAAGTATTACAACAAATTCTCCTTTATTTATAGATAAATCAATGTTATCTAGTGCTTTAAATTCTTTTTCTCCTGTTTTGTAAATTTTACTTACATTTTTTATTTCAACTATTTTCTCCATAGTCTCCTCCTTAACTTGAAATTTATTTCATATTCTGTTAGACATTATAAATATTATTATTTCAAAAGTCAATAGAATGTGAAATATTTTTCATATTTCTTGACTTTTTATTTCTTTGCCTTTATAATATAGTTAATTTAATTTTATAGAAAGGACCTATAGCTATGGCATCTAACGATATTAGAGAACCTATACAAAAACGTTCTATTGAGAAAAAAGAAAAAATTATAGAGGCTGGTTTCGAGCTTATATGTAATAAAGGATATTACAATACAAACACTGCACAAATAGCAAAAGCTGCTGGTGTTTCTACTGGTATTGTATATCAATATTTTAATGATAAACACGATATATTGCTTGAAGGAATTAAAAGATATGCAAGTGATATTTTTTACCCTATGCTTACTATAACTGAGGGCAAAACTATCTCTAAAGCTAATATAAAAGAAATATTAAAGGAAATGATTGATAAATTTGTAGAAAATCATAAACTTTCACAATCAGCTCACGAAGAAATTACAGCTATGGTTCATTCAGATAAAGAAATAGCTTACTTTTTTCAAGAACATGAAATGTACATGACAAAAACACTTTATAATATATTAGCAAATAGTGGATTTAACACAGCTGACTTATATGAAAAAGTTCATATTGCTATAAATTTAATAGATGACTTATGCCATGAAATTGTGTATCATAAGCATAGTGAATTAGATTATAATGTAATGACAAGTACAGTAATTGACCTAATTTCAAGTTTGTTAATATAAAGGACGTTTGGGGACGGGTCAATTTTGTTCTTTACATAATGAAGAATATAAATATATAATAAAAACATATGAATTTTCAAAAAATGCTCGTTCAAGCTAAGTTTCGCAGAAATTATAAACGAAATTTGTGGCACCCTTCCATTATAAATGAACTCTTTCCACAAATTTCTTAATAATTTCTAGCTTACTTACTTTCTAATAGCGCTTTTTTCAAATTAATATGTTTTTATTTTTTTATTCAAATCAATACTTTATGTATAGGACAAAAGTGACCCGTCCCCAAATGTCCTTTATTTATTTCTTAATACTCTTAATGAATTTAGTATTGCTATAATAGATACTCCTACATCTGCAAATACCGCTTCCCACATTGTAGATAATCCACATGCGCTTAAAGCTAATACAGCTATTTTAACTATTAATGAGAAAATTATATTTTCACGTACTATTCTCATTGTTTTTTTAGAAATTTGTATTGCATTCCCTATTTTAGATGGTTCATCTGTCATTATTACAACATCTGCAGCCTCAATTGCAGCATCTGAGCCAAGTCCACCCATTGCAATTCCTATATCTGCTAAAACTAATACTGGTGCATCATTTATTCCATCACCAACAAATACAAGTTTTCCTTTTTCGCTTTTTTGTTTTAATAATTCTTCTACTTTTTTTACTTTTCCATCTGGTAATAATTCTGTATAGGCTTCATCTAATCCTAACTTATTAGCTACATTCTCTCCTACTTGTTTTTTATCTCCTGTAAGCATAACTGTTTTTTTAATGCCATTTTCTTTTAAAATTTCTATTGTTTCTTTAGAATCATCCTTTATTTTATCTGCAATCACAATGTATCCTGCAAATTTATTATCTATTGCAACATATAATATAGTTCCTATGTCTGTTGACTTTTCATAGTTAATTTTTGCTTGTTCCATTAGTTTGTCATTTCCAACTAATACTTTTTTTCCGTCTATTACAGCTTTAACTCCTAGTCCAGCTATTTCTTCTGTTTCTGTAATTTTTTGCATATCTATTTTGTTTTTATAGGCTTCTTTTACAGATAATGATATTGGATGGTTTGAATGATTTTCTGCATATGCAGCCAATTCTAGAAGTTCTTCTTTTTCCATGCTTACTGCTTCTATTTTTTGTACTTCAAAAATTCCTTCTGTTAATGTTCCTGTTTTATCAAATACAACTATTTCTGTTTTTGCTAAAGCCTCTAAGTAGTTGCTTCCTTTTACCAATATTCCCATTTTAGAAGCTCCACCTATTCCTCCAAAAAATCCTAATGGTATTGATATTACAAGCGCACATGGGCATGATACTACTAAAAATGTTAAAGCTCTATATAGCCAATCTGTAAATACGGCATCTTTTATAATAATTGGTGGTACAACTGCTAAAATTACTGCTATTATTACTACAGCTGGTGTATAATATTTAGCAAATTTAGTAATAAAGTTTTCAGATTTTGATTTTTTGCTACTTGCATTCTCTACTAAATCTAATATTTTACTTACTGTAGATTCTCCAAATTCTTTTGTTACTTTTATTGTTAATAAACCACTTTTATTTATACATCCACTTAGTACATTATCTCCTACATTCACGTCTTGTGGCATAGATTCTCCTGTTAGACTTGAAGTATCTAACATAGATTTTCCTTCCTTGACAACTCCGTCTAGTGGAATTTTTTCTCCAGGTTTTACTACAATTAATTCTCCAATTTTTACTTCTTCTGGTGAAACTTTTGAAACTTCATCATTTCTTTTTACATTTGCATAGTCTGGTCTAATATTCATTAAACTTGATATTGATTTTCTTGATTTATCTACTGCATAACTTTGGAATAGTTCTCCTACTTGATAAAATAGCATAACTTCTACTGCTTCAGGGAACTCTCCTACTCCAAATGCTCCAACTGTAGCTACTGCCATAAGGAAATTTTCGTCAAATACTTTTCCTCTTGTTATATTTCTTATTGCTTTTAATACTATTTCTAAACCTACTATTAAATAACTTGCAATAAATATCACATTATTTATCCATTCATAAGGAAATGGTATTAATAGCGCAATTAGAAACAATACTAATGCTATTATAATTTTTCTTGCTTTTTTCTTCATATTACAACTTCCTCATATAATGTGTATATAAAATCCTTTATTAAAATTCTATATACACATTTTCTTTCTTTCATATATTTTATTTATTTGTTGATTCTTTATCTAGTAATATTTTTAATTAGATTTCTTCAACTTCAACATCTGGCTCTTCTTTTTTAATTATTTTTTTAATTTCTTTTAATTTTTCTTCAACTATTTCTTCACTACATTCAAAAGTTAATCTTTGTGTCATAAAGCTAACTGATACGTTTTCTACCCCTTCTACTTTACTTATTCTATTTTCTAATTCTGCTGCACAGTTTGCACAGTCTAATCCTTCTAATTTTAATACTTTTTTCATAATTAATTCCTTCCTTTCATTTTTGTTTAATTTTATAATCTTTTTAGTAGCTCTATACTACATCTCATATGTTTTTTACTTATGTTCTATATGTTCAATTCCTAGTTCAAACAATTTGCTTACATGTTCATCATCTAGCATATAATATACTTCTTTTCCTTGTTTTCTGCATTTTACTATTCCTGTTCTTCTCAAGGTTCCTAGTTGATGTGATATTGATGATTTGCTCATTCCAAGTACATTCGCTATGTCACATACACACATTTCATTTTGGTCAAGTGCAAATAGTATTTTAGCTCTTGTTATATCTCCTAATATTTTAAAAAATTCTGCAAGCTTACTAAATAAATATTCATCTGTCATTTTCTCTTTTGTGCTCGTAACTATATCTTGATGAATAATATTGCAATCACATATGAATTCATTTTTAGACATATTATCTTCCCTTCTTTCTTTTGTTTCTATATTATATTCAATAACAATTGAATTATTACTCAACTATAAATATATTATAGTTGAATGCATATTCAATTGTCAAGCTTTTTTATAAATTTTTACAAAAACCCAAAAAACAGAATCAAGATTTTGTACATAGTGTAAACTGCTATAAAACCTAATTTCTACCATATTTATCTTCTACAGAAAGTATCATAGTATGATAACTTTTCTAGAATATAAAAATAACAGCATTCTCATGCTGTTATTTTTTCTTATTTTTCAATTGTTAAAGTTTTACTTGATGATTCATATCTTAAAGTAATTGTTTCTCCTATCAATTCGCTTTCTTCATATCCCATTCCTAATGCAATTCCTATATATTCTACTTCTTCACCATCTTCTGAAACAGTGTCTTTATCTTTAAACATTTTTACATCGATTGATAACTCGTCATCATTAGAAATAGTTAATGTTAATTTGTTATTTATTAAACAATTTCCTCTTAGTTTTGTACCATCTGATAATGAAATTGGTATTAAAGTATATACAATATCGGTACCATCTTCACTAATTACAGATGTAATATAGTCAGTTGTTTCTGGTTTATTTTCATATAAATAAATTTTATTCATACCACCAATATTTAATTGCACAGTAGCTACATTTGCTACTACAATTTGTATTTTAACTGTCTTTTCATCTGTTGTCCCTTTATTTACAGTTATTGAAAGTGTTTTGCTTCCTGCACTTTGTGCAAATACTTGTATTCCTGTTACGTTTTGTTCTCCATTATCTGGATCTACAGGAGATGTGCCTTCTAATAAAGTAATTGTTAAATCTGTTCCTGTTACTTCTATTGTATTTTGACTTACATTCAATATATCACCATAACTATTTTTAAATATAATTGTACTTTCAAAAGGTGTATTTACCTCTAATTGTGCTGTAGATAATTCAGGTAATTTAACATTATTTACAACAGAATTATTTACACTTTCTATTTCTTGTTCTGTAAATATCTTATTTGAACCTATTTCTATGTATGGTATAATAGTATAATTACCTTCTTTTTGAGTTTCTACATTTATTAAAATTTCTCCTGGTCGTGCAACTTCACTTTCAAAAGTAACTTTAATCATTTTTTTGCCATTTATCATACTATTAGTAATATCTTTTCCATTTTCGTCTTTTACTTGATAATTTAAATCTGATATATTTAATGTTCTATTATCTTCTCCTGGTTTAATTGTACCTATTGTTGTTTTTATATGGTTTTCAACTTTAGGCAATTTTGAAACATTGTCAACATTTTCAGGAATTACCACTAAACTTTTAATTTTCAATTCTTCAACTTCCATTTTTAAATTTATTGTAGATGAACCATAATATTGCAATATTATGTCTTTATTTTCTAGTTCTTCTTGTGTAGTTCCTTCTGTTAATGCTATTCCTATAGCATCAATTTCTTGTAGAGAACTTGATGAATTAACAATATTTCCATCTTTGAACATTTGAATATCTAATAACGGAATAAGTTCATTTGGATCATAATCTGTATATTTAACTCCAAATTTATTTTCACTTGTTGCGTCTCCAAATGTAAATTCATTTGCTTTTATTTTTCTTTCTATGTTATCTTCATCTACTAATTTTACCGGAACTAATGAATATGGTATTTCATTTACCACTATAACATTACTTATAGATTCTTCTGGTTTTTCTTGTAATAGTTTTATTTGAGTTAAACTTCCAATATCAAGCATTTCTTTTGCTTTTGCTTGTACTGTAATATTACCTAATGAAATTGGTTGTGTTTCATTTTCAGTTCCTTTATTTAATATTATTTTTATATTTGTTGTTCCTTCTTGTATACCTTGTATTTGCAATTTTCTAACAATTGAACCTGGTTTTCCAGTTTCATCTAACAATGTAATTTTTATGCCATCACCAATTATAGATATTTCATTATTAGCTACATTTGTTAATTCGTCTCCATATGCATTTGTAAATTTAATATCTTTTATAATTGTTTTATTTATTCTTACATTTGCATCAACAAAATCAAGTATTTCAGCTGTCTTTACTACTTGGCTACAAGAAATTTCAATTTGTTGTTCTTCTGATTTTATGACATTACTATCGTTTATGTTTTCTCCTACATATGCAACAATTGTATATTTTCCTATTTTTTCAGCTGTTACTTTTATTAAAATTTCTTCTGGTCTTGCAACTTCAGTTTCAAAAGTAACTTTAACTAATCCATCTGTAGTAATATCTTTTCCACTTTCGTCTTTTATTTGATATTTTAAATTAGCTATTTTTATCGTCTCTTCTCCTTCTCCTGAAGAAATAGTTCCATATATAAATTCTTCATGTGCATATCCAGTGTTTTTTTCTTGGTTTATTACTATCTTTGAAAATGCTTTATTTACTGTAACTGGGAATTCACATTCAAATGTTTTGCTTGTTTTATCTATTGTATTTGTTGTAGTATAGCTTACATATACTGTTTCTGTCTTATATAATACCTCTGCACTTGGAACAGTAGTTATTTTATCTGTTACATCAATTTTAGTTTTGTCTGCCATTACTGCATTTACAACTAAACCTGTTAAATCAATTCTTTCTCCTTCTATATATTGATTTTTTGTTGGTTTTTTAGCTATTTCAATTCCTGTAACATAATTGTTTACTTTTACCTTAAATGTAGCTGCTTTTCCTCCGTAATTTATTGTTACTGTTTGATCTCCAATTTTATTTTTATCATATCCTGTTATTTTGCAATTGTTTATTGCTATATTAGTTTTATTGCCTGATTTCATTACAGCCTTTACAGATAATCCAGATAAATTTAAATCTTCTCCGTAGTTATATTCTTTCTTTGTTGGCTCTACTATTTCCAAATTTGTTATATAATCTTTAACTGTTACTTGGAATGTAGCTATCTTTTCATTATAACTTACTGTTACTGCTTGATTTCCCAACTTATTTTTATCATATCCTGTTATTTTGCAATTGTTTATTGCCACATTAGTTTTGTTTCCTGACTTCATTACAGCCTTTACAGATAATCCAGATAAATTTAAATCTTCTCCGTAGTTATATTCTGTCTTTGTTGGTTTTGTTACTTCTATTCCTGTCATATAATCAAATACTTTTACTGTTCTTGTTTTTGTATCAACATTTCCAGCTTTATCTGAAACTGTATATGAAACTGTGTATGTTCCTACCTTTAATGTATTGACATTACTTTTAGTTATAATTTTTGATGTTATATTTCCGTCTATATTATCTAATGCAGTTGCACCTGCATCTACGTATTTGTCTCCTAATCTCACATTTACTGTACTATTTCCTTTTAGTGTAATAACTGGTTTTACATTATCTGTTCTTACAAGTTTTATTTGTATTGCTTCAATTCTTAAGTTTTTACCTGTTGTTCCTGCTATTTCACCATCTTTTTTCCAGTCTTGCCAGCCTATGTTTTGAACATGTGCTCTATATTGTATAGAATAACCTGGTAAATTATTTAACTTTAATTTTATAGCTTCTAGGTTCAAGCCTAATCCAGTTGTTCCTGCTATAGTTCCTTCATTTGCCCAATTTTTCCAACCTTGATATTGTACATGAGCTTGGCATTGAATATTTGCATTTGTTGGAACTCCTGATAATTTTACTTTTAGAGCTTGCATACCTAGGCTTCTTCCTGTTGTACCTGATGTTTGTCCATTGCTTCTACTATAAGTTTGTTCCCAACCATCCATTTCTATGTGTCCACAATATTCTACAGTAGGATTATTAACTTTTACTATTCTTATTTGAATAGCCTCTAATCTTAAGCTTTGTCCTGAAGTTCCTGCCATTTCTCCATCTTCTTGCCAGTCTTGCCAGCCTATGTTTTGGACATGTGCTCTATATTGAACTTTATAATTTTTTGTTCCTTCTAATTTAATTCTAATTGCCTCAAGTCTATAGCTTTTGCCTGTCGTTCCTGCAGTCTCTCCATTATTTTTCCATCCTTGCCAACCTTCATTTTCAACATGTACTTGGTATTTTAAGCTTACTCCTGAAGGTGCATTATTCAATTTAATTTTTATAGCTTCCAATCTTAGGCTTTGTCCTGAGGTTCCTGAAATTTGACCATTACTCTTACTAAAGTCTGCTTCCCAACCTAAATTTTGAATATGTGTATTATATGAAATTGACATATCTGTTGCTGCATTGCTTACTATTTCTAAAGATATAATACTACACATTGTAATGATTAAGCTAATAAATAACAATAATATTTTTCTACTTTTTTTCATCATATTTTATAACTACCTTTCCTTATAAAATCACACTATTATTATACCATTTTTCAGCTTGTTTGTAAACATAATTTTCCCTTATTTTCTATATTTTTACATATTTTTTAGTATGCTGCGTTAAGTCATAAAAAGCGAGTCTAAAATTTTCTAGCAAATGCAAATTTTAAGAAAATCTAAGCCTCGCCATATTTATCTAGTACAGAAATTTCTCCTTCAAGGAGAAATTTCTTACTATATAAAAAATAGGAAAAATAAATTTTTCCTTTGAGAGTTGCTCACGCAACTCTTTTTTTGTTATAATCTTAT
>CAKPPO010000023.1 GCA_934177725.1 uncultured Clostridia bacterium | reverse complement strand
ATTAATTGGAATTGAAGAAACTGCAGAAGAAACGATGAAATTAATTAAAGACATTCAAGGTGAAATGGAAAAATATAGTGAAGAATTGAAAGAAAAATTACCTAAGATATATAGTAAGGAACTATTAGAAGGACTATTTTTTGAAGTCTACACAAAAATAAATTATATAGAAAATATATGTGGAGTTACAAGAAAAACGGCAATGTCATATTTAAGCCAATTGGAAGAAGCAGGATTCCTTTCGTCAGAAAAAATAGGAAGAGATAGAATGTATAAAAATGACAGATTAATTAATTTATTAAAAAAGTAAAAATAAATATAGTAAGAAAGGTAATAGTATAAATGGAAGAAAATTTAGGTGAAATTATATTTGATATTATGACCAACGAATATAAAGATAAAGTTGATAAAAATAAGGATATTATTGATTACTTAAAAGATAATACAAAAAATGAATTATTATCTTTATATTTGTTATATGGTTATGCAGGGAATAATGAGTACATAGTAGAAGAAATTGTTGAATTACAAAATAAGAAAAAAGAAGAAACAATCAAAAGAATTATTAATTTTTTAGATAATCAGATAGTATCAATATTACAGTTTTTTAATAATAAAAGAATAGAAGATATAAAAGATATTGCATATAATCAAGAATTTTCTGAGTTTAGAAAAAATAAAGAAAACAATATTTCACTAGATACTATAAAGATATTAAAACAATTAAAGTTTATTTACTGCAAAAAAGAAAAGGATGGCATTATAATTCATATGCCTAAATTTATAAGAGATAAAATTAATAATATATGTGGCAATTTGTATTTAGATTATTATGAAGCAATTATCTCATATAGTAAGGGGATAGCAGATACATATGGAGCAATACATATACAAGAAGCATATGATATTATAAAAAATGATATATTAATTAGTTTTGAAAAATACGATAATATAATAAAATTTGTTAGTTTACTCGAATTAGAGCCAATTTATTATTCGTTTGAATATCAATGTTTATGTAGCTTTAATTTAAGAGATGAGAGAATAGCCGAAATATTGGAAACAAGTGAGGATACAGTAGTTTATGATAAGAAAATGTATGAAGACATAGGAAACGATAATTATGTCATTAATTTAAAAGAATATAAAGAATTTAGAAATTATCTAAAAGAATATTATCAATTTGATAGTAATGAAGATGAAATGCTAAGAGGCGAAATTATATGTGATTATATAGATAATGCTCAATTAGACGAAAAAGAAGCTAAAGAAAATGTAAAGGATGCATTGGATAGATATTTTGAAATTGATGACTTAGAAAAACAAGTAATTATTGGTTATATTGATAAAATTAGAAAAAAGATGCCAATATGGAAGCAAGGTGGGAAGATGGATAATACAGTACAATTTCCTAAAGTGGGAAGAAATGAACCTTGTCCATGTGGCAACCGGAAAAAAATATAAAAATTGTCATGGGAAGTAGGAAAAATTATGGAAGAACAAATTAAAGAAATAACTTTATTATTAGCATACTTAACTTCGTGGGATGAGAAAGATAGATTATATTCTGTGCGGTATATGTTCAGTTAAAGAGCAAAAATACAGCTAATAAATATGATGATATTAGCATAAATAGTGAAAAATTAAACATATTTTACTTTAAGTATTCAATTCTCTAAGGTTGAAATAAATAATAAATTTAATTTAGACAAAGCAAATTTTGAAGTCTACACAACTCAACAATATAAGCACTTACGGGCTCATAACCCGAAGGTCGTAAGTTCGAGTCTTACCCCCGCAACCAAAGCATATATCACTAGAACTGTAACGGATTTAGTGATTTTTTGTTGTCTTAAAATTGGTTGCAATAATGCTTGAAAATGGCATTATTATGTCAAATTGGGTAAAAATTGGGTAAAATAACCACCTCAAATGCCCGAAACTCTAATAAAAATTCAATAAAAAATTTACTATAAGTTTATATTTTTTATAAAAATCTACAAGTAAAAAACTTTTGGGAAGGAGATATAAATCTCAAAGTTTTTTACTTTTTTATATCGTGAAAATTTGTAATTTGTGAAAATTAGAAAAAAGTAAAATTAAGATCTTGTTGGTAATAATAAGTTTTCTAGTGCATATCCTGCTTTTCTATTATGAGAAAGTAGTGGATGTACATAAAAGTCAAGTGTTGTACTTATTTGTGCATGACCTAGTCTTGCAGAAACAACAGCTATATCAACATTTTGTGCAACTAGTAAACTTGCATTTGTATGTCTTAATCCGTGAAAATTAATTACAGGTAATCCTATTGTACCTACATATTTAACAAACCATTTGCTAATAGAAGAAGGATGCATAGGTTTGCCATCAGCTTGTACAAATAACCTATCAGAATTCGTCCATAATTCGCCATATAGCGATTTTTGATCTTCATACCATAACTTATATTCCTCAAGCAAAGAAATGATAAATTCTGGTATTGCAATCTCTCTAATGGAGCTTTCTGTTTTAGGAACTTTTGTAAATACTCCCATATCTGATAGATACTGACTAGAACGGTTAATACTTATAATTCCATTTCTAAAATCAACATCTTGCCATTCTAATCCCATTAATTCACCTAAACGAACACCAGTGAAGATAGTAAGAATGATAGCAACTTTATATTTATTATCTTCTACAGTAAGTTTCTCTAAGTTTTCTAATAATATTTTAGCTTGCTCATCATCATAAGATCTTCTTTTAGGTTTTTTAGCTCTAGGTGGTTGAACACGCTCAGCAGGATTACTTACAATTAATTGCCAGTAAACTGCTCTATGAAGCATTGCTCTTAATAATCTATGATGTTCTAAAATGGTTTTGCCAGATAGAGGTTTTTTAGTTTTTAAACCATTGTTACCTTTTTTTCTAACTAATTGAGTATCTTTTTCAAGTAAGTCATAGAATTTCATAATATCAGTTGGTCTGATTTTGTTGATATAGAAATGTCCAAAGTATGGCAAAATTCTTGTTTCTAACATTCTACAATATCTTTTGTATGTTGTAGGAGCTAATTCTTTTGAACCATAATCTCTTTTCCATACATCAACAAATTCAGAAAATTTAAGAGATTTACCATCTATGACTAAGCCATTTTGTACTTCAGTAACAAATTTTGCTAGTTCGACTTCTGCTTCTTTTTTTGTTCCATGAATAGTTTTTCTGTGTATCATTGGTTTTCCATTTAGGTCAAATCCTTCTGATACTGTTAACCTGTAACTGTTTTTTCCTCTTTTTTCTATACTCCCAGCCATTACTTATTTCACCTCCTTTCAAGTATAACTATGGAAGGGAGAAGTATTTATGTATTTGTTAACAAACATATTATACAACAATAGTTAACTAAACGCAATAGATTTCAAAAATAAACTTAAAAATTTTTTAATTAAACAAAACTGAATATTGCGAAAATGGTTAATATCTGGAAATTACTGGATTTTCTATATGGAATATGATATAATATAGCAAAATTAGGAGGTAAACGATTTGTTAAGTAAACAAGATTTTGAAGATATGGACAATAAAATAAAAGAAATAGTTGAAAAATCTGTAGATGAAATATCAATAAATACTGAATTTCCTCCAACGACAGATGATTTGAAGAATAATAACGAAGCTTATTCCATCATGGCAGCAATTCTTTTTATTGATATTAGAAAATCTACAGATTTAACGGAAAATAGCAAAGCAAAGAACATGGTAAAAATTTATAGAGCTTTTATGAGAATGTGTGTTGAGTGTGTTAGGAAGAATGGAGGAGTTACTAGAAATTTTTTAGGAGATAGAATAATGGCTGTATTCATGGATTCTAAAACTAAAGATCAAAAAATCACAAAAGCAATAGATAAAGCCTTAAATTGTGCTATAAGTATGGCAACAGCAATAGATTTTAGTTTAAATAAACATTTAAGAAATAACATAAATAATAAAACTATTGATTGTGGTATAGGAATTGATTATGGAAAAGTATTATTAACAAAGGTCGGAATGTATGGAGTAGAGAGTAATGAAGAAAAAGAAAACGAAGTTGATTGTGTTTGGGTAGGAAATGTGACAAATCATGCAAGTAAGTTTTCTGATTTAGCAAAAGGAGGAGAGATATTTATTTCTGAAAATGCCTATAAAAATCTTAGTGACGAATTAAAAGGAAAAACATGGAAAAAAGTTGTAAAATGTAAAGAACAAAAAATTTTTAGTGGATATATTTCAAAATTTTTTTATAGTGATTTTATAGATGAATCAAAAAATGATACAAATCGAGAAAATATAGAGTATGAAGAGACACAAACTTCTATGATATTAGCTAATGCAATAAAGGAATTAGATAAAATAAAAGAAGAATTAAAAAACAAGGAAATGGATGTAGAAATAAAAAAAGAACAAAATGAACAAAGATCACGAGAAATAAACGAAAAATATAATGAACTATATGATCTAATTTATGATCTTCTAGGAGCATATTTACATAGAGATTGTGAAATTAACAAAAAAATGGCAAGCTTTTGGACAGAAATAATAAGTTTTTTATTTAAAGTAGGAAAGAAAATTAATTATACAGAAGAAGAAATAAAAAAATCAGTTGCTTGCTATTTAATACATATATATAATAAATTGGAAATGTATGAAGAATCAATCGAGTATATGAAATTTATGGCGGAAAAATGTAAGTGGATAAATTTAAAACCAGAAACATTAAAATGGGCAAAAGAAAACTCTAGGTTACATAGCCTAAAATTCGAAATAAAATGGAGAATTGAACATAATTACGAAGAAATAAATATTAGTGAATTTGAGGAATATTTAAAGGAGATTGAAAAATATGAATAATAAAATTTGTAAAGAAGATGCATATAAAAACTTAGATATTGTAAATTCTTGGATTAACAATATTGATTTAAAAGCTTCATTTATATTAGCTTTTTTGGGAATATTATTAGGAAATATATTGAATGTAAATAACATAGAAATATTGAAAAAATTTATTTCTATTCCAATAAATACAATGAGTTTAATAGAAATATTAAGAACAATAGTTGTAATATTGTTAATTATTAGTAGCATGACTTCTGCAATTTTACTAATTCTTACATTACTAGCAAGAACAAAAATTAATAATATACCAAAATCAAATTATTTCTTTGGAAATATTGCAAATATGGATAGGATAGAATTTTTAAATAATTTTGAAAGAATGAATGAAAAAACTGTAAAAAAAGAAATATTAAATCAAGTGTATGTCAATTCTAAAATCTGCAGTTGTAAGTCAAAATTATATAATAAGAGTATAAAATATATTGTAGTTACAGTAATACTTACTTTTATAAATTACATTTTTTGTTAAGTTGGAGGGAATATGGAATCTAATAATAAAATATCATATGATATTAATAAAAGTTCGGACAGAATAGATGAAATACTAAATGCAAGCAATTCTAACTATTCTGATAAAAACTATATACCAGCAAGAAGTACACTAACATATAACAATGGTTATTATGTGCATGTAACAGCCTTATTTATTGACATAGTTGGATCCTCTGATATGACAAACGATCATTTGAGACCAACATTGGCAAAGATATATCGTAGTTTTATATCTGAATGCGTAGCAATAATGAATGAACAAGAAATTTGCAAAGAAATTAATATACATGGAGATTGCGTTTGGGGAGTATTTGAGACTCCTAAAAAAACTGATATTGATACAGTAATAAATGTTTCTGCTAAATTATATAGTATGATAAAAATTCTTAATTATAAATTAAAAAAGAAAGAATATAATGAAATTGATGTGGGAATAGGAATAGATTATGGTAGAGCTTTAATGGTACAAGCAGGGTATTCAGGAAGTTCAATCAATGAAGTTATTTGGATGGGAGATGTAGTAAATTCGGCATGTCATTTAGCGAACAAGGCTGGAAGAAGTGGAAGAGAAGTAGTTATATTTCCGTATGTAATATATAATAACATAAATGAGCATAACAAAGGATTATTTACACAATATTATGATATGGATGAATGCAAAACTTTATATGAAGGTACCATAGTTAATACTGGAATGGAAGAATGGTATAAGGAGAATTGTAAATAAAGGAAAAGAAATAAACTTTTCCTTTATTTGTTTTTATCTAACCATTTATCAAATTCATCATAACTTTTCATTTCATTTCTAATTTCATTCATAAATTTTTTAGCTTCTTGTTTCCATTTTTCATAATCCTTTTTATAAACTTCTATATCAGGGTTACGTTTTACCAACATAGCTTTTTTAGCATAAATTTTACGATATTTACCATAAACTTTATCGTTCTCTTGCTTAATTCTTTGAGCAATTTGATTTCCAATATCTTTACAAGTTTGAGATCCTTTAAATATATTGTCACAATAATTAATTCTTGAATTATCTGTAATAAAATATTTACCACAATTTTTACATTTTTTTATAAGATGTTTATTATTGAGTACAAACTGAAATAATGTAATATATAAAATTCCATAAATATTATCATTGTTAGATGTGTAATCTGGCTCAACATCAACAGATGGTTTAGATTTAAAAAAAGTTATTAAATCTTTCTCGGTAGTAGCATCAAAATTCTTATTTGCTTTAAATTTAAATCCTTTTTCCATAGAGAAACTATTATTTATAAATCTATCTATTTTCTTAGAATGGGCAGTGTAATAAATATAGAACCTTATTCTTGTACTAAAATCTTTTATATCTTCAATATTATTAATATTAAATATATAATCAATAAAGTCTGAAAAAAGTTTTTGACCATATTCTAAATCAGATTTTATTTCATCATAGTATTTTTTTGCAAGTTTTTCTACTTCAGAAAAAGAATAAAATGTATTAATCTCAAATTGGTTTATATCAGTTTCACCAGTATATATAATATAAGAGGTGAAAAATTTAGTGAACCACATAAGATATTCACCAAAATTATCAAAATTATAATTCAAAAAAGAAATAATTTCAGTACAAAGTGGTTGTGTTGATGTAATGGTTTTAATCTTGAAATATCCTTTATTTCCATAATTTAAATCATAATATTTGGGCTTAGATTGTTTAGTTTTAGCATATAGAAATGATTTATGAGTAATTGTTTCATCTGATGAAACAAAGATATTTATAGGTTTATATAATTCTATATTATTCATAACTCCTCCGTTAACAAATATAAAAAATATTAAAAGTTAACCTGCTATCAAAAGAAACAAAAAAGTATTTACATAGTTAACTATTCACAGTATAATGCAAATGTTAACAAAAGTCAATGCAAATTTGCAAAAAAAACAGGAGGTGGTACTATGGAAGTACAAAAAGTTCAAAGAACAACACTAACGATGAAAGAAGCATCAGAGTATTTAGGCATTTCATATTGGTTAATTAATCAACTGGTAAGAAAAAAACAAATTCCATATTGTAAAGTTGGTGGAAAATATTTATTTAGAGTACAAGCACTAGATGAATATTTAAAAAACATGGAATTACAATCTATGAATTAAATTTTAAAGAAAGAGAGGAAAGGAGGAAATGCATAAAATACAATGGTTAAAAATTGATGTAAATTTATTTGCAAATAGGAAAATTCAAATATTACTGAAAGAGCCTGATGGAGATACATATATTAGAGTATGGCTTCAATTATTAATTTTAGCTATGGAATGTAATAAAGAAGGAAAATTATTAATAACTGATAATAAAACAATGACAATAGAATATTTTTCGAAGATTATGGGAAAGTCTGAAGAAAAAATGCAAGAAATTATTAAGAAATTTTTAGAATTAGATATGATTACTTTAGATAGCAATGTGTACAAAATAAAAAACTGGAATGAATATCAAAGTATTGAAACTTATGAAAAATACAAGGAACAAGCTAGATTAAGGCAACAAAAATATCGTGAAAAAAAGAAAAGTGAAAATGAAAAAAGTGATGTTACAGTAACGTTATGTAACGGAGAAGAAAAAAAGAATAAAGAAATAAGAATTAAGAATAAAGAAGATAAGAAAAAAGAAATAAGAAAGGAAGAAGAGAACACAAATGGATTTAGAAAATATGAAATATAATTCTAAAGACAAGATTTTCCACAATAAATGTAAATTCTGTGGAAAAAATTTAAAACCAATAGGTTTAGATTATTTATATGCAAATATGCCTTTAACTTCAATAGAGTATGAAAGATGTGATTGTAAAAAGTCAAAGGCTTATTGGAATGAAATAGATTTAAAAGAAGAAATACAAAAGAAAAGGAAACATTTTGAACAAATGATTAGGCAATTCTATATACAAAATTATATTAGTAACCGAAT
The DNA here is from genome assembly GCA_934177725.1 of uncultured Clostridia bacterium. Classification (GTDB taxonomy): domain Bacteria; phylum Bacillota; class Clostridia; order TANB77; family CAG-508; genus UMGS1663. The sequence continues at coordinate 6,138 of CAKPPO010000023.1, read as the reverse complement.
ACAAGATTATCAATTGGAAAATTTTATAATAACAGAAAATAATGAAAAAGAAGTAAAAATTGCAAAAGATTTTACACAAAAATGTATAAATAAAAATCAAAAAAATGGACTTATTATTACTGGAAAGTCAGGAACAGGGAAAACACATTTAGCAACAGCTATTTTAAATAAACTAACTGAAAAAGATATGCTAGTTTTAATGGGAAGACTAATTTTATTGCTGGATGTAATTAAAGATACTTTTAAAGATTTTTCGAGTAAAGAAAAAGACATAATTGAATTATATTCTAAGGTTGATATGCTTATAATTGATGATTTAGGAACAGAAAGAATTAGTAGCTGGGCATTAGAAAAATTATATACAATTATAGAAAATAGAAATGAAAATAAATTACCAATTATAGTAACAACTAGATTTGATAAAGAGAGCTTATTAGATAGATTTTATCAAAGTGAAGATGAAGAATTAGCTGAAGATGTTATTGAAAAGTTATATCAATTTTGCTATGGAATTGAACTAAAAAAATATGATGAAAATGAAAAGAAAAAAGTTAGTATAAGCGACTAAACTAAATACTAACTTAATCCAAAAACTAATATAATTATAAAATATTTATACATAAAAGTAAAGCAAAAAAGTTCATGTTTTTAATTTAGAAATTTGAGCTTTTTTGCAATTATTTAAAATAAAAATAAGAGATTTTTTATAAAAAATTATCCCTCGGAGAGCAAAAAGGGTATTAGGGCATTTTGCCCTAAACAGCGAAAAGGGTGTCAAAACACCACGCTGGCGAATATTGGGCATAAAAAAATGCCACCTATATTCGAGCAAAATAAATTTTGCTAATTATTAATGTTTCGTAAACTAGCATTAATAAATTTTTATAGCAAGGAAGTGATGAAAATGTGGAGAGATTCAGAACAAATTTTAGATAGTGTTTTTTTTATCATATGATAAAATTTTAAAAAGATTAAAGTTATTAGGAACAACAACTAAACATGGTAAAGAAGTAAAGCATGTAGATTTAAGAAAAGCTGTAGATGTTATGTTAAAAAAACATCCAACTTGCAGATGGAGAAGTGAAAAAATAAGAAGTAGAAAATATTTTATTTTAGTAGAAGGGTATTACTGGATAAAATTTGTGTATTTTGAGAAAGAAAAATCTTTAATAGATGCTGATGTAGAATTTTTTGAAACCAGAATTAAATTGTATGAAGATTTTTTGGAAGTAGAACGCAATAAAAATTGGTGGAATGAAGATATGGATATAAAACAATTAGAAAACTATTTTAATAGAGCAGAATCTAGTATAAGAAAAGCAATTAAGAAAATGTGTGATAAGGGATTTAGTAATTATAAATATTTAGATAATAATAAAGTTATTATTTCAAGAAAAGGAGTTGAATGGATTTGTAAAAATGTTTTTAAGCAAAAGTATTTAGAATTATTAGAAAAATATAAAATGGAGTTAACAGAGTTGTATATTAAAGCAGGTTATCCATATGATCATTTTTTTCATAGAAAATAATTGTAAATATTTACAATTATTTGTTGAGAAAATTGTCATTTTATGATATAAAATATACTAGAGTTATTATAAAATTTAGGAGTGAATAAAATGGCAAATAAATTAGAGTTAACATGGGTGGGGAAAAACGAGAAAATAAATATAGAACCAAGAATATTAATAGAAGATAAAAGTAAATCCTATGGAGATAATTCAGGAAATGTATTAATTCATGGAGATAATTTATTAGCACTTAAGGCATTAGAAAATAATTATACTAATAAAATTAAATGTATATATATAGATCCGCCATATAATACAGGGAGTGCATTTGAACATTATGATGATAATATAGAACATTCAATATGGCTTAATTTAATGAAAAAAAGGATAGATATATTTAAAAAACTATTAAGTGATGATGGGGCAATATGTATACAAATTGATGCTGTTGAAATGGCATATTTAAAAGTAATAATGGACGAAATATTTGGACGAAATAATTTTATAAATATTATTTCTGTAAAAACAAAAATAGCAGGAGTAAGTGGAAGTAATCTAGGGAAAAGTTTGCAAGATAATATAGAATATATATTGTTCTATGCAAAAGATATTAGTAAATTTAATATAAATGTTGTTCCACAAAAAAAACAGGAATTAATGTCATATATAGATTCTTATAAAGAACAAGGAAAAAGTTGGAAGTATACTTCCGTTTTGAGAAAAATAGATGAAGGAAAATTTGTTAAAGAATTTAAAGCAGGAAATGGAGACACAATAAAATTGTTTAAGCATGAAGAAGTAGAAGTTTGCTCTATAAATCAGTTAGCAAATGAATTATATAATGGAGATATTAAAAAAGCATACTATGATAATATAGATAAAATCTTTAGAACAACTAATGCGCAGACTTCAATTAGGACAAAGGTGATTGAAGAAACTAAAGAATATAATAATGGAAATGGTTTTTTTAGTATAGAATATGTTCCAATAAAGGGAAAAAATGCAGGAAGAATGATTAGATCTTTATACAAAGATAATAATTTAATTGCTTGGTTAAGAGATGTTGTTAATATTGGTGAAAAAGAAATATACAAATTAGATAATATGGGAAATTTGTGGGATGATATTCAATATAATAATCTTACCAAAGAAGGAAATGTTCAATTCCCAAACGGAAAAAAACCAGAAGAATTAGTAAAAAGGATTATAAAGATGACAACAAACAAGAATGATATAGTTCTTGATTCTTTCTTAGGAAGTGGAACAACTTGTGCAGTGGCACAAAAAATGGAAAGAAGATGGATTGGAATTGAAATGGGAGAACATTGTTATTCTCATTGTAAAGTTAGACTTGATAGAATAATAGAAGGAGAAGACTTAGGAGGAATAACTACAGAAGAAAATTGGAAAGGCGGTGGAGGATATAAATTCTATGAATTAGCTCCTTCGCTAATAAATATTGATTCATTTGGAGAACCTGTTATAAATAAAGAATATAATGCAGAAATGTTAGCTGCTGCTGTTGCACTACATGAAGGATTTAAATATAATCCTTCAAATGAAAAATTTTGGAAGCAATCTGTTGGTAATGAAAATAGTTATTTATATGTAACTACAAAATTTGTAACTAAAAATGATATAAATAAAATAAAAGAAGAAATGAATGATGCAGAATATCTTGTGATTGCATGTACAGCATATGATAAAGAAATAGATGGATTATATAAAAATATAAAAATAAAGAAAATTCCAGAGATGTTATTATCTAAATGTGAATTTGGAAAAGATAATTATAATTTAAATATAATAAATCCACCTGAATATGAGGAGGAATATGAAGAAGATGAATAATATGAATTTTATGCAATATACGACTGATTATATTTCAGGAGTAATGTCATTAAGAAATCCTCAAGAAAAATCATTAAAAATATTAGAAGATATAATTAATGATACCAATTTAATGAATAATAAAAATATAGAAGAAATATTAAATATAATACATAGTAAGTATCCAATATGCACGGATTTTGAAAGAAAATTCATTTCTTTAACATTTGCATTAGCAACAGGAGTTGGAAAAACGAGACTAATGGGAGCATTTATAACTTATTTATATACTAATTATGGCATAAAAAATTTTCTTGTAGTAGCACCAGGAACAACAATATACGAGAAGCTTAAAGCAGATTTAGGTAATCCAGATAATCCTAAATATGTATTTAAAGGATTAGGATGTTTTGGTAATCCACCAAAAGTAATTGCTGATGATGATTATGCAAATAAGAATATATCTTTATTTGACTCAGAAGTGAATATATATGTTTATAATATTGGAAAATTTGATAAAGATAAAACAAAAATGAAAGCATTTAATGAATTTTTAGGTATGTCTTTTTATGATAAACTTGCAAAGATGAAAGATCTAGTTATAATTATGGATGAATCTCATCACTATAGAGCTGATAAAGGAATGACGGCATTAAATGAATTGAAGCCTGTACTAGGATTAGAGTTAACAGCAACACCAATAGTGAATATAAAAAATAAACAAGTAGCATTTAAAAATGTTGTATATGAATATCCACTATCAGAAGCTATAAAAGATGGATATACAAGAGTACCGTTTGCAGTTACAAGGACAGATATAGATTTTTATCATTTTGGAGATGAGCAATTAGACAAGTTAATGCTAAATGATGGAATAAAATGTCATGAGATGATAAAAAATAAGCTTGCATCTTATTCAAAAGTAAATAACAAAACACTAATCAAACCATTTATGCTTGTAGTGTGCAAAGATACCAATCACGCAAAGATAATAGAAGAATATATAAAATCTGATGAATTTAGAAATGGAAAATATAAATATAAGACAATAAAAATAGAATCAAAAATGTCAGGTGTCGAAACAGAAGCAAATACTAAATTATTGCTAGAAGTAGAAAGAGTAGATAATCCGGTAGAAATAGTAATACATGTTAACATGTTAAAAGAAGGATGGGATGTTAATAATTTGTATACTATTGTTCCACTAAGGACTGCAAGTTCAAAAATATTGAGAGAACAAATGGTAGGTAGAGGTTTAAGATTGCCATATGGAGAAAGAACTGGAGACAAGGAAATTGATAGCGTAATGCTAACAGCACACGATAAATTTCAAGAGATACTTGATGAAGCACAAAAGGGAAATTCAATATTTAAATTAGGAAATGTTATTAAAGTGGAAGAAGTTGAAGATGAGAAATTTACTTATACACAATTAGCTTTAGACTTGACAGAAGAACAAGATGAATTAAGAGGATTGTTACAAGTAAGAGAGGATGATGAAAAATATACTTTTTCTAATAGTATTAATGAACTTGTTAAGGATAAAATTACAGAGTATGTATATAATAATGAAAATAAAATGACAGAAGAAAGTAGAAATACAATAAAAAAACAAATAGAAGAAGAAATAAAAAATAATGAAGATTTAGGCAGAATTTTTGAAGAAAACAGAAATCCTATAGAAAGCTGGATGAATAAAGCTATAGAAAAAGCAGAAAAAGAATCAAACAATCAATTTATTTTAATACCAAAAATAAAAACTGAGAGAGAAGAAGGAGAGTATTATTTTGATGACTTTGATCTAGATACATCAAAATTTAATCAAAAACCTATTGACAATAAGTTATTGTTACAGAATTTAATTGATGCTTCAGAAGTGGAAATTATGGAGGGCGGATATATTAATTTTGATGCTGTTAGCCCAGAAAAAACTATTCTAGAAGAATTGAGAAATAAATCAGAAATAGATTATGAAAAAACATCAGAGTTATTATATAAGCTTATAAGTCAAGCTATTAATAAATTCAGAAAAGAATTTAACAATGAGCAAGTTAAAAATATAGTGATGATGTATAAAAAAGAATTAGCAACTGAAATATATAATCAAATGCTAAAGCATTTTGTACGCAATGAAGGAATAATAAAAGAAGAAGTATTTGCTGAAAAACCTATTAATTATCAATCTAACTATACATATAATATAAAAAAGAATCTATTTGATAATTATGATTCTGATAGAGATGGAAGAATAACTTCAATATTATTTGATGGGATAAAAAGAGCTGTGTTTGATACCGCTAAGTTTGATAGTGTGCCTGAATTACAACTTGCAAAAATAGTAGAAAGAGAAACTAATTTCGTAGAAAAATGGTTAAGACCATCACCTATAGACTTTAATATAACATATAATGATGGAAAGAGTTATGAACCTGATTTTGTAATAGAAACTGCAAAAATTATTTATTTAGTCGAAGTAAAAGGTGATGATAAGCTAAATGATCCAGATGTACTTGCTAAAAAACAGAAATCTATAGAATATTGTAAATTAGTTTCTAAATGGGCAGAAGAAACTGGAAATAAAAAATGGATACATGTATTTATACCTGCAAGCAAAATATCATCAAGATCAACATTCAAATATTTGTCAGAATATTATGCTGTAGAATAAAGAATTAATACAATATTTATAGCATTCAAAAATTTTTAATAAAGGGGACAAGTTATGATTTTAAAAGCAAATAAAGAATTAAAACAAAAGGATTTTAAAAATGAAAAAGAATTACAAAATTTTTTCGAA
>CAKPPO010000022.1 GCA_934177725.1 uncultured Clostridia bacterium | reverse complement strand
TCGTTGTTTACTTAAATAAATGCGATATGGTTGATGATCCAGAATTATTAGAATTAGTTGAAATGGAAGTTAGAGACCTATTAACAGAATATGGTTTCCCAGGAGACGAGATTCCAATTATAAAAGGTTCTTCATTAAAAGTTCTAGAATCTACATCAACAGATCCAAACGCACCAGAATATCAATGCATGAAAGAATTAATGGATGCAGTTGATAGCTATATCCCAACACCAGAAAGACCAATCGACCAACCATTCTTAATGCCAGTAGAAGACGTATTCACAATTACAGGACGTGGAACAGTTGCTACAGGTAGAGTAGAAAGAGGAGTTGTAAAAATCCAAGACGAAGTTGAAATCGTTGGTATTAAACCAATCAACAAGAGTGTTGTAACAGGTGTTGAAATGTTCAGAAAATTATTAGATCAAGCAGAAGCTGGAGATAATATCGGTGTATTATTAAGAGGTATTGATAGAAAAGACATCGAAAGAGGTCAAGTTTTAGCAAAACCAGGAACAATACATCCACATACAAAATTCACATCTCAAGTATACGTTTTAACTAAAGAAGAAGGTGGACGTCATACACCATTCTTCAACGGATACAGACCACAATTCTATTTCAGAACAACAGACGTTACAGGTGTTATTAATTTACCTGCTGGAACAGAAATGGTTATGCCAGGTGATAACGTAGATATGGAAATCGAATTAATTACTCCAATCGCTATCGAAAAAGGACTAAGATTCGCTATCCGTGAAGGTGGTAGAACAGTAGGTTCAGGTGTCGTAGCTGATATCAAAGAATAATTAATATATTAATAAATAGAAATAGCAAGGGTTTGCAATATAACCATTTGCTATTTTTTTTATTAATATATCTAAAAATATTCTATTGCATTGCCAAAAAACAAATGATATAATAAAACAAAAAGTATATAAGTAGGTGTTATGTATGAAAAAAAGAAATATATTATATATTGCAATTGCAATAATATGCGTTGTATCTATTGCTATAGGTGTATATGTACAAATTTTTGGAAATAAATCAAAACAAAATACAGTACATAATGAAATAATAAATACAGGCGATGATGAAGATACAGTTATAGATCCAGAAGTACTAAAGGAAGAATTTAATTCAATGTTTAACAATTATTTTGATGATCAAGGATATGATATAACACAAATAGAAAAATTAGAAGGATATGAAGAACAAGAAATAATATATGCTGCTTATAACATAAAAGAAGAAAAAGATGGAAAATATAGTGTAAATATCAATCTTCCAGTATTTAATGTAAAAGGTGATGTTGCTTCACAATTTAATGCTACAACACAATCAATATTTGCTAACAAAGCAAATGATGTTTTAATAAATAGTAAAAGTTATACAATATATAATGTAGAATATGCAGGATATTTGAATGAAAATATTTTGTCACTAGTAATTAAATCAACATTGAAAGAGGGAGATAATCCACAAAGAATAATTGTACAAACTTATAACTATGATATCACAACAGGAAAAAAACTAACATTGAATGAAGTATTAGAGGCAAAAGGTATTAGTGAAAGAGAAGTAAACAAAAAAATAGAACTTCAAGTAACAGAAGCTAATAAAAATGCAGAAGCATTATCAGAAGCATTAGCTGGTGCAGGACAGACAGTATATAAAAGAGATGTAAATAATGCAATGTATACTACAGATAATGCAAATTATTTCTTTGTAGGATTAGATGGACAAATATATATTATTTATCCATATGGAAATTCAAACTTTACATCAGAAATGGATATAATAAAAGTATAAAATTAATATGTGTGCCAACAGAAAAGCTTTTGGCACACAATTTGTAATAGCAAAGGATGTTAAAAATGCCAAAAAAATTATTGATTACAGAAAAGCCATCTGTGGCTATGGAATTTTCAAAAGCATTAAAAATAAATACAACAAGAAAAGATGGATACTTAGAATCAGAAGAGTGGATTATAACATGGTGTGTAGGTCACTTAGTTACAATGTCTTATCCTGAAAAATATGATGAAAACTTAAAAGTATGGAGACTAGATACACTTCCATTTATTCCAAAAGAGTGGAAATATGAAATTATAAAAAATGTAGAGAAACAATTTAATATAGTAAAATCACTATTACAAAGGCAAGATGTAGAAGAAATTTATAATGCAGGAGACTCTGGACGTGAAGGAGAATACATACAAAGATTAGTATTTATGATGGCGAAACCAAATCCAAATGCAAAAATAAAAAGAGTTTGGATAGATTCACAAACAGAGGAGGAAATCTTAAGAGGAATAAAAGAAGCAAAAGACCAGTCAGAATATGATAGCTTGTCAGATTCAGCATATTTAAGAGCAAAAGAAGATTATTTAATAGGAATTAATTTTTCAAGATTACTTTCTATAATATATGGAAGAAGAGTGGCAAAAGAAATAGAGGAAGAAAGAGCTTCTATTTCTGTTGGTCGTGTAATGACATGTGTTTTAGGAATGGTAGTATCGAGAGAAAGAGAAATTAGAAACTTTGTAAAAACACCATTTTATAAAATAGTAGGAAACTTTGGAGAAGAAAAAGCAAATTTCAATGCAGAGTGGAAAGTAAATGAAAAGTCTAAAATGTATGAATCACCAAAACTATACAATGATTCAGGATTCAAAAAAATAGAAGATGCAAAGGAATTTATAGTAAGTCTAAAAGATAAAAAAGCAGTTGTAGAAGAAGTTAAAAAACAAAAACAAAAAGAAAAGGCACCATTATTGTTTAATTTAGCAGAAGTACAAAATGAATGTACAAAACGTTTTAAAATAAAGCCAGATGAAACACTAGAAATAATACAAAATCTATATGAGCAAAAATTAGTTACATATCCAAGAACAGATGCTAGAGTTATATCTACAGCAGTTGCAAAAGTCATTTCTAAAAACTTAAATGGTTTAGCAAAAGGCTTTAAAGATGAGGAAGTGCAGGGATACTTAAAGCAAATGTCAGAAGAAAAATATTCTACAGATTTAGTAAAAACAAAGTATGTAAATGATAGCAAAATAACAGACCATTATGCAATAATTCCAACAGGACAAGGTTTTGAAAATTACGATAAATTAAAAGATTTACACAAAGAAGTATATAAACTAATAGTAAAAAGATTTTTAGCAATATTTTATCCAGAAGCAGAGTTTAACAAAATATCTGTAACAATAAAAGTAGAAGAAGAAAAATTTAGTGCAAATGGAAAAGTTTGTACAAAAACAGGATATTTAGATGTATTAAAACCAAAAAATAGAGAAAAGAAATCCACAAATGAAGAAGAAAATGTGGAAAACAAGCAAGAAGATGAAAAGGAAGAAGCAAATAATTTAGATATTTTAAACAATTTGAAAAAAGGTCAAGAAATAAATGTTATAAATTATGAAACTAAAGAATCTGAAACAAATCCTCCAACAAGATATAATTCAGGTTCAATGATATTAGCAATGGAGAATGCAGGAAAATTAATAGAAGATGAAGAATTAAGAGAACAAATAAAAGGTGCAGGAATAGGAACAAGTGCAACAAGAGCAGAAATTATAAAAAAACTAGAAAAAATAGCATATATACAAATAAATAATAAGACACAAATAATAACTCCAACAAAAAAAGGAGAAGTAATTTATGATGTGGTATTATCTTCTATGCCAGACATGTTGAATCCAAAACTAACAGCAAGTTGGGAAAAAGGATTAGACATGGTAGCTAAAAAAGAAATAGGTTCACAGGAATTTATGCAAAAATTGGAGGCATATATAAATGGAAAATTCGATAAACTTGTTGTGAAATATTAGCACAATTAGGATGATTCGAAATTGAAAAAAGAACACAACTAGAGATAATGTTTAAAATCAAAAGAATTATATAAAATATAAGCTGAAGAAAATATATATAGAATAAGTTTATAATAATTATTAAAAAAATAGGAGTGATATAAAATGAAGTTAGGTTTAGCGTTAGCAGGTGGAGGAGTAAAAGGTGCTGCACATATAGGTGCAATAAAGGCATTAGAAGAAAATGGAATAAAAATAGATGCAGTAGCAGGAACAAGTATAGGAAGTATTGTTTCAAGTTTATATGCAATGGGTTACTCAACAGAAAAGATGTTAGAAATATTCAAATATTTTGCAAAGGGAATAATGAAAGCAGATGCAAGATATTTTGCAGGCAACTTAAAAACATCAAAAAGGTTATTAGGAGAGGGGCTACTTTCAGGTGAAAATATAGAGATAGCAATAGATGAATGTGCTAAAGAAAAAGGATATAAAAATATAAAAGATATAGAAATGCCAATAGCAATACCTACAGTAGACATAGTAGAGTGCAAAAAATATGTATTTACAAATAGAGATATAGAAGGAGATTATTACATAAAAGATGCACCAATTAGTAAAGCCGCTAGAGCAAGTAGTAGTTACCCAGGAGTGTTTGCACCATGCATGTATAAAGGGCACAAATTTGTAGATGGGGGAATATTAGATAATGTTCCTGCAGATGAAGTAAAAAAATTGGGAGTAGATAAAGTATTAACATTAAAATTTGCAACAGCTCTAAATTATGATCCAAAAAATATATATGAAATAGCATTTAAATCTATAGATTTATTATTTGAAGCAAGAAGTCAAGAAGCATTACATGCAAGTGATTTGGTAGTAGATTTAGATGTATCAGAAGCAAGTGTATTTGATATGAAAAAAATAGATTATTGCTATAATGCAGGATATATAACAATGCTAACTAAAATAAATGAAGTTAAGAAAATGCTAAATGAATAGATCAAGTAAAATAAAAATCTAATTAATATGAAAGAGGAAAATACATAAATGGAAAATATAGAAAAAATAAAAGAAGATTTAAAACAAATATTAAGTGAAAAAAGATACATTCATTCAATAGGTGCAATGGAAAAAGCAATAGAACTTGCAAAAACATATGGAGAAGATGAAGAAAAATCAGCATTAACAGCGCTTGCACATGATATTGCGAAAGAAATGACAATAGAGGAATATTATAAATATGCAGAAGAAAATAATATAGAATTAAGCAAAGATGATAAAATGTGCACAAGTGTATTACATGGAATAATAGGAGCAGACATAGTAAAGAAAAAATATGGATTTACAGATGAAATGTGTAGAGCAATATATTATCATACTACAGGGATTACCAATATGACAACTTTTGAAAAAATAATATTTTTAGCAGATAAAGTAGAGGAAAGAACAAGACCAAAGGATAAAGCCGATGTTATAAGAAATATTATAAAAGAAAAAGGATTAGATGAAGCAATACTTTGGATAGCAGATGATTATACTATACCAAAAGCAATAAAAAATATGGATATACTTCATCCAAATACAATAAATGTAAGAAATGAAATAATAGAAGAAATAAAATAATAAATAATTAAATATTAATAAAACAGACATTTATAACCTAAAAAATTATAAATGTCTATTTTTCACTCTTTCTTTAAATGCAACATAATATATAGCAAAATAACTCATAAGAAAGGGGAGAAAAACATGCAAAACTACATAATAGAAGGGGGAAAAAGATTAGAAGGAACAGTCACAATATCTGGTTCAAAAAATGCTTCTCTTCCAATAATAGCGGGAACTATATTAAGTGGAAAACAAACAAAACTATATAATGTGCCAAACATACATGATACACAAATAACATTAAAAATTTTAAGGCTTTTAGGTTGCAAAGTTAAGAAAAATCGTGATAAAATAGAAATCGATACAAAACAAATGAATAAAAGAGAAATCCCAGAAGACATGATGAGACAAATGAGATCCACAGTTATTATGGCAGGAGCGATAATTGGTAGATTTAAAGAAGCGACATTTTCATATCCAGGTGGATGTGAGATAGGAGCAAGGCCAATTGACTTACATTTGGCAGCTTTTAAAAAATTAGGAATAAATATTGAAGAAAAGGGTGGATTTATACACTGCAGTTGTGATAAAATAATAGGAACAGAAATAGACCTAGATTTTCCAAGTGTAGGAGCAACAGAAAATATTATATTAGCAACAGTATTAGCAGAAGGAGTAACAACTATAAGCAATGCTGCAATGGAACCTGAAATAGAGGATTTAGCAAAATTTCTAAACAAAATGGGTGCTAAAATAGAAGGGGCCGGAACAAATTTAATAAAAATAACAGGAGTTAAATCATTAAAAGAAGTAGGCTATAAAGTAATGCCAGATAGAATAGAAGCGGGTACATATTTATGTATGGTAGCTGCTACAGGTGGAAAAGCAAAATTATTAAATGCAAAGCCAGAGCATATAACACCAATTATTCATAAATTAGAAGAATGTGGGTGTAAAATAGAAGCAAGTGAAAAAGAAATCTATATAGAAGCACCAAAAAGATTAAAAGCAATAGATATAAAAACAATGCCATATCCAGGTTTCCCAACAGATATGCAATCAATATTTGGAAGTATGTTAAGTATAGCAAAAGGAACATCAACTATAGTAGAAAATATTTTTGAAAATAGATACAAATATACTATGGAACTAAATAAAATGGGAGCCAAGATTCAAATAGAAGGAAAAATGGCAGTTATAAAAGGAGTAAGAAAATTAAATGCGAATAAAGTAGAAAGCTATGATTTACGAGGAGGAGCAGCATTAATACTAGCAGCACTTACAACTAAAGGAACAACATATATAAATGGCATTGAATATATACAAAGAGGCTATGAAAAAATAGAACAAAAATTAAAAGGATTAGGAGCAAATATAAAACTTAAAAATACCTAAGAAAGAAGGTGTAAAAGTGGCGAGAAAAACTAAAGAACAAGAATTAGATATGTTTTATAACGAAGAAAATAATAAAAAAACAAAGTCTAAAATGAAAAAGAAAAAGGTTGATAAAGTAAAAACAGAACAAAATGATAAATTTTCTTTTGATAATGAAATTATAATTGGTGTAACAAGAAAAGAAGAAACTAAGAAGCAAGTTGCAAATAAAAAATCCAATAATAGAAATAACAAAAAAAACAATACAAAAAAATCAAATAGTAAAAAGAGAGATAATGCAAAAGACAATACTTCTAAATTGAATAGCAATATAATAAATGGCACAAATAGTAAAGCTAACAATACAAATACTAAAAATCAAAAAAGCAAGAAAAAAATTAGCAAAAAGCCAGCTAGCAAAAAACAAATAAATAACAAAATAACACCAGAACAACAAGAAAAAATAGTAAGGCAAAGAAACAGAAATAAGAAAATTATTAAATTTAGTTTATTATTTATACTATTTGTAATAGTTATACTATGTGCTATGTTTTCGCCACTTTTTAATATAAAAGCAATTGAAGTAAATGGAAATAAAATTGTAACTAAAAACGAAATAATAAGTTTGTCTAAAATTCAAATAGAAGAAAATAGTTTCAAGCTAAGTAAAAGTAAAATAAGGAAACAAATAAAAGAGAATGCATACATACAAGATGTAAAAATTACAAGAAAATTACCTTCAACTATTCTAATAGAAATAGAAGAAAGAGAACCAGCTTATTTACTAGAATATGCAGGAAGCTATGTGGTTATAGATAAACAAGGATATATGTTAGAAATAAAAACAGAAAAAATATCATTACCTGTTATACAAGGGGAAGTCACTGAAACTTCAAATTTTGCAGTAGGAAATAGACTATGTACAGAAGATTTAGAAAGATTAGCCGTAATATCAAAAATTGTAGAATTAGCTAAAGTAAATGATATTTACACAATAATAACAGGCATAGATATAAGTAATAAAGAAAATATAAAATTGATTTTCGAAACAGAGGAAAAGGTGGCATATCTGGGCGATAGTTCTAATATGAATACAAAAATACTAATGATAAAATCAATATTAGAAAAAGAAGAAGGAAAGCCAGGAGAAATTTTCCTAAACTTTGATTTAAATAAAAAGAACCCTATCTTTAGAGAAAGGGTATAAAGGAAGTGAAATAAAAATGGACAAGAGCAAAGTAGCTATAACTTTAGGAATAGTTTGCTTAATACTTACTATTGCAATATGTATGCAAATAAATACAATAAAAAATGCAAATTCTACAGTATCACAGACTTTAGCTGAAAATGGTTTAAGGGATGAAGTATTAAAATGGAAAGAAAAATATGATAATATATCTAGTGAATTAGATAATGCAGAAAAAAAGTTGGGAGACATAAGAGAGAAATCTACAGAGAATGATACTGATGCTTCAAAAAAAGAGGAACAAATCAGATTAAACAACAATTTATTAGGAATAACAAATTTGGTAGGACAAGGTGTAGAAATGACTGTACAAGATGATCCAAATGCTACAAGGGAAAGTATAGGAGTGTTTGACGATATTTCGGCTCATATAGTACATGATGCAGATTTAAGAGCAATAGTAAATGAACTAAAAAATGCAGGTGCAGAAGCAATTTCTATAAACGGACAAAGGCTAGTAAGTACGACTGCTATAACATGTATAGGAAATGTAATAAAAGTAAATGATGAAAGAATAACTTCACCTTTTACAATCAAAGCAATCGGACTTTCAGAAAGCTTAGCAGGAATAAACAGACCAGGTGGATATATAGAAAAACTAAAAGAAAATGGAATAGTAGTAAATATTAAAAAATTAAACAAGGTAGAAATACCAAAATATACGGGTGCAATTTCATCAAAGTATATGAATTTGCAAAAATAATCGAGGTGAGAACTATTGAACAAGAATAAAATAATAATGGCTGTTAGTATAGGTGGGCTTTGTATTATTTTAGTTGCTGTAATGTTTGCACAATTTAAAACTGTCGAAGAAACAGATATTACAGGAATAGAAAAAGCGAGAGAAGCAGAACTTCAATCAATGCTTGCAAGTTGGAAAACAAAATATGAAGAAGTAGAAGAAAAATTAACAGATACACAAAATAAAATAGCAGAATATCAACAAAAAGTAGATTCTAATGAACAAGCCTCTGAACTAATAGACAAAGAACTAGAACAAACTAATTTATTAGTAGGAAAAACAGCAGTAACAGGAGAAGGAGTAATCATTACTTTGGAAGATAATAATGAAAAATCTATAGTAGGCAGTGATTTAAGAACATTAGTTAATGAATTAAAGTTAGCAGGTGCAGAAGCAATTTCTATAAATAATGAAAGAATTTTAAACATGACAGAAATTGTAGACGTTAATGATTTTATACTAATAAACGAAAATAGAATTGTTTCTCCTTATGTAGTAAAAGTAATAGGAAATCAAACATATTTATCTAGTGCGCTAAACTTAAAAGTAAATGGATTTATAGATAGTTACCAAAAGCTTGGAAAAACAGTAAAAATGACAAAAGAGAGAAACGTAAAAATAGATGCATATAATGGCAGAAAAAAATTAATGCAATTAAATTATGCAAAGGAGGAAGAATAATGATTTTAATAGCTATAATTATTGGTTGTATTATAGGAGCCATAATAGGAGTTAATATTCCTACAATACCATATACATATTCAGGCTATTTAGCAATAGCAATTATTGCCGCATTAGACTCAGTATTTGGAGCAATTACATCTAGCTTAAAGAAAAATTTTGATATGAAGATATTTGTTTCAGGATTTTTTGTAAATGCTATATTAGCTATGGCGCTTACATATTTAGGCCAAAAATTAAATATAGATATATACCTAGCAGCAGTTGTAGTGTTTGTAGGAAGAATGTTTAATAATTTAGGAACTATTAGAAGATATTACGTAGAAAAAATAACAGACAGAAAAATAGTTGCAAAAGCAGAAGCTGTCATAAAAAAAGTAAACGAAGAGAATGATGGTAATAAACAATAGAAAAAATGCAAAGTAAGATAAAGAATATTATAAAGATATGAGCTTAAATATAAGAACTTTACTATAAACCAAAAATATAAAAAATCAATAGAAAAGTTATAGCAGATTACATAAAATTACAAAAGAAGACATTATTACAAAATTATTACAAAAATATTACAAAAATATAACATTTTCTATTGACTTTTTTTGTGAAATATAATATTCTTATGGAGAAATAATTTAAACAAAAAATGGAGGAGTTAACTTTGGCTATCGGAGATATTATTGTAGGAATTGACATCGGTACATCTAAGGTAAGTTTAGTAGTAGGCGAAGTCAATAATTTTAACCAAATTGAAATTATTTGCAACACTAGCCATAAGTGCAACGGAATCAAAAAAACTAAAATAATAGATGAAGATGATATTGCTTTAGCTGTTAATAAGGTTATAACAGAAGCAGAAACAGAAACAGATTTAAAAATCAATTCAGCTTATGTTACGATTCCTGGAAAATATGTTACTATTGTACAAAATAGTGTTGTAAAAGAAGCAAAAGACAAATATGCAGGAATATCTACAAAAGACGTATCCTCTGGCATTATGCAAGTAAAGGATGTAGAAATCCCAGAAGGAAAAACAATTATTGATATTGTAACAGATCAATTTATACTAGAAGACGGAAAAATCGTAACAGACCCTGTCGGAAATTTAAGTTCTAATTTTACATTAAATGCACAAGTAATTTTAGCAGACAAAGAATATGTAAAACAAATAGTTTCTATATTTAGAAAAGCAGGAATAGAAGTAGATGGATTTACACCTATAAGTCTAGCTGAAAGAAACGTAATGCTAGATATAAACGAAATGAATGATAATATAATGCTATTAGACATAGGAGCAGGAAATACAGATATAGGTGTATTTGAAGGAAATGGATTCATCTATACAAATACAATCCCTCTAGGAGGAGATAGTATAACTTCAGATATAGCATTAGTTCTAAACATTGAAGAGGAAGAAGCAGATAAATTAAAGAAACAATATGGTTTAGCTATGAAATCATATATAGATAATGATAATGAAATAATGCTAAATACATATAAAGGTGATAGCAAGGGAAAAGTAATAAAAAGTTCAGAATTAATAGAAATAATAGAAGCTAGAATTGAAGAAATCTTTTCTTTAGTAAATAAAGATATTGTAAGCCAAGGAGTTAAACAAAGAATAAATAATGTTGTTCTTACAGGACAAGGTATAGCAAACATAAATAAGAGTGATGTTGCTGGAAAAGTAATTTTAAATATTCCAGTAAAAATTTCAACAGGAAGACTAATAAGTACAGTAAGACCAGAATATAGAACAGCATATTCATTAGTAAGATATATTGCAGCAAGACCATTTGCAAAAACAGTATCAAGCAGTATAGATTCAAATTCAAAAGAAAATATAATGTATACAATATGGGAAAGAATTAAAGAATTCTTTTATTCATAAAAAGTATCATTATTGATGAATAATAAAAGTTATTAATATTTAAAGATAAAATTAAAGACGATTAGAAATGAAGTTAAAAAGTAGACTTTAGATTTCTAAAATAAAAAGGAGGAAATAAATCATGTTAATGGATAATGCAGAAGAAAATACAATGTTAGATGGTACAGCTACTATAAAAGTAATAGGTGTTGGAGGAGCTGGAAATAATGCTGTAAATAGAATGGTAGACTCTGGAATAAAAGGAGTAGACTTTATAGCAGTAAATACAGATAGACAAGCTTTACTTTTATCAAAAGCATCAACAAAAATTCAAATAGGAGAAAAAATAACAAGAGGTTTAGGAGCAGGTGCAAACCCTGACATCGGAGCTCAAGCAGCAGAAGAAAGCAAAACAGAAATAGCAGAAGCATTACGCGGAGCAGATATGGTATTCGTTACTGCTGGAATGGGTGGAGGAACAGGAACAGGAGCAGCTCCAATCGTTGCAGCATGTGCTAAAGAAATGGGAATATTAACAATAGGTGTTGTTACAAAACCATTCACATTTGAAGGAAAGAAACGTTTATCACAAGCAGATCGTGGTGTAGAAAGCTTAAAAGGAAAAGTAGACACATTAGTTGTTATACCAAACGACAAATTATTACAAATAATAGATAGAAAAACTTCAATAGTAGAAGCATTCAAAATGGCAGATGACGTATTAAGACAAGGTGTACAAGGTATATCAGACTTAATTGCAATTCCAGGATTAGTAAACTTAGACTTTGCAGATGTAAAAACAATAATGCTAAATACAGGTATGGCTCATATGGGTATTGGTAGAGCTTCTGGAGAAAACAGAGCAGAAGATGCAGCAAAACAAGCTGTACAAAGTCCATTACTAGAAACATCAATAGAAGGTGCAAGAGGAGTTATTATCAATATTACTGGTGGTCCAAACTTAGGATTACACGAAGTAAATACAGCAGCAGAATTAGTACAAAGAAGTGTAGATCCAGAAGCAAACATTATCTTTGGTGCAGTTATAGATGAAACTTTAGACGAAGATATAGTTATTACAGTTATTGCAACTGGATTTGAAAAAGGAAATGAAATTCCATCTATGAATAATATAAATAGCATAGTAGATAAAGCTTGGGGAGAAAAAATAAATTCAATTCCAGCACCAATAGATAACTCAAATTCATCAAATGATTTAGATATTCCTTCTTTCTTAAGAAAAAATAAAGGAATCAAATAAAGTCGTAACTAATAAAAAAAGCGAATAATAACAATAATAAAAAAAGAAATAATCTAAAAACGTAGATTATTTCTTTTTTTCGTGCCTAAGAAATGACAAAAAAATTAAACAAGACGTAGTAGAATATAAACTACTAAAAAAGCTACACTTCATTTTAATAATGAAAGGAAACGATGTAGAATATGACAATTTATCTAGATGTAGTGTTAATTGAAAATTTATGTATGAACTATATTATATTGTTTGCAACAGGATATCTTTTAAAAATAAAAATAAATCACATTAGACTAATATTATCTGCATTATTAGGAGGTATATACTCAATAGCAGCATATATGCAAATATTAGAAATATATTCAAACATAATTTTAAAAATAATATTATCAATAGTAATGGTATATATAGCATATAATTCAAAAAACGTAAAGCAAATATTGAAACAATTAGTGTTTTTCTATTTAACATCATTTGTATTTGGAGGATGTGCTTTTGCACTTTTATACTTTATAAAACCAGAACAAATATTAATGAAAAATGGAGTATATATAGGAACATATCCGATAAAAATAGCAATACTTGGAGGAATAGTAGGTTTCACAATAACAGTAATTGCATTTCGTTATGTGAAAACAAAACTAAATAAAAAGAATATGTTTTGTGAACTAGAAATCTACTTTGAAAATAAAAGCATATTTACAACAGCCTTAATAGATACAGGGAATATGTTAAAAGATCCTATCACAAGTATGCCAGTTATAGTAGTAGAAAAAAGTATACTAAAAGAAATATTACCAGAAAGTATATTAAATAATTTAAATAAAATTATAGGAGGTGATGTGCCAAAAGAAGTATATGAAGATGAGAATTTAAATTATATTACAAAGTTTAGAGTAATACCATTTAGTTCAATAGGAAAAGAAAATGGATTGTTGTTAGGTTTTAAGTCAAACAAAATAAAAGTAAATACAGAAGAAGGCGAAAAAATAATAGAAGATGTAATTATAGGAATATATGATCATAAGTTAAGTAAAAAAGATAATTATTTTGCATTAATAGGACTTGATATATTAGAAGGGAGTGAAAAAAATGAATTTACTACAAATGTTAGTAGATAGTATTAATACAATATACACAAAATTTCTAAAAGAAGAAGACATAGAGAATCTACCTATATATTACATAGGAGGAAGCATTAGCCTGCCACCTCCATTATCACCAGAGGAAGAGGACGAACTTTTAAAAGAATTAGAAAAAGGAAAATTAGAAACTAGACAGACTTTAGTAGAAAGAAACTTAAGATTAGTTGTATATATAGCAAAGAAGTTTGAAAATACAGGAGTTGGTCTAGAAGATTTAATATCAATTGGGACAATAGGATTAATGAAAGGAGTAAATACCTTTAATACAGAAAAGAAAATAAAACTTGCAACGTATGCTTCAAGGTGCATAGAAAATGAAATACTAATGTATCTTAGAAGAAGTAACAGAATAAAAGGAGAAATATCTATAGATGAGCCATTAAATCAAGATGGAGATGGAAATGAATTACTACTTTCAGATATATTGGGAACAGATCCAGATGTAACATCAAGAAGAATAGAAGATGAAGTGGATAAAACTTTACTTAAAGCATCAATAGAAAAACTAAGTTATAGAGAAAGAAATATAATGGAACTTAGATTTGGATTTATAAGTGGAGATGAAAAGACACAAAAAGAAGTAGCAGACATGCTTGGAATTTCTCAAAGTTACATATCACGTTTAGAAAAGAAAATAATAGGAAAGATGAAAAGAGACATAATGAGCAAAACAGGATAGACAAAAATAAAAAAAGATGATATAATACGTTTATGTTAACAATACAAACAATTCACTTATTTAATAATGGGAGGGTAAAATATGGAAAGGAAGCGGAGCTTTAGTCAGCTGAAACAACAAAAGAAATTTAAAGAATTTTGCTCTTTTTGTAAGAAAGTGACAGAAGAGTATGCAAATTCTGAAGCACGGTTTTCAGGAAGTTATTTTACAGAACACTACAATATAAGTCGAAGGTGTTTTAGTGAAGTAATCAAATATGCAATTGAAACAAATTTGGTAGAAGATGAAATTGTCTTTAAGGCAATGGAAAAATCGGCAAAGAACAGTGAATCACATAGCAAAGGTTCAGGAGGCAGAAGCAGGGCAAACTATGAAAAAATGTATGCACGCAAATGTCAGTATATTGCTATGCTAGTTTCAAAAAAAGAAATAGAAAAAGCAGTAATTGACTTTGCGGATAATCCAGACATCTCAAAGAATGATATTGCAACTGCATATGGTTGGAACCGGAAAACTTTTGAAAATCTTTTAGTTAAG
Source organism: uncultured Clostridia bacterium (assembly GCA_934177725.1). GTDB lineage: Bacteria > Bacillota > Clostridia > TANB77 > CAG-508 > UMGS1663. The sequence goes on along the minus strand of CAKPPO010000022.1, from coordinate 1,886 downwards.
GCAATAGAAGAAAATATTGCTGATGATAGAACCGTAGAAGCAATTGAAACAAGAAGCATTAATAATGCGGATGTTGAAAAACGTGAGTATACAAAAGACTATTTTACAGGACTAAAAAAGAAAAGAGAAGCAAATAAAAAAGGAGTCACCCTTGAATAAGGGTGACTTTTTGTCGACTTTTGTCATACGATAATTGAATAGAAAAACAAGCTTTAGGAAATAATGAGAATAACATTATTTTTAAGGAGTTTTTTTATGGGAAATAAAGTTGAGATATGTGGAGTAGACACATCAAAAATCCCAGTATTAAGTGCAGAAGAAAAAAGAGAATTATTTGTAAAAATAAAAAATGGAGACGAAGAAGCAAGAAATACATTTATAAATGGAAACTTAAGATTAGTACTAAGTGTAATAAAAAGATTTTATGGAAGAGGAGAAAATGTAGATGATTTATTCCAAATAGGTTGTATAGGTTTAATAAAAGCAATGGACAATTTTGATTTGAACCAAAATGTGCAATTTAGTACTTATGCTGTACCAATGATAATCGGAGAAATAAGAAGATATTTAAGGGACAACAATCCTATAAGAGTAAGTAGGTCGGTAAGAGATTTAGCATATAAAGCATTAAGTATAAAGGAAAAAATGATAAAAGAAAATCAAAAAGAACCAACTGTAGAAGAAATTGCAAAAGAATTAGGCGTAGATAAAGAAGAAATAGTATTTAGTTTAGATGCAATACAGGAACCAGTATCGCTTCAAGAACCTATATATGGAGATGGGACAGAAAATTTATATATAATGGATCAAGTAAAAGACAATAAAAACACAGATGAATATTGGGCAGAAAACATTACTATATCAGAAGCAATGAAGAAGCTAAACGAAAAAGAAAAAATGATAATAAATAAAAGATTTTACGAAGGACGAACACAAGTAGAAGTAGCAGAAGAAATAGGAATATCACAAGCACAAGTATCTAGACTAGAAAAAAGTGCAATAGAACATATAAAAAGAATATATAAATAAGATATATAATTAGAAGTTAAAATTGAAAATCAATAATTTTAACTTCTAATTTTTGTTATGAATATATACACATAAAAGATAAAACTATACATATATTATAAGTAAGAAAATATGTGGGGGTGAAAATATGTCCATGGGACAAAAGGGATTAGACTTTAAACATAAAGAAGTTATTAATATAAATGATGGAAGAAGACTTCGGTTATGTTCAAGATGTATGTGCAGACTTAGAAAGTGGAACAATTACTTCTATAATAGTTCCAGGAAATAACAAGTTGTTGAATATGTTTTCGAGTGCAAATGATATTGTAATTCCATGGCAACATATAAAATGTATAGGGGACGATGTTATATTAGTAGAAATATAAATTACATATGAATTGCATAATTATATAAACAATAGAAAAAAAGAAAATATAATTGGCACAAATTACCACTAAAAAACTATTGATTTAAAATGATATTTATGTTAATATAGATATTGTAACGAGCAATAAAAGTATTGAAAACAAAAAAATAAAAAAAACGACAAATTTTTTCAAAAATATGTTGACTTTAATATTAAGATGTGTTATTATAATTAAGTACTAAATAACTTAAGAAAAACATATATATTTAAAGTATATTAAATTAGTAACGAACAGAAAAAATTGAACAGAATAAGATTACTAGTTTATTATTTTGCACTTTTTTGAAAAAACTTAAAAAACTTTTAAAAAAGTATTGACATATGTTTTAAAAAGTAGTACAATACAAAACGTTACACGACAAAGATTGTCGTAAAAGTACATTGAAAAGTAAACAATAAACAAACCTTTGAAGAAACCAAGCGGTAGTAAATAGTACTACCAAAAAAA
>CAKPPO010000021.1 GCA_934177725.1 uncultured Clostridia bacterium | reverse complement strand
AATAATTGTATATACTGAGGAAGATCATTTATCTAAAGTTTCGGACAATATAAAAAGAGTATATGAAGAATTAAAAACTAGAATATTAGAATTAGATGATATAGATGTGGAAGCAAAGAAATTATACATAGCATTCAAAGGAATTAGAAATATCGCAGATATAGAGCTTCATAAGAATAAATTAAAAATATACATTAATATGAAAAGAGGCTCCCTAAATGATCCTCTAAAACTTACAAAAGACATTAGTGGAATTGGTCATTGGGGAAATGGAGATTATTGTATTATAATAGATAAAAAGGATGATATTGATAATGTAATTCCATTGATTAAGCAGTCTTTAAAAGTAAATAAAAAATAAATGATTGGTGAATAATTATGAAAATAAAATGTTTGATTTGTGGAGATATAATCGACTCAAAGTATAGACATAATTTAGTAAGTTGTAAATGTGAAAATTATTATATTGATGGAGGTAATGATTACTGTCATTTTGGAGGAAAAGACTTTAATAAAATTCTTTTGATTTTTAATGATAGTACAGAAATTATTGCAAGTAAAAATAATATTAGCGATAAAATATAAAAGTGATGAACATATTAGAATACTAATAAAAAACATGTGAATAAATAGGTGAAAATATGGAAGAAAATTATAGAGACTTGTGCCAAGTTTTTACGCCGAATGAAAATGTTAAAGAACTATTAGATTGGTGTGATTATAAAGATGATTTATATGGAAAAAAAATCATTGAAAATTCTTGTGGTGATGGAAGCATATTAAAAGAAGTTGTAAAGAGATATATTGAAAATTGCTTAAAAAAGGGAATATCAAAATCAAAAATAGAAAAAGGACTATCTGAAGATATATATGCAATAGAATATGATGAGCCACAATACAAAAAGTGTATAAAAAACTTGGACAGAATAGTAAAAGAATACCAATTAAAGAAAGTTATGTGGAAAAATATAAAAAATGAAGATGCATTATCAAATTTATTTGAGGAAAAATTTGACTATGTAGTGGGAAACCCACCATATATTAAGTATAAAGCATTATCATTAGGGGATAGAGAATATATTAGGAAAAATTTTGAAACTTGTAAAAAAGGAAAATTTGATTATTGTTATGCTTTTATTGAAAGTAGTATAAAATCATTGAAAAATAATGGGAAAATGGCATATTTGATTCCTAGTAGTATATTCAAAAATGTTTTTGCAAATGATTTAAGAAAGTTTATAAAACCGCACATTACAAAAATATACGATTATACAATTATGCAATTATTTGATAAATCTACTAATGATAAAGGAACAGATAGATTAGTATCTTCTGTAATTATGATAATAGAAAAGAATAGTAATAACAATAATATTGAATATATTGATGTTAACAAAAAAGAAACAATAACTATTCAAAAGGATAAATTAGAAGATAAATGGGTTTTTAGAAATAAAATTAGCAATAATAAGAATAAGAAAAGATTTGGAGATTATTTTTACGCTTCCAATACAATTGCAACATTATGCAATAATGCATATGTTATAAAAGAATATACACAAGATAGGAAATATATATATCCTAAAACAGGGGGTATGATTGAAAAAAAGGTTACCAAAGACACAATAAGCCCAAAAACATTTAATAAAACTCAGATAGAAAAAATAATATTTCCATATTATTACAATAGAAAGAATGAATTAGTAAGATATGATACAAGTGAATTTGAAGAAAAATTTAAAGGTGCTTGTGAGTATTTAAGAGAGTTTAAGGAAGAATTAGAAAATAGAAAGTCAGATAAAAATGCTAAATGGTTTGAATATGGGAGAAGTCAAGCACTAAAAAATAGTAATCAAGAAAAATTGCTATTATCTACAGTAATTACAAATGAGGTAAAAACAAAGATTCTACCTAAAAATAATGTACCATATTCAGGTATATATATTATACCGATAAAGGATAAAACATTAGAAGAAGCTGATAAGATACTAAAGAGTAAAGAATTCTTTAATTATATTGAAGGAAAAGGAATAAATGCAAGTGGAAAATCATTGAGAATAACATCAAAAGATATTAATGAATATATGTTTTAAATAAGGAGAATTATATGGAAGAGTTGGAATTTAGAGTTAGTGCAAAGACAGCTAAACTTATAGGAAGAGAAAATATTTCTGCGGTAGATGGAGCCATAATTGAGTTAGTTAAGAATGCATATGATGCTGATGCAGAATGTGTATACATAAAATATAATATGCCATTTCCTAATATATTAAAAAATACAACATATACATATTTAGAACATTATTTAAATAAAGAAGAGTTAAAATATGTATTAAAATTTTATGATGCTGAGAGTAAAGAAAGTGATAAAATAATAAGAAAGAATGAAATTAAAGATGAGGATATTGCAAAATTGCAGTCAATATTATTTTCTAAGAATGAAATTATCATTATAGATAATGGTATAGGAATGACTCAAAATATAATGAAGACGACATGGATGAATATAGCTACTAGCGATAAAGAGAAGAATATGTATAGTGAAAAAGGCAGAATTAAGACAGGAGCAAAAGGAATTGGTAGATTTGCACTTGAGAAACTTTCAACAGCAACAAAGGTATATACTAAAAATAAGTTTGATAAATTACTAGAGTGGAATATAAATTGGAAGCAATTTGATGAGGTTGAATTATTAAATGATATTAAAGCTACATTAGAAAATAAAAATGGTACATATGAACAAATAGTAGAAGAATTGATTGGTAAAACAGAATTTTCCAGATTAAAAAAATTCAATTGGAGTACAGGAACTATATTGGTATTGACACCTACTAGAGAAGAATGGACAGAACGATTATTTAAAAAAGTAAATACAAACATGCAAAGTATAAATCCATTAGGTACAGTGGATACTTTTGAAATATATATAAATAATACTTATGATAGTAATTTTAATTTTATGAGCAATAATATGGAAATCCAAGATTATGACTATAGAATTAAAGCAGAATATGATGGAAATAATACAATAAAAGTTTTACTAAAAAGAAATGAAGTTGATTTAAATGCCGAAAAAGCAATTACAAAAATAAATGGAAAGATATATGAATTTAATTTATCAGAATTTTGGAATAGAGAAGCTTTTAAAGTAAAAAATTACCATAAAGAAGATTACGATAAAGAAATAGAAATAAACTTAATAGTTGATAAGGAAATAAAAGATTATGAATTAGAAAAAATAACAAAAGTTGGTCCTTTTAAGATGGATTTATATTTTATGAAAGGGGGAAACAGTGACGATTCTATAATAAAGAAAATCAAAAAGAAAAGTAGAACAGAAATGCTAGAAAAATTTTCTGGTATAAAATTGTATAGAGATAATTTTAAAGTTAGGCCTTATGGAGAATTTGATGATGGTATGTATGATTGGCTAAACTTAGGAGTTAGAGCACAAAAAAGTCCAGCTGGTATTAAGCATCCGTCAGGAAATTGGAGAACATTACCATATCAAACAATCGGATGTGTAGAAATAGGAAGAAATGAAAACCCTAGATTAATAGATATGGCTAATCGTGAAGGTTTAGCTACAAATGAGGAATATTATATTTTTGTTGAGATGATACAAAAAGTTTTATCTGCTTTTGAATATGATAGACAATATGTTTATAGAGAGTATGGTAAATGGTTATCTGAAAAAGAGGAAAAAATAGATAACAAGGAAAGAATATTAGAATCGATAAAGAATGAAAAAGAAAAAAACAACGATGAATATAGTGAAGAGAATGATGAATACTCAAAAAAAGAATACAGAGAAACGGTTTATAAATTAAATAAAGAAAAAAATGAAGAACAAAAAACTAAAGAAATTTTAATGTCTTTTGGTTCGGCGGGTATTATAACTAATACATTTTCTCATGAATTAAGAGGTATAGAAAATGATATGGGGAATAGAATGCAATATATAAGGCATACGGTAAAAAAATTATTAAATGGAAAAGAATATCAAGGTGATGAAGATCTTAATCCATTTAAGTTTATAGATGAAGCTGAAAAAACTGATAAATTATTAAATAGTTGGATTTCAGTTGTATTAGATGGAGTACAAAGAAATTCTTTTGAAAAAGAAAATATAAAAATTTCAAAATTTGTGAATAATATTATTAATGATTGGAAACCATTAATGGACAAAAAACATATATTTTTTAATGAGCCTAATATAGATGATATAATAATTAATATAGAAAAGATTGATTTATACTCTATATTTAATAACTTCTTTTTGAATTCTGCATGGTTTTTAGAAAAATTACAAGGAAAGAGAAGAGAAATATATATAAAGATTGAAAAAAAAGATTCTATAGAAATATACCTTGAAAATAATGGACCAAAGTTAGATGAAAAATATAAAGATAATCCAGATAAAGTATTTGATGCAGGGGAGACAAGTAAAGGTGATAAAGGAACAGGATTAGGACTATGGATAATGAGAGAAATTGTTAATAAAAATTATGGAGAGATACATATAATGCAAAAAGAAGACGGCTTTGGCATTAAAATTAATATACCTATAAATTAGGAGGTCTTTATGGATAAATATATGATAGGCATAATTGATGACGAAGAAACAGCCATCAGTAAAATTAGAGGTGTAATAAAAGAAAATAAGCCTAAGGATGTTGAAGTGGATTTTAAAATATATCTTTTGGAAAATGAAGAGGGTGTTTCAATCACAAAGCTATCAAAGGATATATTAAACGATATAAAATATGGAGAAATTATAACATTAATTATAGATCAAAAAATAATGGGAAATACAGGAGAAATAGAAGGAACAGAAATTTTTAAAAATATAAAAGAGAAAGTAGATAAATTTCCTATGATAATGCTTACTAATGTTGCAGAAGAATGCATAGAGAATATATTTGTTGATCCAGATAAGGTATACAAAAAAAGTGATTTTTTTGCGATTGATGAAGAAAAATCAAAAGAGCAAGTAAATAAAATATTCATTAATGCGAAAAAGTATATTCAAAATAGAAAACAAATAGAGACTAAAATAAAAATTTTAGAAGATGAAATATCTCAAACAGGTAATAACTCAGAAATAGTTAATGAGATAATAGATAATGAAGAGAAACTTAGAGAACTAAAACCAACAGACTATACACAAATTGAAAAAATTGTAAATCCACAAAAAATAAAAGATGTGCTAGATTTATTAAATGAAGTAAATAACTTATTGGAGTAAGAAATGAAATATGATGAATTTAGAAATTTTAAAATAACAAGAACATGTAATAAAGAATATAAACGCTATAAAAGCTATAAAAAATTTTTGAGAAAAGATTTTCATAATAGATGTGCTTATTGCAATACCTGGGATTTTATAATTGAACCATTAGGATTTGCAATAGATCATTATGTACCTAGGAAGACATTTAAAAATATAGATAAAACATTTAGTAATAATTATAATAATTTAATGTATGTATGCCCTAAATGCAATAGGGAAAAATCGGACAAGTTCAAAGGTAATATTGATAAGTTAGAGATAAAAAATGAATTATTTTATAACCCTGTTGAAAAAGATTATAACCAAATATTTTTTAGAAATGAATTTGGAGGAATTGATTCGGAAGATGAAAAAGCTAGAGAGATGATGAAGGAATTAAAATTATATAGACCATTATATAATTTTGCATGGTTACTAGAAAAACTAATAAATACTAGAGACAAAATAAAATCTAAAATAAATGAAAATAACATATCTCTAGAAAAAAAGGAAAAGCTAGAAAAATGCCTAGCTAAAATAAATGATTATTACATAGATATGGAAAAGTTATTTAAGAAGAGTTATAAAATGAAGTAATGTAATTAATAATTAGTGTATAAATTTTTAGATTGTATAAAATAATCAATATAAAAGGCGAGAATCAACTCGCCTTTTGTTGTACAATTACTTTGATATTAAAAAAAATGAAAAAACTTTGGAAAATATATTTAATTAATTATCAAAACTACCACCAATTAGCTGCATCCCATCGCAAAAACCATTCCTATAATACTTCTCATTCCAATAATCAAGATACATCATAAAATCATCATACAATTTATCAAGTTGAGACTGAACAAACTGCTTATTATCCTTAGAAACATTACGCAAAATCTTTTCGCAAAACTTATCAAAATTCAAACTATACTTATAATCCCTATCAGAAAGTTGACAAAGTAAAGTCTCCTCTCTAAATTCTAACCAATCTTTCAAAATATCATCATTAACCTCTCTTAAATTATTCATAATCTAAATCCTCCTAAAAATTAAAATTTTTCTAATAAAAATATCTTCCACAAGAGCCGATTTTGTAAGAACGAACGTCCCATACCCATTGGGTAAAAATTGGGTAAAATCATCTCAAAAAAAGCCATAAAAAGACAAAAATGTTCTATAATTCAAAACTCTTGTAAATGCTGAAATACCAACAAAAACTCTAATTTTCACAAAACCACAAAAACCGGTCAAACCTCGCTCATAACCCGAAGGTTATAATCTTTTATAAAGATAATAAATTCTTAAAATGTAAAGAGGTTACAAAATTGACACTATACAGAAAAAATGATAATATTTGATATAACATAGATAAAAAATTAGATTTTTATAAGAACAAATTAAACATGTATGAAAGTATTTAGAGAAAAAAATACAAAACATAAAATTGAGAAAGAAGGTAATTTGATGGGAATATTTAATGACTTATTTTCTAATTCAAATGAAGAATTTGAAGTTGGAGATAAAGTAATAGTAAAATATAGAGATCAAGAAGGATATATTATAAGTAAAAGCGGAGATTTATATGTAGTTTCTATAAACAATGGGCAAATAGTTGAAAGTTATAAAGCAAGTGATTTAGAAAAATGTTGGTAAAATATTTTGATTGTATGATAAAAAAGGAGAAAACCATGTCAAATTTAATTGAACTTGAAGCAAGCTATTGCATAGAAAATTTTGAAGAAATATTAAAGAAAATAAAAGAAAAAAATTATAAATTTAATTATGAGGTACAAGAGCAGGATACATATTATACAGATAAGAAATTAGAATTTATAAAAACAAAAACATGTCTTAGAACAAGAAAAACAAACAATGAAAAACTTGAATTAACATTCAAACCTCAAATAGCTGATAGCATGGAAAAGTACGGAAAAAAAGAAGTAAATATATCTTTAAATGTAAATGATTTAGAAGATATTAAATTTATTTTGAACGGATTAGGATATGACGAATATATTTCTTTTACAAAAAATAGAATCGTATATACTAAAAATGAATATGGATTTGAACATAATATAATGTTAGATTCAATTGAAAATGTAGGAAATTTTATAGAATTAGAAATTATTGCACATACCGAAGATGAAAAAGAAAAATTACACGATGAATTGGATAGATTTACAAGTGAATTTGAATGCGAAAAATTGAAAGAAAAAACAAAGCCATATAGAGATTTGGTAAAAAACGCACAAGAAAATAAATAACAAATAAGAGAGAAGTTTACACATTAAACTTCTCTCTTGTTTCTATAATCTCAATAGTTTTATCAATAGATAGGTTACTAGTATCTAAAGAATAATCTTTTCCAAAATCATATTTTTTGAAATTATTTAATAAAGTAATACATCTTTCATGCATTTGGCAATCTGTAGGTCTGCAATTATCTCTTTCTATAATTGTTTTTTCATCAACTAGTAAAACAACAAATTTTATATTATAATTCTTAAATTTTTCTTTAAGTACATTAAAACTAATAGGTGGAATTATATAATTAAATATAACATCGTAACCAGTTTTTAAATATCTATCAATTGTATCTATACATATTTTCCAAAAAATATCTAAATGATTTCCTTGTTTCCATGCAGGAACATATCCACCAATGACTTGATGGTAAATATCATCGCCTTCTATAAGGACAGACTTTTCTTTATTAATTGCAACTTTCTTAGAAATAGTGCTTTTACCAACTCCTGCAGGGCCAGTAATTATATATAAATTTGACATATTAAATCTCCCGACAATAAATATTATTTATTTAATTTCATCCAAAATATTCTCATTATGTGTAAAATCCTTTAGCCATTGATTTAAGTCTTTTTGATTTTTAAAAATTAAGACTTTTTCTTTTGAGATATCAGTTAAATTATCAACAATTAAATGTCTTTTCTTTTTATTATATGTGATAACATATTTTAGAAAATTGAAATCCAAGCGTTCTTTACAGCCAGGAATTTCGGGTTTTTCCTTATTAATTCCTTTAAAAATTCTTTTAGAAATTCCTTTAAGAAGAGCAAAAGTAGAATAATCTAACCAAATAATTAAATCCGCTCTTTCAAAACGTTTTTTTAGAGTTTTGCTATAGTTACCCTCAATAATCCATTTATCTTCTGAAGCTTTATCAGCAATAATGCTATCTCTTTTTGATTTATCAATTTCAACCCAGTTTGAGTCAAAGTTTATGCCATCCAAATGAACAGCAGGTAAGTTTAATTCTTTTGAAAGAACTGAACACAAAGTACTTTTGCCAGATCCAGAGCCGCCTACAATAGAAATACGATTATACATGTAATCCTCCTTAAATAAAATATTTATATAATAAATACCACAAAAACAATATAATTACAAGAAAAGTATAGAAATATCCACAATAAGTGATATAATTGTGGAAAAGTAAGAAAAGGAGAAAAAGTTGAGAATAGAAGAAATAAAAACACCTCAGGATATATTAAAATATATGAATGAAAATATAGAATATGGATGGAAAGATGTTGATGGAAAAATACACATAAAGACAATGAAAGACTTCAGAAGGACATATAGAACAATGTCTATTAAAGAAACAATAGACAGAAAAATAGGATGTTGTATAGAGCAAGTATATTTAATGCATTATTTACTAGAAAAAATAGAAATAAAGAATAAAATGTTTTGCTGTCGAATATATGAACCAAATGATTATGAGAATTTAGATGAAGAAGAACATATGCATTGCTTTATACTTTATTATCAAAATAATAAAGTTTATCAAATAGAACATCCAAATTTTACAAAGATAGGAATTTATGAGTATGATTCTGAGCAAAAAGCAATTGATACTATAGTAAAATACTATATAGAATTAAGTGGTGGAAGAGAAAGACCAACTACAGAATTTTATAATGTGCCTGAAAACATAATCTTTAAAGAATTTAATAACTATATAAATAGTTTAGATAAAAAATAAACAAAAGGAGCAATTATGAAAAATCAAGAATATATAGAATATACATACAAACATAGGAAAATAGTTATATATTTAGCAAACAAATATGTAAAAAAAGATAAAGAAAGAGTATTAAAGCAAATAGAAAATCATGATATAGATAAACTTTTTGCTTATTTATTTTACAACAAAAAAGATGTATCACAAATGCATAGAAATTCATCCTCACACCATCAAAATGAACTAGAAAAGAACAATATAGATTATATAGAAATGGTGCTAGATTGGGAAAGCGCAAGATATACAAAACCAGATAAACCACTAAATGCATATGATACCCTATACAAATATTATCCTAATATGGAAGAAAAAATCTTACCAATATTAAAAGAATTTGGAATAGATAAAACTAATTTGCCAATGGAAGAAGATGTATTAAAGTACGCAAATAGTATAAAGAATGTAACTATAGATGAAATAAAAAATGTGATGATAGAGTATATAAAGAAAATCTAAAAAACTGAAATTTTACAAAATAAAATATTTGTAAAATTTTGTAAAAATATGTTGTGAAAATATAACTTATATGGTATTATGAATTTGTAAAAATTTTACTATTTTATATGAGTAAAAATAAAAGTTCTAGCTTGCTAGAACTTTACTTCACCTAAGTGAAACCAATATAAATTGGCATTTAAGGTTTAACCTTATTTTAACTCATTGTGCTATTTTAGATAGTAATTAATAGCAAAATAAATATATCATAGAAAGGAAAAAAATGCAAGTATATGGAACAGAAAAATTTGAAAAATTATCCAGAATATAATATAGGCTTAGATATTGGAACTAATTCAGTAGGATGGGCTGTAACGGATCTAGATAATAATATTTTAAAACATGGAAATAAGAATATGTGGGGAGCAAGGCTATTTGATGAAGGTAGCACTGCTATGCAAACAAGAACTTTTAGAGGTACGAGAAGAAGAATTGAAAGAAGAAGAAAAAGGATAAATATTTTACAAAGTTTATTATTGAATGAAATAGAAAAGGAGTATCCTAATTTTTTTCCTATGCTTAAAGAATCTTCTAGAATAGAAAGTGAAAAAACACAAGAAAGAATAAATGGTAAAAAATATAATTTATTTTCAGAATTAAATTTTTCAGATCAAAATTATTATGCAAAATATCCAACTATTTATCATTTAAGAAAAGAGCTTACAATAAGCAAAGAAAAACATGATATTAGGTTGGTTTATCTTGCAATTCATCATATTATTAAGTATCGTGGTAATTTCTTATATGAAGGTGACTTAAAAAGTGCCAACGACGAAATTATAGAGTCAATAGAATTTTTAATAAACTATATACAAGAAAATCTTGAAATTGAATTTATATCTACGGAAGAGAATCTAAAAGATATTTTAAAAAATAAAGAAACGACAAAGTCTGAAAAGAAAGATAAGTTAATGAAATTATTTGATTATTCAAAAGATGAAAAATCAATAATAAATGGAATTATTTGTGCTGTTTTAGGCTATAAATTTGATGTCAATAAGATATTCGATGCAAATATAGAAAATTCAAATATCTCTTTTAGTACTGATATTGCAAACGAAGATGAAATAAGAGAGGCTTTGCAAGAAAATGCAGATTTGTATGACGTTTTACAAAAGATATATAATTGGTTTATATTGCAAGATATTCTACAAGGAAACAATAGTATTTCCGAGGCATTTATTTATAAATACGAAAAATATAAAAAAGATCTAAAAATATTAAAGTATATTTATAGAACATATTTAAAATCTGAATATAACAATATGTTTAGAAATAAAGAAAATAGTAGTTACGCAATTTTCGAAAATAATATTTCAAAATGCTCAATAGAAGATTTATATAAGAGAATAAAACAAGATCTTGCAAATGTTCCGGATTGTGAAGAAAAACAAAAAATATTACAAGATATTGAAAATGAGACATTTTTAATAAAAATAAATACAACAGCAAATGCTGCTATACCATATCAGTTACATTATCAAGAACTTGAAAAAATATTAGAAAATCAGGCAAAATTTTACCAAACAATAAAAGAAAACAAAGAGAATATTTTAAGCTTGATGAAGTTTAGAATTCCATATTATGTTGGTCCACTTGCAAAGAGTGGTAATAGTAAATTTGCATGGGTAGTAAGAAATAATAATGAAAAAATTCGCCCATGGAATTTTGAAGATAATGTTGATGTTGATGCAACTGCAGAAAAATTCATAAGAAGAATGACTAATAAATGTACATATTTATTAAATGAAGATGTAATTCCAAAGCAATCAATCTTATATTCTGAATTTTGTGTAAGAAATGAACTTGCAAATATTAGAGTAAACAATTATAAATTATCACCTAAAACAAAAGATTTAATAATAGAAAAATTATTTAAAGTAAAGAAAAATGTAAAAGTGAAGGATTTGAAGCAATTACTTATAGATTATCAAATGTTTGAAGAAATCGACTCTGTTACAGGTCTTGCTGAAGTTGACAAATTTATGTCTAATATGGCTTCATATATTGACATGAAGGAATTATTTGGTGTAGTAAATGAAAACAACATTGAAATGGTTGAAAAAATAATAGAATGGATTACTATTTTTGAAGACAAAAGAATTCTAAAAAGAAAGATAACAAACGAATATCATTTAGACGAAAAAGTTATAAATAAACTTACTAAAAAGAATTATAGCGGATGGTCAAGATTATCTAAAGAGCTATTAACAGAATTAAAAGCATATGATGATGGCAGAAGTATAATGGAAAAATTAAAATTTACAAAAGACAATTTTATGCAAATTATTAATAATGACCAATATGGATTCAATAAGCAAATAGAAGATAGAATGCAAAATACTAATACACAAATAACATATGAGATGGTTGATGAAATACCAACATCACCAGCTAATAAAAGAGCTATATGGCAGAGTGTGAAAATTGTAAAAGAAATTACAAAAATTATGAAAGCTGAACCAAGAAATATTTACGTGGAATTTGCGAGAGAAGAACAGAAAAAGAAAGTACGTAAAGATAATAGAGCTAAAGCTTTATTAAAAATATACGACAATTTCTTAGAAGAAATAGAAAAGCTAAAAGATTACAATCCAAAGGTATATCAAGAACTTAAAAAGAGACAAAATGAAAAGGATTTTAATGAAAGATTATATTTGTATTTTACTCAAAATGGTAGATGTATGTATAGCTCAAGACCATTGAACATAGACACATTATACTTATATGAAATTGACCATATCTTGCCACAAAGTTATGTAAAAGATGATAGCTTATCAAATAAGGCATTAGTATATAAAGAAGAAAATCAAAGAAAAAGTGGGAACTTATTGTTAGATGAGAAGATAATAAATAAGCAAGAATTATGGTGGAAACAGCTACACAAAAATGGATTGATTGATGATAAGAAATTAAAAAATTTAACAAGAAGAAAAATGTTTGAAACAAATGACGATAAAGTAAAATTTGTTTCAAGACAATTAATAGAAACGAGACAAAGCACGAAATATGTAACAAATCTACTTGTAAATCAATATAAAAATTCTAATGTATTTGCAATAAGATCAGAGTTAACTCATAATTTTAGAACTTTTTTTGAAATATATAAAAACAGAAACGTTAACGACTATCACCATGCTCAAGATGCGTATATTATAAGTGTAATAGGCAATGTTATAGATACAAAATTACATTATAAAGACGAATATAAATATACGGAGTATGTAAAAAATTATATAAAGAAAAATGAAGAAGATAAATCAAACAAGAAAAAAGTTTGGATTATTATGGGAATGGTTTCAAACAATATAGATAAAGAAAAAATAAAGAAAACACTAAATTATAAAGATTGCTTTGTAACACGAAAATTAGAAGAACAAACAGGAGCATTCTATAATCAAACACTATATGGACCTAATGATAAAAATGTAAAGCCAGTAATTCCACTAAAAAATGGAATGAATGTTGGCAAGTATGGAGGATATTCAGGAGAAAATAAAGCTTATTTTACAATTTTTAGCTATATTGATAAGAAAAATAAACAACAAATTGAAATGATAGGAATCCCAGTAAAGACAAGCTATGACATAAAAAGTAAAAAGATTACACTAGAAGAATACATAGAAAATCAATTAGACAGCAACGCAACAGATATAAAAATAATGAAACCAAAGATTTTAAAATATCAAGAATATATGGATGAAAATAATGAACCTATGGTACTTTTGAGCGATAGAGAAATAAGAACCAATAAACAACTAGTTGTGTTAGAAGAAATAAATAGACTTATATATTTAATGAATAATGACAAAGCGACAGAAGACGAAAAGATAGAAGTTGAAATAAATATAGAAAGAATTTATGATTATTTAATTGAAAAGTTAGATAAAGAATACAAAATATTTACTTCAATTTATAAAAAAGCTAGTGATGATGAAACTAAAGAAAAGTTCAGCAAAATGCAGTATAACGATAAAGTATCAACAATAAATGGGCTAATAGATTTAATGCATAGAGGACAAGGAAATTTATCGAAAGTAGGACTTGGAGATAGAGCAGGAAGAACAAGAAAGAGCGCATTTAAAACTAAAGATTTAGAAAATATGACATTTGTAGATAAATCAGTTACAGGAATATACGAAAGAAGGTATAAAGTGAATGGGATGGAGAACAATAGTTGTAAATAAAAATTGCAAACTAAGTTATAAAAACGATTATCTTATAATACGTAGCGAAAATCTTCAAATGATACACCTTTCAGAAATAAATTTAATAATAATAGAAAATGGTATGGTATCAATAACATCATATTTAATTAATGAATTAATAAATAACAAAATAAAATTAATATTTTGTGACGAAAAACATAATCCCGCTGGAGAAGTGATGCCATACTATGGATCTTTTAATACAAGTAAGAAAATTTTAAAGCAAACTAATTGGAAAAAGGAAAGAAAAGACTTAGTATGGCAACAAATTGTAAAAAATAAAATACATAATCAAGCAATGGTATTAAAAGAATTGAAGATTGAAAATTATGAAAAATTATTGGAATTTGAAACACAAGTTTTGCCAGGAGATAAAACTAACAGAGAGGGACATGCTGCAAAAGTATATTTTAATTTACTATTTGGAAGAAAATTTATTAGAGGAGAAAATGACAATATAAATAGTAGCTTAGATTACGGATATGCAATAATACTATCAACCATAAACAAAGAAATTGTAAGCAAAGGATATATAACACAATTAGGAATAAACCATAAGAGTGAATTTAATCAGTTTAACTTAGCATGTGATTTAATGGAACCATTTAGACCATTAGTAGATAAAATAGTTTATGAAAACTATAACTTAGAATTAAATAAAAATCAAAAATATAAATTAATAGATGTTTTAAATAATAAAATAGAAATCGGACACAAAGAACAATATGTAGGAAATGCAATACCAATATATATTCAAAGCGTATTTGATGCATTAGAAAACGAAAAAGAAAGTAAAATATTAAATTATGAGATATAGATTTATGAGAGTATTAGTATTTTTTGATTTACCAACAGAAACATCTAGAGATAGAAAAATATATTCTAAGTTTAGAAAATTTTTGATTAAAGAAGGATTTATAATGATGCAAGAATCAGTATATTGCAAATTAACATTGAATAATTCGGTTACTAATTCAATTAGGGATAAAATAGAAAAAAATAAACCAACCAAAGGAATAGTACAAATGTTAGTGATAACAGAAAAACAATTTGCTTCTATGGAATACATAGTTGGAGAGAAAAATTATAACAATGTAGATAATACGGAAAGGTTATTAATATTATGATAATGTCAATATTTGGACTAAATAATAAGATATCATTTGAAGAAGGAAATATAAATGTATTAGAAATATACAATAAAAAACTATTTTATAATTTAATAACAATACTAAACGAAAGTGATAATAGCATGGAAGATAATCAAATAGTATTGATGCAAAATAATGAAAGAGTGAGTATAGGCAAAAACGTATTTGTATTAACAGATATATTTAATATAGACTTTAATTCTAAAAAAATTTTAAATAAATTATATAGTACATTAATTGAAAATATAAAAAATAGGCAAGATGATGAATTAGAAAATATAACTTTAAAGCTAAGAAATTATTTAATAGAAGAAATAAATGAATTGCCATTTGAATTTAGTATAAAAAGTGAATTAGAATTGAATGATTTATTAAAAGCATTTGAATTAAAAATAGATACTATGTGTTATACTACCATAGTAGAGAAAATAGAGTTTATTATAGATATTATTTCAACCTTAAAAATAGCAACTATATTAGTAATTCCAAATTTAAAGATATATTTAGATGAAAATGAGTTGCTTGAAATATATAAATATTCAATATATAATAATGTACAACTGCTAATTATAGAAAATAATAATAGTGAAAAATTACTTAAGTATGAAATAAAAAATATTATTGATGAAGAATTTGATGAGTTTTAAAATATAAATATACTATCTAAGATACACCGAAGTCATTAATCGTAAAAAATACTAGTATGAATTTGAGGTTTTAGTATTGTGTTATTTTAGATAGTAATAAAACATGTCTGCTTCAGTCTCTTTAAAAATTTTAGTTTTAGTATTGTGTTATTTTAGATAGTAATAAAACATAAGAGATGAATATGGTATATATATTCCTGTTTTAGTATTGTGTTATTTTAGATAGTAATAAAACTCTTTAGATGGAGATTCCACACCACTTAGTGTTTTAGTATTGTGTTATTTTAGATAGTAATAAAACTATTTCATTTGCTTTCCTATATGCTTTTTGGTTTTAGTATTGTGTTATTTTAGATAGTAATAAAACAGTTTCAAGGAATTAAAATTACCAGACGGGGTTTTAGTATTGTGTTATTTTAGATAGTAATAAAACTTTTCATAAACTTCAATTGTTACTCCTGTTGTTTTAGTATTGTGTTATTTTAGATAGTAATAAAACAAGCAAGTATGTGAAGAAGGTTCACAAGATGTTTTAGTATTGTGTTATTTTAGATAGTAATAAAACTCTTTGTCTCAAGCTAGTAGATGCCCCGTTGTTTTAGTATTGTGTTATTTTAGATAGTAATAAAACGCTGTTTCGCCATTTTCATTAGGGTGTATTGTTTTAGTATTGTGTTATTTTAGATAGTAATAAAACCGTATCTCTCATTGCCAATAAACAAGCTCTGTTTTAGTATTGTGTTATTTTAGATAGTAATAAAACATTAGTAAAGAACTTTTGAACTCGTCCATTGTTTTAGTATTGTGTTATTTTAGATAGTAATAAAACATATAATCTAGCCGTTATTATTTTATAAGAGTTTTAGTATTGTGTTATTTTAGATAGTAATAAAACAGAAGAAAAGATAGGAATCTATACTTCTACGTTTTAGTATTGTGTTATTTTAGATAGTAATAAAACATATGGATAGCGTTTTAAAGCAAAAGACTTGTTTTAGTATTGTGTTATTTTAGATAGTAATAAAACAGAATGTGACATTAAACTAAATGATATTGTGTTTTAGTATTGTGTTATTTTAGATAGTAATAAAACCAATTAATTCTTCCATAACTACCTCACTATGTTTTAGTATTGTGTTATTTTAGATAGTAATAAAACACAAACAATATTTTATTATTTCTGTAGAGTGTTTTAGTATTGTGTTATTTTAGATAGTAATAAAACATTTTATTTTATTCTGTATTATAAAAAAGGGTTTTAGTATTGTGTTATTTTAGATAGTAATAAAACCTTTAAATAAGATAAACAATCATTTATTGCGTTTTAGTATTGTGTTATTTTAGATAGTAATAAAACAAGAAGAACTGATGAAAAGATTGAATTGACGTTTTAGTATTGTGTTATTTTAGATAGTAATAAAACGCAAGTGCTCTCCTGAGAAAGAGTTGTACCGTTTTAGTATTGTGTTATTTTAGATAGTAATAAAACTCTTACACTTGCAACAACATTTTCTAATGTGTTTTAGTATT
>CAKPPO010000020.1 GCA_934177725.1 uncultured Clostridia bacterium | reverse complement strand
TCTAAATAAGATTATAACAAAAAAAGAGTTGCGTGAGCAACTCTCAAAGGAAAAATTTATTTTTCCTATTTTTTATTATAGAAGTTTTAAAGGAGAAAAATATAGAAATTTTAAAAAAATGCTCGTTCAAGCTAAGTATCGTAGAAATTATAAGCGAAATTTGTGGCACCCTTCCATTTATAAATGAACTCTTTCCACAAATTTCTTAATAATTTCTAACTCACTTACTTTCAATGCGCTTTTTTGAAAATTTTATATTTTTCTCCTAAAAATAACAAATAAAAAATATATGAAAAAAGGAGAAAGAATGGAAAAAACAAAATATTGGATATGGTTTTCTAGAATAAAAAATTTGGGAAGTATAAAGAAACAAGAACTATTAAAAAGATATAAAATAGAAAAAATTTGGAATTTAAAACAGGAAGAACTGATGAGTATAGATGGAATTGGTGAAAAAACAGCAAAAGAGATATTAAACCCAAAATATAAAATAGGATTAGAAGATATGGAAAATAAAATGAAAAAAGAAAGAATTAAATTAATAAACATAGATGATGAAAATTATCCAGAAAAATTAAAACAAATATATGATAAGCCAATTAGTTTGTATGTAAAAGGAAATGTAGAAATATTAAGTAGTTTTTCTTTAGCTGTAATAGGATGTAGGCAGAATTCAAAATATGGAGAAGAAGTGGCTAAAGCTGTTACAAAAGGAATAGTAAAAAATGATATAGTAACTATAAGTGGATTAGCAAGAGGAATTGATAGCATTTGTCATAAATCAACATTAAAAAATAATGGAAAAACGATTGCAGTTATAGGAAGTTCATTAGACATAATATATCCTTCAGAAAATAAAAACTTAGCAGACGAGATAATAAATAATGGAGGGTGTATTGTAAGTGAATATCCACTTGGAACAAAGCCAGAAAAAATGAATTTTCCAGCAAGAAATAGAATTATAAGTGGATTATCAAATGGAGTTATAGTAATAGAAGCTAAAAGGAAAAGTGGAACAATGACAACAGTAGATTTTGCATTAGAACAAGGTAAAAATGTATTTACAATTCCACGGAAATATAACAAGTGAAAACTCAGAAGGAACAAATGAATTAATAAAGCAAGGAGCAAAATGTGTAACATGTATGCAAGATATATTAGAGGAAAATTAGCTGAAATTTGAAAATTTAAGATAAAATAAATAAAGTAAAAGAAATGACTAATTATGTAAAAAATATGATATAAATTGAAGGAAAAGTATCTTGCTATTTTTGTTTTTTTGTAGTAGAATGTGAAAAAAGTAGTAAGGAAGAAATATATGTATACCATAGAAGAATATGATAAAGAAAAAACAAAAGTATTAAAATATGTAATATATAAAAAAAGAACGATTAGAGAAATTAAAACAAAATTTAAAACGTTAATGGATGAAGACATGTTAGAAGATATAATAGAAGAATTGAAAGAAAACGGATATATAAGTGATGAAAACTATGTTAAAAGAGCAATTAATGAATATATGGCACTTAAAAATCTTTCTATAAAAGAAATAAGATATAAATTGATAGCAAAAGGAATATCAAATTCTATGGTAGAAGAATATATTTCAAAAAATATTGAAGAACTAAGAGAGTACGAACAAAAATCAGCAGATAATATTGTAATAAAAAAGACAGTAAATATGGACGAAACAGAAATAAGAGGGTATCTATTAAAAAAGGGATATAGAGAAGAAAGCATAAAAAACGCAATGCAAAAGATAGAAGAATAAAGAAAAATAGAAAACTAATGAATTAAAAAATAATAAATGATTAAGCCAAAGGAAATGAGGATTAGAAATGCAAAATGTGTTAACATTGGAAACTAATAAATATGCAATTAAATTAGAGAATTTTGAAGGACCACTCGATTTATTATGCCATTTAATAGACAAAAATAAAATGGACATATATGATATAAAATTAAGTGAAATAACAGATCAATATATTGCATATATTAGTCAAATGGAAGAAATGAACTTAGAAGTAACTAGTGAATTTTTAATTATGGCATCTACACTTCTTTATATAAAATCTAAGAATTTATTACCAACAGAGGTGGAAGATGAAAGGGAATTGACAGAAGAAGAACTACTACAAAGAATTATTGAATATAAAAAATATAAAGAAATATCAAAAAAAATGAAAGAATTCTATGAACAAAATAATAAAAGATGTTTCAAGTTACAAGAAAACATAGAATTACCAAAACAAAAATTGGAAAAAGAATATAGAAAAGATATACTTATAGAATTGTATACTCAAATTATAGAAAATAGTAAAAATAGATTAAACCAAAATGCTAAAAATATTGAAAAAATAGCTATTACAGATACATATACAGTTGGAAGCAAAGTGAAAGAAATGTTTAGAGAACTTTTACGAAAGCCTAAATTTATTTTTAATAAATTATATAAAGTATCTGAAAGCAATAGAAATGAAGTTGTAACAGCTTTTACAGGACTTTTAGAATTATCTAGAAGAAGTAAAGTAATAACATCTCAAGAGGAATTATTTGGAGATATAGTTGTAGAAAAAGCCAAAAGAAAGAGAGCGTAGAAAAAATATATAAATATGATTTAAACAAATATATAGAGAGTAAGTATTAAAAAGTTAATATATTCTAGAAAATAAAATACAGATAATAAAGTTTAAAAAAGAAATAAATGGAAAAACTAATACCAAAGGAGAAAATGATGGTATTAGTTTTTATTTTGTTAGGAATTGCAATTATAATTTTTGCTTTTATTACAATTATGTTATTATCTACAATACAAATAAAAGTAACAAATTTAATATTAAAAAATAAAGAGAAAAAGAATGAAAAAAGAATAAATAATAACTATAAAATAAAAATAGGTATATATTTTTTGAACAAAATACCTATTCTATGGATTAATTTAAATAGTAAAAAAATAAAAAAAATTAGTTCTAGTAAAAAATTACCAAAAGTAGATTTTCAAAAACTAAAAAATAAAGAAAATATAGATAAAAAAATATTTGAGTCAATTAAAAATATACAAATAAAAGTAAAAAGTATGAAACTAAATATAAACATAGGAACAATAGATGCTATATTAACGTCTTATTTAGTTGCTGTGATTGCAAGTTTTATAGGAATTTTACTGCCACATATTACAGAGAAAAATAATATAAATACATGTTATTTTGTTGTTAATCCTAAATATCAAAATGAAAATGTATATAACATTAAATTTGAAGGTATAATATACATTAAAATTGTACATATTATTTTTAGTATGTTAAATTTTGTAAGGAAAGGAAGTAATAAAAATGAGCGAACATCCAATAGAAGGGCTTATGCTTACAGCAATGAATAGTATTAGAGATATGATAGATGTAAATACTATAATAGGGGAGCCTATAGAAACTTCAAACAATATAATAATAATTCCAATCTCAAAAGTAGGTTTTGGATTTGCAGCAGGAGGAAGTGAATTTAAAACAGAGGCAATAGATGAGTATAGTAGAAAGGATAAAGATGAACAAATTCAGTATAAATTACCATTTGGAGGTGGAAGTGGTGCAGGAGTAAGTATTACCCCAGTAGCTTTTTTAGTAATACAAGAAAATAATGTAAAACTTTTACCAGTTAGCCATAGTTCTACAATAGATAGACTATTAGATTATGTTCCAGATTTATTAGAAAGAACAAATGAGATTTTAAATAGGCAATTATGTAAAAAAGAAAAAGAATATAATACAGAAAAAATAAGGGAAGAAAAAAGTGGAACAGTTGTAATTCCAAATACAAATAAATTTCATCCCAAAAGAAATAAACCTATAAAATATGATTTAGAAGAAGAAAAATTAGATGGATATAAAAACGAAGATGAATATAATGGACTATAAAACAAAGAATGCACATGAAAATGTACAGAAATTACTTCTGTACATTTTAGATTTCAATAAGCTTTTTCGGTACTGTTTGAAAAAATGCTGTTAGCAAATACTTCATAAGCTGATGCTGTTTCTTCAAATCGGTTGCGACGCTTAGGGGTAGGAAAGTGTCCTATGGAAAAATTAGACTTGTTGCTTTTTCTTTTACTACCTAAAACATGTAAATATACATTTGCTGTCATAATGAAATCCTCCTAAAATATAAACATTATGTTACTGATTTTATTATAACATATTATGTTAAGAAATGCAAGTTTTATACATAAATTATGTAAAAAATAGAAAATTCATATTTCGTTCATAATTTTATGATATAAAATAAAAAATAAATATTAGGAGGGATTTAATATGACTAAAGAAGAAAGAAAACAAAAAATGGATGAATTTAATGAAAAGATTAAGAAGTTAAATTCGAAAATTAAAGATGGGACAGATACTGCAATTATAGTTGGATTAGAAGCAAAGGATACGTTGTCAGAAAAGATGGAAGATGCAAAAAGTGGATTAGAGGCAGCTAAAGAACAATGTAGGATTGCATCAGAAAGAGGAAAAGGAAAAATATCAAGTGAACTTTTAAAAGCTCAGATGAATTTTAAACTAGCAAAAGAGAATATTCAAGAGAAAAAGGAAATACATGATAAAGAAAAATTATCAAAATATATAGATAATCAATTGGAATATGCAGAACAATCTGTAACATTAGCTTTACTTGCGGCAGAAGAAGCAAAAGTTGCATTCTTAGAGGCTGTTGAGGCACAACAAGAGTATGACGAAAAATATGGAGAAGATGAATAATAAATAAAAAACAAGAATTTCCACACAAATAATATCGAGTGGAAATTTTTGTTTTTTTATTATAGTTGTCTGCAATAATTAGTCTCTTAATAATCTAAACCATGAGAAAAATAAAAATTCAAACATATTACTTAAATTCACTTTTTTAACTTCTTTATCTGCAATTAAATTTGTACTAGCTATAGCTTCTCCATCTAAGAAATAAGTTATATCACCTAATTTTTGTCCTTTAGTAATTGGAGCGCTAACACATTCAGGAATACTTAGTACTTGTTCAATGTTTTTATCTTTTCCTTTTTCAAGTAAACAGCCAGAATTACTTTCGTAAACTGCATCTATAGAAGATAGCACACCTTTACTAATGTTTATAGATTTTAAAATGGAATCTTTTTTTGCAAATTGCACATATGAATAATTATTGAAACCATAGTCTAATAATTTTTGAGCTTCTTCAAAACGAATTTTAGTAGAAGGAGCTTTCATAATAACTGCAATGAGTGAAAGGTTATCTCTAGTTGCACTTGCAGATAAATTATATAAAGCAAGACCTGTAGAACCAGTTTTTAATCCAGTTGCACCTTTATAATTTCTAATTAGTTTATTTGTATTAGTAAGTGTAGATTTTCCATCTCTTAAAGAATCCATCCAAATGGTAGTATATTTTGTGATAGAAGGATGCTTTTGCAAAAGTTCTCTGGACATTAAAGAAATATCATAACTAGATGTTATATGACCATCTTCATCCAGTCCATGACAATTTTTGAAACATGTATCATTCATTCCTAATTCTTTAGCACGAGCATTCATTTTATCTACAAAAGCTTCAGTAGAACCAGCTAAAAATTCTGCCATAGCAACAGTACAATCATTCGCAGAAACAACACAAATTGCCTTTAACATTTCGTCTACTGTTAGTTCTTCACGTACATCAAGCCATATTTGAGAACCACCCATTTTACTTGCGTTTTCACTACAAGGTACTTTATCAGTTAAAGAAATTTTGCCACTATCTATAGCCTCCATAATAAGTAAAATAGTCATAACTTTAGTAACAGAAGCAGGTCGAAGTTGTTCATGAGAATTTTTCTCATACAAGATTTTTCCAGAAGTTTGTTCTATTAAAATACAACTTGCAGATTCTAGATTTAAATCTGTAGAATTAGCTGGGGCAGAAGTAGTGAAAGTATCTTCTGACCAAATAAAAGAAGTTGCAAAGCTATAAGGAGTAAATAAAAATATAAATATTAGAAAAACAGATAGAATGGTATATAATATTTTTTTCATAATAAAACCTCCAATATTAGTTAATTCATATATATGAAAGAAATATTAAAATATGTGATATTATAAAAAAATGACAAAAAAAGACAAAAATCTAGACAATATTACAGAAAGTGATATAATAGAGAAATGAAAATAAAAGGAGATACTAATGAGGCAAGAAATGGAAAAGAAAGAAGACAATACAATTTCAAACTTACTTATTAAATTTTTTTGGATATTTATGATAGGAAGTTTTTTAGGGTATATAGCAGAAACAGCAGTAGTTTTAATAGAAGAAGGACATTATGAAAATAGACAAGGACTAATATATGGACCATTTGTGCAAATTTATGGAATAGGAGCAATTATATATTATTTATTTGTACCTAAAATAAACAATAAGAAATTTATATTTCCTATTTGTATGATAGTGGGTGGAATATTAGAATATATGCTTTCGTACATTCAACAAATTTTATTTGGAACTATTTCTTGGGATTATTCTAATTATATGTTTCATTTAAATGGAAGAACAAGTTTATTGCATTGCATTTATTGGGGACTAGCAGGTATTTTTGCATTAAAGATAATGTGCCCATTTATAGATAAGATGAATGAAAAACAAGTTAATAACAAGTATTTTAAAGTAATAACACTTATTGTATTTGCTTTTATGATGTGTAACATTACAATTTCATGGACAGCAGCTAATAGACAAGAAGAAAGAATGAAACAAATTCCTGCAAACGGAAAATTAGATATATTATTAGATAAATATTATCCGGATAGTTTAATGGATAAAGTATACGTAAACAAAATAAAGAAATAGAAAAGAGGGAATTTATATAATTTTATAAATTTCCTCTTTAAAGTTATAGTTAATTTTTATAAAGACTTATAGTAAGAGTATTATTATCGGTAGCAGCTTCTATACGAATATCGTAACTTAAATCATTACGAAATTTAAAGTCAAGGGAACCATAGGAAACAGCAGCGTCTCTACCATCAGGGACATAAGTTACATCTTTTCCATGTTCATGCCTTTCTATAACAGCTAAATTGCCTGCCTCAAGTACAGCATTATATAAAGTGCTACTTACTTGACAATTTCCGCCACCGACACCTTTTTCTGTTTTATGATTAACAATGATACTTGCTTCTTGGTAACCTCTTTCAGATGTAGGCTGACCTACTACTTTATTAAATGAAAACGTTTCACCTGGATGAACAATGGTACCACTTAACATAGAACAAGTAATACTAATATTAGTTAATCTACCTTCAGATTGATCTTTAATTTGAGTAGAGTATGAAGAAATAGGTGCATCATTACTAATATTATTATTAGTTTCATTGATAGCAATATTATTTAATATTTCATTTTTGTTTTCAATAATATTAGCAATTCTATTTTCAGCTATTTCTTGATTTATATTAGTTGAAGTTCTCTCAGTGGTAATATTAGATTGAGAGTTAGAAGTACTGTTTTCATAATTTTTATTTTGGTTATTATTTCTATTTACAAAGAAAACAACCAAAAGAACAATTATAATAGCAATAATTATATATATTAAAAAATTATATTTTTTCATACGAAACTCCTTTATTTCTAACTTTTTATATAGTATTTCCAAAAATACAAAAAATATAAGCAGTTGACAAAATAAAAAAATATAGTATAATTAAATGTGTAAAACAAATTGAAAGGGAAAAAAATGGTTGCTAAAATTTGGAAAAAAATGTTACTTTTTGTAGTATTGATAGCATGTTTGTTTAATGTAGTAATAAAAATTGTGAATAAAAATTCTTTAGAACAAGAGTTGCAAGCATCAGCACAATATGTACAAAAACAAGAAATAGAAAATAAAATAAATAATTAAAAAATCAAAAAAACTATTGAAAAATAAAAAAAAATATGTTATTATATAAAACGATATTTTGTTAATAAAGAGAGGAAGAGGTGAATACATAATGAGAGAAGGAATACACCCAGAATATACAGAAGCAACAATAACATGTGCTTGTGGAAATGTAATGAAAACAAATTCAACAAAAGCTGATATGAAAGTTGATGTTTGTTCAAAATGTCATCCATATTGGACAGGTAACTTAAAAAGAGAAACAACTGGTGGTAGAGCAGATAAATTCAAGAAAAAATATGGACTTCAATAAGAAGTATAAATTAGAATGGCAAAAGTCATTCTTTTTTTGATGTTATTTTAGATATTAGAATTTGACAAAAAATAAAAAATGATATATTATAGTTATGTAAATAAAAGTAGAGGAGTTTCTTGCACAAGCAAAAGGGGGAATTCATTATGAATATATTGCGAGAAATTCAAAAAGCAATAGAAAAATATGAAATATTGTTACAAGAATACCAAGAAGAAGCAAAGAAAGGAAAGAATGATTTTATTAAAGACGTTGAAACGATAAGTGAGGCTTTGAATAGTTACATAGACGAAACTGCTAAGGAATCTCAAATATGGTGTGATACATCAGTTGCTGTATTTGAAGAAAAAGATAACAATTTTTGTTTGAAAATAAAAAAGAAAGTAGATATGATGATTGTTAATTACTATTTAAACAAACTCAGTGCAGAGTTATCCAAAGCAGGATTACTACAAAAACGTCTTTTAAAAATTAAACAACGATTCGTACAATACCAATATTTTATAAGTTAAAAGAAGAGTCGACAAAATGTCGACTTTTTCTATTGAAAAAAACCTAAAATTAATATATAATAAGCGAGTAGAAAAGTAGAAAATAAGGAGAAAAAAGTGAAGCCAGTAAATATAGATGAAGAATTAAAATATATAGAAAAAGTAAATAGAATAAATGAAAATAAAGGTTTAAAATATTATATAATGACAATGGGCTGCCAATTAAATGAAAATGATTCTGAAAAATTATGTGGTATGCTTGAAAAAATGAATTATACAAAAACAGATAATATGAAAGAAGCAGATTTAGTTTTATTTAATACATGCTGTGTTCGTGAAAATGCAGAGGAAAAACTTTTTGGAAAAGTAGGAGAAGTAAAAAAACAAAAAGAAGAAAAAGGTACAATTATTGCAATTGGCGGCTGTATGATGCAAGAAGAACATATTATTAAAAAGTTAAAAGAAAGTTACCCATATGTAGATGTAATATTTGGTACACATACTCTTCATAAATTCCCAGAAGACTTATATAAAGCACTAGAAGAAAATAGAAAAATAAGAGATATATTAGATATAGATGGTGAAGTTGTGGAAGGAATTCCTATTTCTAGAAATGATAAAACTAAAGCATCTGTTACAATTATGAATGGATGTAATAACTTTTGTACATATTGTATAGTTCCATATGTAAGAGGAAGAGAAAGAAGTAGAAATCCAAGAGATATAATAGAAGAGATAAGAGATTTAGCTAAACAAGGATATAAAGAAGTTACACTTTTAGGTCAAAATGTAAATTCATATTTAAGGGTAGAGCGTGAGAAGAATATTGAATTTGAAGAATATGAAGGAGTCAACTCATTTGCAACACTTTTAAGAGCAGTAAATAAAATAGATGGAATAGATAGAATACGCTTTGTATCACCACATCCAAAGGATTTTACAGATGATGTAATAGAAGCAATACGTGATTGTGATAAAGTTTGCAAATTGGTACATTTACCTCTTCAATCTGGAAGTACAGAAGTATTAAAAAGAATGAATAGAAAATATACTAAAGAACAATATTTAAATTTAGTAGATAAAATAAGAGAAAAAATTCCAAATGTAAGATTTACAACAGACATAATAGTAGGATTTCCAGGAGAGACTACAGAAGAATTTGAAGATACACTAGATGTTGTAAGAAAGGTAAAATTTGAACAAGTATTTATGTTTATATACTCAAGAAGAGTTGGAACACCAGCAGATAAGATGGAAGATCAAATACCAGAAGAAATAAAACATAAAAATTTCGACAAACTAAAAGCTCTAGTAGAAAGTCAAATAGCTGAAAATAACCAAACATATATAGGAACAGTGCAAAAAATATTTGTTGAAGGAACAAGCAAAAACAATGAAGAAATGTTAACAGGAAGGACAGATTCAAACAAAGTTGTTGTTTTTGAAGGAGATAAAAGTTTAATAGGAAGAATGATTGATGTAAAAATAGTTTCTGAACATATGTGGTATTTAAAAGGAGAACACTAGGGACGGTCCTTTTCGTTCCGAATTCGGAACATAGGGGACATTCCTACTTCATTATGTTTTTATCGATTTAAGCAAAAAAAGTTAAAAAAGCAGAAGAGATACAAAAAGTTACAAAAATAATATAGAAAATACAAATAAAGGAGTAATAAAAATGGCAGAAAAATCAGAGTTTTCACCTATGATGCAAGAATATTTAAAGACAAAGGAAGAATATCAAGATTGTATATTATTCTATCGTTTAGGTGACTTTTATGAAATGTTTTTTGATGATGCAATTAAAGCGTCAAAGGAATTGGAACTAACACTTACAGGCAAGCTATGTGGACAAGAAGAACGTGCACCAATGTGTGGTATTCCATTTCATGCTGCAGATGCATATATTGCAAAATTAATTGAAAAAGGTTATAAAGTTGCCATTTGTGAACAATTAGAAGATCCAAAACAAGCAAAAGGAATCGTTAAAAGAGGAGTTATTCGTGTAGTAACGCCAGGAACTGTTATAGAAAGTAATTTATTAGACGAAAAGAAAAATAATTATATAATGAGTGTATACAAAACAGGTTTATATTATGGAGTAAGTGTTTGCGACGTTTCAACAGGCGATTTTAGAACAACACAAATTGTAGAAAATAACAACTTTCAAAAGCTATTAGATGAAATTTCTAAATTTAATCCTGCAGAAATAATAGTAAATCCTTTTATGTATGATTCTTTAGAAGAAATATCTAAAATAAAAGAACGTTTTGAAGTATATATTTCAAGAGTAAAAGAAGAAGCTTTTTCAAAAAATACAGAAAAACTATTACAAAACTATTTATTTGTAAATGACCATGAAGAAAAAATAGAAAGCTTAGAAGATAAAGAATTAATAGTATCTTCAATAAATGGATTATTAGATTATCTAATAGAAACACAAAAAACTAATTTAGAACATATAAATAAAATAATAGTTTATACTACTACAAAATATATGTCATTAGATATTAGCGCAAGAAGAAATCTAGAAATAACAGAAAAAATGAGAGATAAATCTAAAAAAGGCACACTTTTATGGGTTCTAGATAAAACTTCTACGTCAATGGGTGGAAGAATGCTTAGAAGATGGCTTAACGACCCATTAGTTGATGTGTGGGAGATAAATAACAGATTAGAAGCAGTAAAAGAACTAAAAGATAATATCATTTTAAGAGGAGATACTATAGAAGCTCTTAAAAAAGTTTATGATATGGAAAGACTAGCAGGAAGAATAGCATATGGAAATGCAACAGGTAGAGATATGATTTCTCTTAAAAATTCAACAAAGCAACTTCCTTTAGTTAAAAAAGTATTGGAAAATACAAATGCAAAATTATTAAGACATCTATATGAAAATTTGGATGAACTAACAGATATACATGACTTAATAGAAGAAGCAATTGTAGATGAACCACCAATGTCAATAAAAGAAGGAAACTTAATAAAAATAGGCTATAATGAAGAGATAGACCAATTAAAAAAAGCATCAACACAAGGAAAAACATGGCTTATTGAACTAGAGGCAAAGGAAAGAGAACAAACAGGAATAAAAGGCTTAAAAATAGGATTTAACAGAGTATTTGGTTATTATTTAGAAGTAACAAAATCAAATATGGATTTAGTGCCAGACAGATATATTCGTAAACAAACATTAACAAATGGTGAAAGGTACATAACAGAAGAACTTAAAAATTTGGAAAATCAAATTTTAGGTGCAGAAGAAAGAGTTATAAACCTAGAATATAATGCATTTGTTGAAATAAGAGATGACATAGAAGGAAAAATAAGAAGAATACAAAAATCAGCAGAAGTAATTTCAATACTAGATGTTTTATGCTCATTAGCACAAGTTGCAGAAGATATGAACTATGTAGAACCAATAGTTGATAATAGTGGAATAATAGATATAAAAGACGGACGTCATCCTGTTATTGAAAAAATGTTACCATCAGGAAGCTTTGTTCAAAATGATACATATTTAGATAAAGGAGATTCAAGACTTGCAATAATTACAGGACCTAACATGGCTGGTAAATCTACATATATGAGACAAGTAGCATTAATTACACTAATGGCTCAGATAGGTTCATTTGTTCCTGCAAGTAGAGCCAAAATAGGAGTTGTAGATAAAATATTTACAAGAGTTGGTGCTTCAGACGATTTAAGCATGGGACAAAGTACTTTCATGGTAGAAATGATGGAAGTAGCAACAATACTAAAAAATGCAACTTCAAATAGTTTAGTAATACTTGACGAAATAGGAAGAGGAACTTCTACATATGATGGACTTTCTATTGCGTGGGCTGTTGCAGAATACATAGCAGACAAAGAAAGATGTGGAGCAAAAACACTATTTGCAACACATTATCATGAATTAACAGACTTGGAAAACAAATTAGAAGGAATAAAAAATTATTCTATAGCTGTTAAAGAAAAAGGAGAAGATATCATTTTCTTAAGAAAAATAGTAAATGGAGGAACAGATGAAAGTTATGGTGTTCATGTTGCAAGGCTTGCAGGTGTTCCAAAAGATGTAACTAAAAGAGCAAATGAAATACTACGTTCTTTAGAAAGAAAGAATATCTTAAACGGAAAACAAATAGAAAGTAAAAAGCAAGTTGAAGGACAATTAGATATGTGTAACTATAAATTAGCAGAACTTGCACAAGAGATAGACAAAATAGACCTAAACGTATTAACACCAATAGACGCATTAAACACATTGGTTAAAATTAAAGAGAAAATGTCATAAAAAATAAAAAAGTAGCAATTGGGGTCAGTATCTAATTGCTACTTTTTCTCAATAGATGACACTGCTATAAGATAATGTTTTATGATGAAATTTGTCGAAAACTTCTTTGATAATTTACATAAAAGTAATTGACTTATAAGTAAAAATGATATAGAATTAAACAAAAAAGTGAAAGGAGAAAATACATATGCAAATTGTAGGAAATGAAGCATTCTTTACAAAAGAGGAAGAAGATAGAATAGACAGACTACTAGCAGAAGTAGATGAAGAACAAAAAAGGAATGGAAATAAATTATATTCACATGATGAAGTTTGGGGGCAACTTTTAGGAGAAAAATATTATAAACTACATCGTAGAGTATAGCAAATTATCGATAAAGAATATAAATCGAATTTCAAATTATATTAAAATTAAATTGAAAAATCCAATATCAGCAGAAAATTTCAAAATAAATATAGAAAAATCGATTTATAATTTATTGTATTTTCCATATATAGGGGGTTAAATATAAAAAAACTAAAAACAGATTTAAAATCTATAAAAATTTTTTAATCTTTTATGAAATCCAAGAAAAAGAAAAAATAGTTATAATAAAAAGAATAATACACAAAAGTGCAAATCTATAAAGAGTTTGACTTTTATTAATAATGCCTAGAAAGTAAAAAAGAAAGGAGCAAATAATTAAAGTATTTTAAATGTTTTAATTATGCATAGTAATATGAATTTATACAAAGCAGATATAGAATATTGTAATTATTTACATTATTATGAGCCTAAAATACCGTACATAGAAAATGAAAAGGAGAATAGACCATTTATAGGAGTTATATTAAATGTAAATGGCAAGAATTTTTTTGCACCTTTAACATCACCAAAAAAGAAACATTTAATAATGAAAAATATGCAGGACTTTTTAAAAATAGATGGAGGAAGACTAGGCGGAATAAATTTAAATAATATGATACCTATACCAAGTAGTTATTTAGAAAAGATAGAAATAGATAAAATAGAGGATAAGAAATATAAATATATGATTACAAATCAAATAAAGTGGATTAATTTAAATACTTTACGAATTCAAAATAGAGCAAGGAATTTATATTATATAATTTCAAATGGACATGCGAATAAAGAACTAAAAGATAGATGTTGCAACTTTAAATTATTAGAAAAAAGATGTGATGATTACATGAGAGAAAATAATGTAAATGAAGAAGAAATTTTATATTGTTTTTATGCATAGCATAAAGTTAGGTAGTTAGAAATGAATAAATAAAAATTTTAAAGCATATTAAAAAATACTATTTATTTTTTTTAATCTTTTGTATATAATAAAAAAAGAAATTTTGGAAACATTTTATCTTAAAGTTTCCTAGGAGGAAAAAATGAATTTAGAAGAAGCTAAAAAACAGATAAAAGAATTAAGAGAAAAATTAGAGTATTATGCAAATAAATATTATGATGAGGACAAGCCAGAAATAACAGATTACGAGTACGATATGATGATGAATAGGCTAAAAGCTTTAGAAAAAGAATTTCCAGAGCTTATAACTAAAGATTCATTAACACAAAAAGTAGGTGGACATGTTAAAGAAGGTTTTAAAGAAGTAGTTCATGAAGTACCACTTCAAAGTCTTCAAGATGTATTTTCTTTTGAAGAATTAAGAGAGTTTGATGATAGAATAAAAAAACAAGCAATAGAAGAAAATGAAGAATTACGTTATGTTGTAGAAACAAAAATTGATGGATTATCAACGGCTTTAGAATATGTTGATGGTGTGTTTGTAAGAGGTGCAACAAGAGGAAATGGCTTAATTGGAGAAGATGTTACAGATAACTTAAGAACTATAAAAAGTATTCCCAAAGTATTAAACGAAAAAGTAACAATAACTGTACGAGGAGAAGTCTTTATTGGAACAAAGGAATTTGAAAAATTAAATGAAGAACAAGAAGTATTAGGCAAAAAATTATTTGCAAATGCAAGAAATGCAGCTGCAGGTTCTTTAAGACAACTAAATTCAAAGGTAACAGAAGAAAGACCATTAGATATATTTATATTTAATGTACAAAAATGGGATGATGGCAAATTTAATTCGCATTATGATGAACTAAATTATTTAGAAAAATTAGGATTTAATGTAAATCCTGTAAGAATATTATGCAAAAATCAACAAGAAGTAGAAGAAGCAATTAATAAAATAGGAGAAGATAGGGAAAATTTATCGTTTGGTATAGATGGTGCAGTTGTAAAAGTAGATTCACTTTCATTTAGAGAAAAATTAGGAACAACATATAAAACACCAAAGTGGGCAATAGCTTACAAATATCCACCAGAAGCAAAAGAAACCATATTAAAAGATATAGTTTGCCAAGTAGGTAGAACAGGTGTAATAACACCAATGGCAATATTAGAACCAGTAAAAGTTGCAGGTTCAACAATATCTAAAACAACACTTCATAACGAAGACTTTATAAAAGAAAAAGACTTAAAAATCGGAGATACAGTTGTTATTCAAAAACAAGGTGATGTTATACCAGAAGTAATAAAAGTTGTAAAAGAAAAAAGAACAGGAAAAGAAAAAGACTTTGAAATGCCTAAAGTTTGTCCAGTATGTGGAGCACAAGCAGTAAGAGAAGAGGGCGAAGCTGCAACCAGGTGTATAGGAATAGAGTGCCCTGCACAACTTTTAAGAAGTATAGTTCATTTTGTTTCTAAAGAAGCAATGGATATAGATGGCCTAGGCTATAAAATAGTAGAACAATTAATAGAAAAAGGTTTAATAAAAAATATAGCAGATATTTATACTTTAAGTTTAGAAGATGTTGCATCATTAAAGAAAAATGGAAAGAAATTTGCTCAAAATTTGATAGATTCAATAGAAGAGAGTAAAAAACAAGATTTATTCCATGTAATAAATGCATTAGGAATAAAACAAGTAGGAATTAAAGCAGCGAAAGTTTTAGCTAAAAAATATAAAACAATGGAAGAACTTTCAAATGCAAGTTTTGAAAGTCTAGCTCTAACAGACGATGTAGGAGAAATTACAGCAAATAACATTATAGAATTTTTCGCACAAGAGCAAACTAAAGACATTATAGAAAGACTTAAAAATTTAGGCGTAAATATGGAAAGTTTGCAAGAAGATAATATAGATAATCGTTTTGAAGGAAAAATTTTTGTATTAACAGGAGCATTAGAAAAATATTCTAGGAAAGAAGCGGAAGATCTAATAGAAAAATATGGTGGAAAAACATCATCTTCTGTATCTAAAAAAACTTCATATGTACTAGCTGGAGAAGATGCAGGTTCAAAACTTACAAAAGCACAAGAACTAGGAATAACAATTATAACAGAAAAAGAATTTGAGAATATGATAAATTAAGCTTGTATATGTTAATTATATATGTTAAAATTATATATATTGAGTTATAAGAGGAAAAAAATGGAAACGAGACAAACAATAAATGAGGTTAGAAAATATATAAATAAACAAAAAATGCCACAAGAAATTAAAAAGATAGTGGAAGAAATTTATAGAGAATATGAGTACGCATATAGAGAATATCTATCTGAATTAGAAAGGATAATAGAAAATAGCGCAAGGGGATTAGAAGAATTAAACAATATTGGAAGTTATGCTAGAAGAGAATATGAAGAAGATAAAGCAACTACTAATGAAATGGAAGAACTAGTTTTTGAAGCAAAAATTAATAAGATACAAGAAGATATTTTAGAAAAAATTAGAAGTGAGTCAGAAAGAGCAAAAAACAAAAAGAAATTGGAAAATTTAATACCAATTTTAAATGAGGGAGAAATAGAACAGCAAGAGGATGGAAAATTTATAAGGAGTGACATAAATTTTTCAAGAGAAAATTATGAATGTGCTTTGCAAATAAGAGAAAGTGTAGTATCTGAAATAGAATCGTCAAAGAAAAATCTTATTTTTAGAGTAACTAAAAATATTCCTCAGAGTGGAGAAAATCTGGATTATATAAATTATGCGAAAAGAGCATTTGAAAATGAAGTAGATCTTATTTTAAATAAAGCAAAAATGCAATTACCTACAAAAGTAAAAGGAGAACTAGATTTGTTAGATAACAAAATAGTAGAAGATGTTATAAACATATATAGAAAATATAATAGAAATCAAGAGGAAATAGCAGATACAACAACTCAGAGAAAAGAATTTGCAGATGGTTTGAAAGTTGAAGTAAATGTAGATGAAACAATGCAAAGAATGAAAGAAGAGAATACCTTAAGAACGCCTGAGGAAAGTAAAAAAGAAGGTTTACAAGTAGGATTTTTAGAATAAAAAAGGAGAAAATATGGATGGCAAGGAAAAATATACGTTTGAGAAATTTGAAAGAGAATTAGATGAAGGTTATGAACTATATTATACTTATGTAAGAAATAGGTATGTATTATTTAAAACTTCAGATAATTGTTATACACAAAAATTGTTATCAATTCATGAAAAAAATCCACATCCAGTAATGGAAATGCTTACTAAAAAAAGAATATATGAAATGTTTCCATTTATGGAAAAGATAGAATATAAAGTAAGAGATTAACCTGATTGAACAATAGGGACGGTCCTTTATGTTCCGATTTCGGAACATAAAGGACCGTCCCTATTGTTCGAATTTAGTTATCTCTCATCGCCAATATCAATTTCGACATCAACAATTTCATTATTAGCTCCAAGTTCTGTGTAAGAACCAGAAGATTTACCAACAGAAGTTTTACCTTTTAAATCATCACTTGAAACTTTTTTTAATGGTTCAGCATGTTTTAAAAAGTAAAAACCTTCTTTATTATAAACTGTATTAGAATCAGGAAATACAACAAATTCCTGATTATTATTATTTTTAAATTCAACCCAAGTATCTAAACTTCTTGCTTTATCTGCAATACCATAAGTATATCCAGTAACAACGCTATTTGGAAAAGTAAGCATTTGTGAAATATATTCTGAACGATAACAGCTTCTGTTTACAACATTATTTTCTTCAGCTGAAGGAGTAACATTTTGAATACCTGGTATAATATCTGATAACTTTGAAACTTTAATAGTATTTGAAGCAGTTTTAATAGATATTGTATCTTTTTGTTCTACAATATCTTCTACAATTTTATTATTTTTTATACCCTCTAAAAGTTTTTCTCTTTTTTCATTAGATAATTTTGCATTATTTAATTCGAAAATAGAGTGATCAATAGAATATTCGTCTAAATAAACATTACCTGCTTTACTTAGCAATTCAAATACTTTCTTCTTATCTCTATTTTTTGTTGCATCATAAAAAGATTGATTCCATTGTTTGTCTTCTAAAGAAAAAGATTTATAACTTTCATACATATAAAATCACCTTCTTTTTCAAATACATAATAATTATACCATAAATTTGGAAAAAAAGCAAATTTATATTAAATTATGTAAACAAAACATAGTTTTTTAAACAGTACATATTATTTATAAAAAATCTATCCTAACATTTGCATAAATAAAAAAATATGGTATAATTTGACTGAATTTGTATAAAAATAGAAAAAAGGAGAAAATTATGTTTGAAAACGCCAGTGATTTAAGCAAAATATTCAATTTACAAAATGCAATTATATATCTGATTTTAATAAATATTATCACATTTGTGGTAATGGGGATAGATAAGAAGAAAGCAACATTTGGAAAATGGAGAATAAAAGAATCGGTACTATTTACATTAGTGCTTTTAGGCGGTGGAATTGGTGGAATAGCTGGAATGTATGTATTTAGACACAAAACCAAAAAGATGAGATTTGTTATTGGATTTCCTGCAATATTAATATTTGAAATTTTTGTAATTATATATTATACTTTTATTGCATAATAATGTCGAAAAAAGGAGAATAAAAATGGAAAATGAAAATGTACAAAAAGAACAGAAAAAATCTTTTACAATCTTTGGAGTAAGTATTTGGAGAATATTCGCATATTTCATAATTTATAGTGTAATAGGTTACATTATAGAGACAGTATTTGGAATGATGACAAAAGGAGTATGGGAGAGTAGACAAAGCTTTTTATATGGACCATTTTGTGCTATATATGGATTAGGTGCAGTAGTAATGATATTATCACTTCAATATTTTAATAAAAATTGTAATACCTTATTCATTGGGGGTTTTATAGTAGGATCAATAGTAGAATACATTGTCAGTTGGTATGGAGACATATTTTTAAATGTAAAATGGTGGGATTATTCAGATATGCCATTAAACATTAATGGTAGAATATGCGTATTTTTTTCATTATTCTGGGGATTTTTAGCAATTTATTTAATGACACATGCTAATCCAAGAGTAGATAAATTAATAGATAAAATAAAATCAAAAATATCAATTAAAAAATTAAAAACAATAACAACTATTGTTATAATATTTATGATGGTAGATTGTGCAATTACTGGTGTTGCAATAAAATTATTTACAATTAGAAAAGTGCATGAATATGATCTTAAAGTTTCAAATAAACAAGAAGCTGAAGAAGCATATAATGTTATATATGGAAATGAAGGATTAAATAACTTTATAATGAGTTGGGCTGGGGATAAAAAAATGATAATGACATTTCCAAATTTAAAGACTCAAGATGAAAATGGAAACATGATATACTTAGATATGTATGTTGGAGATATTAAGCCATATTACTATAAATTTAATTCTACATGGAGAGGCGATTTAGTAAAAATTTTAAAACATCAAACAGAAGATGTGGCAAAAGGGACGCCCATTAATGCCACATAAATGTCAAAATTGACACTACATAAGATATAAGAAAGTAAAATTAAAAAGAATAA
Organism: uncultured Clostridia bacterium; assembly: GCA_934177725.1. Classification (GTDB taxonomy): domain Bacteria; phylum Bacillota; class Clostridia; order TANB77; family CAG-508; genus UMGS1663. The sequence continues at coordinate 4,685 of CAKPPO010000020.1, read as the reverse complement.
CTACTCAAACTAACATAAAAAGTGGCAAAAAGGGGCGTCCCTTTTGCCACAAAAAAGGAGAAAATAATGAAAGAAGAATTTATAAATTTATTAAAACAAATAGATAGAGAAGGAATGGATAAGCTAATAGAATTTTTGGAACGCACAGATTTTTTTGAAGCGCCTGCTAGTACTAGATTCCATGGATGCTTTAAAGGGGGACTTTTAGAGCATAGCATGAAAGTATATGAAATATTAAAAACTAAAACAGAAGATTCAGATTCTGTAAAAATAATTGCATTATTACATGATGTATGTAAAGCTAATTTTTATAAAGTAGACTATCGTAATGCAAAAAATGAGCAAGGAGTGTGGGAAAAAGTTCCTTACTACACAGTAGATGATACAATTCCATATGGACATGGAGAAAAATCTGTAATGATGATTTCAGAATTTATAAAATTAACACCAGAAGAAAGATATGCTATTCGTTGGCATATGGGATTTACAGAACCAAAAGAATTATATGGAACAATAGGGATAGCATATAAAAAATATCCTATAGCATTGCTTGTACATGAGGCAGATTTAGAAGCTACATATTTTTATGATATATAATTTTGAACTGGTAGTCAGTTTAGTTGTAGTACTAAAATTAGTATGTTAAAATAAATAAAGAAAGAGATAGTAAAAATACTATCTCTTTTTACATAACAAGAATTTTCTAAAAAAATATGGAAATTCTATTTATATAAGTTTATTAGGAGTGAAAAATTATGAATTCAAAGAACAAAATTTATGATGTAAAAGAATTTAAAAATATAAGAGAAATTATAAATAACTCTATAGAAAAATATCCAGAAAATAAGGCTTTTATTATTAAAAATAAAGATAAAAATAAAGAAAAATACACAAATGTAACATATAGAGAATTTGGAGAACAAATAAACGCTTTAGGCTCTGCTCTAATAAATAAAGGACTAAAAAACAAACATATTGCAGTTATTAGTCCAAATCGCTATGAATGGGCATTAACATATTATGCAGTATTAAACGGAACAGGGATACTAGTGCCATTAGATAAAGGACTTCCAGATAGTGAAATAGAATCTTTATTACAAAGAAGTCATTCGAACGCAGTTATTTTTGATAAAAAATATGAAGAAATAATGAAAAAAATAAAAGAAAACAAAACAACAGATGTTGCAGAATTTATTTGTATGGATGAAAATGATACTTTTACCTCTATAAATGAATTATTAACAGAAGGAAAAGAATTATTAAATCAAGGTTATAAAGAATTTTTAGATGCAAAAATAAATGAAGAAGAAATGAGTATTATTTTATTTACATCAGGAACAACTTCTGCTTCTAAAGCAGTAATGCTTTCACATAGAAATATAGCTTCAAATCTTTATGCTTTAAATAGTGCAGAAAAAATTTACGATACAGATGTCAATTTAGCATTTCTACCATTTCACCATACATTTGGAAGTACAGGATTACTATTCTTCTTATCAAATGGTGCAACTAATGTGTTCTGTGATGGAATAAGACATATACAAAGTAACTTAAAAGAATACAAAGTAACCACTTTTGTATGTGTTCCATTATTATTAGAAGCAATGTACAAAAAAATAATGAAAGAAATAGAAAAGAAGGGAAAGGAAAAATTAATAAAAAGAATTATACCAATAACAAACTTTTTATTAAAATTTAAAATAGATATAAGAAGAAAAGTATTTAAAGATGTTATTAATAGCTTGGGAGGAAATATACGTTTTATAGTAAGTGGAGCATCAGGAATAGACAAAAAAGTAGCAAAAGGATTCAATGATTTTGGTATATTAACAGTTCAAGGTTATGGATTAACAGAAACTTCACCAGTTTTATCAGCTGAAAATGAAAATTGTATACGTTATGGTTCAATAGGTTATCCTATGGCAAATGTAGAAATAAAGATAGATAATCCAAACGAAGAAGGAATTGGCGAAATTATAGCAAGAGGGCCAAATGTAATGCTTGGATATTATGAAAATGAAGAAGCAACAAATGAAGTTATAGTAGATGGTTGGTTCCATACTGGTGATTTAGCATATCAAGATAAAGATGGATATATTTTTGTGGCAGGAAGAAAGAAAAATGTTATAGTATTAAAAAACGGAAAAAATATATATCCAGAAGAATTAGAAATATTAATAAATGATTTACCATATGTAGAAGAAAGTATGGTATTTGGTATGCCAAAAGAAGATGACTTAGTAGTTTCAGCGAAAATAGTATATAATAAAGAATTTAAGGAAAAGAACAATTATACAGAGGAAGAATTAAGAGAAAAAATATGGCAAGATATAAAAGAAATAAATAAAGAACTACCAACATATCAACATATGAAAAATATAATTGTAACAGACGAACCTATGATCAAAACAACTACAGCAAAAGTAAAAAGATACGAGGAAATAAAAAAGATTATAGAAAATGCAAAATAAAAAATGGAGGTAAGTTAAATTGAAAAAAATTAAAGATCCAGTTAGTGGAATATCTCATTTAATAGGAGCGGTTTTATCAGTTATAGGATTAGTATTTTTAATTGTTTATTCTGCTAAATATGGCGAAGGAGCTTGGGATGTAGTATCATTTACGATATTTGGAGTAGGACTAATTTTATTATATACTTTTAGTGCCTTATATCATATGTTAAATATAGGAGAAAAGGGAACAAGAGTATTTAGAAAATTTGATCACATGATGATATATGTATTAATTGCAGCATCATATACACCAATTTGTTTAGGACCAATAAGAGGACCATGGGGATTTAGCATATTAGGAGTAGTCTGGGGGCTGGCTATACTTGGAATAATTTTAACGGCAGTATGGCTACAAGCTCCACGTTGGCTTACAACATCAATTTACATAGCAATGGGTTGGCTTGTAATAGTAATGGCATACCCATTACTTACAACTTTTAAAGAATTAAATGCATTATACTCATTAATATGGCTATTAGTTGGTGGAATATTTTATACAATAGGAGGAGTAATTTATGGATTAAAAAAAGCTCCATTTACAACAAAACATTTTGGATTTCACGAAATATTTCACATATTTGTACTCCTTGGAAGTATTTGTCAATATTGGTTTATTTTTAGATATTTACTATACATATAAAAAAATAATTTCCTAAATATTGGAAAAAATAATTCAAAAACTATTGCAATTTTACATAAGGTGTGTTATACTAGTAAAGTAACATTTTTGTAGCAAAGATATATCTTACATTAAAGATATGTGATAAGGAGGAGAAATTATGTGTAAAATTGCGGATTACCCAGAATTGTATGCAAAAGCAAATGAAATCCTGCGGAGGGATAGAATAAGTTCTCAAATGCCAGGGTATGAATTGCTTAGAAAAGCAATTGTAATACAAAATGTTGAAGGAAAAGTATCTTTAGAAGAAATTGAAAAAGGCCAATTGATACCTTCAAATAAAGATATTAACCTGAAAAAGAAAAAAAGATCAAGTACAATGCAGTGGATGATTGAAGCTATTAAGAGTGCAGGCATCGGGGAAGAAAAAAGCGAAAACGTAGAGATACTTTTAAAAAAGTATATTGAGCAGTGCGCAAATGAATTAAACACATGAACCTAAAAAACTTTAAGAGATTTTCTCTTAAAGTTTTTTTAGGTTTTGAGATAATGTACAATTAATATTACAATGTACAAATGCAAAAAATATTTGAAAAAAGCTACACAAAATAAAAAAAATATGGTAAAATATTTGAGTAATATGAAAAAAGAGTGAAAACGTACACTTTATATAAAGGAGGAATAAGTCATGTCAGGACACAGTAAATGGCACAATATACAAGCAAAGAAAGGAAAAGCAGATGCTGCAAGAGGAAAAGTATTTACAAAATTAGGTAGAGAATTACTAATGGCAGTAAAACAAGGTGGAGCAGATCCAGCTGGAAACTCTAAATTAAAAGATGTTATTGCAAAATGTAAAGCAGCAAATATGCCAAACGATACAATAAACAATGCAATTAAAAAAGCAGCAGGAGCAGCAAATAGTGAAAACTATGAAGAAGCAATATACGAAGGATATGGACCAAATGGAATAGCAGTTATAGTAGAAGCTGCAACAGACAACAAAAATAGAACAGCAGCAGATATAAGACATGCTTTCTCAAAATGTGGTGGAAATTTAGGAACAAATGGATGTGTATCTTATCTATTTACAAAAAAAGGTGTAATAGTTATAGATAAATCAAATTGTCCATTAGATGAAGAAAGTTTAATGATGCTTGCTATAGAAGCAGGAGCAGATGATTTCTCAGCAGAAGAGGAAGTTTATGAAATAACAACAACTCCTGAAACATTCTCAGAAGTAAGAGAAAAATTAGAAGCTGAAAACTTAGAATTTTTAGAGGCAGGAGTACAAATGGTACCATCAACATATGTAGCATTAGATGAAGCAGGAGTAGCTAGAATGGAAAGATTACTAGATATGCTAGACGAATTAGATGACGTATCAGAAGTTTACCACAACTGGGATGAATAAAATACAAACATAATAAAAGATAAATATTAAAAAGAAAGAAATTATAAAAGTTTCTTTCTTTATTTTTTGTATAATAGGAAAGTCATATAAACTAAAAAATAGTATAAAATATAATTAAAAAACACAAATAGACTAAAGC
>CAKPPO010000019.1 GCA_934177725.1 uncultured Clostridia bacterium | reverse complement strand
AGCTGACCAATACTAATAATTCGAGGGCTTAACCACTAATATAAAAAAAGAAGGTTGTTAAGTTTACTAAATATAAAATATAAACTTTTTTCTATGTATTTTTGAGTGTGCTGAATAATTTTTCTAAAAAAAGTAAAAAATATATTTACAAAATCAAATATATGTGATATAAATTAGAAAGATTAAAAAAGTACATAAACATTTCTGGTGATTATGACCTAGAGGGAAATACCTGTTCCCATGCCGAACACAGAAGTCAAGCCTCTAGATGCCGAAGATATTTGTGGGTTACCCTGCTGAGAAAATAGGTTGTCGCCAGTTTATATATTCCCTTTTAGCTCAGTTGGTAGAGCGCTCGGCTGTAAAGCAAATCTTTGAATTTACTTTCAAGATTAAAATGTTAGCAGCTCTGTAAGGAAACTTATAGATGAAAAAGGTGGCTAATTCGGTGAAACTCGTAAGTAATTTAATTACACGACAATACCGAGCAAGGCGAAAGCTATGTGTAGAGACTTTACACCACCTACCTAAGTCGAGAGATATGGTAAAGAGAAAGTCCAGACTACAAATTATGAGAAATCATAATGTTAACGAAAGTTAATGTGGTGCAGTAACCGATAGGTCGTTGGTTCGAGTCCAACAAGGGGAGCCATAAACGATTTTTGTCGAACCATTTGAAAGTTTTGACATAAATGAGTTTCAAGTTTTAGACAAAATCAAAAAAGAGAAAGAAGTTAGTTTGATTCTATAAACTAGCTTTTTTTTGTTATAAAAAACAAAAATCTCTAAGAAATTTATAGGTATTTTATGATGATTCTCGAAATTATGGAATTCGTTATTTAAATTTATAATTTTTATAAATTTATTTTCCTCAAATAGCGAATCTTCGTGAAATGCTTGAAAAAAGGGGGTTTTTGTGATATGATAGATATCGTTAAAAGAAAAATTAATATGACTGATGAACTATGTTCAAAAATTAAATGGGCTTGCACTTTTAATAATTGTGTACCAATGATAAAGAACGGTAGTCTAAAAATTATTGAGCATACTAATTTAGCCTATGTAGAGCCACATAGAGTTATTATTAAAGAAAAATTATTTCTATTTTTTAATAATCATGAGTATTTCTATATAGGTAATTTAGAGAATAAGTATCCAATTGCTAGACTGCAAGATATGGTAAACTAATATTTTAAGTGTATTTGATTTTTTCTACTAACATCACAACAAAATAACATATAAATATATTTAGAGTATTAGTTTAGCATATAAATGCTTCTAATACTCTTTTGTGTTTTTATGAGAAAGGAGACGATATAAATGGATTCAAAGATTCAAGAAGAAAAAAAGAATTGCTGGTATTTATATTCGTGTTAGTACAGAAGACCAAGCTCGTGAAGGTTTTAGCTTAGGAGAACAAGAAGAAAAATTAAAGCAATTGTGTGCTTTTAAAGAATACCAAGTTTATAAAGTGTATCAAGATCGTGGTATAAGTGCTAAAGACATGGAACATAGACCAGGATTTCAAGAAATGATGGATGATATGAGAAAAGGAAAAATTAATTATATAGTTGCATATAAGCTTGATAGAGTAACTCGTTCAGTCAGAGATTTGGAACTTTTAATTGCAGAATTAGAGAAGTATGATTGTTATCTTATTTGTGAAAGAGATGATGTTAATACTTCAACAGCTAATGGTAGATTCTTTGTTAGAATGTTAACAGTTCTTTCTCAATTAGAGATAGAAGTTGTATCAGAAAGAACAAAATTTGGAATGAGTGGAGCAATAAAGGCAGGTCATTTACCTGGAACTTGTCCACTTGGTTATTATAGAGATAAAGACAAAGTTGTAAAGATAGATCCTAATACTAAAGATATAGTAAAAAGAATATTTAATATGTATTTAGAAGGGAAAAGCTATTATCAAATATCTTGTATATTAGATGAAGAAAAAGTTTTATACCCAAAACATAATAAATGGACTGAGGCAGCAGTCAGAACTATTATAAATAACAGAATATATGTAGGCGATTACGTTAGAAATAAAACTCTTAAAGATGAAAGTAAAGAAGAGATATATACTGATGTTGTAGCACCTATTATAACAAGAGCAGAATGGGAAGAAGTACAAATTCAAAAAGAAAAAAATAAGCAATCATTTTCAAGAGATAGAGTTTATATATTCTTTCAAAAACTTATCTGTCCTAAATGCGGTAAATTAATGCTATGTAAAGGGGCAGGTGGTAAAAAGAAAAAATATATGTATTATAACTGTGGAGATTGTCATCTTTACTTTAGAGAAGATAAAATCGAAGATGTATTACTAAACTTTATTCTTAGCTTGGTAGAATATGATGAAGTTGTAAAAAAATATTTCTATCCTATATTAGCAGAAAAAGAAGAAGTGAATACAGAAAATATTGATAAAGAAATTGCAGAGTTAGAAAAACAGAGAAATAGAATTAAAAAAGCTTTTATGTCTGGAATAGTTGAGATGGAAGATTTTGCAGAAGACTATAAAAGTATTGAGAAAAAGCTTAATAAGTTAGAGCAAGACAAAATGAAGAATATGGAAATTGATACCGAACATTTTTCTTTAATGAAGATTATGGCAGACAGAGATTTTGAAATTGAATCCAGATTAAGCAGTGATAGTTTTGTAGAAGATTTAAAGACAGAATGGGACACAAAAACCAAACTTGAAAAGCAAGAATTCATTTCTAAATTTATTGAGTCAATGGTATTAGAAAAAGATGAAGAAAATGATAGTTTTAAAATTATTAAAATAAACTTTAGAAGTAGATACCTAGATGAACTTAAAAAATTAAATAAGGCTGATTGTATCGACCTAGCAAAACCAACGGAAGATATGCAAGGTATATCAGTAATAAAAAGTACACCTAGAATTACTAAATCAGAATTAAATGAGTACATTGAAAATTTAAAAGAACATTATGATGTAAAATATTACGAAGATGTTTATGATTGGACTCATTCGTATGTTCAAGAAGATAAGATGATTACAATGCCAAGAGAAAAAGGTAATGAAAGATTAATGAGAGCAGTATTTGTAGATAACAATAAAAGTTTTCCTATAAAAGATTCAAAAGGAAAGATTAGAGAAAAACTTGGTGCAGTGTCTTATCGTGAAAAAGGAATAACAGATAAAAATGAATTGGACAATTACTATGAGGTAATTTCTGATTTAGTTTTATATAAGACAGAGCAAACAGAAGATGAAGAAGAAAGCTCCGAAGATTAGCTTAATCTGAAGTAGCATTTCGAAGAAAGGCTACGAAGCAGGAATTTGACTTTGTCAAAATTCCTAACCCCCTATGAGTTTTGACATTCTATCAAAACTCGGGGGCTCTGCGAGGCATCGAATTAGCTATCTTTTCATCAAAAACGAATGATTTTCTTATCAGAAAATCAAGTGTAAAATTTCATTTTACAAGTCGTTTTGATGAAAAATATCTAAATAAAATTTGTATAAAGCAAAACAAATTTTATTTATCTATTCGCTAATTCTTAGCATATTCGAAGAAGCTTTTTAAGAGAAATATACGAAGTATTTTTATAGAAAGGAACAATTTACGATGCAAGAACTAGCATATTCTATTCATTTAGGTAGCGATAAAAACAGATCAAAGTTGGGAAAGAGAGTAGCAAAAAATAATCCATCTGATACAACTTCATTAAGTAATAATGCTATTCAAAATAGTCAGCAATTATCCAAAGTTAATAAGCATAATTTAAGAAATTACGATAAAAAGATTGAAGATATTGAAGTTGTTTATGGTACAAATGATTTATATCAAGATGTAAAGAATGTGTATTTAAAAGAATTTCAAGAAGCTCAAATTGAATATGATAATAAAGTAAGAAAAGACAGAAGAATAGGAGATTATTTTATTCATATTTCAAAAGATAGCAAACATGATTTAGCTTGTGAACTTATAATAGAACTTGGCGATATGAATTTTTGGAATGGTAAAACAAGAGAATATAAAAAGCAAATGACAGAAGTTTATAAAGACCAGATTTATAAATTTGTGGAAGTTGTACCAGCTTTTAAAGTTGCAAATGCAGTAGTACATTATGATGAAACATCTCCACATATGCACTTAGTAGGAGTACCTGTAAAAGATGGTTATAAAAACGGAATGAAGAAGCAAGTTGCTAAATCTCAAATATTTACAAAAGCTTCATTAAAAGAGATTCAAGATAAAATGAGAAAATATTGTATTGAAAAATTTAATGAAGTTTATGAGCAAAATGCAAAATTAAAGCAAAAGCAAAAAGGTAGAAATCGAGATATTAATGTTAATGATATGGGTGGTTATAGTGAATTAAAAAGAGAACAAGAAAAGAATACTAAAAGATTAAAAGAGGCTAATAGTAAAAGCGATAATTTAGATGTTGAAACGCAGAAAATTAAAAAAATTCTTAATAATTTAAAATCACCATTGCTTGATAAAAATAATAAACTTATTTCAAACGAGAATATTGATAAAGTCTTAAATTATACAGAACAAGTAAAAGATACTACTAAAAGTATAAAAAGTGTTAATGACCTAAATATTACTATTGATAAGGTTGAGAAAAACTATAAGAATTTAGAAAATGAGAGAGAGAGATTGTATTATAGTAATATCGAAAAAGACAAGACTATTGCTGAATTAAAGGAAGAAATAAAATTTAAGGATAAAAAAATCAATAAATTAGAAATAGCTTTAAATAAAGTTAAAACAGAATTAAGCAAGTTTAAAGAATTTTGGAGAAGATTAATTAAAAGATTTCAAATTAAGATATTTGATGAAAGATTTGATAATATTCCAGAAGATAAGAGGAGTTATACTATTGTTGCAGAAGATTTAGCCAAAAGTGGAATATTTGACGATAATGATTCTGATATAGTACATGATACAACAAGAAAAGTATTAACTACTGAAGAATTAGTAGAAAAACAAGCTAAAAAAGGAAAGAAAAAGAATGATTATAATTTAGGTTAAAGGAGGACTCAAAACAATGTCAAGTAAAGATAATATCTACTTTAGTAGAGAAGAATATAATAAATTAATGCAGATTATTAATGATAATAAAAATAGCAAAAACAAAGAAATCAAACAAAGAGCAGAACAGTTAAGTGAAAAATTTGAAAAGTATGTTTATTTACATGAAAAACAAACGGAAGGAAGATTAGAAGATGGTGTTATATATAGAGCATATTCAAATGAACTTAAATGGCTTGTGCAAGAATGTTTGTACTTAGTAAAGAAAAAAGCTAAAACAGATTATTACAAAGAATTAAAAATAAAAGAAAACAAAGGAGATAAATAGTTATGAATAAAGAATTACAAAAAACAAAAAAAGACAAAAGAACTGGAATTGAATATCATTTAGAAGGAGATTATTATATTCCAAATCTTGTAATGCCAGAACAGGAAAAGATTACTTTAAATAAATATGGTAGAATGAGATTGAATTACCTAAAAGAAAATAAAAAAGCTGAATATTCAATAATGTTAATGGATGGAACTTTAAATAGTCATTTGAAAGAGATTCAAGAAACTGCAACTGAAAGAGTAGAGAAAATAATAAAACAATTAAAATTCAAAAGCAATTTAACAGAAGATATGAAAAATACAGATATGCTTTATTGGGTTGGGATGATGAATAACTTTAAGAATCAAGCAGAAGAAATAGTTTTTAATGAATTAATATATGTATAGGAGAGGATGCGAATGAAAAATATTAGAGAAATGGATTTGCAGATGTAATTGAGTTGTTTTATTTATAAAATGGACGAATGAAAACGAATGAAAAATGCCACAAATATTTAAAATACAATAATTGTGGCGTTTTTACTTTTAGAATACAATATAAAAGTGGACGAAAAAAAACGAATGTGGTCAAAAGTGTTGATAAAAAATTTAAAAATTGATATAATAATAGTGATAAAAAAGAAAGAGGTGATTCTTTTGATAACAGAGAATAATAATTTAGAATTTAAAAGAGAATTAACAGACTCAATTGTTAAAGAAATAATTGCTTTTTGTAATACAACTGGTGGTACAATTATTCTAGGTTATGATGATAATGGTAAAGTTGTAGGACTAAAAAATGCAAAAGAAGATTTAGATAGGTTAAGTAGTAAAATAAATGATAGCATAGAGCCATCAGTAAATTTTTTGGTTTCAAGTAGAATTGAAAGAGAAGATAATAAAGAAATAATAGTAGTAGAGGTTTTAAGAGGAACTAATAAGCCATATTATATAAAATCAAAAGGCATGACAATAGATGGAGTTTTTGTTAGATTAGGAGCAACAGTGCAACGCGCCAAAAAAGAAACAATAAAAGAAATGATAGTAGAGTCATCAGGAATTTCATTCGAAAAGAATATTAGTATTAATCAAGATTTAACTTTTACTTATGCTAATAAAATATTTAAAAAGAAGAATATTGCTTTTGGAGATATAGAAAAAAAGAATTTGGGATTAATTAATGCAGATAATAAGTATACAAATTTAGCGTTATTAATATCAGATCAATGTCCATATTCTATAAAAGTAGCTAGATATAAAGATAATACAAAATCAGAATTTTTAGATAGTAAGGAATTTTCTGATGAAAGCATATTAAGTCAATTAGAAAATGCATATGAATATTTAATGTTAAACAATAGTATGAGTAGTAAAATAGATGGAATGGAAAGAATAGATAGATATGAGTATCCCAAAAATAGCCTAAGAGAATTATTATGTAACATTATTACACATAGAGATTATGAAATAAATGGAAGTAATTTAATTCATATATTCAACGAAAAAATAGAATTTTTAAGTTTAGGAGGATTAGTGAGTGGATTGACAATAGAAGATATAAAACTTGGAAGTTCATCATCTAGAAATCCAAATCTCGTAAATATCTTTCATAGATTAAATTTTGTAGAAGCATATGGAACTGGAATACCAAGAATGTATGAAGAATATAAAATATCATTAAAAAGTCCAGAAATAAAAGTCGCACCGAATAGTTTTCTCGTTATATTACCAAAACTAAATTTGAAAAATGAATATGTATTAATTATAGATTACCTAAAACAAAATATCCAAGGGACAAGAGAAAATTTTGAAAATGTATTGAATTTAGGAAAAAGTGCTACAATAAATGTTTTAAATGAAATGTTAGAAAAAGATATAATAGAAAAGACAGGATTTTCAAAGAATGTAGTATATAAATTGAAATAGTAATAAAAAGATAGAATAAGAGGAATGAGTGTTTATGGAAGAAAAAATGAAGAGCTTATTTGAGTATTTAAAGGAAATATATGAATTGAAAACTAGAGTTGTATTAGACTATAAAAAATTTGATTCAGAAATTGATATAGAAGATTTTAAAAATATATATGAAAATATAACAGATATTCATGATTTTTCTAAGGATATATCTGGAGATGAAGAATATTTCACTATTAAATATATTAGTGTAGAAAAAGCTATGCCTAAAATACCAAGTGAAGTAAAGGGTTATGTTGAAGTAAATGAAAATGGAATATCGTTGAATAATGATGAAGACATTAATACAGAAATAAGAGAAAAATATAATCAATATATAAATGAATATAAGAAAGCAAAAAAGGTTAATGAATTAATAAGAAAATATAATTCGATATATGAAATGTTTTTTGAATTAAATAGAAGAAAGAATGAGTTTGAAGAAAAAATAGAGGTAATACTTGGAAAAGGGTTATTTGTGTATAAGACAAAAGAAGGATATTTAATAAGAAGACATATTTTTGAAGCTCCTATAAAAATTGATATAAAGCAAGAAAATAATACAATATATTTAAGAATTGATAAAGAAAGTAAAGCTAATATAGAACACAATTTTTTAGCAGGTTTTGATTTTAAAATAAAAGATAGAGACTCGTTGTTAAAATTAGAGAATGAATGTGAAGAACAGTATTTGATGAAGGACAAAATAAATTTTGACGAATTGTATAAAAGATATTTAAATTGTGCATCTTTTAAATATGAATATGTAAAAGACACTTTTTATAGTGATGTAGAGCCAGAAAAAGCATATATTTTTAATAAAGACAATATTATTGTAAGAAAGAAGCAACCAACTTTATGGATGGAAGACTTAAATGATATAGTAAATAAAATTGACAATAATGAATTTAAGCCTGAAAATATATTGCCATATTTAATTGTTGAAAAAGAAGATGAAAAAATAAAAGAATTATTATATTCTGAAGATAATGAGGAATCATTAGTGTTGTTTCCATTAGCATCTAATGAAGAACAATACAAAGTTGTTAGACAGACAAATGATAGTAATTTAGTATTAGTACAAGGGCCTCCAGGAACAGGTAAATCACACACAATAGCAAATCTGATTTCAAATTATGTTTCATATGGCAAAAAAATTCTAGTTACAAGTGAGAAATCAAAGGCTCTAGAAGTTATAAAAGACAAATTACCAATAGAAATTAGAGATTTAAGCATGACTTTACTTACAGATACACAAAATAATAATGAATTATCAAATTCAATACAAATAGTTTTAGATAAATACAAAGATAAAGATTATTTATATGAGTATCAAAATAAAATTGAAAATTTAGAAAAAAGATTAAGTGAAATAACAGAATTGAAGAAAAATAATTATGATCAAATTATGCAAATATTGCTTAATAACAGTCATGATTATAAAGATGAGGTTTTAAGCTTAGTAGATATTAAATTAGATAGTTATAGATTAGTAGATATAGCTAAATATTTAAATAATAATACAAAATATAATTATATTGAAGACACTAATAATTATAACAATATTAGTTTTGATAAAGAAATGTTATTAGAAATAAATGCAATAATAAATGATTTAAAAAAATATAAAGATTTTATTGTTGGAAGAGAGTTTGATTTACCAGAACAAATAGATTGGGAGAGCTACGAACTAGCAATCGAAAATATAAAAAATATAGAAAATAGTCAAATTGTAGATGAATTAATAAAAGAAGGGATAGATGATAGAAACTTAAAAGATTATGATATTAATATGTTATCAAATACGATAAGCAATGTTATTAAACTTGAAAATTTATATGATAGAAAATATATTACTGAAAATTGTACATATAAACCTAGAATGACAAATCTTCAAGCTATAATTGATGATTGTAACAAGAGTAAGGAATTTTTCGAAAATACAGAAACTGAATTAATAGGAAATAATATAGAGTTAAAATCTAATGAAAAAATTAATCTTAGTAAAGCATTAAATACGGTATATGAAGCTTTAACAAATGATGGGAAAGTTAGTATATTAGAGAAAATAAAATATAAAAAAGAAATATCAGAATTATCTAATATTATAGTTAATAATAAGAGATTAGATGAAAACATTACTGAAGAAAATTTAAAATTGGCTCTAGCTAAGATAAAGTATGAATTAAAAGTGGGAAAAATCAAAAATGATATAGCAGGTACATTGAGAGAAAGTAGTTTATGGGAACTTGTAAATGAAAAGGAATTTTCAAGAACATTAGAAGTTTTAATTGAGATGCTTTCTACATTTATTAACTATTCTCAAATTGTTACAGATTTAAAAGATGCGTTAAGTGATATATTCAGAACAAATGTTAAGGTTTTACAATATATAAAAAATGAAGAATATGAAAAAATATATGAGGAAATTACTAAAGTAATTGATTATAGTGAATATTTAAATAGTCAAACAAGTTATGATGATAAATTGCATAATTTAGAAACATTAAGTGTAAAGACATATGATGTATTTGAAAAAATAATAGAAGCAATAAAAGATAAAGATATTGAATCTTTTAAAAATGAGAGAGAAAAGATTGAAAAAATTTATATTGTAGATGAAAAGTATAATGAACTTAAAAGAAAATATGAAAATGAAACACAAAATTATCCAGCATTTATAAATAAATATATATCAATTGAAGATGAGGAAAGAAGGAATATAATTAAAAATTTTGATGAAATATTGAAGTATTATAGATTAAATATGTATTTCTTCTATCAAGAATTGAATAATCAAAAATTTAGTGAGTTATTGGACAAAAAAGAAAAAATACAAAAACAAGAAAAAGATATAGTGGTTAAGTTAATTGAGCAAAAGAGTTGGTACAATCAAATAAATAATATGACAAATACAATATGCAAAGCTTTATCACAATGGCTATCGTTAAAAACAAAATTGGGAAAGGGAACTGGAAAGAGAGCAAATATTATTAGAAGAGAAATGCAAGAACAAATGCAGGTTGCCAAAGAAGCTATTCCAATTTGGATTATGCCGTTAGATAAAGTTATAGAACAATATCCATATTCAAATAAACCACAATTTGATGTTGTTATAATGGATGAAAGTTCTCAATCTTCAATTATATCATTAACAGCGCTATTAAGGGGTAAGAAAATGATAATAGTTGGGGACGATAAGCAAATAAGTCCAATATCAGTTGGAATAACAATAGATAGTTTAAAAGAATTACAAAGCAAATATTTAACAAATATTGGGCTAGGTGTTGGATTTGATATGGATATGAGTATATATGATTTAGCTCAAAATGTGTGTGGAAGTAAAAAGGTAGTATTAAAAGAACATTTTAGATGCTTGCCAGAAATAATAGGTTTTTCAAATAAATATTTCTATGGAGATCAAATCAATTGTTTAAAAGTAAGAAGCAAAGAAAATACAATTAAAAATCCTATAGAAACATATTATTTAGAAGATGCTACTGTTAATGCTGTTAGTTCAAACTATCTAATAAATAAAAAAGAAATTGATAAAATTATAGAAATATTAAAAAGTATAGAAAATAATAAATCATATAATAAGAAGGATATAGGAATTATTGTGCTACAAAACAGTAATGCACAAATTAAGATGTTAAATACAGCAATTTGGCAAAACTTTAGTAGTGATTTTATAAAAGAAAGAAAAATTAAAATTGGAAATTCATATGAATTTCAAGGTGATGAAAGAGACGTTATAATTCTTTCAATGGTTATAAGTAAAAAACAAGATGATGGTGAAACAAGAATAGTAAAAGCGTTAACAACAAAAGAATTTGAAAGGTCATTTAATGTTGCTGC
This sequence comes from uncultured Clostridia bacterium, assembly GCA_934177725.1. Classification (GTDB taxonomy): domain Bacteria; phylum Bacillota; class Clostridia; order TANB77; family CAG-508; genus UMGS1663. Next base: position 21,649 of record CAKPPO010000019.1, on the reverse strand, counting down.
ATCAAGGGCAAAAGAACAAGTAATATTAGTATATTCAATACATCCAAACGAATTAAGTAAAGAATGCTTAAGATATAAATTAATTACTTATTATAATACTTTTGATAAAAATGAAAAGATAGATAGAGATATTAAATTAAATACAGATTTTGAAAAGGAATTATATATTGAATTAAGAAAAAATAAAATTGAAGCAATGTCTCATTTTAAAATTGGTAAATATGAATTGGATTTTGTTATTGATGACGAAAATGGAAAAAAGATTGCAATTCAATGTGATGGAGATGAATGTAAGAGTAAAGAAGAATATGAGGCAGATATTAGTGAACAAGATGTTTTAATAAGATGTGGATGGAAATTTATTAGAGTAAGGGCTAGTCAATTTTATGCTAATAAAGAAAAGACTGTTTCTGAACTTATAATTAAAATAAATAATATTCTTAGTGAAGAAGATAGCTTTAATATTGTAGAACCTGTATTTAAGCTTAAAGATTTTGAGGAAAGTATAGAAAAAAGTGAAGGAAAACAAGAATTTGAAGATAATAAAGATGAGGATAAAAACAATATTGAAGATAAAATATCAGAAATAACAAAGAATATTAATTTAACTAATATATATGTAAATGATAGTAATAAAGAGTAAAAGAGGTATTTTATGGGATTTTATTTTAGAAAATCTGTTAGTTTAGGTGGATTAAGATTTAATTTTTCAAAATCAGGCGTTGGTGTATCAACTGGTATAAAGGGATTTAGAATAGGAAGTGGACCAAGAGGAAATTACGTCCAAATGGGAAGAAACGGAATTTACTATAAGAAAACTTGGAAAAATTCTAAAGGGGAAAATAGACACAATAATACTCAAAATATAAAAAAATATAATCAAAATAACTATACGTACAAAAGTGATAATGAAGATTTAGATGAATATAATACAGAGGAAATTTGTGATTCATCTTCAATAGAATTAGTTGAAGAGATAAAAGATAATTATAATAAAATTACATTAAAATGGTTTTCTTTATTGTTTATATTTAATATATATCTATTTATATTGGCTTTTATTATATTTGCATATTTAGATTATAAAAGAAAAAATACTATTATATTTTATGATATAGATGAAGAAACTGAATTAAAATTGCAACAATTCTATGATTCATTTGATGAGATAACAAAGTGTAAAAGAAAATGGTACATTTTATCTAAAAATTATAATTTTGATGCTAAATATAATTCAGGAGCATCAAGTTTAGTTAATAGAAAAGATATTATAATTGCCAATAAAATTCCTAAATATATAAAGACAAATGTGAAAATTCCATGTGTTCCAGTTGGAAAACAGAAATTATACTTTTTTCCAGATAAAGTTTTAATAATAGAAGGTAAAAAAGTTGGGGCGTTATCCTATAAACATTTAGGAATCAGTGTTACAAATGGCAATTTCATAGAAAATGAGATGAAACAATGGGATGGAACAGTAGTGGATTATACTTACAAATATGTTAATAAGAGTGGAGGACCAGATAGAAGATTTGCGAATAATCCAAGATATCCAATAATGAGCTATTCTTACATAAATTTCTACGGAGATAATGGGTTTAATGAATGCATAATGCTATCTAAACAAGGGGTAGGAAATATATTAAAAGAACAAATAAGAGTATTGCAATCACAAAAAATATTAGAAAAAGATATTAGTATTAACGAGAATAAAACTGATAAATTAAATGATATTAATGAAGTTATAAACAATACAGAAAAATTCAAAAATGAAGAAATAAATATAAAAATTGAAAATAGTGATGAAAATATCTTAGAAGAATATGAAGATAACGAAATAGATCCTTTCTTAATGGAAGCGATTGATATAGTTATTGAAACAGGTCAAGCTTCGACTTCATTTATACAGAGAAGATTTAAAGTAGGATATGCAAGAGCTGGAAGAATAATAGACCAAATGGAAGAAAGAGGTATAATTTCAGGGTATCAAGAAAGTAAGCCAAGAAAAGTATTAATGACAAAAGAAAGATGGATGCAATTAAAAAATAATGACATTAAGAATAAGAAAGTTGAAAATTTAGCAGTTGAAGAAAACAAGGAAAAAATAAATGAGGATATTGAGGAAAAAACAGAAGAACAAATAGAAATAAAAGATAAAAAGAAAAATATGTTTTATAAGAAGTAGAAGGGGTTGTTGTTATGAAGTTGGATTTAGAGAAAAGTGTAGATACAGTTTTTCAACTAGCAGACATTATAGATGAATATAATGTTGGAATACAAAGAATATATAAAGATACAGGGACTCGGACAAACTGAAAATAATAATCAAACAACAAAAGAAATTGTTAAATTTGAGTTATTGCAGTTTGTTTCTAGAATAATTGGAATTGATGGGAAAATAACACAATCTGAAGTTAATTTTTTAAATAGGTATCTAGATTTAGATGTAGAACTAACTATAGAAAATTTAAAGCAAGTTATAAAAACATCTGGAATATTAAGCGACGATAGTATGAGTATACCAGTTGGAATAATTGTATTCAAAGAGGCAGATGTTAAATTAAGAGAGAAAAAAGTAATAAATGATGATACTGGAAATATTGCAGACTTTTTAATTAATATATATGAGATTCTTGGAAAAGAAGTAATGATGGTTGATGACGTAATAGATGATAGGAAAATTGCAGTTTATACTAAATACCTTAATTATTACAAAAAAGAAGCACAAGAATATCAGTCTATATATAATTCAAATAATATAGAAAGTAACAATAACATTAGTGTAACAAAATTGGATGAAGACAAAAGTTTGCAAGAATTATTAAATGAACTAAATAGCTTAATTGGATTAGATGATGTAAAACAAGATGTGCAATCATTAATCAATTTGGTACAAATTAGAAGAATAAGAGAAAAGAGAAATCTAAAACAACAACCAATGTCATTACATTTAGTATTTATGGGAAATCCAGGAACAGGTAAAACTACAGTTGCAAGATTGTTAGCACGTATTTATAATAAAATTGGAGTATTAAGTCAAGGACAGTTAGTAGAAGTTGATAGATCCGGATTAGTTGGAGGATATGTTGGACAAACAGCACTAAAAGTACAAGATGTAGTAAAGTCAGCAATAGGTGGAATACTTTTTATTGATGAAGCATATTCACTTACTTCTAATAAAGATGGAAATGACTATGGACAAGAAGCAATAGATACATTGCTAAAAGCAATGGAAGATCATAGAGATAATCTTATAGTGATAGTAGCAGGATATACAAATTTGATGGAGGATTTTTTGGAATCAAATCCTGGTTTAAAATCTAGATTTAATAAATATTTATACTTTAAGGATTATACACCTGAAGAATTGTATGCTATATTTGAAAAAATGTGCAAAGGATATAAATTTAATATAACTGATGAAGCACAAGAATATGTTAAAGATTATTTTGAAAAAAGATATATTTATCGTAATGAAAATTTTGCTAATGGTAGAGACGTTAGAAACTTTTTTGAAAAAGCGTTAATACGACAAGCGGATAGATTATCTAACAAAGGAAATAATTTAACTGATGAAGAATTATTAGAATTAACTTTATCTGACATTGAGGAAATAAAATTAAAGGATTAATAAGATATGAAATGTTATAAATGTGGTAATGATATAGAAGATAATTTAGAATGTCCATTTTGTGGATATATAAATAAAGAAGAAACGAGAAAAAATATTAGAGTTAATGATAATAAATTTAATTATTCTAATAATGAAAAAAAGAATGAAAGATATGAAAATGATAAAGTTAGCAATAAAGTGATTAATGACATTTGCAAAATTTTGTGCTATATACAAGTTGCTTTTTCAATTATGACGGCTTTAGTTTGTTTTGCATTAGAAAAGCCACTTGTTCCATTCATTAGTTGGAGCATTGTTGCGTTAGCATTCATACCAAAAATAAAACAGATAACAATCAGTAAAATACCGAAGTTAAAAAAATGGATAATTCTAATAAGAATTGTATTAATTATCTTGGCAATTGTTATCTTTATAGCTAATTTATCTCAAATTTACGAGGATGAATGGGTATCAAATAATGGAATGAGTGTTAAATTAAAGGATAATATTGCGGTTGTTGTTGAAGATGGTGTAGAATATAATGGAAATTATAAAGCTCAATATATTGATGGAGTAACCAATATTAATATTACTACTGAAAGTAAGAATTTCAAATTTTATTTTACATATAACAATGATATTATTGAATTTTATTATATGAAAGATAATGAAAAAATATATTTTGTGCCAAAAGTAAAAAAATCAACTTATACATACATAGAAAGTGATAATAAATAAATTTTTCAAAACCACTTGATTTATATAAAAAGTTATGTTAAATTATAACCATAGAATCAAATATAAAATACGATTATAAATACAGGCTCATATTTTTCGCACACGGAAGTGCCAAACGAGCCAATAAAAGATAGCAGATAAGAAATTATCTGTTATTTTTTTGTTCGCTTGTTTAAAAAAAGAAAAGTATATATAATATATATCAAGGATGTGAGAAAATGATAAAAATATGCGAAATATGTAATTCTAAATTTGAAACGAAATCTTCTACTAGAATTTATTGCTATAATTGTAGTGGAGAATCAACAAGAAGTGATAATAAAACTAAAAAACATCAAAAAACAATATTAAGAAGAAATATGAAAATACAAGCAATAAAGCTATTAGGTGGCAAATGCAGTATATGTGGATATAACAAATGTGTTGACGCTTTAGAATTTCATCATGAAGATCCAAAACAAAAAGAATTTAAATTAGGTTCTGGGAATACAATGTCATGGAAGGAATATAAAGCAGAGGCATTAAAGTGTAAATTAGTATGTTCAAACTGCCATAAAGAAATACATAGCAAATTAGGATATATATATGATAAAGAGATATAAAGACATTGCAAAATACATTAAAATAGTGTATAATATAAAGCATAATAAATAAGAAGGAGACATACTTATATGGAAAGTATAAAATATTTTTTATACTTACTGGATGCAGATCCATTTTGGGTCATAATTATTTTAATACTCTTAATTATTCGTGGATTTTATCCATATAATTTGAAAGGAAAGAGTATTAATACAGAAGATAAAGATGGAAATAAAGTAACAAAGTACTTTGAATATAAAGATTTATAAACAGAATAAAAAAGCGAGCCTAAGATTTTTTATCAAATGCAAATTTTAAGAAAATCTTAGGCTCGCCATATTTATCTAGTACAGAAAGTTCTCCTTGTAGGAGAACTCTCTGTATTAGATAAAAAAAGAATTGATGTAAAAATCAATTCTTTTTTTGTAATTCAAATAAAATAAAATTATAAAAAACAATAATGTTTATATAATTAACTAAATTAGTCACCTAATGGGTTACCATCAGCATCAGTATCAATGCTTCCTGTTAAGATTTGGATACCTTCAACTAATCCCCAAATTTCAGAAACTACGGCTAAGATTCCGCAACTTAATATAGATATTAATAATTGAGCAATAGCTTTTCCAGTATATCCTAAATAGAAGTTATGAACACCTAAAGCTCCTAAAAAGATACCAAGTAAACCAGCTGCTATTTTTGATTTTGGTTTAGCAGTTGAACTAGTTGTATTGTTAGATTCAACTTTTGTAGCTTCAACTTCTATTGTTTCATTGTTTTCTTTGTTTTTGCATTCATCGCAAACTTCATTTTCAGTTTCTTTTCCGCAATATTTACAGAACATAAAAATTCCTCCTTTAAATTTCTTCATACCTATATTATACATTATTCTACATAATTTTCAAGTAAAATAGCAAAATTTATTAAAATCATTGTAAAATTTCATTAAAAATGATAAAATAAAAAACATAAAAAAACTTACAATTCATATATTAGAATCAAGAGGTGATGAAGATTGAATATGCAAAATGTATATGAAAATTTATGTGAAAATATTCCAAGTTTAGATATAAAGCAAAATGAAGATATGTCAAAACATACAACCTTTAAAGTTGGTGGAAAAGCTGATATATGGATAAAGGTAAAAACAATAGACGAACTTAAACTTGTATTAAAATATGCTAAAGAAAATAATATTCCGTTTTATATTGTAGGGAATGGAAGTAATTTATTAGTTAAAGACAAAGGGATTCGTGGTATAGTTATAAAATTAGACTTTAACGAAATTGATATACAAGAAAAAGAAGATAAAGTAATATTAAATATAGGTGCTGGCGTAAAACTAGGAATGTTGGCTAGCATATTGCAAAAAAAAGGTATTGCTGGATTTGAGTTTGCATCACGGAATTCCAGGTACTATGGGTGGAGCGATATATATGAATGCAGGTGCTTATGGGAAGGAAATGAAGGAAATACTTAAAGAAGTAACTTGTATGGATGAAGAAATGAATATATATACATTAAAAAATGAATATATGGATTTTTCATACAGACATAGTCGTTTTAAAGAAAATAAAGAAATTATTTTAAGTGCAATATTAGAATTGGAAAAAGGAAATCCAGAAGAAATAAAAGAAAAAATGGAATTGTACAGAACTTCAAGAATAGAAAAACAGCCAATAAATATGCCTAGTGCAGGAAGTACTTTTAAAAGAGGAAACAATTTTATAACAGCACAATTAATAGATGAAGCAGGTTTAAAGGGCTATTCTATAGGGGGAGCACAAGTATCTTTAAAACATGCAGGTTTTATTGTAAATACAGGAAATGCAACTGCAGAAGACATTTTAAATTTAGTAGATTATGTAACAAAAGTAGTTTACGAAAAGTTTGGAAAGATAATAGAACTTGAAGTAGAAGTAATAGGAGAATAAAACAACACGAAAACATAATAAATCAAAACAGATAAATAAAATAAAAAATAAGAAAATATAACAATAGAAAAACAGAGTAATAGGAGGAAAAAATGAAAGGTTTTTTTAAATGGTTTAAAAGAGAAGCAAAAATGAAAAGATGGATGCTATTAATTATAATAGGTATTTTTCTTGCTTGTTATGGTATGGTATTCTTATTAACAGGAAAGCAATTAGGATTTGGAGATATAGCTAAAATAATTGTTAGCTTTGTTGCAGGTTTTACACTTGTAATTATAGGTAACATTTTTATGCAAAGAAGAACACTAGAACTATTAGTACAAGAGACAGATACAAGAGATGAAGCAAAAGGAGGACAAGTAAAATCTCTTATATTTAATAAAAAAGTATATGATGAAGGACCCAATATTGTTGTTATAGGTGGTGGTTCAGGTCTAGATTCTGTACTAAAAGGTCTAAAAAACTATACAAGTAATTTAACAGCAATAGTTACTGTATCTGATTACGGAGAAAAAATTACAGATTCTAGAAAAATGTTAGAATCTATGCCTCTAGATGATATAAAAAGTAGTTTTATTGCATTAGCAGAAAATGAACCAGTTATGAATGGAATAATGAATTACAAATTTACTCAAGGAAAATTAAAATCATTATCTTTTGGCGATATTTATTTACTAGCTATGAAAGAACTATATGGTGACTTTACAGCATCAATAGAGCAATCTAAAAATGTATTAAATATGGTAGGAAAAGTACTTCCTGTTACATTAGAACCAATAGATATATGTGCAGAATTAGAAGATGGAACAATTATAAAAAATAGAGAACAAATACCAGAAATGGTAACAAATAAAGTAAGCAAAATAAATCGTATATTTATAAGCCCATCAAATTGCAGTCCTGCTCCTGGGGTATTAGATGCTATAAAAAATGCAGATGCAATTATTATAGGACCAGGAAGCCTTTATACTAATGTTATTCCAAACTTACTTGTAAAAGGTGTAGCTAAAGCAATAAAAGAAAACAAAGGATTCAAAATTTATATTAGCAATATTATGACAGATCCAGGACAAACAGATAACTATTCATTAGCAGATCATATTAAAGCAATAAAAGAACATGCAGGAAGCGGAATAATAGATTACTGTATATATGATACAGGCGAAATTGTACCTGAATTTATAAGAAGATATAATAGAGAAGGTGCAGATTTAGTAGAACAAGATACATCAAGAGCAAAAGAGGAAGGAATAAAATTATTACAAAGAAACTTGTCATACATAGATGGAGAATTTATACGTCATAATCCAGATGCTATTGCATCTTCAATAATTGAACTTGTATGTGAAGATTTGAAATTTAGAGATATGCAAAATGATGCACAATATTTAATGTTAAATTCAAGATTAAAAGAAACTAAGAAAAAATTAAAAGAAACTAAAAAAGATAAGGTAAGTAAGAAGACAGAAAAACAAGGAAAAAGAGTTGCAAGAACAAAAAGTAAATTTGCAGAAAAATATAATGATAGAATTATATCTATAAAAGAGAGTGATGAAAAAGCTTTAAAAAGAAAGCAAGCAAAATTAAAAGAAAAGGCAAAATTAAATGAAAGAGCTAAGGCAAATGAAAAAGCTAAAACAAAAGTAAATGAGAATAATAAACAAAAAACAAAGCAAGCAAAATCAAAACAAGCAAAAACGTCAAAACATTAATAAAACAAAAGAAAAAAATTGGAGGAAACAATGAAATATACTAATGTCAACTTTGAAGAAGGAATAAAAAGAGAATGGATTATTACAAATGGAATAGGTGGATTCGCAAGCTCAACTATGATAGGAGCAAATACAAGAAGATACCACGGATTATTAATAGCACCACTTACACCACCAGCGAGAAGACATCTTATTCTCTCTAAAGTAGATGAAAGTATAGAAATAGATGGAACGAAATACGATTTATATACTAATGTGTGTAAAAATTGTATTTCACAAGGATATAAACATCTAAAAAGTTTTGAAAAAGAGTATATTCCTATTTATACATATGAAGTAGAAGATGTTATTATAAGAAAATATATATGTATGGAATATGGGAAAAACACAGTGGTTATATATTATCAAATATATAATAAAGATCACGAAACAAAATTAACATTGACACCTGTAATAAATTTTAGAGATTTTCATGCAGAAAATTATAATCATGAATTTACAATAAAACAAGAAGAAAAGAATAGAAAATTAAAAGTAGAACTAGATGGACAAGCACAAACACCTATATATATGTACAGTACAGAAGGAAAATATATTACACATCAAAATGACAGTTTTAGAAATATGTTTTATATAGAAGAAGAAAAAAGGGGATTTTGTGCAGAAGAAAATCATGCAATTCCGGGTAGATATGAAATAGAAATTAAACCAAATGAGATTAAAGAAATAACATTTGTTACATCTTTAGAAGAAAATATAGAAGAATTAGACGGAAAAGAAGTAATAAATAAAGAAATAGTTAGAATAGCGGAACTTGTTTATGAATCAAATTTGATAGACAAAACTAAGGAAAATGAAAATACAGAATATACACAATTAATAAGAAATTTTATAATTTCAGCAGACAATTTTGTGGTGTATAGACCAGCTTTTGGACTACGTACAATTATTGCAGGTTACCCATGGTTTTTAGATTGGGGAAGAGATACATTAATTTCTTTTGAGGGATTGCTTTTAAAAACTAGAAGATTTGAAATAGCTAAAGAAGTATTACTAACAATGATAAGAGATATGAAATTTGGTTTAGTGCCAAATGGTTATTCAGGATATGATAATCGTCCATTATATAATAGTGCAGATAGTTCACTTTTATTATTTGAACAAGTAGAAAAATATTTAAATTATACAAATGATGTAACATTTGTTAAAGAAAAAATGTATCTAGCATTAGAAAAAATAATAGAAAGTTATGCAGAAGGAATAGATGTAGACGAAAATGACATTTATTTAGATAAAGATGGATTAATTTCTTCAGGAAGTCCAAATATACAAAATACATGGATGGATGCTAAAATAGGAAGTTATGTAGTAACGCCAAGAAATGGAAAAGCAGTAGAAATTAATAGTATGTGGTATAATGCCTTAAAAATTATGGAAGAATTAACTTTAAAATTTGAAACTAAGCAAAAGGCAAATAAATATAAAAAAATGTCAGAATTATGTAAGAAATCTTTCATAGAAAAATTCTACAATAAAAGGAGAAAATGTTTGTATGATGTATTAGGAGATAGTAAAATAAGACCAAATCAGTTATTTGCATTAAGTCTTACTTATCCAGTGTTAGATCCAAAATCAGATATAGCAAAAGAAATGTTTAATACAGTAACTAAGAAATTATTAAATAACTATGGATTAAAAACATTAGCAAAAGGCGAAGAAAATTATGTAGAAGTATATGAAGGAGATAGCTTTAGAAGGGACATGAGTTACCACCAAGGGATTACTTGGCCATGGCTTTTAGGAATATACTACAATTCATTTAAGAAAATATTAGAAGCAAGCAATAAAACAGAGAAGAAAGAGCTACAAGAAAAATATAACAAGTTTGTACAAAATGTAAAAAATACATTTATAAAAGAATTCAATGAAGGCAAGACAATAGGAGGAATATCTGAATTATATGATTCAGCAAAACCTTTCGAATCAAAAGGAACAATAAATCAAGCATGGAGTGTAGCAGAAGTATTTAGAATAATTTTGGAAAATTAAAAAATACATTTAAAAGGAACATTAAAAAATAGATGTTCCTTTTAAAGTATAAGAAAAAATAGGTTATTTTGTCGAACGATTTTTATTGATTTTTATAGTATTATGTAATAAAATAATATTATTATAGGAGGTGAAAAATATGAAAAAATCTAAAATAAATGAAGAACAATTTATTCCATTTATAGAAGAGGGACTAAGAGATATTAAGAAAAATGGAATTCTTAGTGAAGAAGAATTTTTAGCACTAATAGAAGATAAGGGAGGAAGTGAAAGTATATATTTAAAGAAGAATATAAAAGAAAGCAATATAAGATCACATCTAATGAAATCTTTGGGAAAGATATCGAGAAGATTTATAAAAGTTTAAAGAAATTTTACAAAAGTACATATAAAAAATTTCAATTAGAAATGAAATATAAAATATGTTTAATAAAAGAAAATCCATATGTATATCAAAGTTTGGAAAAAAACAAAAATATAAAAAGATTTTTTATTCAAAAATATGTAGTTTTTTATATAATCGAAGGTAAAAATATTATATTCATAAGGATATTACCTCAAAAAATAAATTATAATCAAAAAGGAATCTATAAAATAAAATCCATAAAATAACTTGAATTTCATATTATAAAATGGTAAGATGATAACGTAAATGAAAGGAATTACGTGAAAATCATGTTAACCATTGAGAATTTAGAAAAAGATTTAAAAGAAGGAAAACTAAATAGCATTTATCTTTTATATGGGGAAGAACTATTCCTTTTAGAATCATGCTTAAAAAAAATAAAGAACAATTTTGGTGAAAGAAAAGCAGGAATAAACGAAGTAAAAATAGATGAAACAAATGTAAGCTCAATAATATCAGATATAGAAACACCTGCATTTGGATATGAAAAAAAATTAATTATTGCAAGAAACACTGGACTATTCAAAAAAGAAGGTAGAAAGAAAACAGGAATAAACACAGAATTAGTAAATAAAGTTGCTGAATATATAAAAGAGAATATAGAAATAATAAAAGAATCAGTAGTACTTGTTTTTGTGGAAGAAGAAGCGGAAAAAAATGAACTATATAAAGTAATAGACAATGTGGGAATAGTATGTGAATTTAGCGAATTAAAACCAGTTCAAATCGCTACAAGAATGAAAGCAATAACAAAAGCATATGGAGTTAGTATAGATGACATTACTATAAAATACTTTATAGAATGTTGTGGAACAAATATGCAAAGATTAATAAATGAAATAAGAAAATTAATAGAGTATGCAGGCGCAAATGGAGAAATTACTAGAAAAGATATAGATCTATTATGTATAAAACAATTAGATAGTGTTATATTCGATTTAACAGATAATTTAGGCAATAAAAAAGTAAGTAAAGCATTAGAAGTATTAAACAATTTAATATATCAAAAAGAGCCAATTCAGAAAATATTAATTACGTTATATAATCATTTCAAAAAATTATATATTACTAAAATAGCACAAAAAGAAAATAGTAATATAGCAGAATGTCTAAATTTAAAGCCAAATCAAATGTTTTTGGTAACAAAATATAAGACACAATCAAATTACTTTAGAGAAGAAGAACTAAAAAACATTATAGAAGAATTAATAAACTTAGATTACAACTACAAAATAGGCCAAATAGACTTAAATGTTGGACTAGAATCTATATTATGCCGTTATTGTTCATAAATTAATTTTAGAGACGGGTCACAAAATTTAAAAAATTAAATTTTTAAGCCCATCCCTAAAATTTACGAATAAAAAAACTCCTTTTTCAAATAATAAGAAAAAGGAGTGATTTTTTATGTACAATTTTAGAACAGATTTAGCAGATGAGAGAAGAGATTTATATAGAAAAGCAAATAGTATAGAAAATGAAGTTAATGGTGTAGAAACTGAGGTAGAAGATGTAAACGAAAAAATAAAAGTAACAAGAGTAAAAATTACGAATGAAGAAGGAGAACAAGCAATAGGAAAACCAAAAGGAGATTACATCACTATAGATATAAAGAAAATCAATTTATTAACAGATGAAGAATTAGAGGAATCTTCAAAAATTTTAGCAGAAGAATTGAAAAAGTTAATAGGTGAAAAAATTGAATTTAAAGATGATGTATTAATAGTCGGATTAGGAAACGAAGAAGTAACACCAGATGCGTTAGGACCAAATGTGATAAAAAATGTAGAAGTAACAAGGCATATTATAAATTATTTACCACAATATATAGATGAAAATGCCAGACCTGTAAGTGCTATTGCACCAGGAGTTTTAGGAACAACAGGAATAGAAACATTAGAAATAATAAAAGGTGTTGTAGAACATATTAAACCTAAACTTTTAATAGTAATAGATGCATTAGCATCAAGAAGTATGGAAAGAATAAGTTCTACAATTCAAATATCAAATACTGGAATAGTGCCAGGGGCAGGAGTAGGAAACACTAGAAAAGAAATATCAATAAATACTTTAGGAATCCCTGTAATAGCTATAGGTATACCAACGGTTGTAGAAACAGCAGTCGTAGTAAATGATGCATTAAATATTTTTATAGAAAAATTACAACAAGAAGCAAAATCAAATGATTATTTAAATGAATTAAAAGAAAAAGACAATTATGAGGAGATAAAAGAAGCATTACTTCCAAAAGAATTTAATTTTATAGTAACACCAAAAGAAATAGATGAGCTTGTATTAAGTATGTCAGAAGTAGTTGCAAAAGGAATAAATATGGCATTATAAACTATATAAAAAATCCAATATAAATTACTATATTGGATTATAATGCAATATGCAAAAAATATAAAATTAGTAGGTGCAAAGGGTAGAAAATATAAAAGAAATATTTTGCCTTTGGACCTTCATTTTTATTATAAAATAAAATAAAAATAAGGGATAACGCTGTAAAAATAGCACATTGTATGTAAATATACCATAAAACAGGAGTAGCAATTATATTTGGTATAAATTTTAAAAAGCATAGAAGAATAGTTACAATTGCCATAGGTACTTTTTTATCCTTAAAAAAGTAAAAACAAAACATTAATAAAATACCAAAAGCTCCGTAATCTGCATGTATGAAATAGGCTATGACACTTGTTAAAACAACAAATAAAAATCCTAATACTTTGTTTTTACATTTATCATAAACAAATAAAGCGAGTAGGCCCAAAAATAATGTAAAAAATATATTAAGAGTAAGTATTTCTTCAGTAAATGTAGATAAAAAAAGCATAAAAGGAATTTGAGAAATGCAAGCAAAAATAAACAATTTTAACATATGCTTTTTTAAATCCTTAGTATAAATATATCCTTGAACAGCTTGGAAAGCAAAAATAGGGAAGGAAATCCTTCCAATTAAATTACAAAAAGAAAATTTACCAATAATAGCATCTCCAACATGATCAAATAACATGGTTATAACACCAATAATTTTTAAAATAAAACTTGTCATTAAATTCACCCAAAAACATTATCTAATAAAACAAAATAAAAATCAAGTAAACAAAAAAATATCTTGCATAAAACAACTAATTGATATACAATAATTACAGATTTTACAAACGAGGAGGTTATTTATGTCTAACGTAAAATTGGAACTAAAATATACTAAAATAGATACAAAAGAAATAATGAATTATAAGGAGAAAGTTCAGGAAATACATCAGGAATTACAACAAAATAAAAATAAAGAAAGTGAATTTTTAGGTTGGTTAGATCTTCCAACTAAATATAATAAAAAAGAATTTGAAAAAATAAAAAAATGTGCTAAAAAAATCAGAGAAGACTCAGAAATATTAGTAGTAATAGGAATAGGTGGCTCTTATTTAGGCGCGAGAGCAGTTATAGAAAGCTTAACACATACTTTTTACAACTTGTTACCAAAAGAAGAAAGAAAAGCACCACAAATTTTATATGTGGGAAATAATATTAGCGGAAAATATCTTAATGATTTAGTAGAACTAATAGGAGATAGAGATTTATCTGTGAATGTAATATCAAAGTCAGGAACAACTACAGAACCAGCTATAGCCTTTAGATTTTTCCGTGAATTTATGGAAAACAAATATGGAATAAAAGAAGCAAGAAAGAGAATATATGTTACAACGGATAAAGAAAGGGGTGCATTAAAAGCATTAGCTGACAAAGAAGAATACGAAACATTTATTATTCCAAACAATGTAGGTGGTAGGTATTCGGTATTAACTCCTGTAGGACTTCTTCCAATTGCAGTAGCAAGAATAGATATAGATAAACTAATGGAAGGAGCAAGATTTGCTGAAGAAAAATATAGCGATGAAAATTTAAAGTATAATGATTGTTATAAGTATGCGGTTGCAAGAAATTTACTGTATAAAAAAGATAAAAATATAGAGATATTGGTGGGATATAAGCCAAACTTACATTATTTTATAGAATGGTGGAAGCAATTATTTGGAGAAAGTGAAGGAAAAGACGGAAAAGGAATTTATCCATCCGGAGCAGAGTTTACAACAGACTTACACTCATTAGGACAATACATACAAGATGGAAGAAAAAATATATTTGAAACAGTTATAAATGTTGAAAAAGAAGAATCAAACATAAAAATAAATGTAGATGAAGATAACTTAGATGAAATAAATTACTTAGCAGATAAAACTATGGACTATGTAAATAAAAAAGCAATGGAAGGAACAATAAATGCACATGTAGAAGGTAATGTGCCAAACATTGTTATAAACATGGAAAAGATAGACGAAGAAACAATAGGTCATTTAATTTATTTCTTTGAACTTGCTTGCGCAATGAGCGGAAGAATATTAGGAGTAAATCCATTTAATCAACCAGGAGTAGAAAAATACAAGACAAATATGTTTAAATTGCTTGGTAAACCAGGATATGAAAAATAGAAAATAAAATAGGACACAGTGTTTTAGTTATTGTGTCCTATTTTCATATACAATAAAAATAGGTAGAGAAAAAATCTCTACCTATAACACAAATTAGTCGTTTTTAGAAAACACACATCTTCTTGCTTCTTCAGAAAGCGAGTCCAATTCTTTTGAAACAGAAACATCTTTTGAAATATGCATGAAGCTTACATGTGATTTGTCAAATGAAGGTCCGTCAACTTTTAATAAGCCATGCACAATCATAGGCAAACTAAGATACATATTACCTGTTTCATTGAGCTGCTCATTTGTAACGATAAGGAAAATTCTGTCTGTTATTCCATCCAAAACAAATTTCGACTTATCTTCTTTAACAATCATCTTCGGTGGTACAATATGCTTTTCATCATCTGTTGTCCGTACATCATAGAAAGTTTGAAGTTTTGCCATTTTTTGTTCCTCCTATTAAACTTTTTAAATGTTTTTTGTGTTTATGCTTTTTACAAAATAATTTGTATTTAACTAGTTATTAAGCTAGTTAAGTACAGGTATATAAAAGCAATAAAACTTTTTAGAATTCTATTATATAATATTTTTAATTAAAAATCAAGGCGGTGAAATATTATAAATAAGTTGAAATATTATGTAAAATGAGGTATACTATTATTGATGTTCACAAGAATATCAGTAGTAAATTAACATTTGCGATTGCAAGGAGGTAAACTATGAAACGGAAATTTGAAATTCCTAAAATGAGCGATGCGGAAATCGCTCGCTGGTACGCAACCATCAAACCCATCGTCGGACATGATACATATCTCAGAGGATTGTCCGCTGATGAATTAACTGGTATTGCATATACATGGCTTAATGAGCCCTCAGATTATGCAGACAAAGTTGATTTTTCCAAGCTGTCAGTATTAGAAGACAGAAAAATGCTTCATGGTTATGAATACTATGGTTTCTTTAAGCCTAGCGTAGGCGAAGTGATTCGGCAGATTCCGAAAGAGCATCTTAATAAGGTTGTGGCCTTTGAAATCATTGATGGAGCCATAGCAATGAACAGCACATTCAACGCTGAACTCAACGCGGGATTCCATGTATCTATCGTTCGCTTATATCAGGCAAAAGATGATACAAATGAGGCAGCACATCCAATCACAGAATACCCGACGAGCGCTTCAAAAGTACCTGTCGGAATGACAGAAGAAGAGTTTAAAGAGTTATTTCAGTAATCGTTTCATCTCTAGCAATAAGCCAGAGGAAAAGAGAGTGTCCTAGAATTGGACACTCTCTTTGTTTAAGTGAGTTTAATTTATAGACTATTAAATGAAAATAAAGCAACCTTATTTTGTTCTGTTGTCACCATCTTCATAAGTTTAGTCATTATTGGTGCTGATGGTGGGACCACTCGCACTCGCGTCACAAAAATAGTCCACAGGACTATTTTTACCTGCGTTCAGTCTGGCCTTGAACCAGCCTGAACTTGGCACGTTCCTTTTCGAGTCCCACATTTTAGTGTAAATAAAAAAATAGCTTTCGCTATTTTTTCTGGTGCTGATGGTGGGACTCGAACCCACATGGTTTCCCGCTGGATTTTGAGTCCAGTGCGTCTGCCAGTTCCGCCACATCAGCGTATTAATATGAAATAGATTAGCTTGGCTCTACATACTGAGGTTGTAACTCACATTCGTTCGAAAAACCTAAGCAAGTTCCGCCACATCAGTGTATTTAAATGAATAAATTTAAACATATTCATATAATAACAGAAAAAAACGAATTTATCAAGAAAAAATAAGAAAAAACATAAAAAATAATGACAGAGCAAAAAAATACGTGTATAATTAAGTAAATTTAAAGAAATATAATTAAAAGAAAAAGAGAGGAACAATATAATGACAAAAGATACAAAATACTATGCAAAAATATTAGCAAAAATTGCAATAGCAATATCAGCCTTAATAGGAATATTTTTAACATATAAGCTAGCAATATTTTATATACCATTTATTATCGCAATGATAATAGCAGCATGTATAGAACCATTAATAAAACTATTAATGAAATTTACAAAATTAAAAAGAAAGTCTGCTAGTATAATTTCACTTATTTTAGTTTTACTAATTATTGGAGGACTATTAACATTAGGAATAGCAAAAATAGTTTCAGAAGGTTCAGCATTACTTTCAAACTTAAATACCTATTTTGATCACATATATAAATGGGGAACAGATTTTATAAATGAAATAAACGAAGGAAGGTCAAATGTACCACAAGAAGTAGTAGGAGTTATACAAAATTCACTTACAGGATTAATAGATGTTGTAAAAGGGTGGTTAGTAGGATTCCTAAAAGGCACACTTAACTTTGTAACATCAATACCAGATATGATTACATATGGATTTATTACTATACTTGCAATTGTATTTATATGTTTTGATAAAGAATACATACCAAACAAAATAAAAAGCCAAGTACCAACAAAATGGTTTGAAAAAATTAAACAAATAATAAACGAAACATGTAGTGTCTCTGTAAAATATATAAAAGCAGAAGCAAAATTATCTTTAATTTGTTTTATATGGGTACTAATAGGCTTAAATATAGTTAATCTTATAGGAATAAAAGTAGAATACTTATTTATTATGACAGTAGTTATAGGTTTTGTAGATTTATTACCTATATTTGGTGCAGGTGCAGTAATGTTACCTTGGGCAGGATATTTATTAATAACAGGAAATATACCATTAGCAATAGCTGTAACAATAGTTTGGATTATTTGGGCTGTTATAAAACAATTAATAGAACCTAAAATGGTAAGCAAAGAGATAGGAATACACCCAATATTTACTTTAATAGGAATGTATACAGGCTTTAAACTAATGGGAGTAATAGGAATGATATTAGGTCCAATTGTTTTGATAATATTAAAAAATGTATTTAGTGAATTAATTGAAAAAGGAATTTTAAAAAGCTTTTTTGAACTAGACTAAAGGAGTAGATAAATGAACAATAAAGAAATAAAAGAAAAATTACTTGATTTAGCAGATGAAGAATATAAGAAATTTCATACTAGTTTGTGTCCAAACACCATAGAAATATTAGGAGTAAGGGCTCCAAAATTAAGAGAATTAGCAAAAGAAATTGTAAAAAGTGAAAATGTAAAAGAATATTTAGAAAATGCGATAGATGATTCATATGAAGAAATTTTACTTCAAGGAATGGTATTAGGGCTTTGGAAAACAAATATAGAAGAATTTACATATTATTTAGAAAAATTTGTACCTAAAATACAAAGTTGGGCAATATGTGATATGTCTGTATCAAGTTTTAAAATAGTAAAAAAGAATAAAGAATATATATGGAATTTTTTACAAAAATATTTAAGATCAGACAAAGAATATGAAATTAGATTTGTGCTTGTAATGATGTTAAATTATTATATAGAAGAGGAGTATTTAGAAGAAGTATTTAAAATACTAAATTCAATAAATAATGATGCTTATTATGTAAAAATGGCAAAAGCATGGACAATTCAAGTAGCATTTGTAAGTTTTCCAGTAGAAAGTATAAAATTTTTGGAAAATAATAAATTAGATGATTGGACTTATAATAAGGCACTTCAAAAGATATTAGAATCATATAAAGTTAGCGAAGAAACAAAACAAATAATTAGGAACATGAAAAGATAAAAACAAATAGGGTATAATAAGAAAAAAGAAAATGTAAAAAAAGGTGGAAAAATGTTATATAGTTACGAAACAATAGATGTAAAACCAAAGTTGAATAAGAAAAAAGTATTTATATGTATATTAATAGTATTAGCTATAATAGCATTATCTATTTATGGTGGAATTAATTGTGCAAATAAAAACAAAGAAGAACAAATAAAAAGTGAACAAGAAGAGATAGATAGAATAAAAATTGAGGAAGAAAACAAAATAAAAGAGCAACAGAGAAAAGAACAAGAACGTTTAAAAAATTCTGTACCATTTACAGAAGAACAAATTGAAAAAATTGAAAATATATACCATTTGCAAGAAGGAAAAAACGCATTTTTAACTTTTGATGATGGACCAACACAAAGCGTTACACCACTTATACTAGATTTATTAAAACAAGAAAATATAAAAGCTACATTTTTTGTATTAGGAAATAGAGCAAAAGCAAATCCTGAATTAATAAAAAGAGAATTTGATGAAGGACATTATATTGCTAATCATGGCTATTCTCATAAATATAGCGCAATTTATCAAAATTCACAAACAGTATTAGATGAATACAATTATACAGAAAGTTGTATTCAAGAAGCATTAGAAAATCCAGATTACCATTCAAGATTATTTAGATTTCCAGGAGGTTCTGTTGGAGGGTACTATCACAGTATAAAGAAAGAGGCAATAGGAATTTTAAAAGAGCAAGGAATTGCATCTTTAGACTGGAACAGTCTATCAAAGGATGCAGAAGGAGCTAAAACAAAAGAAGATTTATTCCAAAATGTGGTAAATACAGTAGGAGAGAAACAAAATGTTGTTATATTAATGCATGATGCGGCAGATAAAATTTTAACGTATGAAATATTACCAGATGTCATACAATATTTAAGGGATAATGGATATCAGTTCAAAACAATATATGATATTTTATAGGAGGAAAAAATGTTATATGATGTAATTATAATAGGAAGCGGACCTGCAGGAATATCAGCAAGTTTATACACAAAAAGGGCAGGATTAGAAACTCTTATTGTTTCAAAAGGAATTGGAACATTATATAAGGTTGAAAAAATTGAAAACTATTATGGAACACCAAATATAAGTGGAAAAGAAATTCAAAAAATAGGAGAGAATCAAGCCAAGAACTTAAATATAGAAATAAAAAATGAAGAAGTAATGCAAATAGACTATGGGAGAAACTTTATTGTAAAAACATTAAATTACGAATATGAAGCTAAAACAATTATTATAGCAACGGGAAGCAATAGAAAAGTAGCAAATATAAAAGGAATAAAAGAATTTGAAGGAAAAGGAGTAAGTTATTGTACTACATGTGATGGATTCTTTTACAAAGATAAGGATGTTGCAGTATTAGGGAATAAAGAATATGCCATACATGAAGCACAAAATTTATTGCCTATAGCTAAATCTGTAACAATGTTAACAAACGGTGAACAATCTGTGAAAAAAGAACAGAAGGTATAGAAATAAAAGAAAATAAAATACGAGAATTTAGAGGAACAACTAGTATAGAAGAGATAGAATTTGAAGATAATACTAAAAAGAAGATAGATGGAGTATTTGTTGCACTTGGAACAGCATCTAGCAGTGACTTAGCAAGAAAATTAGGAGTCATATTAGATGAAAAAAACAATATAAAGGTAGATAGCAAAATGGAGACTAATATAAAAGGTGTATATGCCTGTGGAGACTGCACAGGTGGAATTCTTCAAATATCAAAAGCTGTATATGAGGGAATGGTTGCAGGAATGTCTGCAATACAATTTATAAAGAGTACAAAAGCATAAAAAGCTTAACTTTATAAAAATCAAGGTTATAGGTTAAATCCTTATTTAAAAAACTAAATAAATTATAAAAGGAATGAAATTGATATGGAAATAACAAGTGAAAATTTTGAAAAAGAGGTACTAAATTCAGATGTACCAGTGTTAGTAGATTTTTGGGCAAGTTGGTGTAATCCTTGTAAAATGATGGGACCAGTCGTAGAAGAAGTTGCAAAAGAATTAGAAGGAAAAATAAAGGTATTTAAATTAAATGTAGATAACGAAAGAGATTTAGCAATAAAATATAATATTATGAGTATACCTGCATTTTTGCTTTTTAAAAATGGAAAAGTAGAAAAACAAACAGTAGGAATGCAAAGCAAAGAAGAATTAATGAGTTTTTTGAGATAAAAATAAGATAGGAAATATTACTATTTTTTAATAAAAAATAACTAATAAAAAATTTATAACAAAAAAATTAAAAAAATTCAAAAAAAATGTTGACAAAAAATAAAAAAGTATGTATAATAAAAATCGTTCGAGAGAGAACAAAAATTATTATACATATGCAGGTGTAGTTCAATGGTAGAATTCCAGCCTTCCAAGCTGGCTATGCGGGTTCGATTCCCGCTACCTGCTC
>CAKPPO010000018.1 GCA_934177725.1 uncultured Clostridia bacterium | reverse complement strand
AGATATTGCTTTAGTCTATTTGTGTTTTTTAATTATATTTTATACTATTTTTTAGTTTATATGACTTTCCTATTATAGAACAAATCTGAAAATTTTCAATTTTCAGTCTTAACTCTACTTTTTTATCCTACTCAAAAAAATTGAATTTTTCAGTAAATTTGTTCGTGCGCGAAAATTTATGAAATAAATTTTCTGTGCAATGCAATTTTAGTATTGTTATTTAATTTTCTTAATTACTTCTTCTATTTTTAGAGTTTCTTGCTCTCCTGTTTGCATATTTTTTAAAGTAACTGTATTATTTGCTATTTCATCTTCTCCTATTACTATAACATATGGAATGGCAAGTCTATCTGCATATTTGAATTTAGCTTTTATTTTTTTGTTTTCTAAATAAACTTCTGCATTTATATTCTCGCTTCTTAATTCTGTTGCTACTTCTAATGCCTTTGAATTATCTTCTACCATTGAAACTACTAAAACTTTTGCTATTGAATTTTGTTCTTCTTTTAGTGCATTTAGTTCATTTAATTTATAGAATAATCTTGTTAATCCTATAGAGATTCCTACTCCTGGTAATTTTTTATCTGTATAATATTCTGCTAAATTGTCATATCTTCCGCCTGAGCAAACACTTCCTAGTTCACGATATTCATTTAAAAATGTTTCATAAACTGTTCCTGTGTAATAGTCTAAACCTCTTGCTATTGTTAAGTCTACTTTAAAATTAGAATTTGGAACACCAAAAGCCTTAACATATTTTACAACTTGTTTTAGTTCTTCTAAACCTTCATTAAATATTTCATTAGTATAATTTAATTTTTCTAATGAATCTATTTTTTCTTCAGTTGTTCCACTAATTTCAATAAAATTCATTATATCATCTATTTGATTTTCGTTTAATTCTAAATCTTTTAAACATTCTATAACATTTTCTTTGCCTATTTTTTCAATTTTATCTATTATACGCATAATATCTACAGATTTTTCCTCTAAATCTAACTCTTTGAATAGACCAGATAATAATTTACGATTATTTATACATATTGTAAAATCTTCAAATCCTAAATCTTTAATTGTACTATATATTACTGCTGGCATTTCAGCATCATTTATTATGCTTAATTCTCCATCTCCTATGATATCTATATCACATTGATAAAATTCACGAAATCTTCCTTTTTGTGGTCTTTCTCCACGATATACTTTTCCTATTTGATATCTTCTAAAAGGAAAACTTAAATCGTTATAATATTCAGTTACATATTTTGCAAGTGGTACTGTTAAATCGAAACGAAGTGCTAAATCATTGTCTCCTTTTTTGAAACGATAGATTTGTTTTTCTGTTTCTCCTCCAGCTTTTGCTAAAAGTACATCTGACATTTCTATTATTGGTGTATCTATTGGTAAAAAGCCAAACTTTTCATATGATTTTTGTATTTTTTCTTTCATTTTATTAAATAGGATTTGCTCTTTTGGTAGCAGTTCCATAAAGCCTGGCAATGTTCTTGGTTCTACTTTGTTCATTTTATTTCCTCCTATCATAACCTATTAGTGTTACCAAAGGAGACGTTTCCAAAAGGTTAATTTGTCCCTTTTGAGTATTTTTCCCTTTATAACATAACACTCTAAGTATTATTTATGTACCAAAAGGGACAGATTAACCTTTTGGAAACGTCCCTAATGGTACAAATTTTAATCTAAACGTGGTTTTAGTTCTAAATATATTGGTTCTTCTTCTCTTATTGTTGTCATTCTTCCATGACCTGGATATACTATTGTATCATCTGGAAGTATTGTTAGCTTGTTTGTTATAGATGCTATTATATCTGGAAAACTACTTGTTGGTAAGTCTGTTCTTCCCCATGTTCCTTTAAATAATGTGTCTCCTGAAAATAATAGTCCTTCTTCTTTACAATATAAACATGTTCCGCCTTTTGTATGTCCTGGTGTGTGTATTACCTTGAATTCTAGATTTCCTAAATGAATTATATCTTCTTCATCTACTCTTGAATCCGCTTCTAGTTCTATGTCGTCCATTCCTATATAATAAGTAAGACTAATTGCAGGATTATATAACCCTTCTGCATCGTCTCTATGAATTAATACTTTTCCACCTTTTTTTGCTTTTACTTCTAATATTGCTCCAAAATGGTCTCCATGACAATGTGTTAAATATATATATTTTAATTTATCTATACCTAATGTATCTAGCATATCTATAATCTTATCTGCCTCTCCACCTGGATCTATAACCATTGTTTCTTTACTTTCTTCGTCTTCTACTATATAACAATTTGTTGGCTCTTCCAAAGCTGTAGTTACTTTTAATCTTTTTAATATCATTTTTTCCCCTTCTTTTGTTTTTTCTTCTTTATCTTTATTTTCTAAAACAAATTAAATGCAAGTATTACTAGGCATTGAAAGCTGAAAAAACGGAGGCATACGTGTTGTACGTCGAATATTTTTCAAGTTTTCAATAACGAAGTAATACGAAGTTTTTCATTTGTTTTAGCTATTTTTTACGTTTAACTTCGTAAACACTATCAACTTTTCTAATTGCCTTTAATACATCATTTAATTGTTCTAGATTTTCTACTTCTACTGTTACTTCTGTAATTGCTATTCTTTCTTTGTTTGCCCTACAATTAACTGCTATTAGTTTTGTTTTTGCATTACTTATTTGAGCTATAATGTCTGCTAAAAGCCCTGATCTATCATTTGCAAATACTTCAATATCTACATTGTATGCCGCTTCTTTTTCTGTGTACCAGTAAACATCTATCATTCTGCTTTCTTCGTCTTCAAATAAATCTTTCAAGTTTTTGCAATCTGCTCTATGAATAGATACTCCTCTTCCTCTTGTGATATATCCTACTATATCATCTCCTGGTACAGGATTGCAACATTTTGAAAGTTTTACTAGACAATTGTCTATTCCTTTTACCACTATACCAGATTTTGAAGGTTTTGCTGTATTTTTTTCTTTGCTTAATTCTTCTAATTTTTGCTCAACATTTTCTTCTTTATGAACTTTTCTGTATTCTTCTAATATTCTTGCTATTACTTTTCCTGAAGTTATTGCTCCAAATCCTACAGATGCATACATATCTTCTATAGAATTGAATTTATATCTGTTTAATGCCCCTTGTATAAATTCTTGTTTAAATAATTCATCATGGTTCATTCCTATACGTTTTATTTCTTTTTCTATTAAGTCTTTACCTTTTTCAATGTTTTCTTCTCTTTGATTTTTCTTAAACCATGCATTTATCTTATTTTTAGCTGTTGAACTTTGTATGAATTTTAGCCAATCTCTACTTGGTCCTTTACTATTTTCTGAAGTTATTATTTCTATAATATCTCCGTTTTTTAGTTTTGTTATTATTGGCATCATTTTACTATTTATTTTACATCCTGTCATATGATGACCTATTTCAGCATGTATACTATATGCATAATCTATTGGTGTACTACCACTTGGAAGTACTTTTATATCTCCTTTTGGAGTAAATACATATACTTCATCTTCAAATAATTCTGTCTTTAATGTATTTAAAAATTCTTGTGGGTCTTGCATATCTTTTTGCCACTCTAATGTCTCACGTAACCATGCTAGTTTATCCTCTGAAACTTTTACATTTGCTTTCTTTCCTTTTGCAAAACTTGCTTCTTTGTAAGCCCAGTGTGCAGCAATTCCGTATTCTGCAATTCTATGCATATCCCAAGTACGAATTTGTACTTCAAATGGTGTTCCTTTTTCTCCTATTAATGTTGTGTGTAATGATTGATACATATTTGGTTTTGGAACTGCAATATAGTCTTTAAACCTTCCTGGCATTGGGTTATATAGTTCATGTACCACACCTAAAGCTGCATAACAATCTTTTACTGAATTTACAATTATACGAAGTGCAAATAAATCATATATTTGGTCTAAAGTGATATTGTCTCTTTTCATTTTTCTATAAATACTATATAAGTGTTTTGCACGTCCTGTAATTTCTGCTTCTATTTTTTGTTTTTTTAATTCTTGTTTTATTTGTTCTTCTATTTTGTCTATAAATTGCAAACGTTCTTCTCTTTTTCTATCTATTCCTTCTACTATTTCTCTATATTCTTCTGGATATAAATATTTAAAAGATAAATCTTCTAATTCCCATTTTAAAGAATATATACCAAGTCTATTTGCAAGTGGTGCATATAAATCCATTGTTTCTTTTGCATTTGCTATTTGTCTATCTCTTGATAAATATTTTAATGTTCTCATGTTATGAAGTCTATCTGAAAGTTTTATCATTATTACACGTATATCTTTTCCCATTGCTAGGAACATTTTTCTGTAATTTTCAACTTGTGCCTCTTCTACAGATTCATAATTTAATTTGCTAAGTTTTGTTACACCATCTACCATTTCTGCAATTTCTATTCCAAACTTATTTATTAAGTCTTGATGTGTAACTTCTGTGTCTTCTACTACATCATGAAGAAGTGCAGCACAAATAGTTGCGTCATCTAATTCCAATTCTGCCAATGTATAAGCAACTTGAATTGGATGAATTATGTATGGTTCTCCCGATTTTCTTAATTGATCACCATGATTTTCTTTTGCATAGTTGTATGCTTTCATTATAAGTTTTATATCTGATTTTTTGTTGTTCTTTTTCATTTTATTTACAATATCTTCTATTGTATATTGTACTTTTGCTTCTTGCATTGCATTCACTTCCTTTTAATATGACTTTCTTAAGTCTTTCAAATTAATTTGTACACTTTCTCTTCCATTGAATCTATTTATTTCAAGTGAACCAACCACATCCACTTTATCTCCAATTTGATATTCTTCTGCTAAATGTCCTAAATTAAATCCTATACTATCAATATAAAAATTGTTATCTTTTAGTGTTAGTTTTATGTGTTTACCTTCTGACAAAGTTCTTATTGAATGTATTTTCAAGTTTTTATACATGAATAATGGCATCTTATTTGCCTCACCAAATGGCTCTAACATGTTTAATTCTTCTACTGCTTTTATATTAATATCTTCAAGTGTTATTTCTTCATCAATTTTAATAATAGGTATTATATCACATATATTGCTATTTTGTGCATATTTTTCAAATTCTTCTTTAAATTTTTCAAAATTTTCTTTTTTTAGTGTAACTCCTACTGCCATAGAGTGTCCACCAAATTTTTCTAAATTTTCACTACAATTTGTTAAACTTTCATAAAGGTCGAATCCAGGGATGCTTCTTCCAGAGCCTTTTCCTTCATCTTCTTCAAAACAAATTAATATACTTGGTTTAAAATATAAGTCTGTTATTTTTGATGCAACAATTCCTATTACTCCATGGTGCCAATTTTCACTGCCTAATACTAATACTTGTTTATCTGTCTCGCTTTTTTCTATTTTGTTTACTGCATCCTCATATATTCTTTTTTCAATATCTTGTCTTTCTTTATTATACTCATTTAACCTTAATGCGATTTTTTTTGCCTCATTTTCATCTTGTGTTAAAAATAAGTTTAATGCTTCTTTTTCTTTACCCATTCTTCCACATGCATTTATTCTTGGAGCTAGTCCAAATGAAACTGTAAAAGAGTCTATTTTTTTATAGCCTGAAGCTTCTAAAAGAGCTTTTAAACCAACATTTTTTGTTACTTCCACTAGTTTTAAACCTAGTTTTGCTATAACTCTATTTTCATCTACCAATGGAACTATATCTGATATTGTGCCTATACATACAATATCTAAATATTTTAAATATTCTTTCTCCTCTAATTCTAATCTTTGTGCAATTGCTTGAATTAATTTAAATCCAACACCTACACCTGCTAATTCTCTAAAAGGATATGTACTATCTTTTCTTTTTGCATCTACTACTGCTATTGCATTTGGTAAAACTTCTCCTACTTCGTGGTGGTCTGTTACAATAACTTCTAATCCTAAAGAATTTGCATAATCTACTTCTTCTATTCCTGAAATTCCACAGTCTACTGTAATTATTAAATTTACACCATCATCTGATATTTTCTTTATTGCATCTTTGTTTAATCCATATCCCTCATTTAATCTATTTGGAATATATTGTGTAACATTTGCACCTCTTTCTAACAAAAAATTTTTAACTACTGTAATACTTGTAATTCCGTCTACATCATAGTCTCCATAGATTAATATTTTTTCTTTATTATTAATAGCTTTTATTATTCTATCTACAGCTAACGCCATGTCTGGCATTAAGTATGGATTATGAAAATCGTGTCTTGTTGGTTTTAAAAATAAATCAATATCTTCCTTTTTGGTTAAATTTCTATTTACTAAAATTTTTGCAAGTAAATTGCTTATCCCATATTCATTTTCAATTTTTTCTACATTTTTAATTTTCTCATTATCTAATTCTATACATTCCCATTTTTTATTCATATCTCTACTTTTTCCTTTTTTTACACTTTGTCCTATTTTATAATATTTTTCTTAGTTTTAAAAGACTTTTTAGTAACTTTTTTATTATATTTGTAGTTTTTATATATAAAAAGAGTGGTTATTAAACCACCCTTTTTACTTTTTTATATAGTAGGAAATTTCTCCTAGTAGGAGAAATTTCCGTACTAGATAAATATGGCGAGCCTTAGATTTTCTTAAAATTTACATTTGCTAGAAAATCTTAGGCTCGCTTTTTTATACAATTTTCAAATTTTATAAAAAACCAAAATTTATACTTTTAATTCTATATCTTCTTTTCTATATTCTTCTGGTTTTAGTCCAAATCTAGTCCTCATATAATCCAAAGTAACAACCATGCTAGCTAAAGCAATTAATCCTACTAGTAAAAATGCATTTTGAATACTTGCAACTTCTAGTAATAATCCTCCTAATATTGAAAATATACTTGCAGCAATTCCACCTATAAATTCATAAGTAAATGTAATTTTGTTTCTCATATCTTCATTTGTAAAGTTCTTCAAGTATTTTGATTCTAGTATATACCAAATTGAGGTTGATATACGTTGTATAACATACATTACAAGTATTACTGGAATAATGAAATTATCTGCATACATAGTTGAAATTGCACCTATTACAATACATGCTCCTATATACATCAATGATATAAAAGCTAATGTCCTATTTTTAAATTTCTTTTCAATAGGCTTTTTTAAAGAAAGTGATATTCCTCCTATTAAAATTAATATTGCAAATATCATTGAATATTGTTCTTCTGGTATTCCTATATCTGTTAGTAAGTCTCCATTATATGTATCTATTATGCTAATTAAGCTATAAAACACTATTTGAAATAATATAAATGCTTTCATTCTTTTTGATTTTAATATAAATTTAAATGATGTTTTTAAGTCTTGTTTATATTCTTTTAATGTAGGTATTAATCCACTGCTAATATTCTTTTCTTTCTTTACTTCATATATATCTTCAAATTTGAAAGACAATATAGTTGATATTATGATAAATCCTAAACAAACAAACATTGGTAAATAATTATTCATTACAAATAAATATCCTGCTGTTAATGATGCAACACCATCCAATATATAATATAGGCTACCACCTTTAGCATCCAATTTTGAGTATAACCCTTCACCACCTCTTGTTGACACAGAATCATATAGCAAATTAGATTCTGCTATTGTTTTTATATTATATCCTAAAGAAAAAATTAAGTTTGCAATAATTATTCCTATGGCACCTGGAACAATTATTAAAATTAACATATAAATTATAAGCATTATATTTCCTAAAATTATACTTTTTCTTTTTCCTAAAAGGTCTGTAATTGCTACTGCTGGTATTTGCATTATTATTCTACACAATAAATATATTCCATTTATTACTAATACTTCAGAAGCAGTAACTTTTTTTGTTATTGTGTAAAATAAGAACTCTATTGAATAAAAGAACAGTAAATCCCAAGAAAACATTTTATATATTGGATAAAGTTTTGCATTTTTTCTTCGTATTTTATTTAATTCATTTCTACTTTTCATTCTTTATTCCTCATTATTCTTTTGTTGAAATTTTCTTTTAAATTTTCAATACTCCTCCAATTGTTCTATTCATTGCGTCCTCTCCCATATCTTTACTAGATACAATTGAAGCTCCACCTGCTATAACTACTATATCTCCTTCTTTTACGTATTCTCTTTTTTTAGCTTCTTCTATTCCTGCTGAAATTATATCATTTGGTTTTGTTTTACCTTTTATTAATATTGGTGTTGTGTTCCATGAAAGTGCTAATTGTCTATATGTTTTTTCATTGCTTGTTAGTGCATATATTGGACAGCTTGGTAAGAAACTTGCTACCATTCTTGGTGTATTTCCTGTTTCTGTATATGCAAATATTGCTTTTGCTTTCATTTCCATTGCTGTTGATGTTACACTATGGCTTAAATTGAATTCATAATCTAAATCTGATAAATCATATTCTCTTCTAGTAAACCTTTTCCAGTATTTTATATTTTGTTCTACTGCAGTTGCTATTTCATTCATTGTTTCTACACATTTTACAGGATATTTTCCCATTGCACTTTCTCCAGATAGCATTATTGCTCCTGTTACATCAAATATTGCATTTGCAACGTCACTAATTTCTGCTCTTGTAGGGTTTGGATTTTCTGTCATAGAATCTAGCATTTGTGTTGCTGTTATTACCATTTTTCCTGCATTGTTACATTTTTGAATGAATTTTTTTTGCATAATTGGTACTTCATAATATGGAATTTCTACTCCTAAATCGCCACGTGCTACCATTATTCCGTCACTTAATTCTATAATTTCATCTAAATTATCTATTCCTTCTTGATTTTCTATTTTTGAAATTATTTGTATGTTTTTTCCACCATTTTCATCTAATACTTTCCTTATTGATTTTACATCTTCTGCACTTCTTACAAATGATGCTGCTATAAAATCAAAATCTGCCATACATCCATCTTTTAAATCTTGAATATCTTTTTCTTTTAATGATGGTAAGTTAACATGTGTTCCTGGTAGGTTAATGCTTTTTCTATTTCCAAGCATTCCGCCATTTGTTACTTTACATACAACATCTTTACCTTTTATTTCTATAACTTCTAATTCTATTTTTCCATCATCTATTAGTATTTGTGTTCCTATTTCTATATCTTTATATAAATCTTTATATGTTACACTTACTTTTTCGTTATTACCAATAATGTCTTCGTTTACAAGTGTAAATATGTCATTTGCTTTTAATTTCACAGGCATTTGTTCCAATACCCCTGTTCTTATTTCTGGTCCCTGTGTATCTAGTAACAATGCTACTGGCACATTTAACTCTTCTCTTGCTTTTTTTACATTTTCTATATATACCTTTTGATCTTCATAATTTCCATGTGAAAAATTAATTCTTGCCACATTCATTCCTGCCAATATTAATTTTTTCAATGTCTCTACTTCTTTCGTAGCTGGTCCTATTGTACATACTATTTTTGTTTTTCTCATAAAATCTTTTTCCTCCTAAAATCTTTTTTATACTATTATCGTACGCATTATATCATTAAATATTTACGTGTTCAATAGAAAAGAACTAGATTTTCTAGTTCTTTTAATCTATTTTACTATCCATTTTACTAAATTTAGGTTTTCACTATCTAAAAGCATTTCATGTTTTGGCATAACTCGGAATGTGTAACCATAGTCTCCACCTGTTGTTAATTCTATTTTTGCTTTGTATGTAGCTATTCTTTCTTCTTCGTCATAGTCTACCATTAACATTGGAATAACAGCTATTTTTTCTACTACTCCATTTTCTTTTATTCTTCCATAATAAACTTGTGCTTCTATATTTTCTGGCTCAATATTTGGTAATTTTACTTTGCAAGATACTTCTATGTTATTTCCTGCATCCATTGTTATATTGTCTAAATTGTTTTCTTCAGTTATCACTATATCTTCCCAGTTATTATATAGTTCTTTTTTCCAATTATTATAATTTGCAACTTCTTCTAAGTTTTCATAGTGTTTATGGTAAAGGTTAGCAAGTGGCATATAAAGTTTATTTGTGTAGTCTACAAGCATTCTTGCTGTACTATATTTTCCACCTGTAGATATTATAGAGTTTTTCATATATTCCATCCATTTAGCAGATATTCCTTTTTCATCTTGTTCATAATATGCTGGAACTATTTTATTTTCTAATGTTTGATAAATGCTTTCACTATCACAATTATCTTGAATATCATAGTTTTCATATTCTGCATTTGTTCCTATTGCCCAACCATTTTTTTGATTATATCCTTCTGCCCACCAGCCATCTAAAATACTAAAGTTTACTGCTCCATTTACAGATGCTTTTTGTCCACTTGTACCAGACGCTTCCATTGGACGTCTTGGAGTATTAAGCCATACATCTACACCACTTATTAGATAACGTGATAATTCCATATTATAGTTTTCTAATAAGAAGACTTTTCCTTTAAATTGTGGTTTCATTGATATTTCATGTATATATTTTATTAAGTCTTGTCCTTCTTTGTCAGCTGGATGTGCTTTACCAGCTATTAATATTTGAACTGGTCTATTTTGATTGTTTACTATTTGTGTTATTCTTTCTAGGTCTCTAAATAATAAAGTTGCTCTTTTATATGTTGCAAATCTTCTTGCAAAACCTATTGTTAATACATTTGGATTTAATTTTGAAGTAATCTCGTTTATTTCTTCATAACGATATCCGCTTCTCTTTAATCTTTCAGTAATATTTTGTTTTGCCTTTTCCATTAATTTTTGTTTTCTTATCTTATGTGCATTCCATAATTCTTCGTTTGGAATGTCATTTATTTTTTTCCATGTTTCATCTTCATAAATATGATCTTGCCAATATGGCATTAAGTATTTGTTATATAATTCTTTTAAATTTGGTGAAAGCCATGAACATGTATGAATTCCGTTTGTTACATATGTAATTGGAGATTCATCTGCTGCAATTTCTGGCCAAACATCATTAAATAATTCTCTTGATACTGCGCCATGAAGTTTACTTACTCCATTTTTCTTACCTGCCACTTTTAAAGCTAGAATTCCCATATTGAATCCTGCATTTGGCTTTGGATTTGGTTCCATTCCCATTTTAAAGAATTCTTCTTTTGTAATTCCAAATCTATCCCAATAATCCTTAAAATATTTTTCCACTAAACTTAATGGAAAAATATCATTTCCTGCTGGAACTGGTGTATGTGTTGTAAATACAGTTTTTGAAGATACTATATCTTTTGCCATTTCAAATGATATTTCTTTTTCTTTCATCATATTTTTTATTAATTCCAAAATTAAGAAAGATGAATGTCCTTCATTCATATGATATATAGTTGGTTGTAGCCCTAAAGTTTTTAGTAATCTTACACCTGCCATACCAAGAACTATTTCTTGTGATATTCTCATTTCTTGGTCTCCGCCGTATAAAGTAGTTGTAATATTTCTATATTCCTCATGATTTTCTTCTATATCTGAATCCATTAAATATAAAGTTACTCTACCTACATTAACACTCCATACTTTTAAATATAGTCTTCTTTTTGGGAATTTTACATATATAATTAAGTCTTTTCCATCTTCACCTTTTACTGGTTTTATTGGAAGTGTATTTATATCTATTCTTCTATATTCTGTTTCTTGGTTTCCATATCCATTTATTTTTTGATGGAAATATCCATTTTTATATAATAACCCTACTGCAACTAGTGGAATTCCTAAATCACTTGCTGATTTTAAATGATCGCCAGATAAAATTCCTAAACCTCCTGAATAGATAGACAAGATTTGATCTAGTCCATATTCAGCTGAAAAATATGCAATTATATCATTTTTATTTTCTGGATAATTTTTAGAAAACCATGTAGCTTTACTATTTTGATAAGCTTCAAAATTTTCTACAACTTTATCATATTTCTTTAAAAATTCTATACTTTTTGAAGCTTCTTCTAATCTTTCTTGAGAAACTTGTCTTAGGAATCTAATAGGATTTTTTTCTACTATCTCCCATAAATCTCTATCTATTTGTTTAAATAAGCTTAGAAATTCTGTATTCCAAGACCACCATAAATTATTAGCGATTTTTTCTATTTTTTCAATTCTTTTAGGTAATTGTGGATTAACAGTTATTTTGTTAAACACGTACATTTTATATTTTCCTCCTTTGTAAATTATGAAATTTTATCTTTTAGTAATTCATTTTTTATTATCTATTAACTTTATTTATTTGTCAAATATTTTTTAGTTTTTTATAAAAATATTTCTTAAATTTATTATTTACTAAATATAAATTATTATTTTAATCATTATATAATTTCTATAAGATTTCTTTTTTACTATATTCTTCTGGCTTTAACCCAACTCTAGTTCTCATATAATCTAGTAATAATACAAATCCAGCTATAAATATGCACCCTATTATAATAAGTGTATATGCAGTTGGTATGATATCTAATATGTATGAAGCAGTAAAAACAAGTATTGATGCGATTGCATTCTCAATTATATTATTGGCTGTGGAAATTCTTACTCTCTTTTCACTATTTGTAAAATTATTAAAATATTGCTTTATTAGTACATAATAAGGGCCTTTCATTACATATTGTATAGTAAATAATATTAGTGTTAATATTATTAATGCTTTTATATTAAAGTTACATAGTAATATAACTCCTAACATTAAGCACGAAACTGCCATTGGTATTGATAAAAATGCTAAAGTTCTATTTCTGTATTTTTTATGAATTCTTCCTTGATTTCTTGCAGCAATTCCTGTTATAATTCCAAGTACTGCAAATATAATTCCAAAATACTGTTCTGGAACGCCTATATCTATTAAAACTGTATTTCTTAGATTTTGTAAAATTTTTAATAAAGCTACAAAAACTGCATTAAATATTAATAAGCATTTTAGTCTTTTAGATTTTAATATATTTTTGAAAGAAATTCTTATGTTTGTAATTTCTTCTTTTACTCGCATTTTTCCCTTTTCATTATAAAGTTCTTCAAATTTTGTAGATGCTATAAATGCTATTAATAATATTATAAAACATATTACCATTGGTATATATGGGTTTACTACAAATAAAAAACTGGACAATACAGCAGAAACAGCATCTACATAATAGTATCTAGAAAATGCTTTTCCATCTATTTTTGCAAATTGTATTCCTCTTTTTTCTCCATGTTCTAATGAGTCATATAACATATCACTTTCACATGTTGCCTTTATTACAAATGAAAATGCACATAACACTTGAGATACTAACAACATATTAAAACTTATTGAAAACATTATTATTAAGATATGTATTGCTAAAATGAAATTTGCTAATATTAAGCTTTTTCGTTTTCCTACTTTCTGTATAATTAATGTAGATGGTATTTGTGTTAGAAATTTAAATAATATATAAAATGCATCAAATTGTAATACTTGTGCTGGTGAAATTCCTTTTTCTATTGTTAAGAATAAATATATTATTGCATAATAAAATAATAAATCCCATGAAAAAATGCGATATATTTTGTAAAGTTCTATATTATTTTT
The DNA here is from genome assembly GCA_934177725.1 of uncultured Clostridia bacterium. Classification (GTDB taxonomy): domain Bacteria; phylum Bacillota; class Clostridia; order TANB77; family CAG-508; genus UMGS1663. Next base: position 25,096 of record CAKPPO010000018.1, on the reverse strand, counting down.
CTTTTTTTCTTGTAATTTAATTTCCTCTTTTGTCAGTTCTTTTGTTTCTTGTAGTGTTTCCATCATTTTCTCCTATTTTCATTTGTTTTTTGTATTATATCAAACCTATTTTTTTAGTGCAACTTTTTTTAAGATTTTTTAAGTTTTTGCAAATCTAAAATAATGCATTATTTATAAAAATATTTCTATAAAATAAAAAGATAGAAAATTATTCTATCTTTTATTTTCTCCCATATAAAGCTATATTTCTAATATTTTATATACACTAAAAATATATGTACAATAATTATTGGCATTCCACATTATACCTGTCAATGTATCTCCTGGTTCTAACTTATACATTCCATATGCAAATGATGTATTACCATTATTGTTATTACTATATTCAAGCTTTTCTCCTAATCCTGTAATTTTGATAGATGACGTAGATGTCTTTGCATTATTTTGAGAATAACATATAGCAATTACATATATTGACGTTGTGTTTTCACTACCATAGGTATATGAATAACTCTGGTCAGAACCAAATGTATGCGTTCTAACATTACTATTGTATAAGCACTTAAAATTGTTTTTTAGTTTTTCTGGATAAGTTTTATGAACCGAATCATTTATTCCTGCTTCATATCCTTTATTAGTGCCTATTAATTTTGCTCCATTAACCCATGCTGTTTTTCCTTCTAATATATCTTCTTTTGATGCTGTCGCATCAGAAGTATTTTCTTTTAATATCTTTCCTATATTTTCTTCCATTATTTCTACTGTTGCATTCTCATCTGTATTCACTCCTTGGTTTGTTATTGCTGTTGCTATTCTTCTTCTAAATTCCATAAGTTTATCTATTGAATTTTCATTATTTTCTGTTAATGTTTCTGACTTTGTTTCTATCTGCTCATATAATTCATTTAGTTCTTTTTCTTCTTCTACTTTTGCAATCTCCATGTTTTCCTTTGCCATTTTTGCTTTTGTTATTATTCCGTTATCCCCTAATAATAAACTTATACTTATTCCCGCTAAAATAATTAGTACTACTATTGTTACTACTAATGCAACTAATGTTATACCTCTTTGTTTTCTCATTTTCTTTTGTTCCTCCCTCTTTATTCTAAAAAAATTATAATTTTTCATATAAAAATATTCAATGGAATATGCATAATTATTTGTTTACCTTTTTACATAATAACTAACTAGTATTTACAAGTTACTTTTTTATATTTATATAAATATACTCTAATAGCATTCATTATACATTTATACTATTCGGTAGTCCATCCACAATTTACTAAAGTCGCTGAAAATTCAATATTATTCATTAAATGAATAGCAGCATTATCACTCGCAGCTGTAATAGTTAGTGTATCACCACTTTTAAAACTAAAAGCATGTGTTATATTTGAAGCATATGTGTGATTAGTATGACCTGTTGATGTAAGGCTTAATGTACCATTAGCAGATGAAATACCTACACCTCTAATTTGAGCATATCCTTTACAATCTTTTAATGTTTTTACTTTAACTATTGTTCCATATTTTCCCGTATTTGCACTACTTATATATTGAAAATAGTTTAAATCAATATAAGGATTATAACGACTAGATCCATTTCCATTAGTTTGTGAAAAAATAATTTTACCTGTGCTATTATTTACGCCTTCATTATATGCATTATTTGTACTTACAGTCCAGCTTGAAGGATAATATCCAGCTTCATATACCTTCGTTTCTGAAGTTGTAGGAATCCAATCACTTTGATTTCCTCTGTTCTCTATTGTACCTACTATTAATTTTCCATCTTTGTATGCTGTATAATCTTTTAAAATTTTATCTGATGTTGCTGTCGTTTGTGATAATACCTCTTTTAATTCGCTTAGTTCTTTATTTGCTTCACTTTGCGATTTTGAAGCATCTTCAAGTTGCTGTTTTAGCAATTCATTTTGTGCTTTTAATTCACTGTAGCTTCCTGTATTTGCTATATCTCCTTTATATATATCAGATAAATTTACCTTTTCATTTGAATCTTTTAAAATAATTGTATCTCCATCTGCCTGCAACTCACCATATTTTGATATTATATCTGATATTTGTGCTTGTTCAATTTTTTCGTTTCTTTCCGTTGCCTCGATTTGTGCAGTTATTATTTCGGTTGCTATTTTTTCTTTTGCCTCACTAATGATTTGTATTTTTTTTGCTTCCTTTGCTTTTGTTATTATTCCATTATCCCCTAATAATAAACTTATACTTATTCCCGCTAAAATAATTAGTACTACTATTGTTACTACTAATGCAACTAATGTTATACCTCTCTGTTTTCTCATTTTCTTTTGTTCCTCCCTACTATTTTTCTTCTTTTTATAAAAATTATAATCATATTATAACTTATAATATGATTAAATACAACATTTAAAATTGATTTTAGTAATAATCTTTTTACATAAATACTGATTTTAGCAATATAAAACTTACAAAAATGAAAAAACATAATTAGTATAAGAAAACGTATATACTATTTCTTAATCTCTTAAACTTTATGATTTATGGTTAGAATAAATATTTTTTTGTAACATAATTGTAATATTATTTATTTTCTTTTCTATTGAATTTATTTTGTTTTTGATATAGTATATAAATAAGAAAAATATGAGATTTTACTAAGGAGGAACTATGCCAAGAAAAGCAAAAGAAGAATTGAATGAAGTAAAAGAAAAAAATGTAAAAAAAGAACTAAGTAGTAAAAAAATGTCTAACAAAAAAGTTTCTACTTCTACTGTTAAAAAAACTACTTCAAAAGTAGAAAATAAAAAAAAGGTAGAAAAAAAAGCTCCTAGTAAAAAATTAACTAAGACAGCCGATGAAAAGAATAGTAATAAAAAAACCGTAACTAAAAATTCTAGGTCAAAAAAATCTACTATTAAAACTACAAAAAAAGTAACTAAAACAACTGCTACAAAAAGAGGTACTAAAAAAGAAAAAGTAGAAATTATAGAATACTACGACTTACCTTATCGCTATAATCAAACTGTTGTAAAAGTTTTAGCTCAAACTCCTAATACTTTATTCGTTTATTGGGATATTTCAGATGACGACAAAAATAAATATATTGAAGAATATGGAGAATATTTTTTCAATAATACAAAGCCTGTTTTAATAGTTCACAATTTAACAATGAATTATTCTTTTGAAATAGATATAAATGACTTTGCAAATAGTTGGTATTTAACTGTTGCAGATAGTAATTGTGATTATAAAATAGAACTTGGCAGACGTCCTATAAACGAATATGTAACAATAAATAATAATTACTTATATATTGCAAACTCAAATGATATAGATGCACCAAATGATCATATATTATTTGATAATTTATCTAAATTTGTATATTTTAGAAATGTAAAAACAAATGCTACTACAAAGAAGGATATTATAAGTTTCTCTCTTCTTAGAAAAATTGGTAAAATTTCATCTATTGAAGAGTTTTATAAAAAAATGTATGCAAATGAAAAAATTAGCTTTGATAAATTAGATTTAAGAAATCCATCTTCAAAGTTCTAACAAATTTATAAGGAGTAATACTAATGAATGCACCAAAAGGATACGTTAGCTTTGTGCTACATGCACATTTGCCTTTTATACATCACCCAGAGAGTGAAAATTATTTAGAGGAACAATGGTTATTTGAAGCAATTTCAGAAACCTACATTCCTCTTTTACTTAATTTTGAAAAATTAGTGGAAGAAAAAGTGGACTTTTCTATTACAATGTCTATGACTCCTCCACTTTTAAATATGCTTGATAATAAATTATTGCAAAAAAGATATATTAAATATTTAAAAAAACACATTGAACTTGCAAAAAAAGAAATTGAAAGAACTACATATGATAAACGAGTAAATGACCTTTCTAAATATTACTTTGAAAGGTATTCTAACGATTTACATGTTTTTCATGATATTTACAATGATAATATTATTGAAGGTTTTAAACACTTCCAAGATTTAGGTGTTTTAGAAATCATAACATGTGGAGCAACGCATGGATATTTCCCAATTTTATATTTAACTGAACAAACTGTAAAAGCACAAATTGCAGTTGGTGTTCAAACTTATGAAAAATATTTTGGCAAAAAGCCTCGTGGAATATGGCTTCCTGAGTGTGGATATGTTCCTGAGGCAGATAAATATCTAAAAGAATTTGGTATAGAATATATTATTACTGAAACACATGGAATTTTATATGCAGATCCTACACCTGTTTATGGAACATACTCTCCTATTGTTTCCCCTACTGGAATTGTAGCTTTTGGTAGAGATATGGAATCTTCAAGACAAGTATGGAGTTCTATAAATGGTTACCCAGGAGATTTTAATTATCGTGAATTTTATAGAGATATTGGTTATGATGCTCCTTACGATTACATTAAACCTTATATTTCTCATGATGGTGTTAGAGTGCATACTGGAATTAAATATCACAGAATTACTGGAAAGTGTGAAGAAAAAGATATTTACAACATTCAATGGGCAAAAGACTCTTGTGAAAAACAGGCTGGTCATTTTCTAGATTGTAGAAAAGAACAAATAGATATGGCTGCATCTTTTATGGATAAGCCCCCTGTTATACTTTGCCCTTATGATGCTGAACTTTATGGTCATTGGTGGTATGAGGGTCCATATTGGTTATATATACTATTTAAAAAAATCCACTTTGACCAAAATGATTTCAAATTAATTACACCTGGTAAATATATAGATATGTATCCTGAAATGCAAGTATGTACACCTTGTCGTTCTAGTTGGGGTGCAAATGGTTATAGTCAAGTTTGGCTTAACGAAACAAATGACTATGTCCATCGTCATTTACATGTTGCTGGAGATAAAATGGTTGAACTTGCACATACATTCTATAATGAGAAAAATAAGACAAAAATTAGAGCTTTGAATCAATGTGCAAGAGAGCTTTTACTTGCTCAAAGTAGCGATTGGCTATTTATTATTACAAATGGTACAATGGTTGATTATGCTAAAAAGAGAATTAAAGACCATATTGGACGTTTTACAAAATTATATGATCAAATAAAAGAGGATAATATAGACACTGACTTTCTAAAACTTGTAGAAAAAAGAGATTGTATCTTCCCTGAAATTGATTATAAAATATATTATTAATTTAATATTGCACAAGTTACCAAAATTTTCCCTTTCGAATAAAATATGTATATCTAAAGTTTTTTAGTAGATAATAATTACATATAAAAGAAAGGGGATTTTTTTACGATATGAAGTCTTTTTGTATAAAAACAAATAATAGTGAAATTATAGATTATCTATTAAAAAATATAGAAACCTCTTCCTTAGAAAATATTTATTTTGTAAGTAAAAAATTCAAATGTTATCACAACGTAATTATTCATTATAAAGGAAATGCTTTAAGTTCTTTTCTAAACTTTTTATCCGATTTACTAGCTGATTGCATTATCTTTTTCTACGAACCTATTTTAATAAGAAGAATTATAAATTTTCAATATTTCTACTTTGATGATTTTGAAAAAAAGCTTATTGAAGAAAATTGTTATGAACACATTATTTTAGAAGAAGATTCTAATTTGAAATATAAAAAACAAGAAATTTGGGCTTCTGTATTAGAATATATTAACTCTAATAAATCTATGATTTTAGATGGTTTTGTTACATTTCGCTTAAATACTTATTTAAGTACTTTAGAAGAAATTGTAGATACCAGTGTAAATGAATATGTAATTGAAAAAGAATACACTGAATTTATAAATTTGTTAAAGTTATATATAGATACAAAAGAACCCGCTTCTAATATTGTTCACCTAATTTACACTAATGGTAACTCTATTCTACTAAATGAACACAAAAATCTTATTAATTTAAGAGATAATAATTTCAATGCTAAATATTTATCTGACATTTCTTTTTCTTCAAATGATTATGCATTAAATGCTCTACTTACTCTTTTACCTAGAAAAATAGAGATTCATTTAATTGGCATTGAAGACGAATTTATAAATACATTAAAACTAGTTTTTGGAAGTAGAATTTCTATTTGTAATGACTGCAATATTTGTAGAACTTATAGAATTTTAAATAATGTCAGTAAAGATGCTCCTTAAATTTAAAAGGACAATTGGGGACGGGTCACTTTTGTCCTTTTATTTTATATTATCTAATCCCCCATCTAATTGATACACACTAGAATATCCTATATTTTCTAATGTTTTTAATGCTTTTCTACTTCTACTTCCAGATTGACACACTAAAATTATTGTATTATTTTTATCTTTTAATAGTTCCTCACAATTTCTTTCTAAATCATAAAGTGGAATATTTACGCTTCCATCTAAATGCCCCTCTCTATATTCTTGTGGACTTCTTACATCTAACAAAGTGGCATTTTTATCATTCTTCATAATTGTTTTAATTTCTTCATAGTCTATACTAGTTTCTTCTCTATTATTTGATATTTTAAACATTTTTCTTAATGTCTCATATATTTTTATTTTCATTTTCTCACTTCCTTATTTTTATTATCTAAAAAACCAGAATTAAGATTTTGTACGCAGTGTAAACTGCTACAAAATCTAATTTCTGCCATATTTATCTTCTACAGAAAGTTATCATACTATGATAACTTTCCTAGAATCTAAAAAAAATAGACATCCTATTCTATTTTATGAATAATGTCTATTTTTTGTTATATATATTATTTCTTCTTTTCTTCTATTTTATATTGTTTTTCTAAGTTCATTAATATTAATATTGTTGTAAATGCGTATATTATAACTCCTATTGGAAGAGTATTATAATTTATTTCTAATCTTGTAATAGCAAATACTGATAAATATAGTAATTCTATTCCTATTATAGCTAATATTGCTTTTGAAGTCTCTTTCAAAATGCTTAGTTTTCTATTTACTCTATTGTTTATAGCCATATATATTACTAGATAAACAATAATTACTACAAATGAAATGCTTACTGGTAAGATATATGGTTTTACTAAATCTGATATTTCTACACTTGGCACATTTGTTATTACCATATCATCTTTTTTATTTTCTAGTTCGTATTTTTCATTTAGTTTTGTATTTAAATTTTCTAATTGTTCGTCTGTAGCATCTTTTACTATAATTGACACCATATCTTCATATAATTCTACTTTTTGTACTTTTACCTTTTGGTTTTCAAAAACTTCTTTCGCTATTTTGTATACATCTTCATTTTCAAATTGTTTTTGTAAATTTACGTCTATACTTTTATGATTTGAATACATTAAATCTAAATTTAGTCCCATAGTAGCTGTTAAAATAATTCCAATAATTATAATTATACCAAGTAGTATTCCTATTAAATTTTTCTTCTTCATAATTTGCTCCTTTCACTTTAGTCTAATCTCTTAATAATAAATTTGTTATACTTATATTATATAACATTGCTATAACAATTCCCCAGAATAGTACTATTCCGACTGCAATATTAGCAAATGTAAATGCAATTGCAATAACTAATGTAGGTATAAGTATTAAACTATATTTTTTAATAGCATTATTTATTTTTTCTTCTTTTAACATACTAACTACTAGCATATAATTTATTAATGTACTAAATAAAATTTCTATAATACCTGCTATAGATACCTCTACGTTAGCATATCTAATTGCTAATAATAGTAATGCTACATATCCTACAATAGAAATACCTGCTAATATACCTTTTCCTTTATATTTTATAATTAAATAAATAATAGCTAATGTAAGAACAATTATTGAAACTACTATTACTTTTTCTATTACATCTTGTGTAACCTCTGAAAGGATATATTTATTTTGTTCTACTTCGTATACAATAGGCATTTTTCCTGAGTCTAATAATGCTGCCATACTAGTTGCTTCTTGTAAATATTCTTTTAATTCATCAGTAGTGCTATTAGCAGAAGAACCAACAGATAATTGTAATAATCCATTAGTTACTTGCTCACTAAAATGTGTTGAAAGCAATGTTGTGTCATCAATTTTTATTGAAATTTCTTTTGTTACAGTTTCTTCCTTTGCTTCTTCTCCTTCTTGTTCTACTGTTTTCGTTGTTTGTACATAAGTATTTGTTATATTTTTAAATTTTTCTGTTCCTTCTTTATTAAATTGTATATTAAGAACAATTGAAGTTGTTCCTGAAGATGTTGTTCCGTATTTACTTTGAACTGATTTTAAATCATCATTTGTCATTAATACTTCGTTTGTGTCTTTATCTACAATTTCAAATTTTCCTTGTAAAGATAGTTGTCCAACTGTACGATCTGTATTATCATCTTCTGGCAATTCTAAAATAATAGTTCCATTTTCTAAATTTTGTCTTATATTATAATTGTTTACTTGCATTTCTTCTAATCTTTTTTCTATTATTTTTTTTGAAGTTTTATAATTATCTACAGTTAATATTTCTTCACTATTTACTTTGATTTCTTCTGTTCTTGCTACTTCTGTAGTATCATCTGTAATTAAGTTGTTATCTGCATCATATTTTTTAGTTTCTTTTACTTCATCATTTACCTTAAGTTCAATTCTTCTATGCCCTTTTAGGTCTTTTGATAAAATATACTCTGGTAAAATATTTTTGACTTGATTTTTATCTTGTACATATATACCAATAAAAGATACCATTGATAATAATATAATTAATAAAACTATAACTGTTATTTTTAATCCTTTAAATTTTTTCATTTTTTCCTCCTAAATTTATAATAATTTCGTACCATTTATAATAAGTTCAAACCATATATTTAAATATTTTGCTGCATACTTACTCATCATTGTCCTATCCATAAATATTTCAAAATAATCTAAAACTGGACAGATTTCTGTATCTATTGTTAAGTCTAATGTTACTTTTCTTTTTTCTTTATCTATTATAAAATCTGCATTTGTTACTGCGTAATTTACTTTATCATGTTTATCAAATGTAGACATATTCGTGTTTACTACTCTGTCTCTATGGACATCTGACTTATCTGCAAGTATTAATGCTGCTGATATATCGCTTACTGCTGTTCCTGTTTGCTCGTCATGATTTCCTATTGCCATCATTATTTCTGTTCTATCTTGTACATTCATTCCCATTTCTTTTAAAATTTGATAAGCAAGTATCGCTCCTGAATGTGCGTGATCTACTCTATTTACGCAATTTCCTATATCATGCATATACCCTGCTATTTTTGCAAGTTCTATCCTATCTTCTGGATAATCTAATGTTTTCAATATTTTTGCTGCTCTATTTGATACAATTGAAATGTGCCTCATTGAGTGTTCTGTGTATCCTAAAGCATTTAGCTGTTTTTGTGAACTTAATATAAGTTCTTCAATTTCTTTGTTATTTTTAATATCTTCTAAAGTCATCTTTCGTTTCCTCCATTACTATTGATTAATTTTATATTAAAATAATAAAAAATTCAACCATTTTTTGTAAATTGGTTGAATTTATATTTTATACAGAATTACGTCTAATTTTTTATTTGGTATATTTATATTTTAATTTAAGTTTACTCCTATTATTCCACCTATCATTCCTGCAATAATGCTAGAAACTAACATTACTATGCTCATAATATTTAAACTAAAACCGGAGCCTGTAAGGCTAGAAATTATATAGATTAATAAAATATAAATAACTCCTACTAATGCTCCATTTAATAGTCCATTTTTCTTAATTCTTAATGTACTTAAACTACTTCCTATTAAGATACTAACCGCTGTAATAATTATAACTACAGGAATCATTGTATTTTCTTGTATATTTGTATATGTAAGTAATATAGCAAAAATAAAAAGCGACAATATTGTAATTCCTAATGCTATACCACTACCTTTTATAATTCGAATTAAATTTTCCTTTGTTTCATTTTTGTCTAGATTATCCATATTTGTTCCTCTTTCTTTTTTGTATATTTTATTCTTATATATACGTTTTTAGAACAAATAGTTTTTATCTTTTTATTAAATAAGTGTATCTTTTATATCTATATTGCTAACCGATTTTCTTTCCTTGTAATTTAAATTCACCCATATTAGTTTTAGCAAATATATTTAAAATATTCCCTGTCAATTGTCCCATTAGTTCATATTCTATATTTAGTGCGTTATTTTTTATATTTCCTTTAAAATAACATTGGTTCCCTTTTACTCTACCACCATTTAAATTGTTCTTCATCCCCATTATTTCTAACACACCATCTATATTTTCTCCATTGGTTTTTAGAGTCACTTTTCCACTCATAGCACCCATTGGTGTATTTAATTTTATTTCATAAATTCCATCCATAAACATTACCTCCTTATTCATTATATTCATTTAGTATGTAATGTTGAATAAAATTTTTAATAAGCTATTCCGTTTAGTTCTTTTGCTTTTTCTTCATAATTAGGCATATATGTTTTTATCATATTATAGAAAGATTTAGTGTGATTCTTATATTTTAAATGACAAAATTCATGTAAAACTATATAATCTATTACATCTTTAGAATACATTGCTATATTAGGATTTATTGTTATTTTTTTATCTTTGCATGTAGCTATTGAGCCTTCTATATTTTTAATTTCATAATCTTCTGGTGCTATTTCTAACATAATTCTTGTTTTTTCCATTGCTCTTTCTATCTCTTTTTCAGCAATTTTTTCATACATTTTTTCCATTAATATATTTATTAGATCTGCACTTTCTATATTTTTAAATTTAATTGGTAATGTTATTTGTATTTGATTTTTAGCAAACTCTAAACTAGGTACATTTATTCTTTTGTAGTTCACAACTAAATCATAATTTTTACCTAATACTTTTATAGTTTTTAATTTAGTATAATTATCTTTTTCTTCACAAGCTATTTCATACTCTTTTATTTTATTTAATATCCATTGTTTCTTTTCTTCTACTACTTTTTGAATTTGACTACTTGTAGTATACCAAGGAGCATTAATAACAACTTCTCCATTTTGTACTGATATATACAAATTGCTTGTTGCTGCCTTATTTACTGTATATGTTATTACATTGTTTCTGTTTGAAAATATATTCATTTTAACCACTCCTTAATAAAATTTTGTTCTGCAAATTCTTGTTCGCTTTTGTTGAACATATTTTATATTTTATTTTTAAGTTTGTCAATAGTTTTTTAAAATATTTTTCAAATTTTTGTTCGTATGTTTTTTTATCTCTATAAATAGCTAAAAACCATAGTAAATTTACTATGGTTCTATTTTTTATATTCTAGTTTTTGTATGTAAACGTTTATATTTTTCACATTCTAATCTTTCATAAAATATATCTTCTAAATCTATTTGTTTTTGTATTAATCTTTCTTTCTGTTCTTTTCTTAAAGTTTTTATTGCATATTCAAGTTTAGATGCTAACTTTTTATCTTCTGTTTGCCATGATGCTTCCAACTTTTTTGCTTGATGACTTTTGGTATATTTTGCACACTTTTCATCTTTAGAAAAATGTTCATTCATTCTTTTTTCTATGTCTTTAGCTATTCCAGTATATATTGAATTATCTTCACATCTTAACATGTACACGTAGTACATAAAATTACCTCCATGGTCATATAGATTAAACTATTTTATTGCATTTAATGCTTCTTTTGTTTCTTTGTTCTTATCAAAAATATTTATAATAATCAAGAATATTGCTGTAATTACAAAAGTAATTGCATATACTATAATTGTTGTCTTTATATCTCCTACTGCTAATTTTGCCCCTGCTATTGTTGATGAAATTACAGACGGAAATCTTGCAAATGTAGATATTAGTATAAACCTTGATGGTTTTATTGGAAGTAGTCCTCCTATATAAACTAACAAGTCTTTCGGTGTTCCTGGTATAAAAAATAATATTGTCATTATTGTTTCTACTTTTCTAGGATCTTTTAAGATTTTGCTATTTTCTATTTTTTCTACTTTTTCTTTACTAAATGTGTCTTCTACAAACTTTCTTCCATATTTTTTTACAATAAAAAATATTATTGTTGTTGTAATAAATACAGATGCTGTTATAAAAATTGTTCCTCCTATGCTTCCATAGCACATTCCAGCAAGTATTTCCAATGGTTCTCCTGGTATTATTACAAAAAATATCTGTGCAACTTCTAACCCAAATAGTATTAAAAATCCTAAAATTCCTAAATTATTTATTTTTTCTTTAAACGCTAGTTGTCCTTCTTTTGTTGATATATCCTTCATTATTGGTGCTAAGTAAATTATTGCTAATATAAATATTAACGTTACTATTGATAGTACTATATAGTTTATTATTTTCTTTTTTTTCTTTTCTTGCATTCTATTTCTCCTTTTGAAAATTCCTATATATTATACTATAAATATTTTAATTTGTACAATTATTTTTTGCGTATGTTCATATTTTTGTGAATTATTCTTCTTATCATTCACAAAAAATTGCCAGGCTTGTTTGCTGGCAATTTTTTATCTATATTTATATAAAATTTTTCGAAATTTTTTATTTCATAGCTTCTTCTACAGCTACTGCAACTGCTACTGTTGCACCAACCATTGGGTTGTTACCCATTCCTATTAATCCCATCATTTCTACGTGAGCTGGAACTGAAGAACTTCCTGCGAATTGTGCATCTGAGTGCATTCTTCCCATTGTATCTGTCATACCATATGAAGCTGGTCCTGCTGCCATATTGTCTGGGTGTAATGTTCTACCTGTTCCTCCACCTGAAGCAACAGAGAAGTATTTTTTACCTGCTTCTAATCTTTCTTTTTTGTATGTACCTGCAACTGGATGTTGGAATCTTGTTGGGTTTGTTGAGTTACCTGTTATAGAAACGTCAACATCTTCTAACCACATTATTGCTACACCTTCTCTAACATCGTTTGCACCATAGCATTTAACTTTTGATCTTTCTCCATCTGAGTAAGCTATTTCTTCTACTACTTTTACTTTTCCAGTAAAGAAATCAAAGTCTGTTTTTACATATGTAAATCCATTTATTCTTGAAATTACTTGTGCTGCATCTTTTCCTAAACCATTTAATATAACTCTTAATGGTTCTTTTCTAACTTTGTTTGCAGATTTTGCGATACCAATTGCACCTTCTGCTGCTGCAAAACTTTCGTGTCCTGCTAAGAATGCAAAACATTTTGTTTCTTCGCTTAAAAGCATTGATGCTAAGTTTCCATGTCCTAAACCTACTTTTCTATCGTCTGCAACTGATCCTGGTATACAAAATGCTTGTAAACCTTCTCCTATTGCTTTTGCTGCTTCATGAGCTTTTGTACAACCTTTTTTTATTGCTATTGCTGCACCTAATGTATATGCCCAACAAGCATTTTCAAAACATATTGTTTGAACTCCTCTTGTTATTTCGTATGGATTAAATCCTTTGTCTGTGCATATTTTTAATGCATCATCAAAATCTTTTATTCCGTATTTTTCCATTACTGGTTTAATTTGATCTATTCTTCTTTCATAACTTTCAAATAATGCCATTTTTCGTTCCTCCTCTAATTTTGGTATTTATATACTTTTACATTCTTAAAACAAATTAAAAACAAGTATTGCTAGGCAAATTTCAAACAAAATACCGGAGGTGTACTCTTGTGCATTGAGGATTTTTGTTTGAAATTTAACAACGCAAGACGAAGTTTTTTATTTGTTTTCTTATTCTTCACGTGGATCTATTTTCTTAACAGCTTCATCAAATCTTCCATAAGTTCCTGAAGCTTTTTCAATTGCTTCATTTGCATCTATTCCTGATTTTATGAAATCCATCATTTTTCCCATATTTACATATTTGTATCCAATTATTTGGTCATCTTTGTCTAAACCAATTTCTACTATGTAACCTTCAGCAAGTTCTAGGTATCTTGGTCCTTTTGAAAGTGTTGAATATATTGTTCCTATTTGGCTTCTATGTCCTTTACCTAAGTCTTCCATTCCTGCTCCTATTGGAAGTCCATTTTCAGAGAAAGCAGATTGTGTTCTACCATATACTATTTGTAAAAATAGTTCTCTCATTGCAGTATTTATAGCATCACATACTAAGTCTGTGTTTAATGCTTCTAATATTGTTTTTCCTACTAATATTTCACCTGCCATTGCAGCTGAATGTGTCATACCTGAGCATCCTACTGTTTCTACTAATGCTTCTTGTATAACTCCTTCTTTTACGTTTAATGTTAGTTTACAAGCTCCTTGTTGAGGTGCACACCAACCAATACCATGTGTTAAACCAGAAATGTCTTTTATTTCTTTTGCTTGAACCCATTTTCCTTCTTCTGGAATTGGTGCTGGTCCATGGTCTACTCCTTTTGCAACTTTGCACATATCTTCTACTTCTTTTGAATAAATCATATTTATTTCTCCTTTCAATCAACTTGTCTTGCTTTCATTGCGCAATTCTCTCTATATATAATATGTTTGTATTGAAGACTTTATTATTATATATCTACAAATTAAAACTTTCAAGTATTTTGTCAGTTTTTGTAGATATTTTGAAACTTAAAAATTTAATATTTGGCTTTTTATTTTTGGTTTTTCTTCATTTCTTTCTATATTCTTTGTTTCAAGTACTTCTTCTCTTTTTCTATTTTCTTTATTATTTGCTTCTTTTTGCCTTTTATATAATTCGTATTTATCTAGCTTTTTATGTCTTGTTTCAAAGTCTAATTCTTTATCTTTCTTTTTAATAGTAGTTCCAAATTTAGCTTTGCCCTCATCTAATTCACTGTTATCATTGTTTGAATTATATTCTTCTCTGTTGTATTCTATAATATTGTGTACTTTAAAGTTATACATTCCTTCTGAATATGTTCCTACTTCTTTGTTTAAAAGTTTTTCTTCTATCAAATAATTTTCTAACATCTTTCTATCTTTTTTAGAAAGTCTTTCTATTGGAAAATCTAAATACTTATAATTCCAAATTATGTGTCTTTCTTCGTTTGTGTATTTACTTGTATTTAGATTTTCATAATCGTATTCTATGTTGAATTTTAAGTTTGCAATTGATATTGTTAAGTTAGACCATATTTTTAGTCCTTCTCTTTCAAATTCTCTTCTTAATTCTTTAATTGTTTCATATAACTTATTTGTTAAAGTATTATACGCTTCTTCATCTATATTATATATATATGGTATTTCATATACATTTATAGGATTTCTTTTTAATATTCCTTTAGGAAAATAATAGAAAAACATTTCTCCTGTTTGTATATTATTTGACTTTTCAACTATAGAAGCATATAAATAAATTTTATCCCATTTTTCTGGTATCATATAAAATAGCTGTGTTTGTATTTTTGCATATAAACTTTTTATTCTTGGTGTATTCTTCATAATACCCTTCCTCTATTACATTTTCTCTCTATATATAGTTTATCTCTCAAAACATTATTTTTTATAATATTCTGAGAGATATTTCTACTATTTGTCTATATTATTTTATTATTAAACTTTCTCCTGTCATTTCTGCTGGTTTTTCTAAATTCATTATATCAAGCATTGTTGGAGCTAAATCTGCAAGTCTTCCTTCTCTTAATTTAGCATTTTCCATTCCTACTAATATTAGTGGAACTGGATTTGTTGTATGTGCAGTATGTGGCTCTCCTGTTTTATAATCTATCATTTGTTCTGCATTTCCGTGATCTGCTGTTATTATCAAAACTCCATCTTGATTATTTATTGCTTCTACAACTCTTCCAACACATTCATCTATTGTTTCAATAGCTTTTATTGCTGCTTCTAATACTCCTGTATGACCTACCATGTCTGGGTTAGCATAGTTTAGGATTATACAATCATATTTTTTTGAATTAATTGCTTCTACAACTTTATCTGTTACTTCATATGCACTCATTTCTGGTTTTAAGTCATATGTTTCTACTTTTGGAGATGGTACTAAAATTCTATCTTCTCCTGGATATTGTTTTTCTTCTCCACCATTAAAGAAGAATGTAACATGCGCATATTTTTCTGTTTCTGCAATTCTTAATTGAGTTAAGTTATTGTTTGAAATATATTCTCCAAATGTATTTTTTAGCTCTTCTTTTTTGAATGCTATATGAACATTTGGCATTGTTTCATCATAACTTGTCATACATACATAGTATAAGTCTAAATCTTTTTCTACTTCAAATTCATTAAATTCTTTATCTACTAATGTTCTAGTAATTTCTCTTGCTCTATCTGGTCTATAGTTATAGAAAATAACACTATCGTGTTTACCAATTGTAGCGACTGGTGTTTCTCCATTTACTATTACTGTTGGTTCTATAAATTCATCAAATATTTCTTTTTGGTAAGAGCCTTCAACCGCACCAATTGCAGATGTTGCCTTTTCTCCTTCTCCTCTTACTAATGCATTATATGCTTTTTCAACTCTTTGCCATCTTTTATCTCTATCCATTGCATAGAATCTTCCTGTAATTGTTGCTATTTTTCCTACGCCTTTTTCTTTCATTTTTTCTTCTAACTCAGATATAAAAGATTCTCCTGAAGATGGTGCTGTGTCTCTTCCATCCATAAAACAATGTACATATACATCTTCGAAATCTCTTCTCTTTGCAAGTTCTAGTAGTCCAAATAAATGACGTATATGGCTGTGTACACCACCATTAGATAGTAGTCCCATTATGTGTAATTTTGAATTATATTTTTTACAATTTTCAATAGCTGCTATAAATTCTTCGTTTGTAAAGAAGTCTCCATCTTCTATTGATTTTGTAATTCTAGTTAATTCTTGGTATACAATTCTTCCTGCTCCTATATTTGTATGTCCTACTTCTGAATTTCCCATTTGTCCTTCTGGAAGTCCTACATCTAATCCACTTGTGTGAATATCTGTAGTTGGACAAGTTTTCATTAATTTATCTATATTTGGTGTATTTGCTAGTTTAACTGCATTTGCCTTTTCTTCTTTATTTTCTCCAAATCCATCTAATATCATTAACATTGTTAATTTATCTTTCATTTTGTATTACCTCTTTCTTTTCTTCATTTTTTCCTTTTACATCTTTTGTTTATTTTATATTTTTTCTTTTGTTTAAGAGATATATTTTATATATTTTTTATAATTTCGTTAAATTCATTCACTTTTAAGCTTGCTCCACCAACTAAAGCGCCATCTATATCTGATGTTTCAAATAGTTCTTTAGCATTATTTTTATTTACACTTCCTCCGTATAATATGCTTACATTATTTGCTACTTCTTTATCATAAAGTGATTCTATTTCTTTTCTTATTAGTTTTATCATATTGTTAGCATCATCTTTTGTAGCTACTTTTCCTGTTCCTATAGCCCAAATTGGTTCATATGCAATTACTATTTTTCCCATTTGCTCTTTTGTTATTCCTTCTAATGCTCCATTTACTTGTTGTTTAATTACTTCTTCCTCTAATCCTAATTCTCTTTGTTTCATTGTTTCTCCCACACAAAGAATTGGATTTAGTTCATGTTTTAATGCTGATTTTATTTTTTTATTAACAGTTTCGTCTGTTTCTGCAAAATATTGTCTTCTTTCGGAATGACCAATTATAACATATTCTACATTTATACATTTAAGCATATTAGGTGCTATTTCACCTGTGTATGCACCAGCTTCTTCCCAATGCATATTTTGTGCACCTATTTTAATATTTGTATTTTGTGCTGTAAGTAAGCTATAAAATAAATCTGTATATGGGACACACAATATTATTTCGCATTTTGTTTTTTTTGCATATGGCTCTAATTCATTAATAAAACTCATTGCTTCATTTGGAAGCATATTCATTTTCCAATTTCCTGCAATTATTTTTCTTCGCATTCTAACTCTCCTCTTTTTCCTTTGTTTTTTTCATAATTATATAGACTTTCATCTATTTTATAAAGTAACTCATCTGTTTCTTTAGTATGTGGTATTCTAATATTTTGTTCTTTGTTTCTTATTTTTTCCTTAAGTTCTTCATAATTCATAAAAAATAATTTGTCTACTTCTTCATTTTGTTTTGTGTAGTAAGATAAAGGATGTTCTAAATAAGCTACATATTCATGTGTAAAATATCTACCTTTTCTTCCTAATTTAGTAAAGTCACATTCTACTATCATCATTTTTTGTAATTGTTGTGCCAATTCTTCTGGTTTTAAGCTTAGTTCTTCAAACGTTTCTCTTAATATTGCTTGTATTGGCGTTTCTGTACTTTTTACGTGGCCTGAACTGCTAACATCCACCATTGAAGCATCATTTACTTTATTATGGCTTCTTTTTTGCATTAATACTTGTTTCGTATATGGATTAATAATCCATAATTGTACAGCTTCTAATAATAAATTTTGTTTTATTCCTTCTTTTCTAGAAATTGTGCCTATTTTCTCATAATTATCATTATAATAATTTACTATTTCTATTTCTTCTTCTGTGCCATTATTTTGTACTTTGTATTTATCTAATGACATTATTTACTCCTTTAATTGTTATTTATCTAATAAACATTCAATTCCTGGTAATTTTTTTCCTTCTAAGAATTCTAGAGATGCTCCACCACCTGTTGAAATGTGAGTCATTTTATCAGAAAGTCCCATTTTTTCTATAGCTGCTGCGGAATCCCCTCCACCTATAATTGTTACAGCATCTTCTTTTTCTGCTAAAGCTTGTGCTATACTTCTTGTTCCATTTGCAAATATTTCATATTCTGAAAATCCTACTGGTCCATTCCAAATTATAGTTTTTGCATCTTTTAATTCTTCTTTAAATAATTCTACTGTTTTTGGTCCAATGTCTAAACCTTCCCATTCATCTGGAATGTTATCTGAATCTATTACTTTGTTTTCTGTATCTGGTGCAATTTCTTTTGCAATTACATTATCTATTGGAAGAACTAATTTAACATTTTTTTGTTTTGCCTTTTCCATTAATTCTTTTGCTAAATCTAGTTTGTCTAATTCACATATAGATTTTCCAACACTATATCCAATAGATTTGAAGAATGTATAAGCCATTCCTCCACCTATTATTAATGTATCTACTTTCTCTAAAAGAGATTCTATTACTCCTAATTTGTCAGAAACTTTTGCTCCACCTAAAATTGCAATAAATGGTCTTTGTGGATTTTCTAAAGCACTTCCTAAAAATTCTAATTCTTTTTCTATTAAGAATCCTGATACTGCTGGTAAAAATTCTGCAATTCCTGCTGTAGAACTATGTGCTCTGTGAGCTGTTCCAAATGCATCATTTACAAATATTTCTGCCATGGATGCAAATTCTTTTGATAAGCTTTCATCATTTTTTTCTTCTCTTGCATCAAAACGAACATTTTCTAGTAAAACAATTTCTCCTTCTTTTACATTACTTGTTAATTCTTTTGCCGAAGGTCCAACAACATCTTCTGCTAGTTTTACTTCTTTTCCTAATAATTTAGATAATTCATTTGATACTGGTTTTAAAGAAAATTTTGGATTAACCTCTCCTTT
Source organism: uncultured Clostridia bacterium (assembly GCA_934177725.1). Taxonomy (GTDB): domain Bacteria; phylum Bacillota; class Clostridia; order TANB77; family CAG-508; genus UMGS1663. Next base: position 5,619 of record CAKPPO010000018.1, on the reverse strand, counting down.
TGGTCTTCCTAAATGAGATGCAAGTATTATTTTGCAGTTTTGTTCTAACAGATATTTTATAGTAGGAAGAGCTGCTACAATTCTTCTATTATCTGTAATGTTTCCATTTTCATCTAATGGAACATTAAAATCACATCTAACAAATACTTTTTTTCCTTTTAAATCAATATCTTTAATAGTTTTTTTATTCATAAATTACCTCCATAAAAATCTAAAATTACATATAAGAAACTTAAATTTTACTTTAAGTTTTTTATATCTAATTTTTTCAAATAATTACTATATGTATTATTTATATTTTTCTTGTTCGTCCCAACTGCGCACATAGTGTAAAAAATTAGTACATACTAATTTTTACACTATGTAAGCTTGTCGGTCCTCACACGGAGCTCACTTCAAAAAATATAAATAATACATTATACTAATACATTAAAGCAACATTTTATTTCAAAACATTTTAGCTTCTTGATGCAATATATACTGCTAAATCTACTAATTTATTTGAGTAACCCCATTCATTGTCATACCAAGCTATTAATTTAACAAATGTATCTGTTAACTGAATTCCAGCTGTTGCATCAAATATTGATGTATGGATATCTCCTAAGAAATCTGAAGATACTACTGCATCTTCTGTATATTCTATAATACCTTTCATTTCATTTTCTGATGCATGTTTCATAACTTTGCAAATTTCTTCCATAGTTGTTGGTTTAGCTAAATTACATGTTAAGTCAACAACTGAAACATCTATTGTTGGTACTCTAAAAGACATACCTGTTAATTTTCCATTTAATTCTGGAATAACTTTTCCTACTGCTTTTGCTGCTCCTGTTGAAGAAGGTATAATGTTAGCTGATGCAGCACGTCCACCTCTCCAATCTTTTTTAGATGCTCCATCAACTGTTTTTTGTGTTGCAGTTGTAGAATGAACTGTTGTCATTAATCCATCTACTATTCCAAAGTTATCATTTATAACTTTAGCAAGTGGTGCTAAACAGTTTGTTGTACAAGATGCATTAGATACTATATTCATACTTGGATCATATGTTTCATTATTTACTCCCATTACAAACATTGGAGCATCTTTTGAAGGTGCACTAATAATTACTTTTTTAGCTCCTCCTTTTAAGTGTGCTTCTGCTTTTTCCATAGTTGTAAATACTCCTGAACATTCTAATACATAGTCTACTCCATCTTTTCCCCATGGAATATTTGCTGGGTCCATTTCATTATATACTTTTATTTCTTTTCCATTTACTACTAATGTATGTTCATCTTTGTTTGATACTTCTCCATTAAATCTGCCATGAGCAGTATCATATTTTACCATATATGCCATATAATCTGCACTAATAAATGGATCATTTATTGCTACTACCTCTACTTCTTCTTTTTTTAATGCTGCTTGGAATGCTAAGTTTCCTATTCTCCCAAATCCGTTAATTCCTATTTTTACACTCATTTTTCTTTCCTCCTTTGAAATATAAAATAAATTTCTTTACTTTATTATTGTTTTAACTACTTCATTTTATACCAAAGTATATTTGTTTTCAAGTATTTCTTTCTATTCTTTTTAAGTTTTTTAATTTTTTCCATATTTTTATATGGTGCCGTTCTTCTTTTGCTTTTTAGCTCATATATTATTATTAGACATTGTCACAGATTAAGAGAAAGTCACAATTGAGGACTATCCCTAATTGTGACTTTCTACTTCTCCAATCCAAGTCGAATATATTAGTACTTTATCTACTTTTCTGTCTAATGAATTTTCTAACGCCTCTTTATATAAATTTAATTGCTCCTTATACTTATCTATAAGTTTCTGTCCTTCACCTTTTTGTACATAATCAGTCTTATAATCTACTAATACTAATTCATCATTTTTGTTTATATAATACAAATCTATAATACCTTGCACTAATACTTTTTCATCTTTTGGATAATTTTCATCTATTCTATTTGCTTGTACAAACATATAGAATGGTTCTTCTTTGTGTACTTCTTTTGCTTCTTTTAATTCTTTCCACAAATCTGATTGCACATATTTTAATAGCCCTACTACTGGTATTTGCTCTGCCTCTTCTTTTAAAATTATTTCTTTATTTACCAACTCATTTATCAAGTCTTTTATATCTTGCTCTTTATATTCCTTTTTCTCATTTAATTTTTGAATGCATAAATGTACTAAAGTTCCTTTTCTGATACTTGTAATAGGTTTATTTTCTTTTACCATAAAACTTGGTATTTCATATTTATGAACTTTTTCTTTTGAAAGCAATTCTTCTAAATCTATATCTTGTTCTTCATTTTGTTTAATTTCTTTTAGTTTACTTACAGATGTTTTTGTAGGAATTTTAGCAGAAATATCATACTTATATTTCCAAGCAAGTTCTTTTTTTATGTTTTCTAATTCTTTAATGCCTATTTTTTTATCTTCTATTGTTTCTTCTTGATTTTCTTCTGTTTGTTCATTCTTGTTTTTATCTATCTTATGCACAAAAAACTTAATTTTTTCTTGTTTTGGATCTTTTAAATTTAATAATATAAGCCAATCTAAATAAGATATATATTTTTTTAGTAATCTTTCTTCTATCTTATTTGTATTTTGCTTTTGATATAAGAAAATCATTTCTTCCTTTTCTTTGCATTGTTTTTCGAAGTCTTTTGTAACTCCTGTTATAATTAGTTTTTCTTTTGCTCTTGTTAATGCTACATATAAAACTCTCATTTCTTCTGAAATAAGTTCTGTCTCTAATTTTAGCTTTAATGCTTCTTTTGCAAGAGTTGGATATTCTATTCTATTTACACTATCTATAAATTTCGGACCAAAACCTAAGTCTTGGTGAATTAGAATTGAATCGTTTAAATCTTGTTTATTAAATTGTTTACCTGTTCCACTTAAAAATACAACAGGAAATTCTAGTCCCTTACTTTTATGAATGCTCATTATACGTACTACATTGTCATTTTCGCCTATAACCTTTGCTGCAGACAAATCCCCACTATTTAGTTTTAATCTATCTATAAAACAAATAAAATTATATAAACCTTTGAAACTCGCAGATTCGTATTGTTTTGCTCTCTCAAATAACATTTTTAAGTTTGCTTGTCTTAAATTTCCATTATTCAATAAGCCAACATAGTAGTAATAATTTGTTTCTTGATATATTTGCCAAATTAGCTCATCTAAAGGCTTTTCTTTTTGATCTTTTCTCCAATTTTCTAGCATGTTTACAAATGTATCTATTTTTTGTTTAAGTTCTTCTTTTACTGAAACTCGTGCTTTAAGCATAGCCTCGTAAAAATAGCCCTTTTGATTTGCTATACGAATTTCTACTAATTCATTATCTGTAAAATTACCAATTGGTGAGCGAAGTACTAATACAAGCGGAATATCTTGCATAGGGTTATCTATAATTTTAAGTAAAGAGATTATAGTTTGAATTTCTGTTGAGTCTAAGTATTGTGTAGAAGTATCAGAATATACATCTATTCCTCTTGAAAGTAATTCTTTTTCATATATTGGTGCTACATTTGTTGTACTACGAAGCAAAATAGCAATATCTCTAAATTCTAATTTTCTTAAAGCTTTAATTTTCTTATCAAAAATTTTGAAATCACTATTTAGCAACTCCTCTATTCTGTTTGCCACCAATTTAGCTTCTTCAACATTTTTTTCTATTATTTTGCTTTCTTCTTGCTCATCTTCAAATTCATTTACATTTGTTTTTTCTTGGTTAATAGTATTGTCATCATCTTCATTATCTTCAGATGTTAAATCAAGAATATGGCATTCAGGAATAAGCATTTCTTTACTATTTTCAGGATAATCTGCACCTAAGTTTAAAAACTCATTCTCATTATATTCTACATCACCTAGTTTTTCGCTCATAATTTGCTCAAACACCCAGTTTGTAAGTGCAAGTACTTCATCTCTACTACGAAAATTTTTAAATAGCTGTACCTTTAGGGACGTTGCCTTTTGGTTAATCTGTCCCTTTTGGTACATTTTATCGTCATCTTCAATTTTACTATAATTCCTATACTTTTCTAAAAATAGCTCTGGTCTTGCTTGACGGAAACGATATATGCTTTGTTTTATATCTCCTACCATAAAAATGTTGTTTCCTTTTGAAACACTATTTAATATGTATTCTTGTACTAAATTACTATCTTGGTACTCGTCTATTGCGATTTCTTCAAATTTTTCTTGTATTTCTTTTGCAATATTGCTAGAAACATACTCTCCATTTTCTTCTTTTACCAATATTTCTAAAGCATAATGCTCTATGTCATGGAAGTCTATACGATTTTTCTCCAATTTCTTTTCTTTAAATTTATTTTCAAATTCTAATATAATATCTTTTAAGCTTTTCAAAATTGGATATATTTCGTTTATTGTTTCATTTGCTTCTTTTGAAGTGTAAATCATCATTTTCTCTAAAGTATCATTTATGGATTTTTTTACTTTATCTCTTACATCTTTTGCATCATTTTTATAGTCTATTGTTACTTTTCTATCTACTGGCCATTTTTCAAAAGTTAACATTTGTGCTATTTCATATACTTTATTCCATGTATTTTCATCATTTTGATTTATTACTTTTATTATTTTCTCTATTTCATTTATATCATTTGCTATAACATTTGCATATTTTTCAAGTTCTATATATTTTCTTAAATTTTTTTCTACTTTTTTTAATTTTAATGTGCCTTCTGTTAGTTCTTCTAACAATTCTTGTAATAAGATTTTTCCCCATATGGTTCTTGAGAAGTCTTGTTCCATGTTATCTTTTAAGTTAAACATTTCAACTTTTTCTTCTAGCCAATCTTTAGGGAATGGACTACTTTGTATTTGATTGTCTATCTTTAATATTAGTTCTTTTAAATTTTCATCTCCTCTATAATTTGCATATGTATCTACTAATTTTAAAAATTTTTCGTCTTTATCTATATATTTTTCTTCTAGCAATTCTTCTAATGTTTCTTGTTTTAGCAATTCCATTTCTGCTGAACTTCCAATTTGAAAATTTGCAGGAATATTTATTTCATAAAAATAATTTCTAATTATATCTAAACAGAATGAGTGAATTGTACAAATACTAGCTTTATTTAATAAAGTAATTTGTCTTTGCATGTGTATGTCTTCCGGATTTTCTTCTATTTTTTTGTATATTGCATCTAGTATTCTTTCTCTCATTTCACTTGCAGCAGCATTGGTAAATGTTACAACTAACATTTTGTCTATATCCATTTTTTCGTCTATTATTTTATGAATAATTCTTTCGACTAATACAGCTGTTTTTCCGCTTCCTGCAGCAGCTGCTACTAGTAAGTTTGTTCCGTTTTTTTCAATTGCTTGTTTCTGTTCTTTCGTCCAACTAACACTTGGCATTTTTTCTCCTCACTTGTTATCATGCGTATTACTTTCAAACTATGTAAGAATGACGCATTACTTTTTTCTCTTATTTTCTTTTGTATTATATAATACTTTTTTCATAAAGTCTATTATTTATACGTTTTTATTATTTCTTAACATTATAAAAAATAGGAAAAATAAATTTTTCCTTTGAGAGTTGCTCACGCAACTCTTTTTTTGTTATAATCTTATTTAGA
>CAKPPO010000017.1 GCA_934177725.1 uncultured Clostridia bacterium | reverse complement strand
GCCACTTAAGTGGCAGCTAGTAATAAGGCCTTATAGGCCGATAAGTAAATCCACGGGTTTTACCCGTGGATTTTTATACAAAGAAAGGAGAAAATGTAAGTGAAAGAGTTATTTATCCAAGAAGTAACTACTAAAATGGCAGACTTCTTAGATGATAACCAAAGAATAAGATTAAGAGAAATACTTACAGAAATATGTTTAAATTATCAAATTGAAATAATAGAACAAACTAAAAGGCAAGAAACTCAAAAGAATAATACAGATATTTTAGATAGATTTATAGCATCTAAGGAAATTGAAGGGTGCTCAACAAGAACTTTAAATTACTACAGAGATAATATAAATAAAATGCTTGATACTGTAAATCTTCCAATAAATGAAATTACTACTGAAATATTAAGAAACTATTTATCAGATTATAAAAGTAATTCAAATGCAGGTATGGTAACAATAGACAATATAAGAAGAACATTATCAAGTTTCTTTGCTTGGTTGGAAAACGAAGATTATATTGTAAAAAGTCCAGTTAGAAGGATTCATAAAGTAAAAACAACTAGAAGAGTTAAAGAAACACTAACAGATGAAAATCTAGAAAAATTGAGAGATACTTGCTCAAATGTAAGAGATTTAGCAATATTAGAACTATTAATTTCAACAGGTATGCGAGTAGGAGAACTTACAAGATTAAATATATCAGATATGAATTTTCAAGAAAGAAGCTGTATCGTTTTGGGTAAAGGAAACAGTGAAAGAGAAGTTTATTTTAGTGCAAAGAGCAAAATGTATATAGAAAAATATTTGGAAACTAGAACAGATGATAATGAAGCATTATTTGTACCTTTAATAAAACCATATAACAGATTAGGAATATCAGGAATTGAGATTGCTATTAGAAATCTAGGAAAAAAAGCAAATATAAATAAAGTACATCCACATAAATTTAGAAGAACAATGGCGACTATGGCTATTGATAAAGGGATGCCAATAGAACAAGTACAGAAGTTATTAGGTCATATAAAAATAGATACAACGATGGAATACGCAATGGTAAATCAAAATAATGTGAAAAACTCACATAGGAAATATATAACATAAAATTAACTAAAAATATTGACATAGTAATTATTTTATTATACAATACAAACAATAGTTCTTAAAAAAGATGTGAGGTGCTTAGTATTGAATAATATAGAAAATTTAAAAGATTTAATCATATATCAAAGCCAAAATAACGAAAATATATCTGTTGAAGTTTTATATAATGAAGAAGATTTTTGGTTAACACAAAAGTCAATGTCAAAATTATTTAATGTAGCAGAAAATAATATAACATATCATTTACAGAATATCTTTAAAACAAAAGAATTAGATCAAGATTCAGTTACTCAAAAAATTAGAGTAACTGCTTCGGATGGAAAAAAAATATAACACAAATTTTTACAGTTTAGATGCAATTATAGCAGTTGGTTATAGAGTAAATTCAAAAGAAGCAACAGATTTTAGAATTTGGGCTACCAAAACATTGAAGGAATACATAAAAAAGGTTTTATTGTTAATAGTGAAATGCTAAAAAATGGACCTAAATTTGGAAAAGATTACTTTGATGAATTATTAGTTAAGATAAAAGAAATTAGAGCAAGTGAAAGAAGATTTTATCAAAAAATAACTGATATATACAAAGAATGTAGCTATGATTATGATAAAAATAGTGAAACAACACAAGAATTTTACAAAAATGTTCAGAACAAGTTACATTTTGCTATTACTGGAATGACTGCTCCTGAAATAATTTATAATAGAGTAGATAGTAAAAAAGATAATATGGGACTAACAACTTGGAAAAATGCACCAGATGGAAAAATACTTGAAACAGATGTAACAATAGCTAAAAACTATCTTTCACAAGAAGAAATTATAGAGCTAAATAATTTAGTATCGATGTATCTTGATTATGCAGAACGACAAGTAAAACTAGGTAAGATTATTTCAATGCAAGAGTGGAAAGAAAAATTAGAAGTATTTTGGAAAATAAATGAATATAACATTTTAAAAGATAATGGCAAAATAAAAAGAGAAATAGCAGATAAATTGGCTTTAGATGAGTACAAAAAATATAGAATTATACAAGACAAAAATTATATTTCAGACTTTGATGAGTTAGTAACAGAAACAAAAAATCTTAACAGCAACTGAGCGACAACTTACAAGTTATAGAGCAGATAATTGATTGAAAATTATCTGCTTTTGTGATATAAAAGAGAAAAATTACAGCACATATTAAAAGATAAATTGCAATTTATACAATGATTTTTAATCACTTAAATAACTTTGACAGGGTAAGAAAAATTATGATATTATAGAGATTAAATAAAATGATTATTAGTATAAATTAGGAACCGGGTTGATAAGCGACTACACAAATAAAAAAATCTCACATTTGTAACTTTGGCGAGTTAGGTGTGAGTTTTTACAATTAATTTCGGCAAAACCACGTTTGTGGATTCGTCATTTCCTGTATTCATTATAATCTATTTATTAATAAATAGTCAAGTAATGTGAAAATTTTCATAAACATCATAAGCAAAATAAGTACAAGTTAGGAGTAAATAACATGACAATAATTGAATTAAAAGATAGAACAGAAACACTAATAAATAAACTACTAGAAGTGTGGGAAGATTCGGTAAAGGCAACACACTTATTTTTATCAAGTGAAGAAATAGGAAAAATAAAAGAATATGTACCACAAGCTATTTCCAAAGTACAACATTTGATAATTATAGAAAATGAAAATAAAACACCTATTGCGTTTATGGGAGTAGAAGATACAAAACTTGAAATGTTGTTTATAAAAAATATAATGAAAAATTAGATGAAATAATAGAATGGATTGAGGAATATGATAGTAGAATTAGCAAAAATAGAAGATTTAGAGGCTATTCATAAAATAATATATGATAGATGTTTGTGGTTTCAGGAAAAGAATGTTAAAGGTTGGAATATTAATTTTTACCCTGAAAAATATAATAAAGATTATTTTAAAGAACAAATGAGGATTAACCAATTGTTTGTAGCAAAATCAAATAATAAAGTATGTGGAGTCATGTTATTAAAAGATGAAGATAGAGATTTTTGGAATGACAATAAATATTGTTATTATATTCATCATTTGGCGACAGATATTAAAATAAAGGGAATTGGAAACTTGTTGTTAAATTATGCAATAGAACAATGTAAGAAAGATAATAAAGATTATTTGAGATTAGATTGTTACAAGACTAGCGTTTTTCTTAATGAGTATTATAAAAAAGTAGGATTTAATAAAGTTGGGAGTGGAAACCTTAAAAGTTATAAATATAATTTATGGGAACTAAAGATAATAGACAATGAAAAGTAATGCTTAATATAAAAGTTGTAAAATAAGAGTTAGATGTTTGAACTGGAATCAAGTAAAAAAATTAGAAATATGTAAAAAGTAATTTACAAGTTATAGAGCAGATAATTGATTGATAATTATCTGCTTTTATGATATAAAAAAGAAAAAATATTTATTTTTTATGATTGGAGGAGACGTATGTCAGAAAAAGATAAAATGTTAGCAGGGGAATTATATGATGCTAACTATGATGAAGAACTAATAAAAGATAGATGTAAAGCTAAAGACATTTGCTTTGAATATAACAATTTAAAGCCATCAGATTTTGAAAATAAAGATAAAATAATTAAAAAATTATTTGCAAAAACGGGAAATCAAATAACAGTTGAACAAAACTTTTGGTGTGATTATGGTTACAATATTTATGTTGGAGAAAATTTCTATATGAATCATAATTGTGTAATACTAGATGGAGCAAAAGTAGAGTTTGGCAATGATGTTTTTATTGCATCAAATTGTGGCTTCTATACAGCAGGACATCCTTTAGATTATGAAACTAGAAATAAGGGGTTAGAATATGCAAAGCCTATTAAAGTAGGAAACAATGTATGGATAGGTGGAAATGTAATTGTACTTCCAGGAGTAACTATTGGAAATAATGTTGTAATAGGTGCTGGAAGTGTTGTAAATAAAGATATTTCTTCAAATAGTGTAGCAGTAGGAAATCCTTGCAAAGTAATAAAAGAAATATAAATTAAATTTTGAAAGTGAGGTAAAAAAATATGGCTTTTGATTTTAAAAAGGAGTACAAAGAATTTTATATGCCTAAAAATAAACCTAATATAGTGAAAATTCCGAGAATGAATTATATTGCTGTTAGAGGAACAGGAAATCCTAATGAGGAAAATGGAGATTATAAAAATACCATTGGCTTATTATATGGAGTTGCTTATACAATAAAAATGAGTTATAAAGGAACTCATAAAATAGATGGTTTTTTCGAATATGTTGTTCCACCATTAGAACGGATTTTGGTGGCAAGATGGATTAAAAGGTAGCATTGATTATAATAATAAAAATGCTATGCACTTTATATCTATTATTAGATTGCCAGACTTTGTGACAAAAGAAGACTTTGAATGGGCAGTTGAAGAAGCAACTAAAAAGAAAAAACAAGATTTTTCAAGAGTGGAATTTTTAACTTATGATGAAGGAATATGCGTTCAATGTATGCATTTAGGTTCTTATGATAATGAACCAGCAACAGTCAATTTAATGCATCAATATATGAAAGAAAATGGATATGAATTAGATATAACGGATACTAGATATCATCACGAAATATATTTAAGTGATCCGAGAAAATGTGATGTAAGTAAATTAAAAACAGTTATTAGACACCCAATAAAGAAAGTAGAGCAGATAATTAATTGAAAATTATCTGCTTTTGTGATATAAAAAAGAAAAAAGTATTGTGTGTTAATTTGTGGAGGTGTTAATAAATATGAAGATAAAACAGCAAAAGCAGATAAAAGAATTCTTAAATGAAGAATTTGGAACGGATAAGGGAACGGCATTTTTTGATACACAAGAAATAATACTTAATGAACTTATCAAAAATATAAAAGATAAGTCAGAAAATCAGAAAAAAACGCTTATTCAAACAATTCTTCCACGCATAGCATTATATAAAGCTATGTTACAAGAAGGATTGTCAGAAGAAGAAGTACATAATCATATGCAAAAATATATGATTGATATAGTTGCAACAAAAAAGCATTTATCTACAGCAAAAATGGAGAAGGTACCGGGATTTTATTCAATTTATAGTAATATATTTCTTAAAATTATGCGTACAACAGACTTACAAGAAAGTACTCAAAAACATTAGGAGATGGAAACAAAGAAGAAGCAAATAGACAATTTTCAATGCTTATATATTTAGAGATAATATTAGGTGTGATATTTACTATAATTGCAATAATTTTATTAAGACCTATTGCAAAAATGTTAGGTGAAACAGAAGAAATGATGGGAGATTGCTTAACTTATGGCAGAATACTTTTATTTGGAATGACATCATTTATTTTACAAAATAGTTTTCAATCATTTATGGTTGTTGCAGAAAAGCCAAGATTTGGACTTGCCATATCAGTAGCAGCAGGAATTACAAACATAGTACTAGATTTTTTACTTATATATGTATTTAGATTAGGAGTTGCAGGGGCAGCAATAGCAACTGTTACTAGCCAAGTTGTAGGGGCAATTATTCCACTTGTATATTTTTCTAAAAAGAATAATACAATGCTTAAAATAGGAAAAACAAAATTTAAACTATCTACAATAATAAAAACATGTACAAATGGATCATCAGAAATGGTAACAAATTTATCAATGTCACTTATAAATATTTTATTTAATATGCAATTAATGAAATTTGCAGGAGCAAATGGTGTATCTGCCTATGGAATAATAATGTATGTAGGTTTCTTATTTGTTGGAACATATATGGGGTATTCAGTAGGAACAGCACCAATAATTGGATATCATTATGGAGCAGGAAATAAAGAAGAATTAAAAAGTTTATTAAGCAAAAGTTTAAAGCTATTAGGAGTAGTTGCAATTATAATGACAGGACTAGCAGAAATTTTATCAAAGCCATTAGCAAGTATATTTGTAAGTTATGATAAAGAATTATTAGAACTAACTATTAATGCTCTAAGATTATATTCATTATCTTACATTATTAGCTGGTTTAATATATTTGCATCATCTTTCTTTACAGCATTAAATAATGGATTGGTGTCTGCTCTTATATCATTTTTAAGAACATTAGTATTTCAAGTAGCAATGATTCTTATTCTACCAGCAATATGGGGAATAAATGGAATATGGATTTCAGTCGCTTGCGCAGAAATATTATCATTATTTATAAGCATAATGTTCTTTATAAAAAATAAGAAAAAATATGAGTATGCATAATTGAAATTAAAAAGTACAAAATAAATCTATATCAGTTATATTGAAAAAAACATAGAAAACATGATATTTTATAAACAAGGAGGAAAAAGGTTATGTATAAAAATATTGATAAAAAGAAAATAGTAGAATTAAAAGAAATGGTTGAATATCAACAAGGACAAGTAGTAAGTAAAACTCTAGTTCAAAATGAATTAGTAAGTGTTACTATATTTTCTTTCGATAAAGGAGAAGAAATATCAACACATGCTTCTAGTGGAGATGCAATGGTTACAGTCCTAGAAGGAAAAGGAAAATTTACAATAAGTGGAGAAGAGTATTATTTAGAAGCGGGACAAACAATAGTTATGCCAAAAGATGAACCACATAGTGTATATGGAGAAGAAAAGTTTAAAATGTTACTTGTAGTTTCATTTTAAGTAAAAAAGGACAATTGTGGAATTAATCACATTTTTCTTACATTATTAAATATTAAAGAAAAAGAATAGAAAAAAACTATTCTTTTTTTGTGCAAATAAAGTCTTTACAGAGTAAATAAATCGTAATATAATACAAACAATAGTTTGCAAGTAAAAATAAATATACCATAATATGAAATAATAAACGTACTAAGAACTAAATCTTATAAAAAGGGAGTGTTCTTATGGACGGAAAAAAGAATGAAATTATTTTATTTGAAAACCAAGGAGTAAAATTAGAAGTAAACTTAAAGGATGAAACAGTGTGGCTTACACAATCTCAAATGGCTGAGTTGTTTGCAAAAGCAAAATCAACTATTAATGAGCATATTAAAAATATTTATACACAAGGGGAATTAAAAGAAAGTGAAACAATGACTAAATTCGGAAATTCCGAATTTTCTGATAAGCCAACTAATTATTATAATTTAGATATGATTATATCAGTTGGTTATAGAGTAAATAGTAAAAGAGGTATAGCCTTTAGAAAATGGGCGACAAATGTTTTAAAAGACTATATGTTAAAAGGATATGCAGTAAATCAAAAGAGACTAGAATATTTAGAAAAGACAGTTAAATTAATAGATATTGCAAACAGAATGGACGAAAGACTAGAAGGAAATGATGCTAAAGAAATATTAAAAGTAATAGGGGATTATTCTAAAGCATTAAATTTACTAGATGATTATGACCATAGAACGCTAGTAAAGATAGAAGGAAAAATAGACGATAGAAAAATAGAATATGGTGATTGTATAGATATAATAAATAAGTTAAGATTTAATTCTAAAAGTACATTATTTGCAGTAGAAAGAGATAAAGGATTAGAATCAATTATAGGAAACATTTATCAAACATTCGGTGGACAAGACGTATATAAAAGTATAGAAGAGAAAGGTTCAAATTTTTTATATTTAATAGTAAAAAACCATGTATTTGTGGACGGAAATAAAAGAATTGCAGCAACTCTATTTATATACTTCTTAAACTTTTATGGAATTTTATACAAAAACGGGCAACAAATTATTGACAACAACACATTAGCAGCATTAACTCTGTTAATAGCAGAATCAAACCCAAAAGAGAAAGAAGTTATTATAGATTTAGTTATGAATTTTTTAAATGATGACTGATAAAAAATAAACTAATGATAAACATATAACTGATAAAATTAATTGTAAAAGAAGATAATTATGGTTTGCTAATTATCTTCTTTTATGGTATAAAAAAGAAGTAATAAAATTTGTACCTTGAGAAAGGAATGAGTTTAACTATGGAAAGATGTAAATGGTGTAACTTAAAAAATCCACTATATATTAAATATCATGATGAAGAGTGGGGAATACCAAACTTTGAAGAAAAGTATTTATATGAAATGCTAATATTAGAATCTTTTCAAGCAGGACTTTCATGGGAATGTGTATTAAACAAAAGAGAAGATTTTAGAAAGGCTTACGATAATTTTGATATAGACAAAGTTTGCAGATATGATAATAAAAAAATCCAAGAGCTATTATCAAATGAAAAATTAATAAGAAATAAATGCCAGCATAAATAATTCTAAAATATTTAAAAAGATACAAAATGAATATGGAACATTTCACGAATATTTAAAAGGTTTTACAAATGATAAAATTATTTATGAAAATGATAAAACAACATCTAAATTATCAGATAACATATCAGAAGATTTAAGAAAAAGAGGAATGAAATTCGTAGGTTCAACAATAATCTATTCTTATTTACAAGCAATAGGTATCATTTACTCACATGATGAAGAATGTTTTATGAATAAGAAAGCGAGCCTAAGATCTTCTATCAAATGCAAATTTTAAGAAAATCTAAGGCTCGCCATATTTATCTAGTACAGAACGTTCTCCTACAAGGAAAACATTCCTACTATATAAAAAAGGTAATTAGCATTGTTAATTACCTTTTTTTGTGATATTATAGAACCTAAAAAATATACATTATATAAGAGGTAGAAAAAATGGGAATAGCAGAATTAATAATATTAAGCATAGGATTAGCAATGGATGCATTTGCAGTATCAATCTGTAAAGGTATTTCAATGAAAAAAATGGATTGGAAAAAAGCTATAATAATAGGATTATGGTTTGGTGCGTTTCAAGCAATAATGCCTTTAATAGGTTATATGTTAGGGAGCACATTTGAACAAGTTGTAAAAAACATAGACCATTGGCTTGCATTTATTTTGCTTTCAGCTATTGGAGCAAATATGATAAAAGAATCATTTAGCAAAGATACAGAAGATGAAAATGATGATATAAGTGTAAAAGCAATGTTTGTTTTAGCGGTAGCAACAAGTATAGATGCACTAGCAGTAGGAATAACATTTGCTTTCTTCAAAGTAAATATAATATTAGCAATTAGTTTAATAGGAATAATAACATTTGCATTAGCAGTTCTAGGAACAAAAATAGGAAACAGATTTGGTGACAAATACGAGAGTAAAGCAGAACTTGCAGGAGGAATAATTTTAATATTATTAGGATTAAAGATATTATTAGAACATTTAGGAGTAATAAATTTTTAACTATTTTTGGGGACGGAGCAAAAAACAGCTTTAAAAGAAGGGATAAAAGATGAAAAATATATATTTTGATAATGCAGCAACAACTAAACTAGACGAAGAAGTTTTAAAAGAGATGATGCCATATTTAAAAGAAAACTATGGAAATGCATCTTCTGTATATAGCTTAGGTAGAGAGTCAAGAAAAGCAGTAGAAGAAGCAAGAGAAAAAATTGCAAAATTATTAAATTGTAAGCCAACAGAAATTTATTTTACAGCAGGCGGTAGTGAAAGCGACAATACAGCAATAAAAGGAATTGCACATAGTTATAAAGAAAAAGGAAATCATATAATAACATCAAAAATAGAGCATCCTGCTGTTTTAGAAACTTGCAAAGAACTAGAAAAGGAAGGATTTGAAGTAAGCTACATTTCAGTAGATAAAAATGGAACTATAGATTTAGAAGAATTAAAAAGTGAAATAAGACCAACTACTATATTAATCTCAGTAATGTTTGCAAACAACGAAATAGGAACAATAGAGCCAATAAAAGAAATAGGAAAAATAGCAAAAGAAAATGGAATTTATTTTCATACAGATGCTGTACAAGCAGTAGGAAATATAAAAATTGACGTACAAGAATTAAATATAGATAGTTTATCTTTATCTGGACACAAGTTTTATGGACCAAAGGGGATAGGTGCTTTATATGTAAAGTCAGGAGTGCACTTTAAAAAGTATATAGACGGAGGGCATCAAGAAAGAAACAAAAGAGCAGGAACAGAAAATGTGTCAGCAATTGTTGGAATGGGAAAAGCATTAGAATTAGCATATTATTCAATGGAAGAACATAATTCAAAAATAAAGGAATTAAGAGATTATTACGAAAAAAGAGTAAAAGAAGAAATAGATAATATAAAAATAAATGGAAATATAGAAAATAGATTACCAGGAAACAGCAATATTTCATTTGAAAATGCAGATGGAGAAGGAATACTTTTAAACTTGGACATGCAAGGAATTTGTGCTTCAAGTGGAAGTGCATGCACATCTGGGTCACTTAATCCATCACATGTATTACTTGCAATAGGAGTAGAACAAGAATTAGCTAAAAATTCTTTAAGAATTTCAATGGGAAAATATAACACTAAAGAGGAAGTTGATTATTTAGTAGATAATTTAAAACAAATAATTAATAGGATGAGAAAAGTATAGAGAGCGAAAAATAAGAGAAAAGGTCGGCAAAAAATTGTTGACTTTTTTTTATGTTATTATATAATGTAAAAGAAGTTAAATTTTAACGTAAAAAAGGGTTAAGAGAAAATATTTCTAATAGCTCAAAACAAAAGAAAGGATGAAGAAAATGGCAGAATATACAGAAGAAGAGCAAGCAAAAGTAAATGCTATGATTGACGATTTAGTCCAAAAAGCCAAAAAAGCTTCTGAAGAATACATGAAATTAGATCAAGAGCAAGTAAATAATATTGTAAAAGCTATGGCTATGGCTGGGCTAGAACATCATATGGAACTTGCAAAACTTGCAGTAGAGGAGACAGGCAGAGGTATTTACGAAGATAAAATAACAAAGAATATGTTTGCTACAGAATACATTTATCATAGTATAAAATATGATAAAACAGTAGGAGTAATTAACGAAAATGAAGAAGAAGGTTATGAAGAAATTGCAGAACCTATTGGAATTATAGCAGGTGTTACACCAGTTACAAACCCAACTTCAACAACAATGTTTAAATCAATAATTGCAGCAAAAACAAGAAATGTAATTATATTTGGGTTCCACCCTTCAGCACAAAAATGTAGTTCAAAAGCTGCAGAGATAGTAAGGGATGCAGCAATAAAAGCGGGAGCACCAGAAAATTGTATTTTATGGATAGAAGAACCATCTATTTTAGCTACAAGTACACTTATGCACCACCCAGGTGTAAATTTAATTTTAGCTACTGGTGGAACAGGTATGGTAAAAGCAGCTTATTCAAGTGGAAAGCCAGCATTAGGTGTTGGACCAGGAAATGTACCATGCTATATTCACAAATCAGCAAAATTAAAGACATCTGTAAATGATTTAGTACTTTCAAAATCATTTGATAATGGTATGATTTGTGCTTCTGAGCAATCTGTTATAGTAGATAGAGAAATTCATGAAGAATTTGAAAATTTGATGAAAGAAGCAGGATGCTATTTCTTAAGTGATGAGGAAACCAATAGATTAAGAAGTAGTATGTTTATAGAAGAAAAAGGATGCGCTTTAAATGCAGATATAGTAGGAAAAAGTCCATACAATATTGCAAAAGGTGCAGGAATAGAAGTACCACAAGATACTAAAGTATTAGTACTTCATGAAAATGGAGTTGGAATAGAATACCCATTCTCTAAAGAAAAATTAAGTCCAGTTTTAGCTTACTACATTGTAGAAAACGAGGACGAAGGAATAAACTTAGCTGAAAAATTAATAGAATTTGGTGGACTAGGACATTCTGCAGTTGTTCATGCAGAAGATAATGATGTAATAGAAAAATTTTCTGAAACAGTAAAGGTTGGAAGAATTATTGTAAATTCACCATCTACTCATGGTGCTATTGGTGATATATATAACACTAATATGCCATCACTTACATTAGGATGTGGTACATTTGGAGGAAACTCAACAACATCAAATGTAAGTAGTGCAAACTTAATTAATGTGAAAAAAGTTGCAAAGAGGAGGGTTAATATGCAATGGTTTAAAGTTCCAGATAAAATATATTTTGAAGCGGGTTCAATTGCTTACTTAGAAAAAATGCCAAATATATCAAGAGCATTTATTGTAACAGATAAATCTATGGTAGATTTCGGTTATGTAGATAAAATTTTATATCATTTAAGAAAAAGAAATGAATATGTTCACTCTGAAATATTCTCAGATGTAGAGCCAGATCCATCTTTTGATACGATTAAAAGAGGTATAGCTCTAATGAACGAATTTAAGCCAGATGTTATTATAGCACTTGGCGGAGGAAGCCCAATAGATGCTGCAAAAGGTATGTGGCTATTCTACGAACACCCAGAGGCAGATGTTGAGGGTTTAAAACTTAAATTTATGGACATTAGAAAACGTACTTACAAATTCCCTAAACTTGGAGAAAAAGCTAAAATGGTAGCAATACCAACAACTTCAGGTACAGGTTCAGAAGTAACATCATTTGCAGTTATAACAGATAAAACAATAAATAAAAAATATCCTTTAGCAGATTATGAATTAACACCAGATGTAGCAATTGTGGATCCAGACTTAGTAATGAGTCTTCCACAAAAAATCACAGCAGATACAGGTATGGATGTTTTAACACATGCAATAGAAGCATATGTTTCTAACATGGCATCTGATTATACAGATGGTTTAGCAGAAAAAGCGGTAGAGCTTGTATTTAAGAACTTAAGACAAGCATATAACCATGGAGATGACAAACATGCAAGAGAAAAAATGCATAATGCAAGTACAATAGCAGGTATGGCATTTACAAATGCATTTTTAGGAATAAACCATTCTTTAGCACACAAAATAGGAGGGGAGTTCCATTTAGCACATGGAAGAATAAATGCAATTTTACTTCCATACGTAATTCGTTACAATGCAAGTAAGCCAACAAAATTTGTTTCATTCCCTAAATATGAATATTTTATAGCAGACCAAAAATATGCAGACTTATCAAGAAGAATGAATTTCCCAGCATATACAAATGAGGAAGGTGTAAATTCTTTAATAGAAGAAATTAAAAAATTAAATGCAGATTTAGGTATACCAAGTTCATTTAAAGAGCAAGGTGTAGACGAAGAAGAATGGCTTGCAAAAGTTGATTTATTAGCAGATAGAGCGTTTGAAGATCAATGTACAACAGCAAACCCAAGACTTCCACTAGTTTCAGAATTAAAACAAATTTTAATAGATAGTTATTACGGAAATATGTAAAATATAAAAGCAAGATTTCAATTGAAACCTTGCTTTTTGTTATTATTCTTTTATATCTAACTTAATATGAACTTCTCTTAATTGTTCTCTTGTTACATTTCCAGGAGCACCCATCATTAAATCTTGTGCTTTACTATTCATAGGGAATGCAATAACATCTCTAATTGTTTCACTTTCAGTTAAAAGCATTATCATTCTATCTACACCAGGTGCAATACCAGCATGTGGTGGAGCACCAAACTTGAATGCATTAAATAATGCAGGAAATTTCTCTTCAATGTGTTCTTTAGAATATCCAGCAAGTTCAAATGCTTTAACCATAATTTCTGGGTCGTGATTTCTTACAGCGCCAGAAGAAAGTTCAATACCATTACATACAATATCATATTGATAAGCAACAATATCTAATGGATTCATAGTATTTAATGCTTCCATTCCACCTTGTGGCATAGAGAATGGATTATGATTAAATGCAATTTTTCCGTTGTCATCTAATTCATACATTGGAAAATCTATAATCCAACAGAATTGATACATACTTTCATCTATTAAGTTTAATCTATTTCCAAGTTCTGTACGAATTTGACCAGCTAAATTCTCAGCTTTTGCTTTATTATCTGCAATAAAGAAGATAGTATCTTCAGCCTTTAATTCAGCTAAATCTAATAATTCTTTTTTCATATCATCTGGAATAAATTTATCTATAGGTCCTTTAAAAGTCAAATCTTCTTCAACTTCTAAGTAACCAAGACCACCCATACCAATTGATTTAGCGAATTCTAACATTTTTTCATGGAATCCTTTAGACATATGTCCGTGAACTCGAATGGCACGTACTGTTAATCCATGGAAAGGCTTAAATGTACATCTTTGGAAGAATTCTGTAACATCAACTATAAATAATGGGTTTCTTAAATCCGGTTTATCTGTTCCATATTTAAGCATAGCTTCTTTATATGGAATTCTAGGGAATGGATATTCAGCTACCTTTTTATTTGAAAACTTATTAAATGTGTTATAAACAACAGGCTCAATAGCACTAAACACGTCTTCTTGAGTAGCGTAACTCATTTCCATATCTAATTGATAAAATTCACCAGGAGCACGATCTGCTCTAGCATCTTCATCTCTAAAACAAGGAGCAATTTGAAAATATTTATCTATACCACCAACCATCAATAATTGTTTAAATTGTTGTGGTGCTTGTGGTAAAGCGTAAAATTTTCCAGGGTGAACTCTACTTGGTACTAAGTAATCTCTTGCGCCTTCTGGTGAAGAACTAGTAAGAATTGGAGTTTGAACCTCTAAAAATCCTTGCTCAATCATTTGCATACGTAAGTATTGAATGACCTTAGCTCTTAAAAGGATATTATCTTTCACTTTAGTATTTCTTAAATCTAAGAAACGATATTGAAGTCTTAAATCTTCACGTACATCTGCATTACCATTAATTTCAAAAGGTAAATTAGCAGTACGTTTTCCTAAAACTTCGATTTTTTCAATAGCAATTTCAACTAGACCAGTTTTAAGTTTTTCATTAACTGTTTCAGGATCTCTTTTACGTACAATTCCTTCAACACATACAGATGATTCGATAGGAATATGTGAAGCAAAGTCAACATCAGCTTCTTCTGCAGATGTAACAACTTGTGTTATTCCATACATATCACGTATGTCTAAGAAAACTAAACCTCCTAAGTCTCTAATTGTTTCAACAAATCCTGCAATTTTAACTTTTTTGCCTACATCTTCTAGGCTAATTTCATTGCAAGTATGAGTTCTGTAAGTACTCATAAAAACACTCCTTTCTGTTAATGCAACTTTGAATCGATTTTCTGTTTTATAAGAAATTAGCTTTACATGCTACACTTTTAGTAAAGAAATTAAGAATAACTATAAAGCGAATAAAATAAAACTGCTATAACACAAAAAATCGTCCAACTGCATAAATGCAGGGACGAAATAACTTCCGCGGTGCCACCCTAACTTTGAAGATTAAATATAAATTTAACCTCCCACTTTGTTTAAAATTGCTCCAATGTGTTTCGTTTATTAGTTTTTTCTAAAAAGGCTCTCAGCGTATTCACCTTTATTCTCTGTTTAGTCTTTAAAAATAAACTTTCATTTTCAACGCAATATATTTATCATATAATATTTATTTTACATAGTATATGAAATAAAGTCAATAGGTATACGAAAAAAAATCTATTTATAAAAAATAATATGTAAAAAAATGAAGAAATTTTTGTTACGATTTTTGGAATAAAATAAAAAAGTGAACATATATATTTAATAAGAATAAAATAGGGGAGGATTTTTTTATGGAATATGCAAAAGATATCATTTTAGATGTAAGATGCAGAAGAAAAATGGGAGTTAGTAAACTAAATATTTGGGTAAGAAGGTGGACAAGCAATATAACAAAACATATAAAAAACAATAAACTAACGTTTTCAGTATTAACTTCATTACTAATACTAATTGCAATAGACATAGCTCTAATAAACAGTTTTTTTGTACTTATCACAAACTTATGACTCCATTGGGGACGTTGCCACTGCATATTTTATTCGTAACTCGCTTTCAGCTCGAACGACTAAAAAATCCCTTTGGTTAATCTGTCCCTTTTGGAGCAGTATAATTATCTATCTTGCTAAAAATATTAAAATTTGTTATAATTGCAAAAGAATAAATTAAGAGAGTGAGATAAAAAATGATAGTAGCAAATGATTGGAAAGATTATGAAATAATAGATATGGCAAATGGAGAAAAACTAGAAAGATGGAAAGATATAATTTTAGTTCGTCCAGATCCACAAATAATTTGGAAAGATAAAAGTTTTCCAAATAAGTGGAAAGATATAAATGCTATATATAAAAGAAGTTCTACAGGTGGTGGAGCGTGGGAATATAAAAAGAAAGTTCCAGCTAATTGGCAAGTAAAATATAAAAATCTTACATTTAATATAAAACCAATGGGCTTTAAGCATACAGGTTTATTTCCAGAACAAGCAGCAAATTGGGATTGGATGATAGAAAAGATAAAAAGTGCTAAAAGAGAAATAAAAGTATTAAATTTGTTTGCATACACAGGTGGAGCAACAGTAGCATGTCTTTCTGCCGGAGCTTCTGTATGCCATGTAGATAGTTCAAAGGGAATGGTATCATGGGCAAAAGAAAATGTAATATCATCAGGGCTACAAGAAAGACCAGTAAGATACATAGTGGATGATGTCGTAAAATTTGTAAATAGAGAAATAAGGCGTGGAAACAAATATGATGCTATAATAATGGATCCACCTTCATATGGAAGAGGAGCAAATGGAGAAGTTTGGAAATTTGAAGAAAATATATGTGATTTAGTAGAACTTTGCAAAGGAGTTCTATCAGATAATCCATTATTCTTTTTAATAAACTCATACACAACAGGAATTTCAAATACAGTATTAGAAAATATACTTAATTTAAATATAACAAAAACATATGGTGGAAAAGTAACAAACGGAGAAGTAGGGCTTCCTATGGCAGATTCAAAACTAATACTTCCATGCGGAATATATGGAAGATGGGAAAACTAAAAGGAGTAATAAAATGCAAAAACTAAATGTAATATATGAAGATAACCATATAATTGTAGTAGAAAAAACAGTAAACATTCCTTCACAAGGAGATAAAACAGGTGATATAGATATGCTTACTTTGGTAAAAAGATATATAAAAGAAAAATATAATAAACCTGGTGAAGTTTATTTGGGGTTAGTACATAGACTAGATAGACCAGTTGGTGGGGTTATGGTGTTTGCAAGAACTTCAAAAGCTGCTGCAAGGCTTAGTGAACAAGTAAGAAACAAAGACTTTAAGAAAAAATATTTAGTAATTGTGGATGGAAAATTTGAAAAAAATAAAGGTACTCTAGAAGATTATTTATTAAAAAATGAAAAAACTAATACTAGTAAAGTAGTTAAAGAAGGAACTAAAAATGCAAAACTTGCAATATTAGATTATGAAGTACTTAAATATAATAAAGAAATAAACTTATCTGTAGTAAAAGTCAATTTACATACAGGAAGACATCATCAGATACGTGTGCAAATGGCAAATGCAGGGCATAGTATATGCGGAGATCAAAAATATGGAACAAGAGGAAGGGGAAAACAGATATGCTTATGGGCATATGAGCTTACAATACTACATCCAATTACTAAAGAAGAAATGACATTTAAAGTCTTGCCAGAATTTATAGGTGGTTGGAAACAATTAGAAGACATATCTAATTTATAATTTATGTCAATTTTATAAAACAGACAAAAACTTATATGAAAATTAATTTTAAAGTTTTCGTATAAGTTTTTTTGAGTTTCATATATAAAATAAAAAATTGCGTCGAAAAAAGAATAATATTGTTTTAGAAAATAAAAAAAGAGGTGAACACATGATAGATAAAATTTGTGAATGCCTAACAAATAAAATTCGAAAACAAATGCCAGAAATAGATGACGAAAGGGCAGAGGTTATAAATTATGGTATACAACTTATTGTAGGAGAAATACCAAAAATATTTTTAATGTTTGGACTTGGAATTATTTTAGGATTATGGTGGCAAACACTACTTGCTTTCTTCTTATTATTACCATATAAAACTGCTTCAGGAGGATTTCATTTAAAAACACATATAGGATGTTTTTTATGCACAAACATAGTATATTGTGGAAATGCTTATATAAGCACAATATGGAATTTTCCAAATGATATTTCTAAATATATAACAATAATAGGAATTCTTATATTAGGAATAATAATGGTAAGTATTTATGCACCAGCAGATACAGAAAACCTTCCAATATTAACTAAAAGAGAAAGAAAAATTAAAAAAATATTATCATATATTTTTCTAATTATAAATTTAGTAGTAGCAACGTTTATACCAAATAATACAATATCAAATTTGATTATATTAGGTACATTTATACAAACGCTTTCAATTACAAGATTAGCATATATTATAACTAAAAATAAATATGGATACGAAGAATATTTAAAAGCACAAAATGTTTAAATTTTTTAAGATAATACAAGTATTAGCCGGCAATACTTTATTATATAATGTAATATTATAGGGGGAAAAAATTATGTTAAAATTATTAGCAAAAATCGCAGAAAAATACGCAAAATCTACAAACACAGCATGTGTTTTATTAGGAGTTTGGCACCAACCAAAAATGCCTGCATCATTAATTAAAAAAGACTAATTTATTTATTACATATACAAAGACAAGATAGTTTTTAAACTATCTTGTTTTTACTTTCTTATATTCTAGGAAAGTTATAATGGTATGATAACTTTCTGTAAAAGATAAATATGGCAGAAATTAGATTTTGTAGCAGTTTGCACTGCGTACAAAATCTTGATTCTGGTTTTTTAATAAAATATTTCAAATTGTTGAGTAAAAAATTCATCATTTTTAGTAGTAAATAAATTTAGATTATTATTTTTCTTCAATATTTGTCTTACTTCCCATAATCCAAGTCCAGTATTTCCTTTTTTAGTTGAATAACCCTTTTCAAATATTTTATCTGTGTTAATATCTTTATTTGTATATGTGTTTTCTATAATTAGTAATTGCATATGTTTTCTAGAATCTTTTCTAAATATAACATTTATCATTTTTTCATCACATTCTTTTGCAGCTTCTATAGCATTATCCATAAGAATACCAAGAACTCTTGTAAATTCATATATTTTAATATGTAAGTCATTCATATTTAGAAAGGCCTCTAAATTAATTTTTATACCAAGTTGGTCTGCTTTATGATATTTAGTTGCTAAAACATTATATATAGCAGGATTGTTTACGACTTCTGGACTTAAGGTTGTTAAGTTGTTTGTATGCTGAATATCTTCTAAAAGTTGAGAATAATATTTTCTTAAACCTTCCATGTCGTTTTTATCTATAAAACCAGCCATACCTTGTACAATATTAGAAAAGTCATGTCTAAAAGCTCTAGTATTATCTTGAAGCATTTGCAATGTTTTATTATATAATGTTGCTTCTTCTAAATTCATTGATGTTGTTTCAAGTTTTGAAACAGTAAACATTGTATACAAACTAATTATAAAATATGCAACTAATGTAGCCATAAATATAATTGTTATGAAAAAAGGTAAATATGAGACGTAAAAAGTAATCATATATACTTGCAAGCCAATTAATATTATTCCAAATAATGTAGAGAAAATTAACCAAAACTTTTTCTTTTTGTCTAGAACTTGTAATTTAGATAAGTTGATTTTGAAATATTTTAATAAAACGTAGATTAAAAACATTACTAAATATATAACAAGAGTACCAACTAATCTGTGCAAAGGAATATTTCCTCCTTCTACATAGTCAACGGAAAACACACAATAATATATTCTTGCCAAAGTAGATTCTAATAATGCTTCTACTATAAATGGAAAAACTAAACAAAGGATTCCCCTTAAAAAAGTTGGTTTGAATATAAATAAAATATTTAAGAACATAACTATAAAATTCATAAATGCATTAAATGGACTTGGAACAATTAATCTAATAATAGCTCCAAATATAGATACAATTAAAACATACAATAATTTCTGTCTTTTAGTTGCACTGATATTTAATAAAGTAGTAAACAAAAGCATAGAAACGTAAGCTTCAATAAAAGCTAAAGGAACGCATATATAATTAGTTAATACCGGATTCTCTGTAGTTAAACTACTCCAAATTGTTTGTAAAATTTCTATCATTTTTAAAAACCTCCATTATTTTATTTTTATATTTTGGTCCTATATAACACTTCATATTAGAAGTGCTGTCAAAAGAAATACTATTATCACTAGGACTAATATCATAAATTTTGTTCAAATTTGCAATATAAGATTTGTGGCACCTAACAAAATTAGAGGGCAGAATTTCTTCAATCTTGTTAAAAGAACTATATGTTTCATAAATTCTGCTATCAGTGTAAAAGACTAATTTCATTCCATCTTTTTTTATAAATTTAATACTATCCTCATTAATAATAGTATTTCTACTATCAATTCTAATAAAATTGCTTTTTTTGTAGTCAGCCTTTATATCATCTACAATTCGCAAAAAAGTTTCTTCCAATCTTTCTACTGTAATTGGTTTTGGAATGAAATCAAAAGTTTTATATTGATAAGCAATTAAAACATATTCCAAATGTGCGCTTGTAAAAATAATATAAACCTGTTTATTTGTTTTTCTAATTTGACTTGCTAAATCTAAGCCTGACATTTTGGATTTTAAATCAATATCTAAAAATAGTACATTTACATTATTGTTTTTAACATATTCAAGTGTACTCTCAGGCGTTGTAGAAGAAAAGACTATTTCTGCATCAAAATTATGCTTAATAAAAAGTGATTCCAACATTTTGCATAGCCTGTCTAAAATAGACTGATTATCATCACAAAGAACAAAATTCAACATATCTTCATCCTCCGTGTTAAATTGAATAAAAATAATGAAAAAGTAAACTGGAAAAATTTACCTATTTATTATTTAATACATAATAATTCAAAAAAATATCATTGTCAATAGAAAACTTGAGATAAAAAATAAAAAAATGTCGAAATGTGCATAAATGCGTAAAAATAAGGGAAAACTTATGCAATACATACAGAGCAAATTAAATTCATAAGTATAAAAATACAAAAAAAGATTTTTGAAAAATAAATTATATCCATAAATAAAGTAATAATTTAAAACAAAAATCATAAAATTTAAGGACGAAGGGAGTATTTATATGAAAAAATATTTTTATACGTTTAGCATATTAGTTATTGCTATATTTACATTTTGCATAGTAAATTCCTTAACAAGTAACAAAACTATTAATACAAGTGCTACTACAATAGATAGTTTAAGTTCTAAAAAAATAGAATGGGGAATAAAAAGAAATGATAATCATGAGCAACCTGATTTAGGTTCAACAAATAAAAGAATAATAGATGAAGCAAAAGGAATAGCAATGGGTGGCAAAGATTCAAAGAAAGTATATCTAACATTTGATGAAGGGTATGAGGCAGGCTATACAGAAAAAATACTGGAAGTTTTAAAGCAAAATGATGTAAAAGCATGTTTTTTTATAACAGCACACTATGTGAACACAAAGCCAGAATTAGTGCAGAAAATGATAGATGAAGGACATACAATAGGAAATCATACAGTAAATCATAAAAGTATGCCATCACTTACCTTAGAACAAATAAAAAGCGAAGTAATGACTCTTCATACAACAATATACGAAAAATTCGGATATGAAATGAAATACTTAAGACCACCAAAAGGAGAATATAGCGAAAAAAGTGTGGCATATTGTAACAATTTAGGTTACACACATGTAATGTGGTCATTTGCGTATGATGATTGGGACGAGAAAAAGCAGGGAAGAGAAGATTATGCTAAAAAGAAAATATTAGATAATATTCATAATGGAGCAGTAATTTTACTACATGGAAATTCAAAAGATAATACAAATGTATTAGATTATTGCATAAAACAGATAAAGCAAATGGGGTATGAATTTGCTACATTAGATCAGTTCGAACGTTAAAAGTATAAGGTAATAAAGGAGAGAAAGATGAAAAGAAGAAAAAAGCAGAGTCGATTTGAAGAACTATTGGAAATACCACAAGAAATTTCTTCAGAAAAGCCTAAATTAACCTTAATTGGGTTTGAAGAATTGTTGGTGGAAAATTATAAAAATATTTTAGAATATCAAGATTTCTATATTCGCTTAAGTACGCATATAGGAATAATTAATATAAATGGTTTTGAGTTAAATTTAAATGAAATGACTAATGATGATATTTTAATTACTGGAAAAATAGAAGGAATAGACTTTGAAAGGACAATTGACGAATAGAGAAAACAATTGATAAATAAGGAGGATTTACTTTGTACATACAAATACTTAAGAATTACTTATTGGGTTATGTAAGAATAACTATAGAAGGATATTTTATAGAAAGATTAATGAATTTATGTTCAAATAAAGGCATTCTTATTTGGAATAGTAAAAGAAAAAAGACAACTTTGTTAGAAGCAAATGTAAGTATAAAAGATTTTAGACAAATAGTCAAATTTGCTAAACAAGCAAAATGCAAAGTAAGTATAAAACAAAAGAGAGGTCTTCCTTTTATTTTTAATAAATATAGAAAAAGAAAAATTTTCTTCATTTCATTAATATTGATTATAGTAGCAATAGTTTCTTTATCTAATTTTGTATGGAATATCGAAGTAGTAGGAAATGAAAAAATAGATAAAGAAGAAATATTACAAACTCTAAAAAGAGAAGGATTAGAAATAGGAACCTTTAAAAATAAGGTGGACACAAAAGAAATTATAAATAAAATGAGATTGGATAGAAATGATTTAGCATGGGTAGGAATAGATATAAGAGGAACAAATGCTATTGTAAAAGTAGTAGAAGCAGATAAAAAGCCAGATATTATTAAAGAAGATGAGTACTGTAACATTGTTGCAACAAAAGCAGGAATAATTGAAAAAGTAAACGCTATAAATGGCACACCCCTAGTAAAAAAAGGTGATGTAATAAAAGAAGGTACACCTGTAATAGGAGGATGGCTAGAAGGAAAGTTCACAGGAACAAGATATGTACATGCAAATGGCAGTGTTCAGGCAAAAGTTTGGTATACTCAAAATGAAAAAGTTGAGTTAAATCAAGTAGTTTCAAGGAAAACAGAAAACGAGGAAACAAAATATTCCGTAAGAATAAATAATTTTACAATAAATTTTTATAAAACTCTTTCAAAATTTAAAAAATATGATACAATAGAACAAAATAAAAAAATAAAATTATTTTCAGACTTTTATTTACCAGTAGAAATAATACAAAAAAATAACTATGAATTAATAGAAGAAACTATAACTTATACTAAAGAACAAGCAAAACAAAAGGCAGAAGAAGAAGCAAAGAAAAAATTAGATGAACAAGTAAAAGTTAAAGAAAATATTTTAAATACTTATATCAATTATCAAGAAACAGAAGAATATATAGAAGCTCAAGTGATATATGAAGTACTAGAAGAAATTGGGACAAAAGAAAAAATTGTATTTTGAAAGGAAGAAGTGCTATGGAAGAAAGAAGTTTAAGAGTCTATACAGATAAAACCTTTTTTACAAAAATAACAAGTACTATCACTAAACTGTTAGTTCCTACAAGAATAGGAATTAATGGAATGTTAATTTCTATGAAGAGAAATAATGTGTTAAAAGCATATGAAGCTTTTTCAGAAATCGAAAAAAGTGAAGATACTAATAAAAAGGAAACTTTACAAAAAAAATATGAAGATACATTTAGCTTATATTTAGAAGCTATAGACAAACATATAATGGATTCTATTTATAAAAAGGTAAAAAATGATACAGCATCTGTTTTTGAGAAAAATGCTTTATCTAGTTATTATGAAGTAATTCGTATTAAAGAAACAGAATATTTAGAATATAAATATCGTAAACAAAAATATTTATTAGAGTTGGATTATGAAACGATAAAAGAGCTAGATAAACCTAAACTAATGGAAAGATATAAACCTTTTTATATAGAAAAAATGGATGCATTATATAAAGGTTTACTAAAACATTTTTCTATAAAGCTTGCAGATCAATTAACATATCAAAACAAAGAAGTAATTTTTGAAAAAATATTTAATGTATTAGAAGAATATATTACAAAGATTTTACCACTAAAAATGGAAAAAGAAGAATCTACTACATATAAAGAAGTAATAGAAGAATACGAAAAATATGAAAACTATACAATAGGAAAATTAGACCAAAATGAAGGAATAGAAAAAAGAATGGTATTAATTGCAATTAGTAGAAAACTATTTACACATAGCTTACCATTAATTGTAGCAGAACAATGCTATATAAAATTACTAAAAGATGTAAGAAGCCTAATTGTAGATACAAGAGTTATAAAAAAGCAAGAAAAAGCTTATTCATTGTTAATTCGTCTAATTGAGGATTACAATGTAAAACTTCTATCTACTAAAATATATTGGGACAAGCCAGAACAAAGAGAAAAATATAAAGCATTTTGGAAAAAATACCAAGAAATTCAAAAAATCCAAAATAAATATGAACATGAAAAACAGAAAGAAATACTATTTATTAGCGCAGATTTAAAAGAAGTATATAAGAATGAAAATAAATATTATAAAATTATTAAATTTTACAAAGAAAAATTAGTATCTTTAGGAGCTATGAAAACTATAAATGGAATTCATAAAACGGAAGGTAGTTTTATAGGAAGGAAAGTATTATGCAAGAAGTAGTAGAGACATATTTTTTAGATGTAGAAGAAAATGAAGAACTAAAAGAATTTGTAAAAAATATTGTACAAACATGTTTTAAAGTAGAAAATTTATTAGACTTAAATTTTTATTTGAGCATAACTTTAACAACTCCAAATCAAATTCATACTTTAAATAAAGAATATAGAAATATAGATAAAGAGACAGACGTATTATCTTTTCCTATGTTTGAAAAAAATGAAATAGATGAAATAGTAGAAAAAAGAACAAAAAATAAAGTTCCAGAAGTACTAGGAGATATTGTTATTTCTTTAGAAAGAGTAAAAGAACAAGCAGAAGAATATGAGCATAGTTTCGAAAGAGAATTATCATATATGATAGTTCATGGGTTTTATCATATTATGGGATATGACCATATAGAAGAAAAAGACAAACAAATAATGAGACCTAAAGAAGAAGCAGTATTAACAATACTAAAACAAACTAGGTAAAGGAGCAAAATATGGAAGACGAAAGGCTGAAAAACAAAAATTTTATAGATGCATGGAAAAAAGCACTTAGTGGAATTTGGTATGCAGTAAAAACACAGCGTAATATAAAAGTACAATTGTGTATTGCAGTAGCAGTAATTATTTGTGCAATATACTTTAAGCTAAATATTACAGAGTGTATGTTTTTAACATTTGCAACAATGTTGGTTATTATTACAGAAATGGTCAATACAGCAATAGAAGAAGCAGTTAACTTATCTACCAAAGAATTTCATCCTATTGCCAAAATAGCAAAAGATGTAGCAGCAGGAGCAGTTGTACTAGCAGCACTAAACGCAGTAATAATAGCAATTTTTATATTTGTAAGTAAAATAATTTAAATGTTGAAAGGAAAGAAGAAATGAAAGGGTCAGTTGGAATTAAAGTATTAATAGCAATTCTAGTTGTAGTAATCATTATAGCCGGAGTGCTAGTAGGAATGAAAGTAATAAAAGATAAAAAAGGAAACGAAGTAAGCTCAAATGTAAATGAGCAGAATGAACCAATAATTGTAGAGAAAAAAGAACCAAAAACATTTAGTGGAACAGATAGACCAATAGCAGTAATGATAGACAATCATAAACAAGCAATGCCACAAGCTGCTTTAAATGATGCATACATGGTATATGAAATAATAGTAGAGGGTGGAGAAACAAGACTTATGGCACTTTATAAAGGTGTAAATTTAGATAAATTAGGTCCTATTCGTAGTTCAAGACATTATTTCTTAGATTATGCACTAGAGAATGATGCAATATATGTTCATTTTGGTTGGAGTCCACAAGCACAAGCAGATATTGCAAAATTAGGAGTAAACAACATTAATGGAATATATGAAAGCTCAACATCTTTCTGGAGAGTAAAAGATAAATATGCACCACATAATGCAGTTACAAACACAGAAAAAATATTAGAAATAGCAAATCGTAAAGGATATGCAACAACATCAACACAAAAAAGTGTATTAAAATATGTTGCAGATCCAGTTAATTTAAATAGCAATATAGAAGCAACAACAGTAACAATACCATATTCAACAAGTAATACTGTAAAATATGAATATGATGAAATAACAGGAAGATATACACGTTATTCTAGAAATACTAAACAAGTAGATTGGGATACAGGAGAAACAGTTACTACTAAAAATATTATAATAGTTAAATGCGAAAATTGGACATTAAACGATGGTGAAAATAAAGGAAGACAAACATTAGATAATGTTAAAACACTAGAAGGTTGGTATGTAACAAATGGAAAAGCAATAGAAATAACAGCAGAGAAAACATCAAGAGCTGATCAAACAGTTTATAGAGACTTACAAGGAAATGAAATAGAAGTAAATGATGGAAATACATTTGTTCAAATTTGTCCAATAGATAGCAAAGTTGAAATAGTCCCAGGAGCACCAGTAGCAGAAACTACTACAACTACTGAAGTAAATAATAACATATAAATTTTAAATATAAAAAGAACGTTTTACTAATATAAAAACGTTCTTTTTATGTTGACATAAATATAAAAATAATATATAATGCCATTACATTTATCGCTTTAAGATTTTATTTTCAAAATAATTTAATCAAAACAATTTATATCAAATATTATTCAAAATAATTGAAAAAGTAAATAAGCAATGCTATAATAAAGGAGGTTGATAATGCCTATTATATCTCAATTTTATGGAATTATTATATGTTTTGTATATTTATCAAAATGATGGAGAAATAATAAAAATAAAAGGATTGGAGTAATAAAATGAGACCAAAAGCGATAAATGTAAAAATTTTAAATAAATATAATATTGAAATTACTTTTGATAATGGAGAAATTAAAATTTTAGATATAACACCATACTTTAAATTTAAGATTTTTCAAGAATTAAAAGAAAAAGATAATTTTGAAAAAGTAAAAGTATCAGGATTATCAATAGAATGGGAAAACGGAGCAGATATTTGTCCAGATGAGTTATATGAAAATAGTAAAAAAATAAATTAGGTGACTAAATTTTACAAATTTAGCACTTTCAATATGTTAATATAAATTAGGAGAAAGAAATGGAAGAAAAATTTAAATCAGGTTTTGTATCAATTATAGGAAGAACAAATGTGGGAAAATCAACAATTATAAATAGTTTAGTGGGAGAAAAAGTAGCAGCGGTTGCTAATAAAACGCAAACAACAAGAACTGCAATTCGTGCAATTGTAAATAGAGAAAACTCACAAATTATTTTTATAGACACACCAGGAATACACAAGCCAAAATCTAAATTAAGCGAAGTTATGATAGATACAGCATTTACTTTTATTGGAGATGTTGATGTTGTAGTATTTGTTATAGATGGAACTTCAAAAGAAATAGGCAGGGGAGACTCAAAAATATTAGAAAAGATAAGACAAGCTGGTAAAAAAACAATTTTAGCTATTAATAAAGTTGATTTAGTAGAAAATAAAGAAGATTTATTAAAATTAATTGAATTGTACAAACAGGAGTACAATTTTACTGCAGTTGTTCCAATTTCAGCAACAAAAAAAGATAATTTAGAAATTTTATTACAAGAAATAGAAAGTAACCTAAAAGAAGGTCCTGCATATTATGATATAGACGAATATACAGATCAAACAACAAGACAACTAGTAGAAGAAATAATAAGAGAAAAAGCATTAAGACTACTTCAAGACGAAGTTCCACATGGGATTTTAGTAGAAACAGAAAAAGTAAAATTTAGAAAAACAAAAGAAAAAGAAGAAATATACGATATAGATGCTACAATTTATTGCTTAAGAGAATCACATAAAGGAATTATAATAGGAAAAAACGGAAGTATGCTTAAAAAGATAGGAACATATGCAAGACAAGATTTAGAAGATATGTTAGGTACAAAAGTTAATTTAAAAATTTGGGTAAAAGTAAAAGAAGATTGGCTAAACAATGACAGCATAATAAAGAAATTCAAATTAAAATAGAACCATAACTTTCCAAGTATAAAATAGGTAAAAAAGTAAAAAATAAGAACAAAGAAAAAATAGCATAAAGGAGTGTAAGCGTATGATAAAACAATTAGCATGGAATACATTTAAAAATACTGGGGACATAAATTCCTATTTAGAGTTTGTGGAAGTAGAAAACATGGAAAAAAAGATGAAACAAGATTTACTAATAACAGAAGAAAAGAAAACACCAAATTTAGGAGAAAATATAGGAATAGATACAAACAATAAATAAAATAAGGAAAATATAATATGGGTACTATAAAAACTAAAGGGATAATAATTGCCGAAAATAATATGGGTGATTTCGATAAAATGGTAACTATATTAACACCAAACGGAAAAATTGGGTGCTCTGCAAAAGGAGCAAGAAGACCTAAGAGTCAATTAATGGCAGGCACTCAATTTCTATGCTTTGGTGAATATATGTTATTTAAAGGAAATAATACATATACTTTAAATTCATGTGAGACAATAGAAGTATTTTACGATATTAGAATAGATTTAGAAAAATTAGAATATGCATCACAAATAACTAAAATAATACAAGATGTAACAGATGAAAACCAAAACACATATAAAATTTTGCAATTATATTTAAATACTTTATATGTAATATCAAAAATAGATATGGATTTAGATTTTGTTATATCAATTTTTAAATTACGCTTAATGTGTTTGTTAGGCTTTACACCTAGAATAGAAGAATGTGTAAATTGTAATCAAAAAGATAATTTATATTACTTCAGCTTAAAAGACAATGGCTTAAAATGTGAAAGTTGTGGCAAACAAGATACAGGTGCAATTCAAATATCAGAGTCAACCAAAATGGCAATTACATATATAATTAAGGCACCAGCCAAAAAACTATATTCATTTGAAATATCAGAAGAAAACAAAAAACAATTAGAAATGATAAGCAAATTATATACAAACTTAAAATTAGAGAAAGAATACAAATAAAATATTGTATTCTTTCTCTTTTTATGATATATTGAAAGGCAAATAGGAGGTAAATTATGTGGGGAGATATTGCAATTGCCTTTTTACTTGCTTTTATCACATCATTTATATTAACACCTTATACAATAAGAATTGCTAAAAAGATAGGAGCTGTAGATATACCAAAAGATAATAGAAGAATGCATAATAAGGCTATGCCAAAATTTGGTGGACCTGCTATTATCATAGGTTTTTTAATATCAACAATTTATTTGATAATAACATCTTCAATAGAAGGAAATATAGATATATTTGGACCAGAAAACTATATAGTTAAATTAATTGGTTTCGCATGTGGAATATTTGTTTTAAGCGCATTTTGCTTTTTCGATGATATAAAAGGAATACATCCTTTGGTAAAATTATTAGGACAAGTTATAGCAGCAGGAATTGTTGTAGCATGTGGAATTAGAATAGATAATTTTGATATACCATTTTTTGAAGGAAATATAGTAATAGGAAATGCATTTTCTATAATTCTAACTATGGGGTGGATTGTAGGAATTACAAATGCAATTAACTTAATAGATGGATTAGATGGATTATCTACAGGAATTTCAATAATTTCATGTATATCATTACTAATAATATTTGCTCTAAATGGTTCACCATTTTTGGCAATTATATTAATAACAGCACTAATAGGTGCCTTAGCTGGATTTTTACCATTTAACTTTAATCCAGCCAAAACATTTATAGGAGATATAGGTTCAAACTTTATAGGATTTACACTTTCAATAGTATCAATACTTGGAGTTGCAAAAACAGCAACAGCATTTGTTATAGTATTACCAATGATAGTTTTGGGATTGCCTATATTTGATACATTATCTGCAATAGTAAGAAGATTAGCAAAAGGAAAATCATTAAAAGCAGTATTTCAAGCAGATAAAGGACATTTACATCATAAATTAATAGCTAAAGGATTTACACAAAAAGAAGCAGTTTTATTGCTATATGGAGTTAGTGCAGCATGTGGAATGTTTGCAGTTATTCTATTCGAAAGTGATATATGGAAAGCACTTTCATTTGCATTAATGGTTGTAGCAGTAGTATTTGTTGGATATAGAGAATTCTTTAAATTAAAGGAAGATGAAAGAGAAATGCATAAGTGTTCAGCATGTGGCTATATTTACGATCCTAAAATAGGAGACATAGAGAATGATGTAGAACCTAAAACAAAATTTGAGGATTTACCAGAAGAATGGACTTGCCCATTGTGTAAAGCAAAAAAAGATCAATTTGGAAAAATATAAAATTAGAAAGATGTCTTATTTTTCAAAAAATGAAATAGGATATCTTTCTTTTTATATTGTAAAATTTAATAAAGTATAGTTTAAATTTATACAAGACGTCTTTTTTTGTGTAGTACTATGAATTTAACAAAAAATATGATATAATGTGGAAAAATTGAAGGAGAAAATATAAAATGATAAAAAAATGGAACAAATTAGTTAGAGATAGAATGATTGAAAATTTAACAACAAAAGGAATAAATATTAAAGTTTCAATATTGCAAGATGAAGAATATCAAAAAGCATTAAATGAAAAATTGCTAGAAGAAGCAAATGAAGTTGTTAATTCTGAAACAAAAGAAGAATTGACAGAAGAAATAGCAGATCTTATGGAAGTAATGGAAACTATTATAAAAAATAGAAATATATCTTTAGAAGAAATAAAGAAAGTGAAAGAAGAGAAAAAAGCCAAGAGAGGCGGATTTGATGATAAAGTATTTTTGATTTCTACTGAAGAAAAAGAATTAGAAAAATAAAAAATATTAAGGAAGGAATGTTAGTAAGCGTGGATAAAATAGAGAAATTTTTAGCATATAATGGAAAAATAAATATAACTTGTGTTTCAACTACAGAATTAGTAGAAGAAGCAAGAAAAATACATGACTTAAGTCCAGTTGCAACAGCAGCACTTGGTAGATGTTTAACAATGGCAGTACTAATGTCAT
Organism: uncultured Clostridia bacterium; assembly: GCA_934177725.1. Taxonomy (GTDB): domain Bacteria; phylum Bacillota; class Clostridia; order TANB77; family CAG-508; genus UMGS1663. The sequence continues at coordinate 10,878 of CAKPPO010000017.1, read as the reverse complement.
CTAACACAAAAGAGGCAGAAGATAGCTTAACTTTACAAATAAAAGGAAATGGACCAATAGGAAGTATTATAGTAACATCAGATAGTAATTTAAAGGTAAAAGGATATGTAACAAATCCAGCAGTAGATGTACCTTTAAAAAAAGATGGAAAATTAGATGTAGGAACAGCAGTAGGCAGAGATGGATTTTTATATGTAATAAAAGATATAGGACTAAAAGAACCATATGTGGGAATGTCAAAGTTAGTAACAGGAGAAATTGCAGAAGACTTCGCAAATTACTATTATATATCAGAGCAAAAGAACACTGCAGTAGCCTTAGGAGTTCTTGTAGATAAAAATGGCGTAAAAAGTGCAGGAGGATTTATAGTAACATCAATGCCAGATGCTACAGAAGATGAATTATTTATATTAGAAAATAGATTAGTAGAAGCAAAACCAATAAGCCAAATGTTAGACGAAGAAATGAGCTTATTAGATATAGCAAAAGATATAACAGGTGATGCAAATATAAAAGTATTAAAAGATGAAAGAAAACCAGAATACAAATGCAATTGCTCAAAAGAAAAGATGGAAACAGCATTAAAAACAGTAGGAAAAGAAGAACTAGCAAAAATACTAGAGGAAGACAAAAAAGCAGAAATAGTTTGTCATTTTTGTAATAAAAAATATGAATTCAATGAGGAAGACTTAAAAAAGCTTATTGGATAGGAGGAAAAATGTATTTAATAGTAGGACTTGGAAATCCTGAGGAAGATTATAGTAAAACAAGGCACAATATGGGATTTAATACTATAAATAAAATAGCAAAGGAATATAATATTGAAGTTAACAAGAAAAAATTTGACGCGTTATATGGAGAAGGTTTTATAGAAAATGAAAAGGTTATTTTATTAAAACCTCAAACATATATGAATTTAAGTGGAAAATCAATTGTTCAAGTTGTTAATTTTTATAAAATTCCAATTGAAAATGTTTTCGTTATATATGATGATATTGATATTGAACCAGGTAAAATAAAAATTAGAAAAAAAGGTAGTAGCGGTTCACACAATGGAATGAAATCTGTTGTTGCAGAACTTCAAACAGAAGATTTTGCGCGAATTAGAGTAGGTATAGGAAAACCTGAATATAAAGACGATATGATAAATTATGTTATAGGTGCTATTCCAGAAGAAGAAAAAAACATATTAGATGAAGGAACTACAAAGGCTGAAAAAGCAATGATTTCAATTATAAAAGATGGAATTGATATAGCTATGAATAAGTTTAACTAAGAAAGGGAAAGTTTGAAAAATAATTACAATTTTGGCTGCCTCAAATTTTGTTTAAAACGCGGTTACATACACAAAGTATGCACCCTTGCCTTTTAAATAAAATTTTCATTGCCAAAATTTAATTCTTTTTCAAACGAGGAATGAAATTAGGTATGCAAGAATTAATTGTTGTTCAAAAACAAGACTTAAAAGAAATTAGTATTTTAGAAGATGGCATTTTAAAAGAACATTACAAGGAAAAAGAAGACAAAAAACGTTTAGAGGGTAATATTTATATAGGTAAAGTTACAGATATTTTAATAGGAATGCAAGCGGCATTTGTAGATATAGGAGCAGAAAAAAATGCATTTTTGCATATAAGAGACATATTACCTAAAAAAAGTAATGTAACAGGAAATAAGAAAGAAGAATTAGAAAACTACAAAATAAAAGATTATATAAAACCGAATCAAAAAGTATTAGTACAAGTAAAAAAAGATAGTAACAATATAAAAGGAGCTAGGGTAAGCACTAATATACAAATAGCTGGAAGATTTGTTGTAATCCTTCCAGAAAATGATTTCATTACAGTTTCTCAAAAAATAGAAGATGAAGAAGAAAAAAAGAGATTAGTAAGTATTGTAGAAAGCGTTAAAAAGGACAAAAAAATAGGTATTATAATTCGAACAGCGGCAGAAGGAAAAGAAGAAAGTAAAATAAAAAAGGACATAGAAAATACTTTAGAAGAATTAGAAAATATACAAAAAGAATTTTTAAGTTCAGATGATAAAGTACCAAAAATAATAAAAAAGAGTGATACAATTTTAGAGAAAATTCTATTAGACATTGCAGACAATAAACTAGAAAAAATATATACAAATAGCAAAGAATTGCAAAAAGAAATAGAACAAATTTTAAAAAGATTACAAGAAGATGTGACAATAAAAGTAGAATTTGTAGAAGAAGGACTAGAAAATAAATATGGTTTAAATAGTCAAATAGAAAAAATATCAAATAGAAAAATATGGCTTAAATGTGGAGGGTTTATCACAATAGATAAAACAGAAGCACTAACTGCAATAGATGTAAATTCAGGTAAATTTACTGGAAAAGAAAATATAGAGAAAACAGCATTAAAAGTAAATAAAGAGGCAAGCATTGAAATTGCAAAACAATTAAGACTACGAGATATAGGTGGAATAATTATTATAGACTACATAGATATGAATGAAGAAACTAGTAGAGAAGAAATAATAAAAATATTAAAAGAGAATTTAAAAGAAGACAGAGCAAAAACACAAGTAATGGAATTTACTAAACTAAGTTTATTAGAAATAACAAGAAAGCATATGTTTAGTGAGGAATAAAAGGAGGACTAAAAAATGTCAAATCTTATTTATATAATGGGAAAAAGTTCAGCAGGAAAAGATACTATATATCAAAAAGTAAAAGAAAGAATAGATACAAATTTGTATATTCCTTATACAACAAGACCTATGCGAGAGGGAGAAATTCAAGGGAGAGAATATAATTTTATAACAAGAGAAGAATTTAACAAATTAGAAATTGAACAAAAAGTAATGGAAAACAGAAATTACAATGTAATAAATAAGAATGGTGAGAAAGACATTTGGACATATGCAACAATAGCAGATGATCAATGGAAACAAGATGGAGATTTTTTAAGTATAGGAACTTTAGAGTCTTATACGAGTATTTTAAGATATTTAAAGAATCATCCAGAAAAAGACTTAAAAATGGTACCTGTATATATTTGCATAAGTGAAGAAGAAAGAAGAAAAAGAGCAACTGCAAGAGAAAATCAACAAGCAAAACCAAATTTTGAAGAAATGGAAAGAAGATTAAAAGCTGATAATATAGATTTTTCAGAAGAAAAATTAAAAGAGGCAGGAATTTCAAAATTTGAAACTTTTGAAAATTATAATCTAGAAAAATGTGTAAATGAAATTATTGAATACATACAAAGAAAAAGAAAAAAAGAAGCAAGAATAACCGAGGAAGAAGAAAGATAAAAAGCAAGGAATATCAAAAGATATTCCTTAAATCAATGGTACAATTTGAAACAAAAAAGAGAGGAATGAAATAATAAAATGAACGTAGGATTTGTACATTTAGGATGCAGTAAAAATTTAGTAGATACAGAAATGGCAATAGGGCTATTTAAAGAAAATGGATACAAAATAGTAAATAATGAAGAAGAAGCGGATGTGCTAGTAATAAATACATGTGGATTTATAGGACCAGCAAAAGAAGAGGCAATAAATACTATTTTAGAAATGGCAGAATATAAGAAAAAAAGGTGTAAATATCTAATAGTAATGGGATGCTTAGTAGAAAGATATAAAGAAGAACTTTCAAAAGCAATTCCAGAAGTAGATTTATGGATAAAATATAGTTCATATAACACAATATGGGAGCAAATAGAAACAATATTAAAGTCAGAAAAAGAAAATAAAAATAACTTAGACTTTTTAGATAGAGTAATTACAACAGGAAATAATTTTGCATATTTAAGAATAGCAGAAGGTTGTAGTAATTTCTGTACATATTGTGCAATACCAAAAATACGTGGACCATTTGTAAGTAGAAAAATGGAAGATGTAATTGAAGAAGCTAAAAAACTTGCAAATGAAGGATATGAAGAACTAATCATAATAGCGCAAGACACTACAAAATATGGAATAGATATATATGGAAAATCTAAACTAGCAGAATTACTTAAAGAACTTTGCAAAATAGAAAAATTAAAATGGATTAGATTTTTATATGCTTATCCAGAAACAATTACAGACGAATTAATAGAAGTTGTAAAAAATGAGGATAAAATCTGTAAATATTTTGATATTCCAATTCAACATATATCTAATAGTGTTTTAAAAAGAATGAATAGAAAAAGTAATGGAGAAACAATAAGAAATCTAATAAAAAGATTAAGAAAAGAAATTCAAGGAGTAGTAATTCGTACAACAGTAATGGTAGGATTCCCTGGTGAGACTAAAGAAGATTTTGAAGAATTGTATGATTTTGTTAAAGAAGCAAGATTTGAAAGATTAGGAGCATTTAGTTTCTCTAAAGAAGAAGGAACACCAGCAGAAAAATTAAAAGATCAAATTCATCCAATGACAAAGAAAAGTAGATATAACAAAATAATGAGTCTTCAACAAAAAATAGCAAGTGAAACTCAACAAGAAATGGTAGGAAAAGAATTAGAAGTATTAATAGAAACAAAAACATTTGACGGAAAATATTATGTAGGAAGAAGTTATAGAGAAGTACCAGATATAGATGGATTAATATATATAGAAATGGTAGATAAAGCACTAGAAGGAAAATTCGTTAAATGTAAAATAACTAAAGCAAGAGGTTATGATTTGATAGGAGAAATTGTTAAGTTATAGAAATGGAATACATTAACATAATTGACACTTTATGGCATAACATGATATAATAGAGATGTAGAGAGGATAACCTCCTGCATAACATTAATTTTTTTAGGGGTTGTAGCCCCAGAAAGAGAGGTCTTTATGGAAAGACGGAACAATGATAACCCTTTAATGTACAAAGCAGCACTTTTGTACTCTGAGCTTGCAAAAGCAGAACGTTTTATGCATAATCTTAAAGAAGCATTAGACGAATGTAATGCAAAGGAAAATTTAATAGGAAAAATCGGCATACCATTTATAGCAAAGATGCCGAAATTCAAAATCCTTGAAAGAGAAGCAGATGAGATAAAGCAGAGTCTTCGCAAAGTTTGTTCAGGAGAGATTTCTTTAGAGAAAGCCAGAGAAGTAGCTGAGGAGTATGAAAAGTACATTAATGAGGTGTTAAAGGCAATGGACAAAGAAAAAATCTTGCCATATATTGCTGCTGAGTAATTCCAGAAAGAACCAAAAAGAGGACCAACCTACATAGGTTGGTCCTTACTTCTATTTATTAAAATCAACTTTAACATTTTTTCTTGCTTCATCATTATCTACATTAAATAATGGTTCAGCTTTGAAATTAAACATAGAAGCTACAATGTTATCTGGAAATACTTCAATTTTAGTATTGTACATTGTAACAGTGTCATTGTAAAATTGTCTAGAAAAAGAAATTTTATTTTCAGTTTCTTTTAAGTTGTTTTGCAAATCTGTAAAGTTTGTATTTGCTTTTAAATCTGGGTAGTTTTCAGAAACTGCCATAATAGTTTTTAAAGCACCAGATAATTGATTATCTAGGTTTGCTTTTTCTTCAACTCCTTTAGCATTTGCCCAAGAAGAACGAAGAGAAGTTACTTTCTCTAATACATCAGATTCATGTGCCATGTAACCTTTTACACATTCTACTAAATTAGGAATTAAATCGAATCTTCTTTGAAGTTGTACTTCAATTTGACTCCAAGCATTTTTAACTTTTTGTCTTGATTTTACTAAGCCATTGTATACACTAATAACAAATAAAGCTATAAGAACTACAACGACTAAAATTATAATAAGTGCTGTCATAATATTTTTTCCTCCTTAAATAAATTAATATTATAATACTATAAATAACTGAAAATTACAAGTGCTCCATTGGGGACGTTGCCACTGCATATTTTATTCGTAACTCGCTTTCAGCTCGAACGACTAAAAAATCCATTTGGTTAATCTGTCCCTTTTGGAGTTTTAGCGTCCGCCCATTCCGGCCTCCGCCACCACCGAAGCCTCCGCCTCCTGAGAAGCCACCTCCTGATCCACTACCAGAAGAATAGTTAACACTATTATAAGTGTTAGTTATAGATGTATTAATACTATGAATGAAATTATTACTAAAATTACCATGACTCATTAAGTATAAATAATAATATCCATTAGCATTCATATAAGTTTCATCCATCATTTGTGGATAAACTACTTTCAGTTGTTTTAATACTTTATCTGCAATACCAAAAGCGGTTGCAAATACTAAATATTTTTCCCATAATGCAAGTTCTGGAACTTCTTTTTCTTTCATCATTGAGAAATCTTCCATATAATTTTTTAAGCCTTTCCATGCTTCTTGTTCATCTACACCCTTTTGAGTAAGAGTATTATATTTTCCAGATATTTTTAAAGTATATGTTGCACATATAATAGCTGGAATAAAACTTGCAATCATTAATAAAGGACTAATTATTGCGAGAAAGATGTATCCAATACCTAAACCAGACCATTTAGAATGCTGTTTTTCTAAAGTAGCATTATAATTGTTTTCACGAATTGCTTCGTCTTTTGCTTTATTAGAAATTGAATTAAAACTACTTAAACAAGAAGATGAATGAGAATTACAGTATTTTTGAAATTCTTTCATTGTAAAAGAATATGTAGAATTTACTTTTTTATACATATTAAATACTACTTTTTCACTTTCTGTTAATAAGTTTTCATCTATATTAGTATTTAAAGTAATTTTAATATTATTCTTTTTATTATCTAATATTTCAAAAGTTAAAACTTTCTTTAAGCATAAATTAAGTGTTGTTGCAGAAATAACATCTGCTGTATGCATAGAAATGTTTGAAGTTTTAAAGTAATAAACAAAGGCTGCTTGTGCTGCAGAAGAATTTTCATTAGGTATATCTCTATAATATTTTGATGGCATTGTTGGACTATAGCTTGGTAGTTTAGTTAATTCTTCTTTATATTTCTTAATTTTCTTAACTAAATAGATAGCTAAGAAAATACCACCAACATTAGTAATACTAATAAATGCGATAAATGCGATTTTTTTATTTCTTTCTTGTTTTTGTAATTTTTCTCTTTTAGCATTTGCTTCATTTGCCCATTGTGTTTCTTGTGTTAATATGGAATCCAGTTTTTCAGAAGAAGAAGTGTTTTCATTATTTTCGAACACATATGTAGGAGTAACAACTCTTGCCTCTAACATAGTTCTACTTCTTAAATTATCTACTTCAAAATAAACTACATTATTTGATTTTCTTTCAATGTTACCATTTAAAGGACCATGAGCCCATACACGTAAGTTTTCAATATCTGTAACTTCTGCTGGAAGTATAATAGTTCCTGTAACTTTTTTTGCAGGAATTGCAGAAGAAGTTGAGATAAATTGCCAATAGAATTCACTACAGTCTGCATAATTTTTAACAGCATCTATAATAGTATAATTCATTTCAAAAGTTCTTCTTGAATATCCATCTACGCTAACTCCCCAAGCTATTTCAAACTCAGTAGAAGATGTATTTAAAGCATAAAAACAATTTTTAGTAACATGATACATTTCGTTATAAATTTGTGTGAATTCTTTTCTTGTACCATTTGTTGTTTCAATTAAAGATACATCTTTAAAGCCAGAAAATTTGTTAGAATCTAATTTAAATGTTTTAAATAAAGTATTTGTATCTTCTATAGAAATATCCCATGTTTCAGTTACATTTGCAGTTCCATCTGAGTTTAATTTAACTTTATAATCTAAATTTTTTAAAGTTAAATCACCAGAAGCATAAGATTTACTATTCCAAATTATAACTGCCAAAAGCAAAAATAGAATAGTAAAAATAAATTTTTTTAATTTCATAAAACCCCTCCTATTTATTGGAAATATTATATAAAAAAATGAAGATAAAAACAATAGATTTTTATGATTAATAAGAAATTATTGTAAATTAATAATATAAGAGTTAAATGTATAAAAGAACATTATAAATAAATGATAAAGAGTAAATAAAAAGAGTGAAACCTATATAATATAAGGTCCACTCAATAAATTATATATATAATTAAAAGCTAATAAATCTAAATTAATTCAAATTACCAATATTAATAGTTTTCAGCTTTTATTTCGAAATAAGATTGTGGATGTTTGCAAACTGGGCAAACTTTTGGAGCTTCTGTTCCAACAACAATATGTCCACAATTTCTACATTTCCAAATAACAATACTTCCTTTTTTGAAAACTTCTCCATCTTCTAAATTAGATAAAAGTTTTTTATATCTTTCTTCATGTTCTTTTTCTATAGCACCAATTCCTCTAAAAGTAGCTGCTATTTCAGTAAATCCCTCTTCTTCAGCTTCTTTAGCAAATGTTTCATACATATCTGTCCATTCATAGTTTTCACCTGCAGCTGCATCAGCTAAATTTGCTTTAGTATCTCCTATACCATTTAAATATTTTAAATGAATTTTTGCATGTTCTTTTTCATTTTCTGCTGTCTCTAAAAATATAGCAGCAATTTGTTCATATCCTTCTTTTTTAGCAACACTTGCAAAATAAGTATATTTACTTCTAGCTTGAGACTCACCAGCAAATGCAGCTTTTAAATTAGCTTCTGTTTTTGTTCCTTTTAAATCCATAATAAATACCTCCTTGAATAATTTATATCTATATATTTATATAATAACTACATTAAGAAAGTCAAGAAATTTGTAAAAATAGTATGTACAATTATTAAAAATTAATGCAATAAAAATTAGAAGTAAAAACGAAAAACTATATAAAAAATAAATACTTGACAAAATGCAAACTTAATGAAAGAATAATAAAAACAAAATAAACAAGGAGTTGAAAATAAATGGAAAAAGTAAGAGGATTTGAAATAGCAAAAGGATTTGAAGACAAAGGAATAAATTTACCAGTTAGAAAAACAAAATATTCAGCAGGATATGATGTGGAAGCAGCAGAAGATTGCATAATACCATCTTTTAAAAAAGGTATGAAACCTACATTAATAAAAACAGGAATTAAAGCATATATGCAAGATGATGAAGTTTTAATATTAGCTAACAGAAGTTCAAACCCTGGAAAGAAAGGTCTTATATTAGCAAATAGTATAGGTGTAGTAGATAAAGACTACTATGGAAATCCAGATAATGACGGACATATAATGTTTGCATTCTTCAACATAAAAGATGAAGATGTAGAAATAAAAAAAGGAGATTGCATAGGACAAGCAATATTCCAAAAATATTTTGTAGCAGATGAAGACGTAGCAGAAGGAGAAAGAATGGGTGGATTTGGATCTACAAATAAATAAAATAAAAAATAGCCATTAAAGTAAAAGAGTACTTTGATGGTTATTTTTTTTAATACAATTTTAATACATCTTCAATTACATAAGATACAGGAAGTATATCTTCATTATCAGGTTCCACATAAAAAATAGGAGAACCTGAATTTACATCTCTATAAACTGATACAGTTATAGTACCACATTTTTTACCCATAATGCTTTGAACACCATTATCATTTGTATTCATATAAACACCCCTTTTCATTTTTGCGATTAAGGCATAATATAGCATACTATAAACGCAAAATTTGTCGAAACTTGCAATATAACTCAAATTTTTTAAAAAAATTTTAAATATAAGATAAATGTATATAATTTTTTGTAAAAATAAATCTGATAAAGTTAATTTAATTATATAAACTTATACATACTATTAGTTGAATAATAAGCATTTATATGATATGATTTAGGCAAATAATAGAAAGAGGAGTAACTATGAGCAAGACAATAAAAGTTGCAACATGGAATGTTGGACAAGATTTAAGAAATAATGAGATAAATGAAGATTCATATAAATATATAAAAGAGCAAATAGAGCAAAATGGAGTTGATATAATTGCATTTCAGGAGGCTATTACAGAATCTAATAATCTGGAATCATTAGCAAATTATATAAGTCAGAATACAAAACTAAAATACAATGAACAAATTTCATTATCTCCATCAGATATGAATGAAAATGATAAAATGGGAGTTGCAGTATGTTCAAAATTTAAAATAAGTAATAATGAAAATTATATATTGGAAAATCCAAACTTAATATATAAGAAGACAGAAACAATCACGTATTGGTCACATGATAAGGGATTTAACATATCTGAAATAAAAGAATTAAATACTATAGTTATTGGAGGACATTGTTTACCATTTCATATATTCGGAGAAACACCTTTAAATTATAAAAAAATATATGAAAAGTTATAAGATAAAATTTTGAATATGATTAAAACTAAAAAGAACGTTATATTATTAGGCGATTTTAATTATACGAACATATTTGAATTATTTTCAAATTTAAAAGACAAAATGCAATGTGTTTATGAAGATGAAAACACAAGAAAAAATAAACAAATTGATTATATACTAACGACAAAAAATATAAAGCATGATAATTATAAAATTATAGATACACGATTTGACCATAAATTATGTGTGGCAGAGTTAACTATAAATTAGGGAATATAATGATAAAATAGGAGGAATTAATGAAAAGTAAGCTTTCTATTATTGATATAGAAAATAATAAAAATGAATTATTAAAAATTTTACCTAGTTTGAATATCGATAGCATTTTTTTAGAACAAGCTGGGAAAATTGACAAGGTATTTTATAATCATGATAACTTACATGAATTAAGAAGTTGTGCCAAAATTTTAGTAGCTATATCAATAGGAATTGCTATAGACAGAAAAATGATGGTAAATGGAGAACCTTTGTCGTTACAAACAAAAGTGTATCCAACTATTAAAAATATTGCTAATATAACTAATAAGAACAATATAGAAAAAGTGAAAAGTTGGACAATAGAGAATTTATTGACTCACACAACGGGTTATGAAAGTCAAATGATGTC
>CAKPPO010000016.1 GCA_934177725.1 uncultured Clostridia bacterium | reverse complement strand
GAACATCTCTACTGATATTTTTTATATAGTAGGAAAGTTCTCCTTGTAGGAGAACTTTCTGTACTAGATAAATATGGCGAGCCTTAGATTTTCTTAAAATTTGCATTTGATAGAAAATCTTAGGCTCGCTTTTTTATGCAGGACATTTTTGGACGGTTTAATTTTATCCTTTACATAATTTTAAAAGATAATATAATAAAAACATATAAATTTTCAAAAAATGCTCGTTCAAGCTAAGTTACGCAGAAATTATAATCGAAATTTGTGGCACCCTTCCATTTGGAAAATGAACTCTTTCCACAAATTTCTTAATAATTTCTAGCTTACTTACTTTCAATCCGCTTTTTTTCAAATTGATATGTTTATATTTTAATATTGTCACGTTTTATATTTTATGTAAAAGACAAAATTGAACCGTCCAAAAATGTTCTTTTTAAAAGTTGACATAATTTATAAAATGTGCTATAATATCATTGCGTTTAAAGAGAGAATAAAAAAATAAACAAGGGATAAAATATAATAAGATACAAGCTTAAGATAAAAATTTAAAAGAATTTTTTATAAAAAGGAGTTTAAATGATGAAAATATCAAAGAGAAAGCTTGGTATTTTATTTATTTTTTTGGCTTTTATTTTTATTGAAACAATTTCATTTGCGACATATCAAACAGCAGTATTAGGAGAAAAAGAAAATAATAATAAAATAAAGTATGAAATTGAAATGGAACAAGAAGAGGTTGTTTTATCTCAAGAAGAACAAGAGACATTAGATTTAATAAATAAATATAGGGAACAAAATGGATTGACAAAACTAAAACCAATTGCTAATTTACAAAATGTTGCAAAATTAAAAGCAGAAGATTTAGTAAATAATAATTATTTTGCACACAATTCTCCAAAATTAGGTACGCCTTTTGAGCTAATGGAATCACAAGGAGTGGAATACAAAATAGCAGGAGAAAACCTGGCTGGAAATATTACAGCAGAAAAGGCTGTAGAGGCTTGGATAAATTCTAAATCACATAGAGAAAATATATTAGAAGAAAAGTTTGATTATACTGGAATATGTGTTATAGATAGCGAAGTGTATGGAAAAATATTCGTACAAGTATTTATAGGAATTTAATTTAGAATAAAATTATACTATAAAGCTAGTTTTAATTTGAACTAGTTTTTTTATATTCTAGGAAAGTTATCATAGTATGATAACTTTCCGTAGAAGATAAATATGGCAGAAATTAGATTTTGTAGCAGTTTGCACTGCGTACAAAATCTTGATTCTGGTTTTTTGTTGCCATTTTATAAATTATATATGGTTATAAGATAAGCCAAATGTGCCTCAAGATAGCAAATTTGACCACAAAATAAAAATAGTGTATAATAGGAGATAGTTAGGGGGTAATAAATATGATAGAAAATAAAGAAACAGAAGTTATAAATAATGAAAAAACACCAGGACTTAGTGTTGCAGCTATGGTACTAGGTATTGTATCAATAGTAATATGGTGTGCTTGGTTTATTTCAATTCCATGCTCAATACTTGCATTAATATTCGGTATTTTAGGAGTGAAAAAGCCAGGAAAAGGCATGGCTATTACAGGTATAGTTACAGGAAGTATTGTACTTGTAATATGGGTACTAGTATTTTTAGGAGCATTTATGACAGGATTTATGGAAGGATTTTCAGAAGCATTTTACTATTAGTAGTATATTATAAAAACAAGAATAAAATAAAAAAACTCTCATAAGATATATAAAGTATCAAAATGGGAGTTTTTATTATGATTATTTTAAGTAAAAAAAGAATAATGATAGTTGCAAGTGTTATTATGGTAGCATTATTTGTTTTTGCTATACAGACTAATACTAAAAATACCAATGTAGTTCAAACAGTGGCACTACCTGTTAGCAATAAAGTAATTGTTTTAGATGCTGGACACGGAAAGCCAGATGAAGGGGCGCAAAGTAGTACTGGAACAACAGAGGCAGAGACAAATTTGAAAATTGCTTTAAAGGTGCAGAGTTTACTAGAACAAAGTGGTGCAACAGTAATACTTACAAGAAGTGATGATGAAGCAATTTATGATTTAGATAGTAAAACATTAAAACAAAAGAAAATATCTGACATTCATAACAGAGTAAAGATAGGAAATGAGGCACAAGCTGATATTTTTGTATCTATTCATTTAAATAAAATTCCACAAGAGCAATACTGGGGTTGGCAATGTTTTTATAAAGAAGGAAACGAGCAAAGCATTAAACTTGCAAAAAGTCTACAAGAAAATTTAAATGAGTCAATTCAAAAAGAGAATAAAAGAGTTGCAATGAAATTAGAAAATGTTTATATTATGAAACATGTAGAAATACCTATTTCAATTGTAGAATGTGGATTTTTGTCTAACAAAGAAGAAGAAAAATTACTTTTAGAAGATAGTTATCAAGATAAATTAGCATGGGGAATATACAATGGAATAATTGATTATTTCATGTAAAATAAATTAGAACATAAAAATATGAGAAATCCTATTTGTATTTGGATTTCTCATATTGCTTTTAGTAATAAAATTCAAAAATATATTCTAAATATATTTAATTTTACTTTTTATTTTCAATTTTTAGATTTTCTTTTTTCAAATAGCCTTGTCTATAAAAGGCATTGAAGTACATAAATAGTGAAAATATAGTAGCAGCAAGAGCAATATAGTATATGTAAATGTCAAAATGAACATCTAAAGAGAAAAATCTAATAACTATTGAGCATACTATTGCTAAATAAAACAATACCGTAGATAATTTTCCATACCATCTTGAAGATACTACTAACTCTTTTCCATAAAGGAAAGAAGCTCCAGCAATCATTAAAAATTCTTTAATGAAAACAATAACTAAAAACCAAAATGGTATAATTCCCTTTAAAGCAAGTGTAACTAATATTGCTATTTGAGTTGTTTTATCTGCAAGAGGATCTATTAATTTACCAAAGTTTGTTATAAAATTAAATTTTCTTGCTATAAAACCATCTAATACATCTGTAATTCCAGAAGCTGTTAAAAATATAAAAGCTTCTATGTATTTATCTTGAAATAGAAATACTATTATAAAAGGTATTAATATAAATCTTAGTATGGTAAGCATATTTGGTACATGTTTAAACATTTTAGGTCCTCCTAATTATTTTACATTTATTGCTATATTTTAATATTAAAGTCAAGTAAATTATCTTTAGTGTCAACGCAAATTGTTTGGCCATTTTTTAATTCTTGTTTTAAAATTCTGTCAGATAATTCGTCCTCTAAGTAACGTGTTATAGCTCTTCTTAAAGGTCTTGCACCATATTTTAGGTCAGTTCCTTTTTCTAAAAGATATTCTTTAGCGCTATCTGAGATTTCTAAAGTTATATTTTTATCAGCTAATGCTTTTCTTGTGTCTTCTAACATTAAATCTACAATTTGTAATAATTGTTCTTTGTTTAATGATTCAAATACAACAATTTCATCTATTCTATTTAAAAATTCTGGTCTAAAGTTTTGTTTTAAAGCATCTAAAATTTTAGCTTTATTTCCAATGCTATTTCCACCAAATCCAATTGAGTTTGTATTTAAGTTAGAGCCAGCATTTGAAGTCATAATTATAATTGTATTTTCAAAACTTACAGTGTTACCTTGGCTATCTGTTAATCTTCCATCATCTAATACTTGTAATAAAACGTTGAAAACATCTGGATGTGCTTTTTCAATTTCGTCTAGTAAGACAATAGAATAAGGTTTTCTTTTAACTTTTTCAGTTAATTGGCCTGCGTCATCATAACCTACATATCCTGGAGGAGAACCAATTAATTTAGATGTAGAGTGACTTTCCATATATTCAGACATATCTACTCTGATAATTGCATCTTCACTTCCAAACATTTCATAAGCTAAGCTTTTTGCAAGTTCAGTTTTACCAACACCTGTAGGACCAACAAATATGAATGAAGGTGGTCTTTTTGTGCTCTTTAAACCTGCTCTATTTCTTCTAATAGCACGAGAAACAGCTTCTACGGCTTCTTCTTGACCAATAACTCTTTTATGAAGATTTGTTTCTAAATTTAGTAGTTTTAATGTTTCTTCTTCAGTTATTTTCTTAACTGGTATTTTAGTCCAGCTTTCTATAACTTCTGCAATATCTTGAATTGTTAAATCTTTTAATTTTAAATTAGCATTAATTGCATCAATTTGTTCAATTAAGCTACATTCTTTAGCTTTAAGTTCAGCAGCTTTTTGATAATCTTCTGTAGAATCTGCTTGTGCAGCTTCTTCTTTTTCTTCTTGAACTTGTTTTAACTCATTCTTTAATACTTCTAATTTATATAAAGATTTATTGTTAAGGTTTATGCGTGAACATGCTTCATCTAAAATGTCTATTGCTTTATCAGGTAAGAAACGATCATGTATATATTTTTCAGACATAATAACAGTTTGTTTAATTACATCATTTGAGATTTTAACCTTATGAAAATCTTCATAATATTTTTTAATTCCTTCAAGAATATCTATAGAATCAGATATAGAAGGTTCTTCAACTATTATAGGTTGAAATCTACGTTCTAAAGCAGTATCTTTTTCAATATATTTGCGATACTCTTTTAAAGTAGTAGTCCCTATTAATTGAATTTCACCATTTGCTAGTGCAGGCTTTAAAATATTTGCAGCGTTCATAGAATGTTCAGCATCACCTGCTCCAATTATATTATGGATTTCATCTATAACTAAAATGATATTTCCAAGACTCTTACATTCATCCATAATAGATTTCATTCTAGATTCGAATTGACCTCTAAATTGAGTTCCAGCGATAACTGCAGTCATATCTAATAAATAAACTTCTTTATTTAAAAGTTTGGCAGGTACTTTACCAGAGGCAATTTTAATAGCTAAACCTTGAGCAATAGCAGTTTTACCAACACCTGGTTCACCTATTAAACAAGGATTATTTTTAGAACGTCTATTTAAAATTTGAATCATTCTTTGAATTTCTTTGTTTCTACCAATAACCATGTCAATTTCGTTGTTTTTAGCTTTAACAGTAAGGTTAGTTCCAAAAGTATCTAAAGCCTTTTTCTTTTTAGAATTTGGCTTTTTATCTACTTTTACTTTTTTCTTTTCTCCATTTACAGAAGAACTACTTTCAGTAGATTCATCATTTTTACCGAAAATATTTGAGAAAATAGCGCCAAGTGGAATACCATTTGGCATATCAGGATTTTCTCCATCACCATTTTCATTATTTATAATAGAATCCATATCCATATTAGAAGACATATCTTGGAACATGTTTTCTAACTGGTCTGTCATATTTTTTAAATCTTCTTCAGAAATATTTGCCTGTTTTGCAAGTGCATCTAAAGGGCTAATACCTTTTTTCTTAGCACATTCGTAGCAAAGGCCTTCAGTTGCAATAGAATTGTCAGGCATTTGTTTGTTAATAAAAATAACAGCTGTATTTTTATTACATATTGAACATAGCATATATTGTCATTCCTCCTTAAATTTTTACCATTATATAATACAACAATTACCTAAAATAGTCAATGAAAAAGCAAAAAATGTACCAAAAGTGCCAGATTCACCTTTGGGGACGTTTCCTTTTGGTTAATTTGGTACTTTTGGAGTAAAAGATGCAAAGGAGATGTGTATTAATGAATCTACTAGAACTTTTGTGTCAATGTCGAATTTTGTCTTACGATTTTTCTTGATTTTCAGGTAAAATCATGCTAGTATAGGGTCATGCAATTTATTTGACAATTGCATGACTAATTTTATTTTAAAAGTCAAGCAACTTAGGAGGAGACAGAAATTTTAATTAATAATCTAGTTTATTTATTTTAAATTATTTCTATGAAATCCATATTAAACAATTAAATAATTAAATATTAGAGAATCAAATTTAAAGATTCAGGTTTCAAAAATTAAATTAAAAAACAAAATTTAAATCTAAAGAATATCCAAGATTACAAAAATAGAATAAAGAAGGAGGATAATTTTATAGTCTGTTATTGTCAATGGAATTGTAAATAATCAATAAATATTTACTAAAAAGTATTGTTAAGAACAAATATATTTAGTATAATTAGAAAGGATAAAGCTTATGGCAAATAAAAGACAAGAAGAATTACAATTACAAACAAAAGAGAAAAAATATAATTTAAAAAATGATGTAATATTTCAAACCTTCTTTAGTCGTAAAGGAAATGAAGAATTTTTAATAGATTTTCTAAATGCACTATTAAACAAAGATATAGAATCAATAGAAGTACGAGAAGAAGTGAATTTGGAAAGATTAAGCAAAGAAGAAAAAGGTGGAAGACTAGACTTACAAGCAAAATTAGAAGATGGAACAATAATATCAATAGAAATGCAACTAAGAAACGAATATAATATAGAAGAAAGAACTACGCTATATAGTGGAAAGGTAATATCAAGAGAAACTGAAAGAGGAACAGACTACGAAGATATAAATCAAGTAATAATGATAAACATATTAGGGTATAATTTCTTAAAGGTGGAAGATTACATATCAGAGACAGCAATAGTGTTAGAAAAACATAGAGATTATGAAGTGCTAACAGGATTAAAATGGTATTTTATAGAGTTACCAAAATTTAGAAAACAGAATCCAGACATGAATGAAAAGATAAATCAATGGTTAGCATTTATAGATGATTATAATAAGGAGATGATTAAGGTGGCAGAAGAAAAAAATGATAAACTAAAAAAAGCAAGAATTGAAATGAATTATTTAACAGGAGATGCAGAAGTAAGAAGACTAGCCGAATTAAGAGAAAAATGGGAAATGGATAGAATAAGTGCTATTAATCATGCCGCAAGGAAAGCTAAAGAAAGACGGAGAGAAAAAACGGAAAAATAGAAGGTGCAAAAGAAAAAAGTATAGAAGTAGCAAAAGAAATGATAAAAAAAGAATTAGATATTAATCTAATATGTGAAGTTACAAAATTAACAAAAGAAGAAATAGAGAAAATAGTAAAGGAAAAATAATATATAACAACAGAAAAGCACTAAATTATGATAAAGATAATTTATAGAAAAAGTCTTATAAAAAAGTCAATTGTAATTGACTTTTTTTACTTTTAAATATATACTATAACCATAATTTCTCTACAGAAATTAGGAGGATGGTTAAAATGAATTATAGAAAACAAATAGTAATAGGAATAATGGCATTATTAATTAGCTTAATTTGCTCTACAACATGTATGGCAACTACTGCTATTGTAAATACAGATACACTAAAATTAAGAAAAGAAGCATCTACAGATTCAACAGTTTTAGAATTACTAAATCAAGGAGAAAAACTTGAAATTATAGAAGAATCTGGAGATTGGTATAAAGTAAAAGTTAATAAAATGACAGGTTTTGTGCACAAAGATTATATAAAAGTTGATGAAGATACTACAGAAACTAAAACTGAAGAACCAAAGACTGAAGAAACTACAAACCAAGAAGAACCAGCTAAAGAGAAAACAAGTGCAAACCAAGAACAACCTGTAAATGAAGAAACAAATACTACTACAGAAAATAATTCTAATAATGTAGTAGAAGAAACGAAAAAAGAAAGTTTTATAGGAAAACAAACATTAAAGTCTGACTCTAATGCATATATTTTACCATTAATAAATTCAAGTAAAATAGGAAAATTAAATAAAGGTGAAGAAGTTTTAGTATTAGATGAAGTAAAAGGCTGGGCATATATTCAAACAGATGATATAAGTGCTTGGATAAGAAAAGATGTATTAAAAGAAGAAACAACTAATACAACAACTACAAAAAATGATGATAAAGCAAATAATAATGATATACAAGAACAAGAAATAGAAAAGAAAGTATTGTACGTAAATTCACCATCAATTTATGTTAGAAAAGGACCTGCAACAACTTATGAGGTAGTAGATACATTAGTACAAAATAATCAAGTAACAGCAATAGCAGAATCTGGCGATTGGTATAAGGTAGAATTAGGAAATGGAACACAAGGATATATTGCCAAAAGATTATTATCAGCAAGCAAGGCTGAAACAACTTCAAGAGGTGCAGAGGAAAGAACAACAGAAGAAACAGAAAAGATAGTACAAGCAGATCAAGTAGTGCAAACAAGTGAAAATATTACAACTTCATCTTCAAAAGGAGAAGAAATTGCAGAATATGCAAAACAATTTTTAGGATGCAAATATGTATATGGTGGATCTGGACCATCTACATTTGATTGTTCAGGATTTACAATGTATGTATATAAAAACTTTGGAATATCTCTAAGCCACTCAGCTAGAGCGCAATCTAGCAATGGTACATATGTATCAAAAGAAGAACTAGAGCCAGGAGATTTAGTATTTTTTAAAGATTATGAAACAATGGATGGAATTGGACATTGTGGAATTTATATAGGAGATGGAAACTTCATTCATGCATCTTCAGGAACAGGATATTGTGTTAAAATTTCTACATTATTATCAGGAAGTTACAATACAAGATATGAAACAGCAAGAAGATTAATTTAAAATAGGGGCCAATAAAAATACAAGGAGTTTATATGGAATTATTTTTCATAACTATTGCATGGATATTTGGAGTAATATGGGGGTTATACTTTAAAATAAGTATAGCCCTTTTTGTTATACCTTTAATTTTTACGTGTATGTATCTAACTATAAAAAAGAAAATACAAGTAAGAAAATATGTAGTTTTATTTTTGATAAGTGTTCTTATATCAAATATACAAATCACGTTATTAGAAAAGTCTTTTGATGAAAAGTACCAAAATGTTGGAGAAAATCTTGAAATAGTAGGAACTATTATTTCAAATCCTATAGATAAGCAATATAAGAATCAATATATTTTAAAAATAGAAGAGATAAATGGAAACAAAGAATACAAAAATACTAATCTACAATTGAATGTAAAAAAAGAAAAAGAGACATTAAATTATGGAGATGAAATTATAGTAAAAGGAAACTTTGAAGAAGCGAGTACTGCTAGAAACGAAGGTGGTTTTGACTATAAACAATATTTGAAGTCGAAAAACATATATGGAATTATAACTGTAGATAAAAAAGATATAGAAATCATAAATAAAAATAGTGTAGGTGTAATTGATTTATTAGCAAACAAAGTTAGAAATTCGATGAAAGAAAAAATAGAACAAAACTTACCTAATGAAACAAGTGAGTTACTTTCAGGCATGCTAATAGGAGAAAAAAGTAATCTTCAAAAAGAAATACAAGAAGACTTTAGAGATAGCAGTTTATCACATGTTTTAGCAATCTCGGGTATGCATGTATCATATGTAATGTTAGGAATAACATTTCTTATAAGTAAAATAAAATTTAGTAAAAAAATGTCGAAAATAGTAACAATTTTAATTTTATTATTTTTTATTATTCTTACAGGCAAAACAGCTTCTGTAACAAGAGCATGTTTTATGAGTTCGTATATTATTTTAGCAAGCCTGTTCCATAAAAAAGCACATGTATTAGGAAGTATAAGTATTTCGCTTTTAATTATTCTAATTATAAATCCATATTTTATTTTAGATATTGGTCTACAACTTTCGTATGGAGGAACTATAGGAATAGTACTTATTTATCCAATTTTAAAAAAATATAAAAAGAAAAAAGAAGATAAAACTGGAAGAATTAAAAAAGTATTGTATAAAATAAAAGATAAAATAATTGATACTATACTTATTACAATAAGTGCAAATTTAGTTATATTTCCAATAGTTTTATTTCATTATAATATAATGTCATTCACATTTATTATTTCAAATTTATTAATATCACCAATAATAGGAATTATAATAATACTCGGTTTTTTGTCTGTGTTTGCTTCATATATAGTTAGTCCTATTTCAAAAATAATGTTCTTTTTCCTACAAATATTCTTAAGTGTATTAGCTCAAATAGCACATTTTTGTGCAGAGTTGCCACTTTCTAAAGTTTATTTTCCGACACCTAAAATATATATAATAATTATTTATTATATATTTTTAATTTACTTTATTCTAGTAAAAAACAAAATAATAACAGGCAAGAAAATAGATAAAAAAGTAATTATTATCTTCATAATAATTGTAATTATTTTAAATTTAATTCTAAATCTTATACCTAAAACATTTACTATATCATTTATAGACGTAGGACAAGGCGATTCTATGCTTATTTCAACACCAAAAGGAAAAAATATTTTAGTAGATGGTGGAGGTTCAAGAGATGAAACAACTTTTGATATAGGTAAACAAACTTTAATTCCATATCTTTTAAATAAAGGAATAACAAAATTGGATTATATTATAATATCTCATTTTGATTCAGACCATGTTGGAGGAATTTTAAGTGTGTTAGAAGAACTAAGAGCTAAAAAAGTAATCATTTGTAAGCAGGAAGAAAATGAAAATTACAAAAGATTTAAAAAAATTATAAAAAATAAAAAAATAAAAGTTTATGTTGTGAAAAAAGGAGATAATCTGAAAATTGAAGAAAATATTTCACTAAATATTTTGTGGCCAAAAGATGAGAGGATAAAAGAAAATGCAATAAATAATAATTCTATAGTTGCTAAACTAAATTATAAAAATTTTTCGATTTTGCTTACAGGAGATATTGAGAAAATAGCAGAAAATGAAATTTTAAAAGAGTACAAAAATAGCAATATTTTAAATGCAAATATATTGAAAGTAGCGCATCATGGATCAAAATCTTCAAGTATAAATGAATTTTTAGAAAAAGTAAAGCCTCAAATTGCATTAATAGGAGTTGGAGAAAAAAATACATTTGGTCATCCTAATACAGGTGTTATAAATAGACTACAAAATTTAAACACAAAAATATATCGCACAG
The DNA here is from genome assembly GCA_934177725.1 of uncultured Clostridia bacterium. Classification (GTDB taxonomy): domain Bacteria; phylum Bacillota; class Clostridia; order TANB77; family CAG-508; genus UMGS1663. The sequence goes on along the minus strand of CAKPPO010000016.1, from coordinate 31,413 downwards.
ACCATAATGGAGAAATTACAATAAAAATAGATAATAATGGGAAAATGAAAATTAAAACAAAAATCTAAAATTGGTATATTTTTACTAAAAAAAATCCATACTAAAGAAAAAAGCAATAGAGAGAGGAATTGAGTATAATATGAGAAAAAATTATGTGTGGATTATATTAGGAATTTGTGCAATTATTGTTTTAGGAGTTATAGTAGGAATTTTTATTAGCAAAAATTCAATAAAAGACGAGCAAAAGGTAGAAACTAAACTAGTAAGTACAGATCAAAATCTTCAAAATAGCATAGAATTAATTTCAACTTCTTATGCAGAAGTTAAGGCTTCACCAAACTGCTTATTTGAGTTTAAAACCTATTATAAAGGTTGCAAGCATACAACAACTAAAAGAGAAAATATACCAGAGGAATTAGTGAACAAAACTGAAATAGAAATGCAAGATAAATACAAAGATTATAAAATAGAGAATTTTACAGCAAATAATATTGTATTTTATCAAGAAAAAGAAGGAATTTGTGATGAGCATTATTTACTAAAAGAAAATAATGGGTATATTGCAATATATAGAAAAGATAGTGAAGGAAAAGAAAAGTTAAAAGAAACAACACAAATTGTTACAACATATCTTCCAGAAGCAGATAGACAAAGTTTAAAAAAAGGAATTGAAATAATAGGAAAAGAAAACTTAAGTTTAACTTTAGAAGATTATGAATAACGTGCATAAATTTTCCACTTCTAGCAAATAATATGTGCATAACATATTGCTAAGGAGTAATTTAAATGGAATATAAAAACTTAAATTTAAAAGGAGCTAATTTAGATAAATATGGTTTAGAGCAATATTTAGAAAAATTGGCTTCTGATCATGTTTTACAAAAAGATAGTGAAAAGCAAACATACCCTATACCAAAAGTAAAAGAGAATTTTGCTAAAATTTCAGAGGTCTATCATTTATTAGACGAACATATAAAATTAGGCATTCCCATTCATCCAGCAGGTGAATGGCTATTAGACAATTTTTACATTATTGAAGAAACTGTAAAAACAATTATTAATCAAATGCCATTAAAAAAATATAAAAACTTTTTAGGTATTGCAAATGGAACCTACAAAGGCTTTGCAAGAATTTACGTTTTAGCATTTGAAATTGTAAGTTATACAGATAGTCGTATAGATGCCAAAAATATTAGTAGTTTTCTTTCAGCATATCAAAGAAAAAAGACACTTAGCATGGAAGAAATATGGAACTTAAATATTTTTATGCAAATAGCTCTAATACAGGGAATTAGCGATATATGTGAAAAAATTTATTTTAGTCAAATGCAAAAGTATAGAGTAGAAAACATTTTTGAAAGACTGGTAGAAAAGAAAGAAGACTTAAAATATAAAAATCTTACAGAATATAGAGCACGTGTAAAAGGATATGGTGAGATGAAATATCCTTTTATAGAGTATCTTTCTTATAGATTAAATAAACAAGGAAGAATTGCTATTCCATTTTTAAATATATTGGAAGAACAAGTAAACAAAATGGGAACTACTATCGAGGAGGTAGTAAAGAAAGAACATTATGATATTGCTGTAAAAAAAGTTAGTATGGCAAATTGTATTACTAGTATGAAAGAATTACTTCGAATCGACTTTTTATCTATTTTTGAAGAAGTAAATGGAGTAGAAGAAATACTAAAACAAGACCCAGCAAATGTTTATACAAAAATGGATTACAAAACAAAGGAATACTATAGAAATACAATAAAAGAGATTGCTAAAAAGACTAAAATTGCAGAAATTTATATTGCAAAAAAAGTTTTAGAGCTTGCAAGTAACGGAAATGAAAATACAAAAGAAGCGCATATTGGTTATTACTTAATAGATAAAGGTAAGCACAAATTATACAAAGTATTGCAACAAAATGGTGAGAAAATTAAAGAAAATAATAGTAAGGCAAAATATTATATAATATTAATTTGGGCAGCTTCTTTAATAATTGATATTGTATTTATGTGCAATATACAAAAACAATTAAGAAATGCGATTTTAACAATAATATTAGGAATTACTTTAATTTTTCCTATTCAAGAAATTGTTGTACAAGTTGTTCAATATATATTAGGAAAAGTAGTTAAGCCAAAACTTATACCAAAATTGGATTTTTATTCAGGTGTTCCAAAGGATTATTCTACATTTGTTGTTATTCCGACAATTTTAAAAAGTAAAGAAAAAGTAGAAGAGTTAGTAAAAAAATTGGAAGTTTATTATATAGCAAATAAAAGCGAAAATCTATATTTTGCACTACTTGGTGATTGCTCTTCAGGACCCAATAAAGAAGAACCTTTTGATGAAGAAGTAATTAATGAAGGAATAAAACAAGTACAAATATTGAATGAAAAATATAAGGAAGAAAATAGTATACCAAAATTTCATTTTGTTTATAGAAAACGTTTTTGGAATGGTGAAGAAGAATGCTATTTAGGTTGGGAAAGAAAAAGAGGCTTATTAAATCAATTTAATGATTATTTATTGGGAAAAATAGAAAGTCCATTTTTAGTAAATACGCTAGAAAAAATAGATATACCATTTATAAAATATATAATTACTTTAGATGCAGATACCAACCTTATATTAAATAGTGGCTTAGAGCTAATTGGAGCAATGGCCCATATTCTAAATAAACCTGTACTTAATAATAAAAAGGATTTAGTAATAGATGGGCATGGGTTAATGCAACCACGTGTTGGAATTAACTTAGAAGCGGCAAATAAAAATCTATTTACAAAAATATTTGCAGGTAGTGGAGGAACAGACTTATATACAAATGCAATATCAGATGTATACCAAGATAATTTTTACGAAGGAATATTTACAGGAAAAGGTATTTACGATTTAAGGGTATTTTCAGAGGTATTATCAAATGAAATTCCAAAAAATACAGTTTTAAGTCATGATTTATTAGAGGGAAGTTATTTAAGAGCAGGACTTTGTTCAGATATATTACTAATGGATGGCTATCCAACTAATTATTTGAGTTTTAAGTCGAGACTTCATAGATGGATTAGAGGAGACTTTCAAATAGCAAGGTGGTCAGGAAATAAAATAATAGATAAAAAATTGAGAGAAAAAAATAATCCTTTAAATACATTATCTAGATACAAAATAATAGACAATTTGATAAGAGCTCTAACGCCTGTATTTTCAATGTTGACCTTAATTATACTATTTACAACAAAGTTATTTTTAAATTTTAAAGTAGGTGTATTTGCTTGGTTTATTGTAATATGGACAATGTTTCCATTAATATTAGACATTGCAAATAGAATTATTTATAAAAAAGAAGGACAAATGCACACAAAGTCATTTAGTCCTAGAATATATTCTTTATTTGCAAGTTTTATAAGAGGAGTATTAAGTTTAATTTCTTTACCAGATAAAGCATATTTTTCACTTGATGCTATTATAAGAACTATTTATAGACAAAAGATTTCTAAAAAACATTTGCTAGAGTGGACTACTTCAGAAGATGCGGAAAAATTATCTAAAAATAACTTAGTTTCATATTATAAGAGTATGTTTGCAAATGTAGTTTTTGGTGTAGTGGGAATAATTTATTCTATTGCAAATAAAAAAGAAACAATGTATATATTTTTGTTTATATTATCTTTATTATGGTTAATTGCACCATTTGCATTTTGGTATATAAGCAAAAAAGAGGAAAAACAACAAGCAATTAATAAAGTTACAAATAAAGAAAAAGAATATTTAAATAGTATAGGCGAAAAAACATGGCTATTTTTTAAAGAGAGTATAACTAAAGAAAATAACTATTTACCACCAGACAATTACCAAGAGGATAGAACTCCTTGTTTTGTAGATAGAACATCATCTACAAATATTGGACTTGCTTTTTTAAGTATAATTTCTAGTTATGATTTAGGTTATGAAACATTAGAAAGCACACTAGAATTGTTGAATAATATGCTAGGGGCAGTAAATGAACTTCCAAAATGGAATGGCCATTTATATAACTGGTATAACATAAAAACTTTAGAACCATTAATTCCACGTTATATATCAACAGTAGATAGTGGAAATTTTGTTGGATATGTATATGTTTTAAAACAATTTTACAAAGATATAAAAGAAAAAATTGAAACTGGACAAATAGAATTAGATGTAGAAACAAAAGAAAAATTATTAAGTTTTATTCCTGAATGGGCGGACCAAAAAGTAGAAGATATACCTATAGCAAATGCAGATTTTTCAAAGCTTTATGATGAAGAAAAAGGGCTATTTTCTATTGGATTTAATATAGAGGAGAATAAATTAACAGATTCTTATTATGATTTGTTGGCTTCTGAAGCAAGAAGTGCAAGTTTTGTTGCAATAAGTAAAAAAGATATTCCATCAAAACATTGGGGACATTTAAGTAGAACAATGACAGATATAAATGGCTATAATGGCTTGATTTCTTGGTCTGGAACAGCATTTGAATATTTAATGCCAAATGTAATAATAAAGCAAGAAGAGGGAAGTTTATTAGATGAATCTATAAAATTTATGCTAATGAGCCAAAAAGAATATGCAAAAAAATTAGGAATACCTTGGGGATTTTCTGAAACAGCATATTATTTAAAAGACTTGAATAACAACTATCAATATAAGGCAATAGGAATTCCGTGGCTTGGACTAAAAAGAGGCTTAGAGGAAGACATGGTAGTTGCAAGTTATGCTTCTTTTATGGCACTTTTAATAGAACCAAAAGAAGTAATAGCAAATGTAAAAGAACTAGAAAAACAAGGAATATACAATCAATATGGATTTTATGAATCTATGGACTATACGCCTATACGTATGCCAAAAGGCAAAAAACAAATGCCAATAAAAACCTATATGGCACATCATCAGGCACTTATCTTATTATCAATTAACAATTTTTTTAATGATAATATTTTACAAAAAAGATTTATGGAAAATCCAGAAATAGAGGCAACATCAATTTTACTTCAAGAAGTAATGCCAGAAAACAGAATTATAACAAAAGAAGAAAAAATAAAACCAGTAAAAATAACCTACCAAGACTATGAAAACTATGCACAAAGGGTGTTTACAAAAACAAAAGAAACACTTCCAATTTGCAATATAATATCTAATGATAATTATAGTGTAGTAATGGATGTAAAAGGAAAAGGTTATAGTAAATATAAAAATTATTTAATAAATAAATATAATGTAACAGAAGATGAAACAGAAGAACAAGGAATTTTATTCTATTTAAAAAATATTAAAAATAAAAGAATTTGGAGTATTAACAATAGAAATGATAATATAAAAGCAGATAAATACGAAATAGTATTTACAGAAGATTCAGATAAAATAAAAAGAACAGATGGAGCAATAAAAAGTACTTGCAAAGTAACAATGGCTAGTACAAATGAAAAAACGCCAGTTGAAATACGAAATTTAGAGTTGCAAAATAATGGAGTGGAAAATGAAACAATAGAAATAACAAGTGTGTTAGAACCAGCACTTGTTTCACAAACAGAATATAATTCACATCCCGCATTTCAAAAATTATTTTTAATATATGAATATTTAGAAGATGAAAATATTTTTATAATAAAAAGAAAAGACAGGAAAAATACAGAAAAAGGATTATATTTAGCAGTGTCTTTATATACAAATGATAATGTAATAGGAGATTTAGAATATGAAATAGACAAAGAGAAATTTGTAGGAAGAAATAATTTTGAAGTTCCTACAATGGTAAAAAATTCTAAACCATTTTCTAAAAGGATAGATTTGGTAACAGATCCAATTTTGGCATTAAGAAGGACAATATGTTTAGAGCCAGAACAAATAGCTAACTTTAGTTTGTTAATTAGTGCTTCAGAAAGTAGAGAAGAAGTAATACAAAATATTAAGCAATATCAAAGAGAAGAAGAGATTAAGAAAGCATTTGAATTATCAATTGCAAAAGCAGATACAGAAGCAAGATATTTAAGATTAAATGCAAAGCAAATAGTAACTTATCAAAAAATATTAGGATACCTTTTATTTGAGAATCCTATTCAATCAAAAGAAAAGTATAGTAAAAAATATTATCCTAAAGAAGAACTATGGAAATATGGCATTTCAGGAGATTTACCAATATTACTTGTAAAAATAAGTAGTAGTAATGAAAAAGATAATTTAGAAGAAATACTAAAAGCATATGAATTCTTTAGATTAAAAAATGTAGAAATAGATTTAGTAATTTTAAATGAAGAACCAAATAGTTATGAAAAATATACAAAAGAAACAATACAAAATACAATAATGAACTTGAATTTATCTTATGTACAAAACATAAGAGGTGGAATTTATGTACTAGAAAATGAAGATTTTGACGTAGTAGAATTTTACTCAAACCTTATAATAGATACGAAAAAAGGTCCAGTAGCAAGACAATTAGAGGATTTAGAAGACGAATATTTAGAAAATATAAAACAAATAGAAGAAAAAACAAAAACAAACTTTGAAGGTTTTGAAGAAGAAAAAAGCAAAATAGCCTTACCAGAAAATCTTTTATATAACAACGAATATGGAGGATTTTCACAAGATAGAAGTAAGTACAAAATGATAGTAGATAAAGAAAATAGGCTTCCTACAGTATGGAGTCATGTTATGGCAAATGATACTTTTGGAACATTAGTTACAGAAGCAGGAGGAGGCTTTACTTGGAGCAAAAATAGTGGATTAAATAAATTGACTGCGTGGAGTAATAATCAAGTGTTAGATACTCCTTCAGAAGTAATTTATATGCAAGATGCAGAAAGCCTAAAAACTTGGTCAGTAACTTTAAATCCTATGCCAGATGAAAAGCAATACGAGGTAGAATATGGATTTGGCTACGCAAATTACAGACATTCAAGTATGCAAATAGAACAAAATTTTACAACATTTGTGCCAGAAAAAGATAATATAAAAGTTTCTTTACTAGAACTTAAAAACTTATCTCCTAAAAAGAAAAAATTGAATTTTGTGTATTATATAAAACCGGTATTAGGTGAAAATAAATTACAAACAAAGAATTATATAAATTTAAAATTTAAAGAAAACGATAACATGATAACATTGGAAAACAAGACTAATACAGACTTTAAAGAAATTATTTATGTGTCATGCAATGAAAAAATAAAATCATATACAGCAGACAAGAAATTCTTTTTTGGAAAAGGGAATATTTCAAATCCAGAGGCACTAAAGAAAGTAAGTTTAAACAATAAAAATAGTTTAGGAAAAGATGGAATTGTAGCAATTCAAATTGAAGTAGAATTAGAATCTTTTGAAAAGAAAAAAATATCTTTCATGTTAGGTAGTGAGCAAAGTTTAATAGATTGTCAAGATAAAGTTTATAAATATAGTAAAGTAGAAAAGGCGGAAGAAGAATTAGAAAAAGTAAGAAGGTATTGGGAAGAATTTTTAGGCAGGGTACAAGTGGAAACACCAATGGAATCATTTAATATACTAATGAACGGATGGCTTATTTATCAAACTATATCTTGTAGGTTGAAGGCAAGAAGCGGCTTCTATCAATCTGGTGGAGCATTTGGCTTTAGAGACCAATTGCAAGATACAATTGCTTTAAAATATTTTTCACCAGAAATAATAAAGAAACAAATTATAAAGCATAGCAAGCATCAATTTATAGAAGGAGACGTAGAACATTGGTGGCATGAAGAAACTTCTAGAGGAATTAGAACGAAATTTTCAGATGACTTATTATGGCTAGTATATTTGGTGGAAGAATATATTGAAAATACAGGGGATTATAATATTTTAGAAGAAAAAACGAACTATATAGTAGGAGAGATTTTAGGAGAAAATACAGACGAAAGGTATGATAGGTATGAAAATAGTAATATAGAAGAAAGTATTTTTATGCATTGTGAAAGAGCAATAGAAAGGTCTTTAAACTTTGGAGAGAATGGACTTCCTAAAATAGGTTCAGGAGATTGGAATGATGGATTTAGTGAAGTAGGAAATAAAGGAAAAGGTGAAAGTGTATGGCTTGGATTTTTCTTATATAATGTTCTACAAAGATGGATTTTAATTTGTGAAGAAAAGAAACAAGATGTTAGAATTCAAAAATATCAAAAAATTGTAGAAAATTTAAAGAAAACACTAAATAATAATGCATGGGACGGCAGATGGTTTAGAAGAGCATACACAGATAATGGAGATATTTTAGGAACAATTCAAAATGAAGAATGTAAAATAGATGGAATATCACAAAGCTGGTCTGTTATTTCAAAAGCAGGAGATAATGACAAAAAATATATCTCAATGGAATCATTAGAAAATCATTTAGTAGATAAGGAAAGTGGAATAATAAAATTGCTTGATCCTCCTTTTGAAAAATCTAAATTAGAGCCAGGTTATATAAAAGCATATCTTCCAGGAACAAGAGAAAATGGTGGACAATACACACATGCAGCAATATGGGCAATTATTGCAGAAGCAATGCTTGGTTTTGGAGATAAAGCAGTAGAATTATTTAGAATGATAAATCCAATAGAACATGCAAGAACAAAGGAAACGGCTTCAAAATATAAAGTAGAACCTTATGTAGTTGCAGCAGATATTTATGGACAGAAAAATTTAGCAGGAAGAGGTGGATGGACATGGTATACAGGTTCTAGTTCATGGATGTATGAAGCAGGACTTCATTATATTTTAGGATTAACTATAAAAAAAGGATATTTATCTATAAATCCATGTATTTCAGCTGATTGGAAAGAGTATAAAATAAGGTACAAATATGGAAAAAGCATTTACAATATAAAGGTTGAAAATTACAATAGAAAAAATACAGGAGTGGAAACAATGCTTGTAAATGGTTATGTAATAGAAGATAAAAAGGTTAAATTAAGTGAAGATGGAGGCATATATAATATAGAGATAATTATGTAATTTGCAAAAAGAGTAAAAATGTGGTAAAATATAAGTAGTTTCAAAATTGACAAGTAAAAAAGGAGATATCATTATGTTGAAAAACAAGACAAGAAAACAGCGGACAGCAATCAAAAGAGGTTTTATTGCATTAGTTATTGGAGTAATTGTTGGAAGTGCTTATTTAGGTAAGTTTTTTCCTTTGAATCCTATTACTAATGCAGCAGTCTTAACAGCATGGGCATGTACCGGTTGGCTGTTTGCAGCATTAGCTATTTTATATGGCTTATGCGAAATCTTCATAGAAGGCGACTTATAATAAAGTCGCTTTTTATTCTTGAATATATATCATAATTTTGGTATAATTTGCATATACTAAAAGGAGGGATTTTTATGGCTTTGATTAGACCATGTGCAGATTTAAGGAATAATTATAATGAAATTTCAAAAATTTGTCACGAAACAAAAGAACCAGTGTATATTACAAAAAATGGTACAAATGATTTAGTCGTTTTAAGCGACGAAACATATGAAAAAATTATAAAAGCGAAAAAAGAAACAGAAGAAGAAAGAATAGAAAAAATTATAAAAGAAAAATTTGAAAAACATTATGCTAATTTTGAAGAATTTCAAAAAGATATTTTTAAAAATATCGACCAAGCGCTTAAAGAAATCGATGACGGAAAGGGAATTACAATGGAAAATATAGTGGCAGAAATGGAGGAAAAGTATGACATTAAATAATAACTATACAATAATTTGGCTCCAAATGCACGTGAAAAACTACAAGAAATATATAATTACATTAGGAAAATATCTAAAGAAAGTAAAATAGCTAAAAATGTAACTGATAAAATTTTAAAATATATCTTAAAGTAAAATTTAAAATCTTTAAATTTCCAAAAATAGTAGATAATTCATATAAAAAACTTTTGCAAAATACTTGTACAATCAAGAAGATTATGATATAAATATAGTAAAATAATGTCTTAAGAAAAGAAAGGCGGATTTTTTCTATGGAAGAAAATTTAGGTAAAAAAACAATTTTAATTGTAGATGACGAAAAAACAATAGTAGATATGCTTGTATATAATCTACAAAAAGAAGGGTATAATACATTAGAAGCAAATGATGGAGAAGAGGCAGTAAAAATTGCATTAAACGAAAAACCAGATTTAGTATTATTAGATATCATGCTACCTAAAATGGATGGATTAGCAGTTTGTAAAAGAATAAGACAAACTTTAAACATCCCTATTTTAATGATATCTGCTAAAGATGAAGAAATAGATAAAATATTAGGACTAGAGTTAGGTGCAGACGACTATATTACAAAGCCATTTAGTGTTAGAGAGTTAATGGCAAGAGTTAAAGCAAATTTAAGAAAAGCAGAACTAGCAAACGTATCTACAGAAAGTGGAGAAAGTGATAATAAGGAAGATTCAAATGTTATAACTGTAGGAGATTTGAGCTTAGACTTAAATAAATTCGAAGTTAAAGTTAGAGGAGAAGTAATGGACTTAACTTTAAGAGAATTTGAAGTTCTAAAATATTTGGCAAATCAACCTGGACAAGTTGTTACAAGAGAAGTTTTATTAGAAAAAGTATGGGGTTACGAATACTATGGAGATATTCGTACAGTTGATGTTACAGTAAGAAGAATTAGAGAAAAAATAGAAAAAGATACATCAAATCCAAAAATACTTATTACTAAAAGAGGAGTAGGTTATTATATAGCATCAAAATAGAATAGAAGGATGCACAAAGAGGAACATTCCTTTTTGTGCATCTATTTTTTATAAGAAGGAGAATAAACATGATAAAAAACGTACAATTAAAAATAATATTAATTTTTAGTATACTTGGAATTATATTAATTGGTGGGGTTGGAATAGCTTTTATATATAATTTACAAAACATTGATTTAAGCCTACTAGCACAAGGCGAAGAACAGTTAATCAAATATCAAGAATTAATAAATACACAAATACATAATATAAGATTAATTACAATAATTTTGATTTCTGTATATGGTTTAATTTCCATATTAATAGGAATTTTTGTTGCAAAAGTTATACTAGACCCAATTGCAAAATTAATAGATAGTGCACCAAAGATAGCGTCAGGTGAGAGTTTAGGACTAGAAAATGGTAAAAAGACAAATGTAGATGAATTGACAGGTGCATTCAATTTAATGACAAATGAGTTAAGAGAAAATTTAAAAGAAGTAAATAGACAAAAACGACAGATAGAAACAATCTTACTTCATATGACAGATGGAATTATAGCATTTGACATTGAAGGAAATATAATGCACATAAATCCAGCAGCTACAGAATTATTAAATTTGACAGAAAATGAAAATACATTTGATAAAATATTTAATAAATTAAACATAGATATAAATTTGGAAAAGACAATATACTTAGAAAATTGGACTTCATCAGAACAAAGGGTTCAGGTGGAAGATAAATATTTAAATATTTTCTTTGCGTCTTTTAAAGATGAACAAGAAATAGCAGCAGGGGTTATTGCAGTTATACAAGATATTACAGAACACGTAAAACTAGACAATATGAGAAAAGAATTTGTTGCAGATGTATCACATGAATTAAAGACACCTATTACATCAATTATGGGATATGCAGATACATTGCTAGAATGTGAATATGATAAAGAAACACAAGACAAGTTTTTAAATGTAATAGCTTCTGAAGCTAGAAGAATGGCAAAATTAGTTACAGATTTACTTATATTATCTCGTTATGATAATAACAAAGTTAAAAAAGAAATTACTGAATTTGATTTGGGAGATTTAGTAAAGAAATGTCAAGAAAAATTACAATTAGAAATAAATAAAAAAGGTCATGAAGTTGAATGCTTTGTAACTGCAAATGTTCCACCAGTAAAAGCAGATAAGGATGGAATTGAAAGAGTAGTTTTAAATATAATGACAAATAGTATTAAATATACTCCAGAAAACGGAAATATAAAAATATATGTAGGTTTCGTATATAATGATGCTTATATAAAAATAATAGACAATGGAATAGGTATTCCAGAAGAAGACTTAAATAGAATTTTTGAACGTTTTTATAGAGTTGATAAAGCGCGTACAAGAGAAATGGGAGGAACAGGTCTAGGACTTTCAATTGCAAAAGAAATATTAGATCAAAATAAGGGAAGTATAGACATAAAGAGTGAAAAAGGAAAAGGAACTGAAGTTGTAATAAGGATTCCAACTAGATAAAAAGATTTTCAAAGGACAAAAGTGCCCCGTCCCCAAATGTCCTTTGGAAAAATATAAAAAAAGGTTGAAAAATTGCTTAAAAGCTTATATAATAAATGTGTTAGTTTATAGAAAAGAGGAATGAATAATGGTAGATAAAAAAGCAGTTATAAAGGAAGTTTTAGAATGGACATATTGTATTGTAATTGCAGTTGTTCTTGCATTGTTAATTAGATATTTTATTGGTACACCAACAGTTGTAAAACAATCTTCAATGTATCCAACACTAAAACAAAACCAAAGACTAGTTTTAAACCGTTTATATAGAACATTTCATAATACACCAGAAAGAGGAGATATAATTACATTTGAAGCGCCAAGTAAATCTGTTGCAACTGGAGTTAAAGCTGTATATGATAATGAACCGAATAATATATTCGAAAAGTTTTCTTATTATGTGTTAGAAGTTAATAAAATGAGCTTAATAAAAAGAGTAGTGGCTCTTCCAGGTGAACATGTACAAATAGCAGATGGAAAAGTTTACATTAATGGTGAAGAACTAAAAGAAGACTACTTACAAGAAAACGTGGTAACAGAGGCAAAAAGCGTATATTTAACAGATTTTACAGTTCCAGAGGGATATGTTTTTGCAATAGGAGATAATAGAGAATATAGTGGAGACTGTAGAGCATTTGGTTGTATTCCATTTGAAAAAATTGAAAGTAAAGTATGGATTAGATTTTGGCCATTCGATTTATTTGGAAAAGTAAAATAAGAGAAAATAGACTAAAAGAGAAATAATATAGAATAAATAAAAATAAGCAACTTGAAGATAATAAGAGGTACTAATTTTGAGTTTTGATAATATTGTAGGAAATAGTAAAATAAAAGATTTTTTAAATCAATCAATAGATGAAAAACATGTATCACATAGCTATTTATTTGTAGGAATTGATGGCATTGGTAAAACTCTTTTTGCACGTGAGTTTGCTAAAAAGATATTATGCTTAAATGGAAAAGGAGATAGTTGTGAATCTTGTATAAAATGGGATTCGAATAATCATCCAGATTTTTTACAAATAGAACCAGAGAACAATACTATAAAAATAGAACAAATTCGTAATATGCAAGAAGAAATAAGTGTAAAACCAATAGCTTCAAATAAAAAAGTATTTTTAATAGTAAATAGTGATTGCATGACTAAAGAGGCTCAAAATTGTTTGCTAAAAACTCTAGAAGAACCTCCAGAATATGCAACAATAATATTAACTACTTCTAATGAAAGTAAATTGCTAAACACTATTAAATCTAGATGTATGAAAATACCTTTTCAAAAAATAGAAGAAAATGAACTAGAAGAATATGCTAAAAATGTGTTAAATCTTAATCTTTCAAAAGAATTTATAAAAATATGTGAAGGAAGTATTGGAAAATTACTAGAAATAGAAGAAGATAAAGAGATATATACTGGGGTAAATAGTTTATTAGACAATATAGAAAGATATAATTTTACTACATTAATAAATAAAGCAGAAGTTCTATATAAAGAAAAAGAAAAAATACAAGAAATATTAGAATACATAAACGTATATTTATATAATCAAAAAGATATGAAAAAATTGAATTGCATTAAATATGTAGAAGAAGTGAAAAAGAGATTACTAGCAAATAGTAATTATGATATGTGTATAGATTATTTATTAATGAAATTATGGGAGGAAATAAATGAAAAATATAGTAGGTGTTAGATTTAAAAAGCCAGGTAAAATCTACTTTTTTGATCCAGGGGACTTACAAGTAAATAATAGAGATTTTGTAATTGTAGAAACATCACAAGGTCAAGAATTTGGAGAAGTAGCAATAGCAAATAGAATGGTTGAAGACGAAAGTGTTTTAAAACCACTAAAGAAAGTAATTAGAATTGCTACTCAAAAAGATAAAAAGCATAATGAAGAAAATAAGAAAAAGGAAAAAGAAGCTTTTGATATTTGTAACAAAAAAATAAAAGAACACAAATTAGATATGACTCTTACAGATGTAGAATTTAAATTTGATAATAGCAAAGTGTTATTTTATTTTACAGCAGATGGAAGAATAGATTTCAGAGAGTTAGTTAAAGATTTAGCAACAATATTCAAAACTAGAATAGAACTTCGTCAAATAGGTGTAAGAGATGAAGTAAAAAGAATTGGTGGAAATGGAATTTGTGGTAGAGAATTATGTTGTTGTTCATTTTTAGGAAATTTTGAAACAGTTTCTATAAAAATGGCGAAAGAACAAAATATGTCTTTAAACCCTTCAAAAATATCTGGAAATTGTGGTAGATTAATGTGTTGCCTAAAATATGAACAAGAAGTATATGAAGAAAAAATAAATAGACTTCCAAAAATTGGGGCAATTGTTAAAACTGAGGATGGAGAAGGTACAGTAGAAGGAGTAGAAACTTTAAAAGAAAAATTAAGAGTAAAACTAAAAGATGACAACGGGGAATATTACTTTAAGAAATATGATGCTAAAGATGTAAAAATTATCAAAAACATAGAATCCAATACTGTAGATCCAGAAGAAAAAGAACATTTAAAAGAGCTAGAAGAATTAGAAAAACTAGAAAAATTAGACACAAAAAATACTACAGAAGATGATATATATAAAAATTAAAATTAGTTGAAGGGTGGTGAATTAAATGGCATATAAAATAACAGATGCATGTATTAAATGTGGAGCATGTGCAGCAGCATGTCCAGTAGAATGTATTTCAGAAGGCGAAGAAAAATATGTTATAGATCCAGAAAGATGTATAGAATGTGGAACTTGTGCAGGAGTTTGCCCAGTTTCAGCTCCAAAAATAGATGAATAAAGAATAAAAAATACCCTAAGAGTACTTAGATACTCTTGGGGTATTTTTTATTCTTTATTTGTCATTTCTTCTAAATCTAGAAGGGCTTGCCATCTTTTATCTACTTCTTTTTGGAATTCTTCTATCATCCATTCATTTCCTGGTTTAAACATATGCTTAAATCTTCTTTGTGGACGTAAAAATTCTTCTATTGGAAGTTTTTTAGTAGGTTTATAAGTAATTTTATATTTACCGTCTACAACTTCGTATAAAGGCCAATAGCAAGTGTCTACTGCTAATTTATTCATTTCCATTAACATATCTGTAGGGTAACCCCATCCTCTAGGACATGGAGCAAGTACATTTAAAAATGTTGGACCTTCAGTATATATTGCTTTTTCAGCTTTTTTATATAAATCTTTAAAATTCATAACTGCAGCAGTTTGTGCAACATATGGAAGATGATGTGCTTCCATAACTTCTGTTAAATCTTTACGAATTTGCATTTTTCCAGGAATTTTTTCTCCTGCTGGTGATGTTGTTGTATCTGCAAAGTGTGGTGTTGCAGAAGAACGTTGAATACCAGTATTCATGTATGCACCATTGTCGTAGCATACATAAGTCATGTCATGTCCTCTTTCCATTGCACCAGATAAACTTTGAAGACCTATATCGTAAGTTCCGCCGTCTCCACCAAATGTAATGAATTTAAAAGTTTCATTTTCATTTAATTTTCCTGTTCTTTTCATTGCTTTGTATGCTGCTTCTACTCCTGAACAAGTGGCAGATGCACATTCAAAAGCTGTGTGAATATAAGAACAATCCCAAGAAGAATAAGGGTAAATACATGTTGAAACTTCCATACATCCAGTTGCATTAGAAACTACTGCATGATCTCCTTCTTTTAAGGCTCTCATTACCATTCTACCAACTACTGGTGCACCACAACCTGCACACATTCTATGACCTGCATTAAATATGCTAGGTTTGTTTGCAACTACTTCTTTTACATTATAAGCCATTATTTATTCACCCCTCTTACTCCAAGATAACGATAAGGATTATCTATTTTTTTATTTTCTACAATTTCCTGTAAATCTTCGTATACACTTAAAATATCTTTAGTAGTAGTATCTCTACCACCAATACCATAAATGTAGCTTACAGTAGGAACGTTGCATTTATTTACATACATACCAGAAGTAACATCTGTAAATAATGCACCACCACAAGCATTTAAAGAATCTGCTTTATCAAGAACTGCTACAGCTTTTACATTTTCTAATGCTTTTGCAATTTCTTCAGCAGGGAAAGGTCTAAATACTCTTAATTTTAGAAGACCTGCTTTTATGCCTTTTTCTCTTAGTTCATCTACAACTACTTTAGTTGTTCCTGCTGTTGAGTTCATACAAACTATAGCAATTTCAGCATCTTCTAATTTATAACTTTCAAATAATTCATATTTTCTACCTGTCATTTTTTCAAAATCTTTAGCAACTTCTAAAATTACTTTTTTAGCATTTTTCATTGCTTGAGATTGTTGATATTTGTGTTCAAATAAATATGCTTGTAAGTCCATTGGACCAACAGCTATTGGCTCTTTTGAATTTAACAAGTAATGTTCAGGTTTATATGTTCCAACAAATTCTTTTACTTTATCATCTTCTATTAATTCAATATTTTCTATTGAGTGTGATGTAATGAATCCATCTTGGCAAACTGCAAGAGGAAGCATAACATCTTTATGCTCTGCAATTCTGTGAGCCATAATTAAATTATCATATGCTTCTTGGTTGTTTTCTGAAAATAACATTATCCAACCACTATCACGAATTCCCATTGCATCTGAATGGTCATTGTGTATATTTAAAGGTCCTGAAAGTGCTCTATTTACTAATGGCATAACTATTGGTAAACGACTAGCAGATGCTATATATATCATTTCCCACATATAAGCTAAACCATTAGAAGAAGTTGCTGTCATGGCTCTTGCACCTGCAGCTTCTGCACCAATACAAGCACTCATTGCACTATGTTCACTTTCTACTGCAATAAATTCTGTATCTACTTTTCCATTACTTACGAAAGTAGAAAAGTATTGTGGAATTTCAGTAGATGGAGTTATAGGAAATGCTGCAACTACGTCTGGATTTATTTGTTTCATTGCTATAGCAGATGCTTCATTTCCACTTAAACGTTCTCTTATACTCATTTTTTTCATCCTTCCTTTTGTTTTCCTTAAAAAAGAATTAGTATTTGGCAATGTAACGACGCCAAATGGTAATTATTTTTCTAAGGAATTATTCTTCTTTCATTTCGATTGCGTTAAAAGGACAAACCTTAGCACATACGCCACATCCTTTACAATAATCAAAATTAAAATCTTTTCTTTTTTGGTCTTTTCCTACTGGAATTGCATCATCTGGGCAAACTGCAAAACATAAACCACATTGTTTGCATTTTTCTTCTAAAAATACAGGTCTAATGCTTCTCCAGTCACCAGTTTTAAATTCTAAAGAATTTCCAGCATCATATATTGTTCCACCTGGTGTTAAATCTTGCCAAGGTGTTTCTTTATCTATTTTTACTGACATAAAAATCTCCTTTCTAATTTATACAGATTTTTCATTAGTTTCATAATTGAACTTTAATACAATATTTTTGTTTATTTTTTTAAGAAACTAACTTAACTTCTTTTAATGCTAAAGTTAATGCTTTCATATTTCCTTCAATAACTTCAGGTTTTTTAGCAAATTTGTGTTTAAAAGAACCTTCCATATCATTTAAAAATTCTTCTTCACTCATTATGTTTGAAACTTTAACAATAGCTGCAAGCATAGGAGTATTTGGAAAATATTTTCCAAGGGCTTCTATAGAAACTTTTCTAGCGTCTATAGTATAAACTTTTCCTTTATAACCATTTAATAAAGGTTTTAGAGCATTGGCATCTTTTGTTGTGTTTATAATAATAGCGCCAGTTTCTTTTAAACCAGCAGTAACAGGTACAGATTCTAATAAACTATCATCTACAACAACTACATAATCTGGTTCATAAATATTGCTATGAATACGAATAGGAGTTGTACTGATACGATTGTAGGCTGTAATTGGAGCTCCCATTCTTTCTGGACCATATTCAGGAAAACCTTGAATGTATTTTCCAGTATTAAATGCGGCATCTGCAAGAAGAAGAGAAGCTGTTTTAGCACCTTGTCCGCCTCTACCATGCCATCTTATTTCTATCATGTTATCCATGCTATTCCTTCCTTTCATTTTATATAAAAATCATATGTTTAGTATATGACTAAAAGGTAATAAAGTCAAGGAAAATAGGACAGAATACATAAAAAGATAACTTCAAAATATGACAGATTTTTTGGCAAAATTCAAAAGTCATTAGTAAAATGTGCATAAAACATAAAAAGTCCTTTGCAAAATGTGTGATATATACAAAAAGTCATTACAAAAGTGTGATTGGACAATAAAAGAGTTGACTAAGAATGATAAAAAAGTATATTATAAATAATGAATTTGATATAAAATAAAAAGAGGATATTATGAGTATAATAGAAATTGCAAATAAAATTAAAGAAAATGGTGGAACTTTATATTTAGTAGGTGGAGCAGTTAGAGATGAAATTATGAATAGAAAAGTTCATGATGAAGATTACTGCGTTACCGGAATAGAAAAAGAAGCATTTGAGGAACTTTTTCCAAATGCATATAAAAGAGGAAAATCTTTCGGAGTTTATGATATAGAAAACAAAGAATTTGCATTAGCGAGAAAAGATAAAAAAATAGGAAAAGGTCATAAAGAATTTGAAGTTCAAAACGGAAAAGACATTACAATTAAAGAAGATTTAGCAAGAAGAGATATTACAATAAATAGTATTGCAAAGAATGTATTAACAGAAGAAACAATAGATCCATATGGAGGAATAGAAGACATACAAAATAAAATAATTAGAGCAACAACAGATAGTTTCATAGAAGATCCTTTGAGAGTATATAGAGTGGCAAGGTTTGCAAGTCAGCTTGATTTTGAAGTTGAAGAAAATACAATAAAAATGATGGAGGAGATAAAGGAAGAATTAAAAGAATTATCACCAGAAAGAGTTTTTACAGAATTTAGAAAAGCATTAAAAAGTGATAAGCCATCTGTATTCTTTGAAGTACTAAAAAAGGCAAATATATTAGACGTTCATTTTGAAGAAATATATGATTTAATAGGGCAAACTCAGCCAGTAGAATATCATCCAGAAGGAGATAGTTATAATCATACTATGATAGTAGTAGATAAATCAGTTATTTTAACAGATAATGTAGAAATTCGTTTTAGTGCGTTAGTTCATGACTTAGGAAAGGGAATAACTCCAAAAGCGATGTTACCACATCATTATGGACATGACAAAAATGGAGTTAAATTAGTAGAAAATTTAGGAAACAGATTAAAAATCCCCAATTCTTGGATAAAATGTGGAAAAGTATCCGCAAAAGAGCACATGCTTGGAGGAATTTTTAATAGAATGACACCGAAAAAGCAAGTAAATTTTATTGCAAGAGTAAATAAATCTTTGTTAGGGTTAGATGGCTTAAAAATAGTAGTTATTTGCGATAGATGGAGAAATGAAGATGTGCCAACAGATGTAAATTTTGATGAAATAGGCAAAGAGTGTATTTCAAAAATTAATGGAAGATATATAGAAGAAAAATATAAGATAAAAAACCGAGAAAAGATAGGAGAATTAATAAGAATAGAAAGAATTGAATGGATGAAAAATAATTATAATAATTAAAGTAAATTTACGTTTTAAAAAATTAAATATTAAAAAAGATTGAAAATAAATGAATAGTAGGGTAAAATTAAATAAATTACAAAAGAGAGGGATTATTATATGAAAAGATTTAATAATATAATAAAGCTAAAAAGTGAAAAAGGAGCAGTGTCTGCATTAGTATTGTTTACCATCCTAATGTTTGTTGTAATATTATTAGGAGTATATTTTACTATTACAACAATTCAAAAAGGACAAATAAAGAGTGATATGAGAATACAGCAAGTTTATAAAGAAGATGTAAATAATATTGATGATGTATATAATAAATTGGCTAATAATATCTTAAAAACGGTACAAGAAGTGAAAGGTGGAGATTACTTTAAAACTCCAACAACAATAAAAGATAGTAATGGAAACTTAATAAAAGTGCCGGAAGGCTTTAAAATAGCAGATGACAGTGGAATAAATGTAACAGAAGGAATAATAATAGAAGATAATGACATTATAACAGGGGTTGGAAACAATAGAGGAAATCAATACGTATGGATACCAGTAGGAAATGGAATAAAGAAGAGTGACGGAACAACAGTAGATATAGCACTTGGAAGATATGCATTTGCAGATGGTACAAGTGATAAAGACTCAAATGGAAATGTACTTGCAAAAGGGACACCAATATTAAAACAAAATGTAGAAGACTATATACAAGAAGTATTAATAAACTCATATTATAAAGAATTATCAATATCAAGGATAGGAGTAGCAAGTAATGGTACAGATGGCTTAAATACAACAGCCTTAAATTTAAAAGGATTTATAGATAGTGTAAAAGCAAATGGAGGATATTATATAGCACGTTATGAAGCAAGTTATGGAACAGATAAGCAAGCAAATTCAAAAATTTCAAATAGTTATTCAGAAACAGCACCAACTGCAGAAGGAACTTTATGGAATAATATAACGCAAATAAATGCTGCAACAGCAAGTAGAAACTTATATACAACAGTGGCAACAGATTTAATAAATAGTTATGCATGGGATACAGCAATAGTGTATATTCAAAATTTTTCAGGAGATACGGATTATTCATATCAAACAACGAAAAATTCATCTTTATCAAATACAGGAGTAAATGGAGATGAAGTATGTAAAATAAATGATATGGCATCAAATACAGTAGAATGGACAACAGAATATTCTAATAACACTAATGGATCTTATACCGGACGTTGCACCGATAGGGGAGGCGATAGCTACAATAAAAGCACTTACGCAAGTTATCGTCGAGATGGAAGTGCAGCATACAGTAGCAAGTATATTGCATTTAGGATAATACTATATATAATATAAAAAATAAAAGAAAAAATCAGAATTTAGTAGTTGAACTAGTAGATTTTGATTTTTTTATTTCAAAAATAAATTATGTTAATTTCATTTTTTTCCATTCAATTTATTGACTTTTTGCCTTTTTCATTATATGATATAGGCATTAAAAATATGCACTTTTTAATAAAAAGAACATACATGTTCAAGGAGGAAATTATGGGAGAAGTTATCGTTATCACATCTGGAAAAGGTGGAGTTGGTAAAACAACCACTACAGCAAATTTAGGTTCAGCGTTAGCATTAAAAGGAAAAAAAGTAGTATTAGTAGATACAGATATTGGACTTCGTAATCTAGATGTTGTAATGGGATTAGAAAACAGAATAGTATATGATATCGTTGACGTGGTAGAAGAAAAATGTAAATTAAGACAAGCTCTAATTAAAGATAAACGTTTTAATGAATTATTCTTACTTCCAGCAGCGCAAACAAGAGATAAAAGTGCAGTAAATGAAGAACAAATGAAAGAATTAACAAGTAAACTAAAAGAAGAATTTGATTACATATTAATTGATTGCCCAGCAGGTATTGAACAAGGTTTTAAAAATGCAATAGCTGGTGCAGACAGAGCAGTTGTTGTTACAACAGCTGAAATATCTGCTATTCGTGATGCAGATAGAATTATTGGACTATTAGAATCATCTGAAATTAAAAATCCAGAATTAGTAATTAACCGTTTACGTCCAAATATGGTTAAAAAAGGTGAAATGATGGATGTAGAAGATATAGTAGATTTGTTATCTATAGATTTAATTGGTGTAGTTCCAGATGATGAGTACATTATTACACAAACAAATAAAGGGGAACCAGTTGTATCAAACCACAAAGCTCCTTCAGGAAAAGCATATACAGAAATTGCAAGAAGAATTTTAGGTGAAAATATAGAGGTTTCAATTCCTGGAAGAGAGAAAGGATTTTTTGCTAAGTTAAAAAGTATTTTCTCAAAAAAATAGACAAATTTAAATAACGGAGGAAATAGGATGTTCGATAATATTATAAAATTTTTTAAGAAGTTTTCAAAAGAAGAGAAAAAAGATTCAAAGGATACAGCAAAAGAGAGATTACATTTAGTGTTGATGCAAGATAGAGCCAATGTATCAGCAGATTTTATGGAGCTTATGAAGCAAGAAATTATTGAAGTAATTAAAAAATATATAAATGTAGATGAAAACTCTATAGATGTAAAACTTACAAACAAAGTTAATAGCGATGGAACAACAGGAGCTCCAATTTTATATGCGAATATTCCAATTCTTAATGTAAAAGATGATACAAAACAGATTAATATAGAAAGAAAGTTAGAAAAGACTGAAAATAAAGAGGAAAAACAAAGCGAAGAAAAAAGCGAAAAAGCAGAAAAGAAAGTAGATAAAAAAGAAGAGGAAGAAAAGGCAAAGACTGAGTTAAAAAAAGAAAATAAAAAAGAACAAAAAGTGGAAAAAGAAGAAAATGAAGAAGTTGAACAAAATTCAAGCAAAACAGAAATAACAACAAATACTGCAGAAATTATAGAAAAATCAGAGAATGAAGAAATTGAAGAAAAGAAAGAGACAGAAGGAAAAGATAAAAAAGTAGAAGTAGAAGAAAATATAAATTAAGGTCAATAGAGGTTTAATAGATGAAAAGAAGATTCTTAAGAAATATGGAATGGGGTATATTAGTTTGTACTATTATATTGGTAACGGTAGGAATTATTGCCCTATATACTGCTACACAAGAGACAACTAGTGATGAACTAAAAAAACAAATTATATGGTTAATAGTAAGTATACCTATTATGATACTTGTTATTTGCATAGATTATGAGGTGATTGCAAAAATATCACCAATTTTTTATGGAATTTTTTTAGTACTGTTAGTAGCAGTTTTATTTACGAAACCAGTAAATGGAGCTACTAGTTGGTTTGAAATAGGAGCATTTTCATTTCAACCTTCAGAATTTGCAAAGATATTTGTTATATTAACATTTGCATATGTTGTTACTAAAGTTCAGGAAAGAGGAAGAAATGAAATTAGTAGGCCTACAAAATTATTACTTTCTTTACTAGTTATAGCAGTACCTGTATTATTAATAATAAAACAACCAGATTATGGAACTGCATTAGCATTTTTAGTAGCAACAGTACTTATTTTGTTTTCAGCAGGAATTAAAAAAAGATATATATTTACAAGTATATTAATAATTCTAATTGCTGTACCATTATTATACTTTTTTGTATTACCAGAGCATGCAAAAACAAGAATAGATGTATTTTTAAATCCAAACCTAGATCCAAGAGGTGCAGGGTATAATATAATTCAATCAAAACTTGCAATTGGTTCGGGTCAATTATTTGGAATGGGATTACTAAAAGGTAATCAAACTCAATTAGGATTTTTATATCCAAAAACTACGGACTTTGTATTTGCAGTTATAGGTGAAGAAATGGGATTTGTTGTTACAGCAGGAATTGTAATATGTTATATAATATTAATTACAAAAGCTATATATGTTGCAAAGACTGCTAGAGATGACTTGGGTTCATATATTGCTATGGGTATTGCAGGAATATTCTTATTCCATATGGTAGAAAATATAGGAATGACAATTGGACTTCTACCTATTACAGGAGTTCCACTTCCTTTTGTAAGTTATGGAGGAAGCTCACTTTTAACAAATTTAATATTAATAGCATTATTACTAAATATTAGTGGTAGAAGACAAAAAACAATATTTGTTGAATAAAATATAAATAAAGAAGAACATGAAAAATTAACATGTTCTTCTTGTAGATAAAGAGGAAAATACATGTACTTAAAAGAATTGAAAATAGGAAATGTAACAATTGAAAATAATATTATTTTAGCTCCAATGGCCGGAATAACAGATAAAGCGTTTAGAAGAGTTTGCAAAGAATATGGAGCTGGTTTAGTATGCACAGAAATGGTAAGCAGTAAAGGTTTGTATTATAAAGATGACAAAACAAAATTATTATTAGATACAAAAGAAGAAAAAAGACCTATATCTATGCAAATCTTTGGAAGCGATGTAGAAACTATGGGGTATGCAGCAGAATATGTTTCAAAGTTAGCGGATATTGTAGATATAAATATGGGATGTCCAGCACCAAAAGTTGTGAAAAATGGTGATGGAAGTAGATTGTTATTAGACTTAGAATTAATAGGAAAAATTGTAAAAGAAGTAGTAGAAAAGTCAACAGTTCCTGTCACAGTAAAAATGAGAAAAGGGTGGAATGAAGAAAATATAGTAGCAGTTGAAGCAGCAAAAATAATAGAGAAGATGGGAGCATCTGCTATTATAATTCATGGAAGAACTAGAGAAGAGTTTTATTCAGGAAAAGCAGACTGGGAGATTATAAAAAAGGTAAAACAAGCAGTTAGTATTCCTGTTATAGGAAATGGAGATATAAAAAGTAAAGAAGACGCTCTTGAAATGTTTAAACAAACCGGAGTAGATGGAATAATGATAGGTAGAGCAAGTGTAGGCAATCCATGGATTTTTGGAGAAATAATTTCGTACTTAAAAGGAGAAGAGACAAAAGAAATATCTAGAGAGGAAAGATTACAAACAATTTTAAAACATATAGAGTGGGAAGTAGAAGAAAAAGGTGAAGTAGTTGGAATTAAAGAATTGAGAAAGCATATGTCAGCATATATTAAAAATATGCCAAATGCAACTACACTAAGAGAAAAAATTAATAAAATTGAAACTAAAAAAGAATTAGAAACTTGTCTAAAAGAATACTTTAATATGTAAAGAATATAATAAAAAAGAATAGGTAAATAAATACCTATTTTTTTTATTATTGTATGAAAGTTATTTGATAAAAGATAATTTTCTTATGCAAAATAATATTAAAAATTTTGAAATTTTTTATAGAAAGAGAGGAATTATATGAATGCGAAAAAGCTAATAGTAATTTTTAGTATAATTTTAATTATCATTTTAGTTTCAATTTTTTTGATTTTATATTATAAAAATGGAAAAGTTGGAAACACTATAATTAACAAATCGGAAGAACAAATTGTAGATTCTATTTTAAATATTAAATCTTATAGTGCGAAATTAGATGTTAGTATTGAGACAAATAAAAATACAACCAAATATGTTGTAAGTCAAAAAGTAGAAAATGAAAAATCCACGCAGGAAGTATTAGAGCCAGAAAATATAGCAGGAGTAATAACCGAATATGACGGAACGAACTTGAAAATTAGAAACAATAAACTAAATTTAGAAACTACTTTTCAAAATTATCAATATGTTGTAGAAAACAGATTATGGCTAAACTCTTTTATAGAAGAATTTAAAGAAAGTAGTAATAAAAAAGTAAATAGTAAAGAAAATGAAATAATATTAGAAGTAAGTAATACAGAGAATCCATATAATACTTATAAAAAATTATATATAGATAAGAAAACAGGAAAACCTACTAAAATGCAAATAGAAGATATTAACAAAAAGATGCTAGTCTACATATTATATACTGAGATAACAATCTCTTAAATATTTATTAATATTTAAAATATATCTTAAAAGAACTTTCGATACGGAAAAATAGTGGGAGTGATAGACAAATGATGATAAGAAGAGGAGATATGTTTTATG
Organism: uncultured Clostridia bacterium; assembly: GCA_934177725.1. Taxonomy (GTDB): domain Bacteria; phylum Bacillota; class Clostridia; order TANB77; family CAG-508; genus UMGS1663. The sequence goes on along the minus strand of CAKPPO010000016.1, from coordinate 5,646 downwards.
CAGATTTAAGTCCAGTTGTAGGTTCTGAACAAGGTGGAATAAGACCAGTTGTTATTATTCAAAATGATATAGGAAATAAGCATAGTCCAACAGTAATTGCTGCTGCAATTACCTCACAAACTGGGAAAAATAAATTGCCAACTCATATAGAATTAGCAATAGAAAATAGTGGATTAAAGGCAGATTCAGTAGTTCTTGCAGAACAAATAAGAACAATAGATAAAAGTAGGCTAAAAGAGAAAATAGGTCATATTAATGATGATACAGTAATGAATAAAATTAATAATGCTTTAGGTGTAAGTTTCGGATTAGATTAAATTACCAAAGGGGACGTTTCCTAAAGGTTAATCTGTCCCTTTTGGTACAAAATAAATTAAGAGTATATATAATATTTTTATACTGCAGTATTTCAAATAATATATACTCTTATATTTGACTTTAAATAAGTATTCCAAAAGGGACAGATTAACCTTTAGGAAACGTCCCCTTTGGAGCTTAAATTTTCAATTTTTTTATAATATCAATTTCATTGTACAATTTTGCTTTTACATCTTCACGAGTAATAATTGCTTGGTGATATTCAGATAAAACTTGTTCATAATTATCAAAATTTTCACCACTTTGGAATAACATTCGCATTCCTTCTCTATAATATTCTTTTTCCTTATCTTTTCTTGCTTTTTGGCTTTTCATATCATATTTCTGTATTTCTTCTAAACGTTTTACTTGTTCTTTTAAATACTTGATGTAGTCCATTACACAACTTATTTCGTATAAAGTATCATCTATAACAACTTTAAATAGAGCCTTTAAGGCCTTACTATTAATTTTGCCTACACTATAATTTTGCTTTAATGAATCTAAAGCTACTGTTTTCATATAATCTGTTGGTCTAGCATCATGCATTAATTCTCTTAATGTTTTGGAAATATTAATGTGAGTAGTATATTGTCTTTTAGTAACAATTGCATCATATTCATCTGCAACACGTATAATTTGAGCAACATATGGAATATCATCTTTTGTTAAACCTTGAGGATATCCAGTTCCATTTAATGCCTCATGATGATACAAAGGACCTTCTGCATAAGGTCTTAATTTTATATCTTTCATACACATTTCATAACCTAAAGTAGTATGTGTTTTTATTACCTCATATTCTTCATCAGTTAGACTTCCAGGTTTATTTAATATTTCAGGTGGTATAAATAATTTTCCAATGTCGTGTAAATAGCCACAAATTGTAGCATGAATAGTAAAGTATTTTTTACAATGTAAATATTCACAAATACGGCATACTAAGTTAGCTACATTTTCACTATGTCGTCTTGTAAATACATCTAGCCTATCAAGCATTGACAACTGGTATTTCATCACATCATCTAAGTTATATGATTTTAAATTGGTTGAACTATAAAAATCTATTTTTCCATTATTCATTTATTAGACCCCTTTATATAAATACTAAATACATATTAACACATCAAAAAATATAATGCAATAAGAAGAAAAAGAAACTTGACAAAAATATGCTAAAAATATATAATTTTAGCATATTATAGCGAAATTTATAAAAAGCAAGTAAGGGTGAAAAAAATGTATTTAAAAAGACTAGAACTACAAGGATTTAAATCTTTTGCAGACAAAACAGTATTAGAATTCAAACCGGGAATCACTGCTGTAATTGGACCAAATGGATCTGGAAAAAGCAACATATCAGATAGTATTAGATGGGTATTAGGGGAACAAAGCATGAAATCTCTAAGAGGTGCTACTTCTTCTGATATTATTTTTGCTGGAACACAAAATAGAAAATCATTAGGTTTTGCAGAAGCATCTATAGTAATAGACAATTCAGATGGAAAACTTCCTATTGAATATAATGAAGTAACTGTTACAAGAAAAATTTATAGAAGTGGTGAAACAGGATACTTTATAAATAAGACTCCTTGTAGATTAAAAGATATATTGGAATTATTCATGGATACAGGTATTGGAAAAGATGGATATTCTATAATTGGGCAAGGTAAAATAGATGAAATATTAAGTAACAAATCTGAAGATAGACGTCGTATTTTTGAAGAGGCTGCGGGAATTGTAAAATATAGAACAAGAAAACAAGAATCTGAGAAAAAATTAGAACAAACTAAATTAAATTTACTTCGTATAAATGATATTTTAGCCGAAATAGAGGGAAACATAGAACCACTAAAAATTCAATCTGAAAAGGCAAAGAAATTTTTAGATTTAAGAGAAGAATTAAAAGGTATTGAAGTAGGCTTATTTTTATATAATATAGAAACATATAAAACAAAATTAGAAGAAATTATAAAAGATGAAGAGATATTCAAAAATCAATATGATGAAGAAAATGAGAAGTTTGAAAAAGTAAAACAATTGAAAGAAGAGCTAAAAACACAAGTAGATGAAATAACAGAAAAAATAGAACAAATGCAAAATATCAGTTTTGAAAGTTCAAATAAAATTGAAAAAATTAATTCTGATATTAATGTTATGCAAGAAAGAAAAGTAAATAATGAGCAAAATGCAGAACGTTTTGAAAAAGAAATAGACGAAATAACAGAAAAAATAAAAGAATTAGAAGAAGAGAAAAAACAAAAACAAGATAAAAAAGTAGGACTAAATCAAAATAGAGAAAAATTTGAAAAAGAACTTGCAGAAAAACAAGCACAGTTAGAAGAAATAACTAAAAAATTAACTTCAAAAGAATTAGAAATAGAAGCTAAAAAGCAAAAAGTTGAGCAAGACGTAGATAAAAAATATGAAGTAGCATCTGAAATTAATACACAAGATATTAACTTTGAAAACTTAGAAAAAAGACAAAAAACTATAAAACAAGAGATTCAAACTGCAATTTCTGAGTTAGATAGTGCTCGTATGAAAAAGCAAGAACTTTCTAAAGGATTTTATGACATTGAGACAAAAAGAAATGATGCTGTCTCTAAAATAGAAAAAATCAAAGAAGAAAAAGAAAAAGCATCAGCAAAATTAAAAGAATTTGATAATAAAATTAATAATATCATCTATGACACAAGAATGAAAGATTCTAGACTTAAATTCTTAATAGAGACAGAAAAAGAAAAAGAGGGATACACAAAAAGTGTTAAAAATTTACTTTTAGAATGCGAAAAAAATGCTACTTTAAAAAAAGGTATGCATGGTGTTTTAGCAAATATTATATCTAGCCCTAAAGAATATGAAACAGCAATAGAAATGTGTCTAGGTGCTGCACTTCAAAATATTATTACAGATACAGAAGAAGATGCTAAAAAATTAATAGAATTTTTAAGAAATGGAAATTTAGGAAGAGCATCATTCTTACCAATTACATCTGTAAAAGGTAGAAAATTAGATAACATTAAACAAAATGGAATTGACGGAGTTATAGGAATTGCATCAGATTTAGTAAAATATCAAAATAAATATGAACAAATTGTATTAAATTTACTTGGAAGAACAGTTATAGTAGAAGATATGAATACAGCTATTGCTCTAGCTAAAAAGAACAATTATCAATTTAGAATTGTAACATTAAAAGGAGATTTAATTAATCCTACAGGTGCAATTACTGGTGGTAGTGTTATATCTAAAACAGTAAATATTTTAGGTAGAGGTAGAGAAATTGAGGACTTAGAAAAACAAATTAAAAAGCTAGAAAAACAAAAACAAGAGTTAGAAGAAGAAAAACAAAAATACGAAAAATCAATTGAAACTACCTTAAAGACATCAGAAGAATTAGAAAAGAATATGCAAGAAATTGATATTGTATATGCAACTGAAAAACAAAAAATGGTTTCTATAGAAGAAAATATAGAAAAGGCAGAAAATAGACTAAATAAGCTAAAAGAAGAGACTTCAAATATTGAAGAAGAGAAAAAAGTAAATAGAGAAGTTAAAAAGCAAAAAGAAGATGAAATAGCAAGTTTAACAAAAGAGATAGAAGAATTAAATATAGTAATTGAAGAATTTGCAAAAGCAAATAAAGATAATCAAACATATATAGATGATTTAAACTTTGATATTACTAATTTAAAAATATCAGTTTCTTCATTTGATGAAAGTAATATATCAATAGACGAAATGATAGAAAGAATCAATCAAGATATTGAAAATAGTAACACAAGTATAAACAACAAAAAAATTCAAATTAATACTATTAGAGATGAAAATAATGCAATAGAGACTTCTATAGAAACTTCAAAACAAGAGATAGAAAAGATAAAACAAGAAGTTTCAAATAGTTCTCAAATAGTAGAAAATTTAAAAGCAAATAGAACAAAGAATAATGAGCAATTAGCTAAATTAGAACAAGATATTACAGATAAATTTAAAATACTAGAGGATGTAAAAGAACAACTAGTAAAAATAGATGTAAAGAAAACTAAAATAGAGCAAGATAAAGAGCAACTTGTAAATCATCTTTGGGAAGAGTATGAAATAACTCCTAATAATGCAGAAGAATATGAAAGACCAACTAATATAGCAGTTGCACAAAAACAAGTGCATAGTTTGCGTAATCAAATTAAAAATTTAGGAAGTATAAATGTAGACTCAATTGAAGAATACAAGAAGACAAAAGAACGTTATGATTTTATGAGTGAACAACGTCTAGATTTAGAAAATACAAGTGCTAAATTGAGAAAAATGATTTCAGAAATGACAGAAACAATGAAAACTCAATTTGCAGAAAAATTTGCAATAATAAATAAAAACTTTAATGAAGTATTTGTTGAATTATTTGGTGGAGGAAAGGCAGAACTTATATTACAAGATGAATCAAACATATTAGAGTGTGGAATAGATATTCAAGCACAACCAACAGGAAAGAAACTTCAAAATATGATGCTTCTATCTGGTGGTGAAAAAGCATTTACAGCAATAGCATTATTATTTGCAATATTAAAAATAAATCCTGCACCATTCTGTATACTAGACGAAATTGAAGCAGCACTAGATGATGTTAATGTATACAGATATGCAGAATATTTGAAAAAGTTTAGTAAAGAAACACAATTCTTAGTTATTACTCATAGAAAGGGTACTATGGAAGCAGCGGACACAGTTTATGGAGTAACAATGGAGGAAAATGGTATAAGTAAGCTTCTTTCTATGAAACTATCACAAAAGTAGAAGTGAACATGAAGGGTCATTTAGTTTGAAAATTAACTAAATGGCCTTTTGCTATTTAATTATATAAAAAGATATAATAGTCAGAATTATATTGATAATTCTTATTTATAAATAAAAATGTGAGAAAAATAAGAAGTTTTGTAAAAAAATAGGAAGTTTATGAATAATGCTTGTAAATATAAAATTAAATGATATAATATCCATACAAAAATAAAAAGAAAGAGAGGTGAAAAAATGGAAAGAGAATTATTGGAGAAAATAGTTAAAATTGTAACTAGTACAGATGAAAAAGTGGATAAACAAGGAAAAGAACTAAAAGAGCTACGAATAGAAGTAGGCGAACTAAGTAAACGAGTTGAACTTCAAGGGGAACAAATAGGCGAATTAAGTAAACGAGTTGAACTTCAAGGGGAACAAATAGGCGAACTAAGTAAACGAGTTGAACTTCAAGGGGAACAAATAGGCGAATTAAGTAAACGAGTTGAACTTCAAGGG
>CAKPPO010000015.1 GCA_934177725.1 uncultured Clostridia bacterium | reverse complement strand
CTCTAAATAAGATTATAACAAAAAAAGAGTTGCGTGAGCAACTCTCAAAGGAAAAATTTATTTTTCCTATTTTTTATGTGATTGAAAACTCTATTTCTGTTAGCATAAATTTTCCAGTACAAGCATATACTAATATATAATAGGTTTGTACGAAAGGAAAACATATATGGTAAATGTAACAATTCTGAATAAAAAAGACATTCTAAAATATGGAATAAAGCTAGGAATAGTACTTGTATGTTTATTTATGTTTATAGAAATAATAAAACAAAATAATCAAAAAGAAGAAATAAAATTACAAGGGATTTTGAGTAAAGATAGACTAGAATCTTGTTTAGAAGAGACTATACCAATAATGAAACAAGTAAACGGAAACATGGAAGACTTTGGAGAGAAAATAGAAGGAATAAACTTATTAGACTATACTGTATCTAAACAATTATCAATGCTTAACGAAATTAGACCAAAGGAAAATAAAACAGAAAATCAGGAGATAAAAGAAGAAAATAATGATATAGTAGTAGAACAGGCAAAAACAGGACTTGAAACAAAAGTAGTAGAAAATAATGTCCCTACTAAATTTACAAATGAATATAATAGTGTAAAAGTAAGAAATGAAACAGAATACGAATTAACAGAAGAAATGTTAAAACCAGATATAACTGTTAACAAAGAAAATATTTTATTATTTCATACACATACATGTGAAAGTTATACACCAAGTGAGAACTTTGAGTATGAACAAACAGGAACATATAGAACAACAGATTTTAATTATAATGTAGTGAGGGTTGGAACAGAACTTACAAATCAATTAAAAAGTTATGGATATAATGTAATTCATGATAATACATATCATGATTATCCAGCATATAATGGATCATATGGAAGATCATTAACTACAGTTAAGAATTTATTAAAACAATATGATAATACAGACATTGTAATAGATTTACATAGAGATGCGATAGGAGATTATACATATGCACCAACTGTTCAAATTGGAGAAGAACAAGCAGCACAAATTATGTTTGTAATAGGAACAGATGGAGGAGGACTAGAGCACGAAAATTGGAACGATAATCTAAAATTTGCTATAAAAGTACAAGAAAAAGCAAATGAGTTATATCCAGGATTATTTAAACCAATAATATTAAGAAATAGTAGATATAATCAACATTTAGCAAAAGCAGCATGCATAATAGAAGTAGGGGCTACAGGAAATACAATGGACCAATGTTTAAATAGCATGAAATATTTAGCAAAGGTAATGAGTGAAGTAATAAATTAATACTATCTACAAAAAGGCAGGTGTTTTTTGAGTAATTGGAAGAAAATTGATATAGCAATTTAGGGGAAAATAAAAGCAAAAAATTGAAAATACCTATTGACAATAAAGAGTAAAATGTGCTAATATAAATAATGTCGATAGGAAATGCGGATGTGGCGAAACTGGCAGACGCGCTAGACTTAGGATCTAGTCCGAAAGGGTGGGGGTTCAAGTCCTCTCATCCGCACCAACGACGTATTTGTTCGAACTAAATTGAACAGATAGATAAAAAATCAATCAGAAATAAAATCTGGTTGATTTTTTTGTTATTAAAAAACAATATTAAAATCAACTAAAAGAAAGGATGGTGTTAATATTAAAAATAATTAAACAAAAATTACAATTTGAAGAATATCTAAAACAATGACTTGAATGCCTCCAAATAACTTGTAATATTATGTGAAAAATGGTACAATTATAAGTAATGAATCGTTTTTACTCCGTTTCATCTGTAGGAAACAAACAACAAAGAAGGCGTTATTATGCAAGGAGGAAAAATTATGGCAAAGATAGTACGTTACAATGGTAAAACAACGAGTTACTATAATTGTTCTGAACCTACTGAACTGGTTGTTGACCAAGAGTATGAAGTTATCTCTGCAAATGATCGTGGTTGGCAGACCGATTACACCTTAAAGAACATAAAGGGGTATTTCAATTCCGTATGGTTTGATGATGTCAATTCGGCAAAAACTTTTATGGCTCTCGCACACACTGTTCCTGTTGTAGGAGAAAGATGTAAGTGTTTTAAGTTGGAGTTTACTAATGGTCAGCCCAAGTTGAGTGAATGGAATACCAGCACTGTTAAGGAAGTTTCTGACATGGGAAACAATATCTATCGAGTAACTACTCGTAACAGCACATACATTGTTCAGGTCGGTTAATCTTTTTCTAAAAAAAGTTTCGTCTTTTCTCTCTCGAAAGAGGGAGTTTTTTTGTTAAATTTATAAAAAATTAAAAATAGTTATTGTAATTTATAAAAAATATTAAATTATCTAAGCAGACATTAAAAAAGCTTACAAAATTGTAAGGAAATTGAAAGATTAAGTGTACGACAATTGCAAAAAAATATATTAAAATAGATATAAAAAGTTAGGTGATAATAGATGAAAGTATTGAAAAAAATAATAATTATAGTAGTTCTTGTAGTAATAAGCATAAGTTTGATTTTTGTTAGTAAAGGTTATAATATGTATAAAGAAGCATTAGAAAAAGCAACTTTATCACAAAAGTTTGAAGAAATAAAAGAAAAAGATAATTACGTTAAAATTTCAGAAATGCCTAAAATTTATCTTGATGCAGTTATATCAGTTGAAGACCATAGATTTTATAGCCATAATGGAATTGACTTAATTGCTATTAGTAGAGCGATATTTAATGATATAAAAGCATTTTCATTTGTTGAGGGTGGTAGTACAATAACACAACAATTAGCTAAAAATACATATTTTACACAAGAAAAGAAAATTGAGAGAAAAGTTGCAGAAATTTTTATGGCCTTTGAGATAGAAAAAAATTATAAGAAAGATGATATATTGGAATTGTATCTAAATACTGCATACTTTGGTAGTGGCTATAATACTCCAAAAGAGGCAAGTGAAGGATATTTTGGAAAAGAGCTTGCAAACATGACATATGGAGAAAGTATAATGTTGGCAGGAATACCAAATGCACCATCAGTCTATAACCCAAAAGCAAATCTAAATTTAGCAAAACAAAGACAAAAACAGGTTATAGAAAAAATGATAAAATATAATTATTTAACACAAGAAAAAGCATATAAAATTTTAAATGAATAAATTTTTTAATAAATGTGTAATTTTAGATAAGATAAAAAATATACTTTTACTTCTTGTAAGTTTTTTTATTTTATGCTACATTAGAAATAATAAAATATGTGGGAGAAAAAATATGAAAATATCAATAATTGAAATAGGAAGTAATAACACTAAAACACATGTTTATGAAGGAAATAATTTAATATATGAGAATAATAAAACAATAGAATTTAAGAAAAACTATAAAATGCAGAACAAAATACAAGAAACAGATTTAGAAAAATTATATGAAGTAATCGAAAATTCTTTAAAATATACTGACAACGTCCATATATATGGCTGTAGTATATTTAGAAATATAACTAAAGAAGAATTAGAAGAAATTAATAAAGAAATAGAAAAAAGATTTAATTTAAATATAGAAGTAGTATCACAAGAAGATGAAGCAAAATATACAGCAATAGGTTGCTACAATAATATAAATTATAATGGAAATATATGTATATTTATTGGCGGTGGCGGTTCAATAGAACTAATCTTTGTTAATGATAAAAAAATTATAGATAAAAAGTACTATAATTTCGGTGTCGTAGATATAACTAATAAATTTACTAGCTTAAAGGACGATATACCAACATGTACATTTGATGAAGTATATAGCTATATTGATAAGTTAATAAATGATATAAATATAAAGGCCGACTTGTTAATTTTAGCTGGAGGAGATCATTTATATTGGTATAATAATGCTAAATATGAGTTGAAAGAAAATACATTATATGAAAATGAAAATCAAAAATATATGTTAACAAGAGAAATGAGTGATGATTATGACAAAAATGCACTTGTTACATCATTAGATAAAATAAGACAAAATAGTGATAATCCATTATGGTTTGATGGTTCAAGAGCAATGAAAGTTATAACAAATTTAATATCACATAAAGTAGATGCAAAATATATAATACCTACTAAAATAAACATGGAAGATGGTTTAAAAGATTTATTAGTAAAATAAAAATGAGAATTGAATAACTTATTTTTAAAGGAGAACACAAATGGAAAAAATAAAAAAGAATGAAGAATATATTGTAGACATTATAGATTATGGAATGAATGGAGAAGGCATTGCTAAAATAAATGATTTCACTATATTTATTCCGTATGCCATGAAAGGTGAAAAAGTAAAGATAATTATAGTGAAAGTACTTTCTTCTTATGGATATGGAAAAGTAGTAGAAGTACTAGAAAAATCTCCTTTTAGAGTGGAAGAAGATTGCAGTACATATAAAAGATGTGGTGGCTGTGATTTAAGACATATTGATTATGAAGAAACATTAAATATAAAACAAAAAAATGTACAGAATTTAGTAAGCAAAACCTTTAATGGAGATAATATAAAAGTAGAGAAAACAATAGGAATGGGCAATCCATATAATTATAGAAATAAAGCTCAGTTCCCAGTAGGATTAAATAAACAAGGCGAAATACAAGTAGGAGTCTTTGCACAAAGAACACATGAAATTATAGGAATAAAAGAATGTTTTATTCAAAATATAGAAGCACAAAAAATAGCATTTTCTATTCAGAAATTTATAATAGAAAAAAATATACCAGTATATAATGAAGAAACATTAGAGGGGCTAATTCGCCATATTGTAATAAAAGTAGGAATTCGTACACACGAAATTATGTGTATATTAGTTGTAAATGGTAAAAAAATACCGTATGAAACAGAACTTGTTGAAATGCTTGTAAGACAATATAATGTAAAAACAATTCTAAAAAATATAAATATGAAGAACACAAATGTCATATTAGGATATGAAAATATAATTCTTCATGGAGATGGATATATTTATGATATATTAGGAGATTATACATTTAAAATTTCTCCAATGTCATTCTACCAAGTAAATCCAGTACAAGCAGAAGTTTTATACAATACAGCAATTGAAATGGCAGATTTAAGCAAAAATGATATATTATTTGATTTATATTGTGGAATTGGAACGATAGGAATTTTTGCTTCAAGCTATGTAAAAAAAGTTTATGGAATAGAAATTGTAGAGCAAGCAATTGAAGATGCAAAAGAAAATGCGAAGATAAATAATATTGAAAATATAGAATTTTTTGCAGGAGATGTAGAAAAAATATTTTCTAATTTAATGGAAAAGAAACAAGTGTATCCTGATGTAATAATAGTAGATCCTCCTAGAAAAGGATTGGATAACAATACAATTAATAATATTTTAGCAGTTAAGCCTAAGAAGGTAGTTTATATTAGTTGTAATCCTGCAACTATGGTAAGAGATATGAAGTTACTTAGTGAAAATTATGAAATTGGTAATATACAACCAGTAGATATGTTTCCGTTTACAGGGCATGTGGAATGTTGCTCGGTGCTATATCTAAAAGATTCGATACAATAGTTGAATTTACTGTATTTGAGAATTTTTATAGTTTTGAGAAAAAAGGCAAAAATAAGACTAGAAGAGTGGAAAATCATAAAATTAAGGTAACGATAGAAGTTGATATGGTGTGCGGAGTAGTATAATTCAATGTTGACATTGTCAACGAATTGTCAACGAAAAAATAAGAATGTTTGGAGATAAAACTTAATGGTGAAGTAAAAAACTAAATGCAATTCTGTAAAGTAAATGCAAGTTGTATGATTAAATGCAGTTTAAAAGCAATATTTAACTAAAAAATATTGCTTTTTTTACTTTTTTTGTGTAAAATTAAAGTAGAGATTAAAAGAATTTGCATAACAAACAAGCCAAATTGTATTTAAATTTTTTTCAGGTAAAAGTAAATGCTATTTGACTTAAAGTTTATAATATATTTAATTATGCAAATGTTTTTGATTAAGTAAGTTGTTTAAATCTATTTTAGGAGACGAGGAGTAGTGTTTACCTCGTCTTTTTCTATCTCTTGTATATTAAGTTTATTAGCTAGTTCTTTTCCATAAATAAAAGTAAATATTTCATACGGTGTTTTTCCACCTAAGATTTCTCTAGGCGTTGAATTAATATGTGAAAACATTAAATCTAGCTTTTCTTGTGTTAAATGGCTCCAGTATTGTCCATTTGGAAGAATTTCTCTTATAAAATTATGATTGTTTTCTATATGTGGCTTCTGACTTGACTGCATTGGATCACAATAAAATATCTTACTTCTAATTTCTCCTGTATTTATATTTATTTCAAATAGCTGAGGTTTTTCAAACTCACTTCCTCTGTCAGTAAGTAAAAGTGAAAATAACTTTTCATATTCTACATTGGTAAGTTTATCTTGCAATTTAGTTAAGCCATTTGACATTGAATCAGATGTTTTATACTGATGTAATATGCCTATCATAAATGATGTATTCTCAAAAATAAAAGTCTGTATATATGGTCCTGTTTGAAAGTTGTAGACAGTATCCATTTCAGTTGTTGTAATTCCAGGATTTAGAACTTTGTATTCAAGATAATCTGTGTATGTTCTATCAGTATAATTTTTAGGTTCTTTTCGCTTCTTCAATTTCTTTTTAGCTATTTTTCTTCTAACCTTTCTTTTTAAAGTTAAATTAGTAACATCCCAATCCTTGAATAATCCCATTTCTATGTAATTATAAATTGTTTTTTCACAAAATGTTATTTCGGGATGATTAGTTAGAATAGTGTAAATAGATTGTCCTTTCTTTATTAGTGGACATATGATATGAGCAAGTTCAATAAGTTCAGATGTGTTCAAATTTACACCTTGCCTTGCATCAGATAGAGTGTATTTATAATTTTTTTGAGCTATATCAGCTTTATAAAAATATTTGTCTAAAGTGCAGGACTTTAATTTTGAACAGCTATTACAAGATCCTATAGTTCTATCTCTTTCTTTACAAAGTATAGGCAGATAAATTTTACATTTTTGAGTACATATTTTACAATTAATAAAGAATTTACAATTATAAAAATTACCATTAATTGGTTTATAAGATTTTAATACTTTGTGCCTATTAATTTCTCTAGAAATTGTTGATTGACTCTTATCTAGTTCATTAGCTATTTCAAATTTTCTGTGTCTTTTGTTTAACATTTCTTCTCTTTTACATCTTTGGTCAAAAGTAAGTTGTTTATTTTTTTTCAAATCAATTTCCATTTTTACCCCATTTCTACCAAAAACATTTGCATATTAATTATAACAAAATTGCAGTAAGTTGTACATTAAGAGCTTATGTAAGACTAAATTCAATTTACTACTTTTATAATTGCATTTACTTTTTTATTTCAGGAGGATAAATATATTTGTAAATATTGGCAATTTGATTGTAAAATTAAGGAATTTATGATACTATTGCATAAGACAAAGAAAAATTTAGCAGGTAGCAATTGTGAACAAATAAGTTATATAACAGAAACTTTTGCAGAATTAGACAATATGTGTATAGATGACAACTATAGGAAATTTGAACTAGGAACATTATTAATTAATAAGTTCAAAGATATATAAAGATGATACTTTAATATATGAACTTCAATGTTCTGATGGAATTATTGAATAAGAAGAATGTAGATATGGAAAAAAATAAAAAAGTAAAAGAAAAAGGAATATTTAGATATGGAAATAAATGATATACAAAAAATACTAAATTATTATTTGGAATATGAAATATTATATAATATAGAAAGTTCATCACAAATCAAAACAGACATTAACAATTGCTATATAATAAAAGGAAAAATAGATCCAAAACAAGTACAAAAAGAATTTAATAGAATAAAACAAAATAAAATAAAAAGTGTTACGGAAAAATTTGTAGGAAAAAAGATTAATAACAAAGAATTACTAATTAAAGAAATAATACAAGAATTAGACTATTTAGATAGTGAACAGGCAAATAAAATGCAAGTAGTGTCAAGAATAAAGAACTTAATAAGAGAAAAAAATAGAAATATAGATGAAAAAGTTGTAGAAAATTTTGCGAATCAGATATGCGATATAAAAGCAACAAGTGAATTTTGGATGTATTCACACAATATTAGTTTTGCAAATAAAAACAATAAAGAGTCTAAAAAACAACCCATATTCATTCTTAAGTGTGAAATCCAAGATGAAAAAATTAAAGTAATGGATGCAAATTTGAGTTCTTCAGCTGTGAATACCATCCTTATGATATTGTTAGAAAAAGATATATCAGATATATCAATTGAATATGAAGAGGCTATATCTAAATACAGTAAAGAAATAAAAAGTTCCATAGATAGTGGAGATATTGAGCATATTATAAATATATTTTATGCAAAATTAAGTGAATATGTTGATAGCTGTTTGACTATGAAGAATATAAGAACAGTTTCACAAAAAAATAGCCAGTATAGTATAAATGAAGAATACATAATATCTATAGAAGAATTAACAGATGATGCGATAAAAAATATAAAAGAAGATATTGAATTGTTAAAAAAAATAATAGAATGTGACGGGTATATACCAAATCTTTTAAGCAAATATCTGAGTGGAAGTAACAATAAGAAAAACATAAATGACCACAAATACGAAATAACACACATGGGAAATTATAAGAGTAAATATGCAGTAGGGCAAAAGCAATATAAAATTGCAAATAGCATAAATGATAATGATTTAATTGCTGTTGCAGGTCCTCCAGGAACAGGAAAAACATCGCTACTAAAAGAAATAATTGCTAATAAGTTAGTGGAAAGAGCAAATTTGATATTAGAAAACTGGAATCAGAATTTTATATCTGATAATTATTATGAAAGTAAATACTACAAAATTGATTGGTATAACAAAGATACAAAAACAATAAAATCTATAGTAGTTTCTAGTAAAAATAGTGAAGCTATAGAAAATGTCGGAAATGAAATTAATAAAGAAATAAAATATATGATGCCGATTTCAAGAAAATATAATAGGACACAAAGGTTGAATAGTACACAATTTAAAGAAACAGCACAGTATAAGGGACTAATATGTGTTCCACTTGGTAAACAAGATAATATATATGATTTTAGAGAATTTTTATACAAAAGATTTTTACCGATGCTTGAAAAACTTCAAAATAGAGATAATACAGAGATACTAATAGAAAAAGTTAAGGTAAAATATCAAAGAAAACTAGAAGAAGTTAAAGAATATGAGAAATTCTTATTAAAATTATCTCAAATAAAAAATCCAAAGAGTTATTTCTATGGAATGGACGTAAAAAAAGAATTAAAACAAATAGAAAATAAGTTAAAAGAAGAAAAAGAACATAATAAAAATAGAATGCAAGATATAAAAGTGGAAATAGGGGATGTAGCAAAAGAACTTAATAAAAGAAAGATAGAAATAGATGCTAATAAAGATAAGGAAGAAAGCATAAATAACAAAATAAAAGATATCCAACAAAAAATTGTTAAATACAAAGTTGATACTAAAGGATTTGAAGAGAATAAAGCTAAATTTGAGAAAATAAATAGAAATATTTTTACCAAAATAATTAATTACAAAACCTATAAATCTTATAAAAATGTTGATTTTGATGAAAAAATAATTGAGATACAAGTTGAAAATGATACTGCAAGTATGCAAATGAAGCAATATATAAAAGAAAAAGGCACTTTAGAAAAAGAAGAAGAGAAGCTAAATAGCCAGTATAAAGAAATAACCAATAAACATCAAAAATTACAAACAGAATATGAAAAAATAGGTTCTAACTTAGAAGAAATTAAACTTATAGAGGAATTTAATGAGAAGAATGAGAAAAAATATTGGAATTATTCAAGTATAATGGAAATGTACTGTGATAGTTATTTTAATAAGTTAAACCAAGAATTATTTCTTCTAGCACTAAAATTGAACGAAGCGTACATAATAAAAAATGGAAAAGAAATTGCGGAAAATTTAAAGCTATTTCTTTCAGAAGATCAGCAATTATATATATGTAAAAAATTTTATGATTCGTCAGATATATATAATGATAAAAAACAAGAGATAATAAGAAATTTATGGAATACACTATTTTTATGTTTTCCAGTTGTGACAACCACTTTAGATTCATTCTACAAAAGATGGTTTCATTTAATTCCAGAATATATAGATTTAGCATTGATAGATGAGGCAGGGCAAATATTGCCACATAATTTAGTAACGGCACTTTACAGAACTAAAAAGGCTGTAGTAGTAGGTGATGTTAAGCAAATAGAACCGATATACAAAAATGTAAATAGAAATTTTGATCAATATCAAAAAGCAATAGGAGAAAAATTTAAATACATAAATATTAAAGAAAATAGCATTCAAACTTTAGCAAATAGAAATACTGATATTTTAAGTGATGGAGAAAACATAATACTTAATGAACATTATAGATGTGAAAGAAATATAATAAATTTTTCAAATAAAACTATGTATGAAAATAAATTAAATATGAATGTTGAAGATAATCTTAATAAACCATTTTTTAATAATATGGTTGCTTTAGATGTTCGAGGAAAAAGAACTAAAAAGAATAATCAAAACGGAAGTAAGAATGAAAATAGAGTTGAAGCAGAAGCATGTATTCAAGCAATAAAATATATAAAAGAGCAAGATAGCAATAATCCATCAATTGCAATTGTTACTCCTTTTAAAGAGCAAAAATATTTACTTGAGAGAAGATTAGAAAGAGAAGGACTATCAGAAGTAAAAGTAGGAACTGTGCATGCATTCCAAGGTAAAGAAAAAGATTATGTGATTTTTACTCCAACTTTAGATGCCATAGAGCCAAAATGGGCAATGGAATTTATAGGAAATAAGTGTAACATGCTAAATGTAGCAGTAACAAGAGCTAAAAAGCAATTTATATATATTGGAAATTTAGATGTGGCTGAGCAATCAGAAAATTATATAGCAAAGCTGATAAAATATATTAGGGAAAATGGACTAATTTATAGTTTGTATGATATTGAAAATTCAGCATTGAATAAAAATTTTAGTGAAAGAATATTACAAGTTTTACAGCCAGAGTTGGAAGTAGCAAATGATAATATTGGATTATATATACAACAGCACTTTAAAAGTGGTACTATTTTAGATGCAAAGCAGCATTACGATTTATTGATGTATATACTTAAAAATACAAAAAAAGAAATACTAATTATGGCTCCTTGGCTTAGAGAAAATGTCATAAATGAAGAGTTTATAAGTGAAATAAAAAGACTAAAAGAAAATGGTTGCAAAGTAAAGATTTTATTCGGAAACAAAAGCGGAAACAAAAATGTTAATGGACCAGATGAGATTATAAATGAACTTGTAAAGACTAAATCAATGGGATATGCAAAAACAGAAGAAGTAAGAAAGATAGTGAATGAATTATATAATTTACTAGGAAAAGAAAACTTTGTTTATGCACCACCAATACATGCTAAATCGGTAATAGTTGATGAAGAATATATGTTTATGGGGTCTCATAATTGGTTATCTAATGCGGGAAAAACGAATGAAAAAGAGAGAGCAATAGAAGGAACAGTAATAACAACAAGTAAAGATGCAATTAGTTATGCAAAAGAAGAACTATTTATAAAAAGATTTTTAATATGACATATAGTTGTCAAGTTAAATAATATATACTTCATCTCAGGAGGTAGATATTATGAAATATGAAATTGTAGAATTAGATGAAAAGGTTGTTGAGGGAATAAGAATAAAAACAACTAATCAAGAAGGAAAATCTGTGCAAGATATAGGCATGACTTGGCAAAAATTATTTGAAGATGGAGTATATAATAGAATACAAAATAAGGTAAATAATAAAACAATAGGATTATATACAGAATATGAAGGAGACTATACCAAACCTTATATATTTATTGCAGGTGCAGAAGTCAGCAAAGAAGAAAAAGATAATGAGGAATTAGCAAATAAATTTATTCCAAAAGGAAAATATGCTAAATTTGTAATAATAGGCGATGTAAAAAAATCAGTGGGACAGGCTTGGCAAGAAATATGGAATATGAATTTAAATAGAAAATATACTTGTGATTTTGAAGAATATCAAAATAATTCAGAAGATATGCAAAAACAAGAAATTCATATTTATATAGCAATAGAAGATTAAAAATAGTACATAATGTTAAATAAGAATCAAAAATAAAGTATATAATAATTGATTTATTATGTACTTTATTTTTTTATTTATATATGATAGAATGACAAAAAACAATGATAGTATATGGAAAACAAAGAGGAAATATTATGAATAAACCAATTTGGCATTTTGTGAAGATGGTTATCCAGATGTTATTGAATCTAAAGACAAAAAGTTTTACATAGGAGTAAGGTTTCATCCAGAAAGTTTATATACAAAAGACAAAAATATGAATGAAGTATTTAAAGAATTTATAAATATATGTAAGAAATGAGAGGTTAAAATGGAATTAGAAGAAACAATAAAAAATAGAAGAAGTATTAGAAAATATACAAATGAAGATGTACCAAATGAACTAATAGAAGAACTAATAGAGTGTGCAAGATTAGCACCATCAGCTAAAAATAGACAACCTTGGAAATTTTTAATAGTAAAAAATAGTACGAAAGATAAAATTGCAGATATTATGATAAAAAATGAGGAAGATTCAAAAGAAAGGTTAGAAGATCAGATATGTAATGCTAATAGTAGTGTTATAACAACAGCAAAAATAATAAAAGAAGCACCTATATTAATATTAGTTTTTAAAGAACATGAAGATAATTGGATTATAGGAGATACACTTTCAATAGGAGGAGCTATAGAAAATATTTGCTTAAGAGCAACAGATTTAGGATTAGGCTCACTTTGGATAAGAGATACAACGTATACCGAGAAAGAAATAGCGAAATTAGTAGGATACGAAAGCATGGAATTAGTTTCAGCAATTTCTATCGGTTATCCAAATCAAACTCCTAAACAAAGACCTAGAAAAGATATAAAAGAAATTTTAGAGTGGTATTAAAATAGAAAATAAAAATAATAAGATAGAAGCGGATTTTTATATTCCAAGTGAAGCAGAAATTACAAATCTTTTAGGAGAGTGGATTGATATAAATGCAGTAGTTATAGAAGACTCAAAAGGATTTCAAAGTGTAGGAACAAGTCAAGGTTTTCATATTCCAGACAAGTACATAGATGAGATAAAAGAAACTGAACTTGGAAAAAATGAAGTGATAAAACACTTTATTTTTTTTTGCTTTTATGATATAAATTTAATTAGTAGAAAATAAACGGGAGGCATAAGAAAAATGAATTTAAGAGAACAAATTGAAAAATATAAACCATATAATGAACAAGAAGAAAACGACAAAGAAATGATGTTACAATACATAGATACATTTAAAGATGTATTAACAAGAGAAAATAGAATGTGTCATTTTACAGCATCAAATTGGATAGTAAATAAAGAAAAAACAAAAGTATTAATGATATATCATAATATATATAAATCTTGGGCTTGGACTGGTGGACATGCAGACGGAGATAGTGATTTATTACATGTAGCATTAAAAGAAGCAAATGAAGAAACAAGCTTAAAAAATTTGAAAGTATTAAATGACGGAATTTTCGCAATAGAAATACTTACGGTAGATAGCCACATAAAAAGAGGAAAATTTGTACCTTCCCATTTACATTTGGATTGTTGCTTTTTGTTAGAAGCAGACGAAAATGAAGTCTTAAAAATAAAAGAAGATGAAAATAGTGGAGTTGAATGGGTAGATATAGATAAAGCAGACATAATTACAAATGAAGAAAAAATGAAACCTATTTATAGAAAATTAAATGAAAAATTAAAATTATTATAAGAGAAAAAAATGGATAACAAAGATATAAAATTAGAAAAAGAAAATAATGACTATTTTAGAAGTTGGATAATAGAAGAATGGAAACATCATAATACAGTTGATTCAATATATCAACTAAGAATTATAAAACCAGAAGAATTGACTTTTAAGAAAAACGAAGAATATTATAAAATTATGTGTAAGAATGAAATGGTTGGTTTTATAGGAATAAAAAACTATGAAAAAGAAATATATTTATATCGATTTTTTATAGATGAAAAATATAGAGGTCAAGGAATAGGAACAATAGCATTAAGCAAATTAATTGAAATGGCAAAAGAACAAAATAAAGATATGTCATTAGAAGTTATAGGAGAAAACATTGCAAGAGATTTGTATGAAAGATTAGGATTTAAAACTCATTATAGAAAAATGGTACTAAAAATTAATGATGATATATATGAAAATTAGGAGGATAACAAATGTGGCTATATTGGTGCTTATTATCAACAGTTATTTCTGGATTTATACCAATAGTATTAAAAAAATGTTCAAATAATGAACCAAAAAGAGTAGCAATAATGGGCTTACTTATTTATCATTTTACAATGATTGTAGTAAGTTTAGTTGCTTGTCCAGAATTCATAGTTAAATTAAATATTATAGATATAATAAAAATGTTGCCGGGAGTTTTAATGCAATCAATAGGTTTTTATTGCGCAATTTCAGCAACAAAATATGGTAAAGTAGTTATAACTACATCTATACAAAAAGCAAAAGTAGTTGTAACATTTATGTTAGGAATAGTATTTTTAAAAGAAAATTGTACATTATTACAACTAATGTTTTCTATTATATTAGTTATATTATCTATAATGATAACAAAGAGTAAAGATATTAGTGTTGATAAAAAAATAGAAAAGAGAGCAATTTTATATTCATGGGGATTTGTAGTTTTTAATGGAATTTCTAATTTCATAAACAAAATATATGTTACAGAATTTCAAAATCCACTATATGTAGTATTTAACTATGCAATAGTGATTATAATAGGAATATTAGTATATTGCTTAATAACAAAACAATGGAATTACATAGATATTAGAAAAATAAATAGTAAAAAATATTTTATATTGCAATCATTGCTAGATACTACATCATCAATATTTGACAGGTTTGCATTAGTAAATGGAAATGTTTCAACAATTTCTGTAATTAGTACAAGTTCTATAGTTGTAACGATATTAGCATCAAGAATTATATTAAAAGAGAAAATTACTTTTAAAAAATATCTTATGATATTAGGAATTTTTGCATGTGTTTTAGCTCTAGCAATTTTATAAAAAACATAAATCTTTATAGATTTAAAAAATATAAATATACAAAAGAAAGGATTTGATTTTTATGGAAAAGAAAATTGAAGAATTAAATGGTTTTAGGGATTTGAGAATAGTTGATAACTTTTATCAAACATCAAGCTTTTTCCCAATGCCAACAACAGAGATAGGAACATTAAGTGAATCAGGACAAACAAATATAGGTTCATATTCATTATGTTTTCCTTACTATATTGCAGGAAAGGATTATTATGCAATGGTACTTTGCTGTAGAAATAGCTCAAATACAGCAAAAAACATATTAAGAACAGGAAAATGTTCAATCAATTTTATTACAGATAAAAGAAAATATTTTAAAGAAGCAGTTAGACTTGGATATCCAGGAGAAACAACCGAAGAAAAAATGAAAGACTGCATATTTACATTAGTAGATGGAAAAAGAGCAAGAGAAAATCCAAATGAACAATTTCCTAAAATAATTAGTGAAGCATTCCAAGTATTTGAATGTACATGGGTAAAAGAATTAGATGGAGCAGAGAATGATACAGTACAAGAAGAATACTTGCCACCATATCATGATTTTAACGGAATTACAAGTAAATTTGGTGCACATTTCATTTTAAAAATAGATCACATTTTAATGAAACCAAAATATTATGATGCAATTGTAGACGGAGTAAATAGTAATTCATTCCCACAAGTACCAGTTGACTATGGCTATCGCGACAATAAGAATTTTTGGTACACAAGATTTAAAAGACCAATATCAGAGCCAATTCCGGCAAGTAAAGGAATTAGTTTAGATACAGTAAAATATGCAGCTTCAAGAATAGACCCAGAAGTAAAATTCACAGACGAAGCATGTGCAAAATTAGTAAAAGTGCCAAGAGTATTTTTAAGTACAGTTTTAAAGGGCTGTGTATCATGGGCAAAAGAAAATAATGTTACATTAATTACAGAAAAAGAAATGGAAATAATACAAGATAAACGAAATAAAGAGAAAAAATAAAAAGTTCAGAATGGACGCTCTTTGCTGACACAAAAAATGTCAAGAAAGAGCGTCCATTTTAAACTTAAAAAAATTTTAATTTAGTCACTTACTTGTCACTTTAAATATTTTATAATATCTTTAAAGTAAATAAAAAAGGAGAAAAACTATGGAAATATTAAGGGTTGAAAACTTATGCAAAGAATATGGAAAAGGTCAAACTAAAGTAACTGCTTTGGATAATGTGTCTTTTTCAGTAGAAAAGGGTGAATTTGTGGCAATAGTAGGTGCTTCAGGAAGTGGAAAATCTACATTATTACATCTATTAGGAGGAGTAGATAGACCAACTAGTGGAAAGGTATTTATAGAAGGAAAAGATATTTACAAATTAAATGATGATGGACTTGCAATTTTTAGAAGAAGACAAGTAGGACTAATATATCAATTCTATAATTTGATTCCAATACTAAATGTAGAGGAAAATATAACATTACCATTAAGTTTAGATGGTAGAGAAGTAAATAAATCAAAACTTGATGAACTAATAGATCTTTTGGGGCTAAATGAAAGAAGAACACATCTTCCAAACGAACTGTCTGGAGGACAACAACAAAGAACATCAATAGGAAGAGCTTTAATAACAAATCCTGCAATAATTTTAGCAGATGAGCCAACAGGAAATTTAGACTCAAAATCAAGCGATGAAGTTGTAGCATTGTTGAAAAAGTCTAACAAAGACTTTAAACAAACAATAATAATGATTACACATAACTTGGAAATTGCAAAAGTAGCAGATAGAATTATAACCATAGAAGACGGAAAGATAGTTAAGGAGGTATAATATGAATTTATTAAACAAATTAACTACTAAAAACTTAAAATTAAACAAGAAAAGAACAATAGTTACAATAATCGGAATAATATTATCTGTAGCATTAATTACAGCAGTAGCATCTATGGCTGTAAGTTTTAAAGAAAGTTATATAAAGTTTGAAAAAACTAATAGAGGGGATTATCATTATGCGTTTTTAGATGTAAATGCAAAAGAACTAGTAGATTTTAAAAATAATAGAGCAATAGAAAAATATTATTTAACAAAGCAACTAGGATATGCAAAAATAGAAGAAAGTAAAAATGAATATAAACCATATGCTTTTATAATAGAAATGGATAAACAAGCATTAGAAAATTTAGGCATAAAATTAATAGAAGGAAAAATGCCAGAAAACTCAAATGAAATAGTAATCCCTACAAGTTTAAAAACCAATGGAAGAGTAGATTACAAAGTGGGAGATGTTATAACACTAAATATAGGAGACAGAGTAGCAGATGGATATAAGCTTACACAAATAAATCCATATAATGGGGAAGAAACATTTGAGGTAAGAGAGACAAAAACATATAAAATAGTAGGAAGAATAGAAAGACCTAACTATGGAATAGAGCCATATTCTGGACCTGGCTACACATTTATAACATTAATTAACAGCAATAATAACGAAGGAATTTATAATGTGTATGCAAGATATACGAAAGATGCATTAAAAAATGAATATAAAGTAACTGCAAATATACTAGGAATAAAAGAAGATATATATGATAAAACAAAAGGTGGACTTGTAGTTGCAGACCAAAATGAAGAAAAAGAAATTGTAGAGGAACTTGAAAAAGCAAAGTATAATATTGATAAAAATAAAACTTTAATAAAATTGGAGACATTAAGTTTTAGTGAAAGTACTATGAAAGTATTATATTCTACAGCAGGAGTTGTAGTTGCAATTATAATAGTTACATCAGTATTTTGTATAAAAAATAGTTTTGATATATCAATAACAGAAAAAATAAAACAATATGGTATGCTTGCAAGTATAGGAGCAACTAAAAAACAAATAAAGAAAAATGTATATTTTGAAGCTTTAATATTAGGCTTAATAGGAATACCATTAGGAATTTTAAGTGGATTGCTTGCTACATTCATTCTAATACAAATAACTAATTATTTTTTACAAGATATGTTAAATTTAAGTTTAGTATTTAGTGTTTCAACTTTAACAATATTAATATCTGTATTACTAGGAAGTATAACAATATACTTTTCTGCAAGAAAAAGTGCAAAAAGAGCATCAAAAACAAGTCCGATATCTGCAATTAGAAGTAATGAAGATATAAAAATAAAAGCTAAAAAAGTAAGAAGTCCTAAAATAATAAATAAAATATTTGGAATTGGTGGAGAAATTTCATACAAAAATTTAAAAAGAAATAGAAAGAAATATAGAACGACAGTAACATCGATAATTGTTTGTACATCAGTATTTATAGCGTTGAATTCTTTTATAAATTTAGGATATAGAATTATAGAGTTACATTATGGAAAACAAGAATACAATATTAGCATATATTTAGATGAAGAAAATGAAGATAATGAAAAAATAGCAAAAGAAATATCTTCATTAGAAGACATAGATAGAATATCTATACAAAAATCAGCAGTATATATAATTAAAGATCCTAAATACACAGAAAAATTTGTTAAATATGAAGGAATAGAAAATAGAGAAACAGAAAATGCAATTACAGTTATAAGTCTTGGTGAGCAAGAATATGAAAATTACTTAAAGAAATTAAATTTAAAATATGAAGATGTAAAAGACAAAGTAATATTAATAAATAATAGTTTTGCACAAGTATATGACGAGGAAAATGAAATATTTGTACAAGAAGAAATAGATATATACACATATAAAGCTGGAGATATATTAAAGGAAAACATAATAGAACTGGATGCCTCAGGAATAAATGTAGCACAATATATAGAAAAAAACTTAGAAATTGCAAAAACAACAAATATAAGACCATTAGGGTTAGAAAATGTAGTAGGAACAGCATATATAATTGTAAGTGACGAAAATATGGATAACTTTATTCCAAGAAAAAGTAGAACAATATATATAAATTCATCAAAATCAGAAGAGCTTCAAGATAAAATAGAAAAAATAGTAGAAGGACAAAATTATAACTTGTCTAATAGTGCAAAAGAAGAAAAAAATATGAAATCAATGTATGCCCTAATTCAAATATTCCTATATGGATTTATAATAGTAATAGCATTAATAGGAATAACAAATATATTTAATACAATAACAACAAATATGGAACTTAGAAGTAGAGAATTTGCGATGTTAAAAAGTATAGGAATGACCAAAAAAGAATTTAATAGAATGGTACGTTTAGAAAGTTTATTCTATGGAACAAAATCATTACTAATAGGAATACCTATTGGAATAGGATTATCATACTTAATATATAAAGCATTGACAGCTGGTTTAGTAGTAATAAAATACGAAGTGCCAGTAGTAGGAATACTAATTAGCATAATAGCAGTATTTGCTCTAATATTCTGCATAATGAAATATTCAATAAACAAAATAAATAAGCAAAACACAATAGAAACAATAAGAAACGAAAATATATAAAAGACTATTACCATTGGGGACGTTGCCTCTGCATATTTTATTCGTAACTCGCTTTCAGCTCGAACGACTAAAAAATCCTTTTGGTTAATCTGTCCCTTTTGGTTCACAAAATTCATAACAAAAGTTCATCACAAAATATATAAGTAAAAAAAGGGCTGGAAAAGTCCCTTTTTTTCAGGTATAATAGAATGAGTAAAAAGACTGAACAAGAATCATAATTAATCTCAATAGAACTAATACTTAGAAAGGAGTAGAAAAATGAAGATATTATTAGTTGAAGATAATGAAACAATAGCAAAAGCGCTTAAATACGCATTAGAACAAGAAAAATATAAGGTAATACGTACAGAAAATATAAAAGAAACATTACAATGTTTAAATCAAAAAATAGATCTAATAATATTAGATGTTTCACTGCCAGATGGAAATGGATTTGAATTATACGAAAAAACAATAAAGAAATTAAATATTCCAACAATTTTTTTAACAGCAAAAGACGAAGAAAATGATATTATAAAAGGTTTAGAACTTGGGGCAGAAGATTATATTACTAAGCCATTTAGTGCTAAAGAGTTGATTGTTAGAATGAAAAAGATTTTATTAAGACAAAAGAAAAATACAATATTAAAAGTGAAAGATATAAGCTTTGATATAGATAAAATGGTAGTTTATAAAAATGAAGAAAAGCTAGAGCTAACAAGCTTAGAACTTAAAATATTACATATGCTGTTTTTAAATATGAATAAAGTTGTTACAAGAAACGACATTATAGAAAAAATTTGGGAATGGACAGGAAACGATGTAAATGACAATACTATAACAGTGTATTTAAAAAGAATAAGAGAAAAATTGCAAACAGATATTATAATAACAATAAAAGGAATAGGTTATAGAATAGATGAAGAATAAAATAAATTTAAAAAGAGTTTTAATTGCAAATATAATAGTACTTATTATCTTTAGTGCATTAATTCTGATTATGAATTATATAGAATATCAAAAATATACAAAGAATTTTAACAATAAAACAGAACTAATTTTAAGTAAAATCATAAACAAATATCCAAATGTAGAAAAAAGTGAATTAATAGAATTGCTAAATAATGAAGATACTTTACTAGATGAAAACAATATTTTAAAACATTATGGAATAGATATAAAAAAAGATTCAGCTATTTTAAAAAATGAAGGTGAATTTGTAAAGTTTGAAATTTTACTATTAATTTTGCTAATACTTTTAATTATAAATATACTGATTATTATTATAAAATACAGCAATAATAATAGTAAGAAAATAAATGAAATTACAAAATATATAGAACAAATAAATAGAAGAAACTATAAACTAGATATAGAAGAAAATTCAGAAGATGAACTTTCAATACTAAAGAATGAAATTTATAAAACTACAGTAATGCTTAATGAAATAGCAGAAAACGAAACAAAAGATAAGAAAGAACTAAAAGAATCATTATCAGATATTTCACATCAGTTAAAAACTCCGTTAACTTCAATAATAATTATGCTAGATAATATTTTGGATAACAAAGAAATGAGCCAAGAAGTTAGAGAAGAATTTATAAAAGATATAAAAAGAGAAATTACAAATATCCAATTTTTAATAGAAACTTTATTAAAATTATCAAAATTAGATGCAAATTCAGTAGAATTCATAAATAAGGAAGTTGAAGTAGAAGAGATAATACAAAATGCAGTAAAAAATGTTGCCATGATATGTGATTTGAAAAATATAAAAATAAATATTACAGGAAATAGTAAAGAAAAATTATTATGTGATGAAAGATGGCAAATGGAAGCAATAACAAATATATTAAAAAATGCAGCAGAACATTCAAAAAATAATTCACAAATAGATATAAAATATACTCAAAATAAAGCCTATACAAAAATAACAATTAAAGATTATGGAATGGGAATAAATGAAGATGATTTAAAACATATATTTGAAAGATTTTATAAAGGAAAAAATGCTTCAAAAGATAGCGTTGGAATAGGGCTAGCACTTGCCAAAGCAATTATAGAAAAAAATAATGGGTATATAACAGTTTCTTCAAAAGAAAATGAGGGTACAACATTTGCAATTAAGTATTCCGCTTTATAATACAAAAGCAAACGCCGAATCTTTTTAGATTTGACGTTTGCTTTTTATATTGAAAAATCAATTTTTCTGACATTTTTTCGACTTTTTAGTCATGAGTGTTGTAAAAAAACAAAAAATAATATATAATATGTACCAAATAGGGTAAAAAAGGGGAAAAATATGGTAAATATACTTTTGTGTGGAAACAAAAAAGTTTTTGATGGAGCACTAACTCAACTTATATCAATGACAAATAGAACAAGAGAAGATATTAGATGTTTCATATTTACAATGGATATATCAAGATTAAATTCGGACTTTACATGTATTGAAGATGATCAAATTAATTTTTTAAATGAAGTTGTAAAATCTAAAAATCCAAATAATAGTGTAGAAAAAGTTGATGTTACACAAATATATGAAAAAGAATTTGCAAATTGCGCAAACGAAAATGCATATTGTACACCATATACATTACTTAGATTACTTGCGGACTTAGTTCCCAATATGCCAAGTAAATTATTATATTTAGATATAGATATGATGATAGGTGATGATATAACAAAACTATATAATATAGATGTATCAAATTATGAGTATGCAGCAGTAAAAGAAAAATATGGTTCTTGGTTTATAAGACCAGATTATATAAATGCGGGAATGTTGCTATTTAATATGGAAAAAATCCAAGAGACAGGATTATTAAAAAAAGCAAGACATTTAATAAAAACTAAAAAGATGTTATTTGCAGATCAGGATGCAATATTTAGATCAACAACAAAAAAATTATTACTTCCACGCATATTTAATGAACAATCTAAATTTAATAAAAAAGACACTGTGGTTTGTCATTTTTGCAAAAGACTTATGTTTTTACCATATCCTCATACAGAAAACTTTAAACAATGGAATGTAGAAGAAGTTCACAAAGTTTTAAAATGTTATTCTTTTGATGAAGATTTAGAAGAATATTTAAACTTGAAAGAAAAATATAATACAGGAAAAGTATATAAATAAAAGGGAGAAAAAAATGGAAAACAATTTAAATGTAATACCAATATTTTTTGCAATAGACGATGGATATATACCATTTTTGGCAGTTGCATTAGAATCTTTAATTGAAAATTCATCGAAGCAATATTACTATTCAATAAAGGTATTATATACAAATATAAGTGAAGAAAATAAAAAGAAAATAAATAAATATAAAAGAGAAAATGTGAATATTGAATTTGTAGACTTAAATTACTATATAGAAAAAGTAAAAGATAAATTATATACACGTGACTATTACACAAATACAACATATTTTAGACTATTTATAGCTAATTTATATCCACAATATAATAAAGCAATATACTTAGATAGTGATATTGTAGTTTTAGGTGACATAGCAGAATTATATAATCAAGATATAGGAGATAATTTAGTTGCAGCAGCACCAGATGATGTTATTCAGACTATAAAAGTATTCCAAGAATATGCGGAAAAAGTTGTAGGTGTTGCAGATTATAGAAATTATTTTAATGCAGGAATTCTTTTAATGAACTTAGATGAGTTTAGAAGATTCGATTTTCAAAATAAATTTTTATATTTGTTAGAAACTATAAAATTTACAGTAGCACAAGACCAAGATTATTTAAATAGATTGTGCAAAGGAAAAGTAAAAATTATAGATAAAGCATGGGATAAAATGCCTGTTGCAAATGATGATTTTGATGATAAAGATTTAAAAATTATTCATTACAATTTGGCAGATAAACCATGGCACTATGATAATATTAGATATAAAGATTACTTTTGGAAATATGCAAAAAAGACAGAATATTACAATGAAATATGCAAAATAAAAGAAAATTATTCAGAAGAAGAACGTTTTAAAGATATGCAACAATTTAAAACACTTAAAGATTTAGCACAAAAAGAAGCAGACTGTGTAGGAGACGATAGAAATTTCAAAAGAGAAGTTCAAGTAATAGAAAAGTCAAAAGAAAGGCTTGAAGTTCTAAAGAAAATAAAAGAATTAGAAGAAAATGGTATATTTGATGTAGATGTAGAAGATGATCCACCTACAGTTCCACTAACACCTGAAGATGTAGACTATTTAAGAACAAGTAGAAAAAGCAGGATAAAAAGCAGAATGGCATATAAAATGGCGCAATGGTTTGTAGAAGATTTACTAAAAGATAATAAGCTAATTATAAAGAAAATAAATGGAATGGAAAATCTGAAAAATATGAAAACAGGTGCAATTGTAACATGTAATCATTTTAATCCGTATGATTCATTTACAATTGAAAAAGTATTTAGATTAGCGGGACAAAACAAAAATAGGAAATTATTTAAAGTAATAAGAGAAGGAAATTATACAAATTTCCCAGGAATGTATGGCTTCTTCTTTAGAAATTGCAATACATTACCATTAAGTTCTAATAAAAGAACAATGATAGAGTTTATAAAAGCAGTAGATGTTATACTAAAAAGAGGAGATTTTATATTAATATATCCAGAACAAAGCATGTGGTGGAATTATAGAAAACCAAAGCCATTAAAAAACGGAGCATTTAATTTTGCAGCTAGAAATAATGTCCCAGTTATTCCTATTTTTATAACAATGGAAGATAGTGATATTATTGGCGAAGATGGTTTCCCAGTTCAAGCATATACTGTTAATATAGAAAAACCAATTTATCCAGACGAAAATTTAACAGAAAAAGAAAATACAGAAGCAATGAAAGAAAAAAATTATGAAGTTTGGAAAAATATATATGAAGACTTCTATAAAATGCCACTAGAATATGATACTTTAGAAAATAAGGAAAGTGTTAATGAATAGTAAAAAAGTAATTTATTATGAAGATGAACTAAATGAAGAATTTTCAACGGCAAAAATAACACCAAGAGTAATTGACGAAAATTATAAATACAAGCATAACTTTTTGTGGGATTTTTGCTCATTGATTTTTCAAAATATATTAAGCATGCCCATAAAAATTGGGTATGCTAAATTTAAATTCAAAATAAAATATATTGGAAAAGAAAAAATAAAAAAATATAAAAAAGAAGGTTATTTTGTGTATGTAAATCATACTCAACAATTTGCAGATACTTTCATACCAAGCATTCCAATATATCCTAAAAGAAATTTTTTTATAGTAAACCCAGAAAATATTTCGGTAAAGCCATTTGGACCTATAATAGAAATGCTTGGTGCATTGCCTGTTCCAGGAAATAAAGGAGCAATGAAAAATTTCTTAAATGAAATAAACAGAAAAATAGAAAAAAATTATTCAATTACAATATATCCAGAGGCACATATATGGCCTTACTATACTGGAATAAGACCATTTAAATCAGTATCTTTTAAGTATCCAGTAGAATTAAAAAAGCCAACATTTTGTATGACAAATACATATCAAAGCTATGGAAAAAATAATGATAAACTAAAAATTGTTACATATATAGATGGACCATTTTTTGCAAATGAGAAATTAAGTATTAAAGAACAAAAAGAAGAATTAAGAAATAAGGTTTATGAATCCATGGTAGCTAGAAGTAAAAATAGTAATTTTGAATATATTAAATATGTAAAAAAGTAGGAGAACAACATGAAGAATGAATTTACAAGAACAGAATTATTAATAGGAAAAACAGGAGTAGAGAAGTTAAAAAATTCAAAAGTAGTAGTATATGGAATAGGTGGAGTAGGTTCATATGTAGTAGAAGGTTTAGCAAGAGCTGGAATAGGACATATTGTAATTGTGGATTTTGACAAAGTAGATATTACAAATATAAATAGACAATTACTAGCAACTCATTCTACAATAGGAAAAGATAAAGTAGAAGTAATGAAAGAAAGAATTTTAGACATCAATCCAAATGCAGTGGTAGAAGCATATAAGCCAGACGAAATAGAAAATGGAGAAGAAAGCTTAATAAACAATTCTGTAACATATGTAGTAGATGCAATAGATACAATAACTAATAAAATTAAATTAATTGAAAGAGCAAATAAAGAAAATGTAAAAATAATATCAGCTACAGGCGCAGCAAATAAGTTAGACCCTACAGCTTTTGAAGTAGCAGATATATACAAAACTTCAATGTGCCCAGTTTGCAAAATACTAAGAAAAGAATTAAAACAAAGAGGAATAAAAGATTTAAAAGTTGTTTATTCAAAAGAAATACCTATAAAACCGAAAATAGAAGAAACAACAAATGAACGAGTTTTAGGTAGTATATCATTTGTTCCTTCAGTAGCAGGGTTAATTATTGCTAGTCAAGTTGTTAAAGAAATAATAAATATGTAAATTATAAAAAAATAATTGACCTTGGCGACATAATGTGGTAAAATATGTAAGTAAAATATTATACAATGTCTTTACTATGGAGGAAAAAATATGAACGGCACTGAACGTATGACACGAATGATTGTAGAATTACAAGAAGAAAACCAACAGCTAAAAAAAGAAAAAGCTGAATTAATTCAGAAAGTTAGAAGTTTGGAAGATGAAGTAAAAACATGGAAAGCTATTGCCACCAAACAAAAACCATAACAAGAGACAAACAAAAAAAGACCGATATTAGGTCTTTTTTGTTTTATATATGAAAAAAATGTGTTATATTTATAAATTTAAAATAGCATTTCTTGCAAGTTCGTCACAACGATTATTAAATTCATTATCGCTATGACCTTTAACCTTAATAAATTCTATCTCATGAGTTTTAGTAAAATTATATAAAGTTTCCCATAATTCCTTATTCTTAACAGGACTGCCGTCAGCAGTTCTCCAATTTTTCTTTATCCAATTATAAATCCAACCTTGTAAAAATCCGTTTACAACATAAGCACTATCACTATAAACTTTTATTTTACAAGGAAATTTTACAAGTTTTAAAGCTTCAATAACAGCAGTGAGTTCCATAACATTGTTAGTAGTATCCTTTTTACCGCCAGAAATTTCCTTTTTATTGTCTTTATACATTAAAATAGCACCCCAACCACCAGGCCCAGGATTGCCTGAACAAGCTCCATCAGTGTATATTGTAATTTCTTCCATAATATTTGTCCTTTCGATTGTAAAATTTTAGATTTTATGATATTATATCAATGAAATGAAAAATATACAAGAGATAGAAAAATAAAATATGAAATAAGGGGAGAGAGAAAAATGGCAACTGTCTTAGGAATTATTGCAGAATATAATCCATTTCATAATGGACATTTTTACCAAATACAAGAAGCAAAAAAACAAACGGGGGCAGAATATGTTGTGGCAGTTATGACTGGTAATTTTGCTCAAAGAGGAAATACATCTTTGGTAAATAAATGGGTAAAAACACAAATGGCTTTAGAAAACGGAGTAGATATAGTAATAGAACTTCCAACTATATATAGTATATCTAGTGCAGAAAATTTTGCAGAAGGTGCAATAAAAATATTAGATAGTTTAAAAATAGTAGATACACTTTGTTTTGGAGCAGAAACGGGAGATTTTGCAGCCTTAAATAATATAGCAAATGTTTTGTATAATGAGCCAAAAGAATATGTTGCGCTTTTAAACCATGAACTAGGAAAAGGATTGTCATTCCCAAAAGCGAGAGAAAACGCCCTAATGATGTATTTAAATGATATTAAAAGATATGCTAATATATTATCAGGACCTAATAATATATTAGGTATAGAATATTTAAAAGCACTAAAAAGGCTAAAGAGTGATATAAAACCATTCTCGGTAGAAAGAAAAAAAGTATATTATAATGATGAAACAATAGTAGATGAATTTGCAAGTTCTACAGCTATTCGTAAACTAGTTGCTACAGAACAATATGATGATTTAAGAAAAGTAATGCCAAGAAACTCATATATGTTATTGAAAGAAGAAATACGCAAAGGAAATTATGTAATAGATTTAGTTAAATATGAAAAAGAAATTATATATAACCTAAGAAAAATGAGTGTTAAAGAAATTGCAAATCTTCCAGATGTTACAGAAGGCTTAGAATATGTGATAAAAAGTGCTGCAGAATCTTGTAATAACATAATTAATCTAGTAAACATTATAAAATCAAAAAGGTATACGCAAACTAGAATTCAAAGAATTTTATTATATGCATTACTTGGAATTACTAAAAAAGATATGCAAAATTCAAAAAAAATAATACCATATGCAAGGGTATTAGGATTTAACAATAAAGGAAAAGAAATGCTATCAGATATATGTAATATAAATCCTAAAATACAAATGATTACTTCTGTAAAAAAATATCAAGAACAAGGAACAAATAAAATATTAAAAGAAATGTTAGAAAAAGATATTTTTGCTACAAATGTTTATACTTTAGGCTATGAATATGAATCATGGGCAAACTTAGATTATACAAGTAAATTAGTAATAATATGACGCAAAGGGGATGTTACCCTTTTGCGTCATTTTGAGTAAAAAATATATACTATGGAGAATACATAAGAGTATAAATAGCTTGTTACATAAATATTACAATTAAATAACATTTGCATTACATTGTTGAATTGTGCCGAAATATTAAATATAATAAAGAAAAATATATTTAATTCCATAGGAGGTGCAATATGGAAGAAACATTTGCAGAATATATTTTAAATGAAAAAGATTGGACAAGAAAATTAGAAATAGCTTTTTATTTAGAGAAAAAAGCACGTATTTTCTTTGACAAATCAGTCATATTTAAAACAGAACTTGCAAAATTATTTATAGAAATGATGAAAATAGATGTTGACGAGAACCTAGTATTAACAGCATGCCTGCTTTGTAATTGTAAGAAGCCATATAACCTTATAGATTTAGATAAAGTTAAGACATATGCCAAAGAAGGGGCTGAATATTTGAGCACTCTAGGATTTGACAAAAGATTTTGCAAAATATGTGAGGAAGTAAATAGATATTCAGGAAGTGAGCCAAGAGAAAAAGAAAGCGACATTTTAGAATTAGTCGATCACTTTGGCGGAATGCTTCTAGATAGACCAGAGAGAATAGGTATGCAAGTAGATGAAGCTTTGGTGTTACTTGAACATAGAAATTTAAAAGGAAAAGATAATAGGTATTTAAAGAAATTTATTAGATTTGTTAACGGAATGCAGGAGGTGTATGTATAATGAGCGATTTACGTCCTAGTATAAGTTATTTAGCAAATGGATTTAATAAAACACAAAGCAGTAGAAATGCTGTAATATATGCGGTAGAATCAGAAAGCAAAATAAAACAAAAAATTAAAATTATGGAAGAAAATGCTTGGAAAGAAGTAAATAAGACTATTCCAAAATTTAAATTTGACCCAAATGAAATAGAACCAATTATATTAAGAATGAAAGAATCAGAAGAAAGGTAAAATAGATAAAGCGTTTCTTTTTGAAATTAAAATATTTCGAAATGAAACGTTTTTATTAGGGTAAAATAATTATGAATGAAATATTTGCAGATTTACACGTACATATAGGAAGATCTGAACAAGGAAAACCAATAAAAATAACAGCAGCAAGAAGCTTAAACTTTGCAAACATAGCAAAAGAATGTTATGAAAGAAAAGGAATAAGTGTAGTAGGAATTATAGATTGTGCATCACCATATGTAATAGAAGACATAGAAAACTTTTTAAAAACAGGTGAAGCATATGAAATAAAAGATGGAGGAATTATATATAAAGATAAAGTTTGTATATTACTTGGAAGTGAAGTAGAAACTTCAGAAGTAGGTAGAAATGGACATAAAGGTGCAGCGCATAATGTATGTTTCTTTCCACATTTAAAAGACATAAAAGGCTTTTCACAAGAAATGAGCCATCATATAAAAAATATAACACTTAGCACACAAAGGTCAGATTTATCTGGCTATGAATTAATAGACATAGTAGAAAAATACAATGGAATATTAATACCTGCACACATTTTTACACCACATAAAAGCTACTATGGAAATTGTACAGACAGATTAGAAAATATATTTAAAGAAAAGTTAAACAAAATATTTGCAGTAGAGCTAGGGTTAAGTGCAGACACATTTTTAGCAGATACAATTTCTGAACTTGAAAGAATGACATTTGTAACAAACTCAGATGCACATTCACTTCCTAAAATAGCAAGAGAATACAACAAAATACAAGTAGAAGATATATCATTTAAGGAAATAGTTATGGCGTTAAAAAATGAAGGTGGAAGAAAAGTACTTGCAAACTATGGACTAGACCCAAAACTTGGTAAATACCATAGAACATATTGCGATAATTGTGAATCTGTTATAGAAACAAAGCATCCAGTAGAGGTTTGTCCAAAATGTGGAAGTAATAAAGTTACATTTGGTGTTTTTGATAGAATAGAATTAATTAAAGATAAAGAAAAAACAAAAAGTCCTAAAAATAGACCACCATACATATATCAAGTACCATTGGGATTTATACCAGGTGTTGGACCAAGATATATTACGAAATTATTAGATGCATTTAATACAGAAATGAACATATTACATAAGCTTTCAAAAGATGACATAGAAGCAGTTGTAGGAGAAAAAATAGCAAGCAAAATAGTAGACGCAAGAGATGGAAACGTAAAAATAGAATCTGGCGGTGGAGGAGTCTACGGAAAAGTTAAATAGATTGAGAGTTGGGAAAGAACTTAAATTTTAGGGACGGGTTTAAATAAATTTTTTAAGCCCGTCCTTAAAATTTAAAAATGAATTTAAAATTGTTCTAAAAAGTTTTTTTATAGAATACACATTATGTATAAACCAAAGGAGGAAACTATGAGAAAACAAGAGAAGAGACAAATTAGAACATTAAAAAATATAGTAAAAGAACATGTATATACTAATTTGAAACAATATCTAATTGTTTCAGCATTGTTTTTAATTGGAATTATTATAGCAGTAATTTTTACAAACAACGATAACAATGCTGGAAATAGTCAAATTGGAAATAATATTACTACTTTTATAGAATGTTTGAAAACAGATTATCAAGTAGATAAAACGAAACTGCTAAAAGAAGTTATTATAAATGATATATTTACGGCATTTATATTATGGTTTATGGGATGTGTTGTAATAGGAATTCCTGTTGTATATGGAATAATTGTATATAAAGGATTTTCCTTGGGGTATACAATTTCAACAATTATTTTAGCACTTGGAACATGGAAGGGGATAATGTTTTCTTTAATAACTTTATTACTACAAAACCTAATAATAATACCATGTATTTTTGCTATAGGGGTAAGCGGAACGAGGTTATATAAAGTAATTATTAAAGATAAAAGAAGAGAAAACATAAAAATGGAAATTATAAAACACACAATATTTTCAATTATCATTTTATGCTTTTTAATAATGGCCTCATTTATAGAGGTATATATATCCAACTCATTGCTTAGCGTATGCATTAAATATTTTTAAAAGAGAATATGCTGAAAAATGAAATAAAAATGGAAATAACATAAAAAAATATAATTTTTTTTAGAAAAATGTCTTTACATTTTTGATTTAATTTGATATAACATATACAGTTTACGTAAGTTAAAGAAAAAATAATGATAGGGGAGCTAAATAAAATGGAAAAACAAGTAAAACTTTTTTTAGAATTTCTTCAAAATGATAAAAAAGCATCAGAAAATACTTTACAATCATATAGAAGAGATATAGTATATTACAGTAAATATGTAGAAAGCAATAATTTAAATTATGCAAAAGTTAAAGAAGAAGATATTAAAGAGTATTTAGAACATTTACAATCAATAGGTAAAAAGCCATCTACAATATCAAGATGTTTAGCTTCAATACGTTCTTTTTACCAATTCTTAGTAAGAAATAAAAAAGTAAAAGTAGATCCAACTTTACATATTCAATCACCAAAAATAGAAAAAAGAACACCTAGCGTTTTAACAGCAAAAGAAGTAGAACTATTATTAGAACAACCAAAAGACGTAGATTTAAAAGGAACTAGAGATAAAGCAATGCTAGAATTTGCTTATGCTACTGGAATGAGAGTTACAGAAATTATTTCTCTAGACGTAAAAGATGTTAAATTAGATGAAGGATATGTTGTTTGCCATTCAGGTTCAAAACAAAGAAATATTCCTTTAGGAACATTATCTTTAAAAGCGCTAAAAGAATATATAGAAGAAGCAAGACCAGTATTAATTAGAGACGAAAGTGTTGAGGCACTATTTGTTAATGTTAATGGTCAAAGATTAACAAGACAAGGTTTCTGGAAAATAGTAAAATACTATAAAGAACAAGCACACATTACAAAAGATATTACACCACATGTATTAAGACATTCATTTGCAACACATCTTTTACAAAATGGTGCAGATTTAAAGGCAATACAAACAATGCTTGGACATTCAGATATTTCTTCAACACAAGTTTATATGCAATTTCAAGATAGTGGAATAAAAAATATATATAAAAAAGCACATCCAAGAGCTTAATAAGAGCTTAATAAGAGTTTAATAAAAAATCAATTAACTTTATAGTTAATTGATTTTTTATTTGCTAAATCGAAAATCGAACAAGAGGGACGGTCCTTTATGTTCCGATTTCGGAACATAAAGGACCGTCCCTCTTGTTCGACTAACTTTTTTTACCAATTACCTAAAATGACTTGACAGTTTACAATAATAAATATAAAATAGTAATGGAGACAAAATATATTCTAAAAATTAAAATATTATTAGAGTTATATATATTTATGTACATTGAAAATAAAATAGAAAGAGGTGTAAAATTATGGATATCATAATTTATATCGCCATTTTTCTAATCTCAGCTGTTATTTTTACATTTGTAGGTTTTACAATTAGAAAAAAAATAGCAGAATCAAAGATGAAAAGCGCAGAAAATGAAGCTAAAAGAATTATAGAGTTAGCAAATAAAGAAGCAGAAAATAAGAAAAAAGAAGAAATCTTCAAAGCAAAAGAAGAAATTATGAACTCTAGAAAAGAATTAGATCAGGAGATTAGAGAAAGAAGAGGCGAAGTACAATTACAAGAAAAACGTTTAATTCAAAAAGAAGAAAACTTAGAAAACAGAATGAATCAACTAGAAAACAAAGAAAGAGACTTAATGAATAAAGTAGAAGAAAACAATAAAAAAAGAGAAGAACTAGAAGGATTATATAATAAACAAATGTTAGAATTACAACGTATATCTAGTTTATCTGTAGAAGATGCAAAAGAACAATTGTTAAATGAAGTTGAAAAACAATTAACCGTTGAAAAAGCAAATTTAATTAAAGAATTTGAACAAAAAACTAAGGAAACAGCTGATAAAACAGCTAAAAATATTATAGGATATGCTATCCAAAAGTGTGCAGCAGATCATTCACAAGAAACAACAGTGTCAATAGTATCTCTTCCAAATGATGATATGAAGGGAAGAATTATTGGTAGAGAAGGAAGAAACATAAAAACTCTAGAAACATTGACAGGAATTGATTTGATTATAGATGATACACCAGAAGCTGTTGTTATATCAGGATTTGATCCATTACGTAGAGAAGTAGCAAAAATGGCATTAGAGAAATTAATAGATGAT
The DNA here is from genome assembly GCA_934177725.1 of uncultured Clostridia bacterium. GTDB lineage: Bacteria > Bacillota > Clostridia > TANB77 > CAG-508 > UMGS1663. Next base: position 9,516 of record CAKPPO010000015.1, on the reverse strand, counting down.
GGAAGAATTCATCCAGCAAAAATAGAAGAAATGGTCGAAAAAGCTAAAGAAGAATTAGCACAAACTATTAAAGAAGAAGGCGAAAGAGCTGCTATGGAAGCTGGTGTTATAGGACTTCATCCAGATATTATTAATTTACTAGGAAAATTAAAATATAGAACAAGTTATGGACAAAATGTATTAAACCATTCAGTAGAAGTTTCTAATTTAGCTAGAATAATGGCAGAAGAATTAGGATTAGATACTAAACTTGCTAGAAGAGCTGGATTATTACATGATATAGGAAAAGCATTAGACCATGATATGGAAGGTACACACGTAGAATTGGGTGTAGAAGTGCTTAAAAAATATAAAGAAAATGAAATGGTAATAAATGCTGTACAAGCTCACCATGGAGATGTAGAACCTTTAAGTGTAGAAGCAGTTTTAATACAAGCAGCAGATGCAATATCAGCTTCAAGACCTGGAGCAAGACGTGAAACTCTAGAAGCATACATAAAGAGATTACAACAACTTGAAGAAATTGCAGACTCTTTTGAAGGAGTTGATAAATCTTTTGCAATTCAAGCAGGACGTGAGGTTAGAATAATAGTAAAACCAGAAAAAATTACTGACGAACAAATGACATTAATGGCAAGAGATGTGGCTAAAAAGGTAGAAGATGAAATGGATTATCCAGGACAAATAAAAGTTAATATAATTAGAGAAACAAGAGTAATTGATTATGCAAAATAAAAGAAAATTCTCAGCTGAAAAAAGCTGAGAATTTTTTTATATTCTAGGAAATTTATCATAGTATGATAAATTTCTGTAGAATATAAATATGGCAGGAATTAGATTATGTAGCAGTTTACACTGCGTACAAAATCTTAATTCTGTTTTTTTTAGGTTTTTTACTAAAAAACCTTTTATTTTTAAGCGTTATATTATATAATATACCTATCAATTTTATGAATCTAAGGAGGAAGTGAAATGGCAAATTCAAAAGGCAAAAGTAAAATAAATAGAGAAGATAAAACTAAAACCAAAAAATATAATGTAAAATCAAATAAAGCAAATAGTAACAACACTAAAAAAACAAAGAAAAAGCATCCAAAGTTGAAGAAAGCTATTTTAATAATTTTAAGTTTATTTATATTATTAATTTTAATTGGAGCTGGAATTATAGCAGGAATTTTCTTTAGTGATAAATTTAAACTAACAGAAGAAGAATTAAAAATAAAAAATCAAAATGGAATTATTAAAGATATAAACGGAGAACAAATAGGCACCTTATCTGGCGACGAAAACAGAAAAATAGTTACATTTGAGGAAATGCCAGAATATTTACCTAAAGCATTTATTGCCATAGAAGATAAAAGATTTTATGAGCATAATGGTGTGGACATAAAAAGAACGGCATATGCTACAATTATGTACATAATTAACCGAGGAGATTCAGAATCAGGTGGAGGAAGTACAATTACACAACAATTAATTAAAAACTTGAAAAATGACAAAGCTGATAGTGGAGCTAAAGGAATAGAAAGAAAAATAAGAGAAATGGCAAGAGCATATAATGTAGAAAAAATTCTTTCTAAAGATCAAATATTAGAATTATACCTAAATAAAATATTTATGGGTTCTACCGTATATGGCGTAGGAATGGCAGCAGAATATTACTTTAACAAACCGGTAAATGAATTAGACTTAGCAGAATGTGCATTTTTAGCAGGTATCAATAATACACCAAATAGTTATAACCCTTATGACGAAGAAAATGACCACTCAGATTTAATTGAAAGAAGAACTAAAGAAGTACTATTTCAAATGAAGGATCAAGGGTATATTAAAGACGAAGAAGAATATAATAAAGCAGTAGAAAAAGTTGAAAATGGATTAGAATTTACTAAAGGAAATATTGCATCAAAAATTTCATATTCATATCATACAATGGCAGCAATTCAAGCAGCTATTAAAGATATAGCAACAGAAAAAGACATAAGTGAAGATACAGCAGAATTTATGCTTTATAATAATGGATACACTATATATACAACACAAGATTCTGAAATTCAAGGTAGAATGGAAGAGGAATTCTTAAAAGATAAATACATAAAAAGTGGTAGAGCAAAAGACAAAAATGGAGAACAGTTAAATAATCATACTCAAGCAGCTATGGTAATAATAGACCATACAACAGGTAAAGTAGTTGCAACTGTTGGCGGACTTGGCGAAGACTCAAACGCTATAGGAATAAACAGAGCATTACGTGGAAAACAAACAGGTTCTTCAATAAAACCTTTGGCTTGTGAAGCACCAGCACTAGAAAAAGGAATTATTAATGCAGGTACAGTTTATGATGATTCTGCAACAAGCTTTGGAGGAGGATATAATCCACATAACTCTGGAGGATTTAATGGATTAATGACAATAAGAACAGCATTAGCACAATCATCAAACATAGTTCATTTAAAAATTATGGCAGAAGTTGGACCAGCAAATGCAATTGAATTCCTATCAAAGATGGGAATAGATATAAGTAAGGATCATGAATCTATCACATTAGCATTAGGTACTGCAGATGTTACTCCACTTAATATGGCAGCAGCATATGCATCTGTTGCTAACAATGGTGAATATATTACACCTATTTTCTATACTAAAGTTGAAGATACAGATGGTAAAGTAGTAGTAGAATCAAAACAAGAAAAAAGAAGAGTTATGACAGAAGCAAATGCATATATATTACAAGATTTATTAAAATCACCAGCTCGTTCTGGTACAGCATCTGTATGTTACATGTCAAATATGGATGTAGGAGCTAAAACAGGTTCTACAGACAATTATGTAGATAGATGGCTTTGCGGATTTACACCATATTATACAGCAGCAACTTGGTTCGGTTTTGATTATTCAGAAAATCCTGTATTTAGTGGAAATAATGCAGCTAATATTTGGGCAGCTGTTATGAAAGATATTCACAAAAACTTGCCAACAGAAAGATTTAAAAAACCAAGTAATGTTGTATCTGCAACAATTTGTCAAGATTCTGGATGCATTGCAACAGATAGTTGTTCAAGAACAATGTCAGAAGTATTTGTAAAAGGTAATTTACCAGGAAAATGTGAAGGACATACAAAATTAAAGATATGTCAAGATTCTGGAAAAATAGCTAATGAATATTGTAAAAACGTAACAGAAGAAACATATTTAGTAAAACCTCAAAAGGAAAATACAAACTTATGGTCAACAAATGCAGGAGATAAATATAATATTCCAACAGAACACTGTGATGTTCACAAAGCTCCTGAAAAAGTTGAAATGATAAATGTAGTAGGAAAAACACTAACAGAAGCTAAAAAATTAATAGAAGCTAAAGGATTAAAAGTTGACATTAAATATAGTGAAGATAAAAAGAAAAAAGAAGATGTTGTATTAGCACAAAGTGTTAAAGAAAAGGAAAAAGTTGAAAAAGGAAAAACTATTACATTAACAATAAATAAATTAAGCAAACCGGAAAATAAAGTAGAAAATACAACAGAAAATACAACAACAGATAATACGACAAATACAAACACAACAAAATCAAATACAACAGCTTAAAAGAAAGGAAAAAATTATGAGCTTAAAATTATACAATACTTTAACTAAACAAAAAGAAGAGTTTAAACCATTGGAGGGAAATGAAGTACGTATATATACTTGTGGGCCAACTGTTTACAGTTTTGCACACATTGGCAATTTTAGAGCATATGTATTTATGGATACATTAAGAAGAGTTCTAAAAGAAAATGGATATACACTAAAACATGTAATGAATATTACAGATGTTGGACACTTAGAGTCAGATGCAGACGAAGGCGAAGACAAAATGGAAAAGGCTGCAAGAAAAGAAAATAAGGATCCATATGAAATTGCTGCATATTATACAGATATATTTTTCAGAGATATGGGAAGACTACATATAGAAAGACCAGAAATAATAGCAAAAGCAACAGATCATATTAGTGATATGTTAGAATTTGTAAAAACTTTAGTTAAAAATGGATATGCTTACGAAACATCAAAAGCTATATATTTTGATATTTCTAAATTAGATAAATACCCAGTACTTTCAAATCGTAATTTGGACGACCAAATTGCAGGAGCAAGAGTAGATGTAGACCCAGAAAAAAGAAATCCATATGATTTTGCAGTATGGATAAAAGCACCAGAAAATCATATTATGAAATGGGAGAGCCCATGGGGACTTTCTTATCCAGGTTGGCATTTAGAGTGCTCTGCAATGGGTAGAAAATATTTAGGAGATGAATTTGATATTCATACAGGTGGTGTAGACCATATACCTACACACCATGAAAATGAAATAGCACAAAGTAAAGGCTGCACAGGTCATGTTCCAGCTAAAAGATGGATGCATGTTGAATTCTTACAAGTAGATGGCGGTAAAATGTCAAAAAGTTTAGGAAATACTTACACATTAGACCAACTACAAGAAAAAGGAATAGAACCATTAGCATACAAAATGTTCTGCTATACAGCACATTATAGAACAAAATTAAACTTTACTTTTGAAGGTGCACTTTCAACACAAAAAGCATTAAATAGATTACGTGAAGGATATTTAACACATTCACAAAATGATGAAAAAATTGATGAAGAAGAAATAAAAGAATATAAACAAAGATTTTTAGATGCAGTAAATGATGACTTAAATATGCCACTTGCTATGGGAATTGTATGGGAAGTAGTTAGAAACAATAAAAAATCAAAACAATTTGCAGAACTTTTATTAGAATTTGATAGAATATTAGGTTTAGATTTAGAAAATTCTAAAAAATATTTGGAAGAACAAGAAAAAGTAGAATTACCAAAAGAAATACTTGAATTAGTAGAACAAAGAAAAATAGCAAGAGGAAATAAAGATTGGGCAGAATCAGATAGAATTCGTGATTTGTTAAAAGAAAAAGGTTATACTGTAAAAGACACTAAAGAAGGACAAATAATAGAGCAGTAATCTAGAATCAAAAGTAAAAAAATAACAAAGATAAAAAATAAAAATTAATTTAAAATATAAAAATAAATATTAGGATTTCTATGCAATATAAATGCTAGAAGTTCTAATGTTTATAATAAAAATATTTTTATATAAAGAAGTGGAGAGCAAAAGATGAATGAAGAAAAAGAGTTACCATTTTTTAAGAAGATGATAATAAGTATAAAAAATTTTGAAAAATACCCAGAACTAGCTAGCAAAAAATGGAGCATAGTAATTGCATATTTAGTAAAATTACTAATTCTATTTACTATAGTAGTATCTTTTTGCTCAGTATATAAAATAAAAGATGATATAGGACAAGCAATATCATATGTAAAAACAGATTTACCAAACTTCACATTTCAAAATAATACATTAAAAATGGATACAGATAATCCGATTATATTAGAATATGAAGATAAAATATTTAATTTAATAATTATAGATACTAATGAACAATTAGAGGAAAATGTTAATAATTATAAACAAAAAATATCAAACACACAAAATGGAATAATCATTTTAGGCGATAAAATAATTATAAAAACTACAGCAACCAAAAATACATTGGTAGAATATTCGTATCCTACTATAACAGAAAATTACCAAATACAAAGTTTCAACAAACAAGATTTATTAAATTTCTTTACTGGAACAAATTTAATAATGATTTATATAGGATTTTTTATAATTACATTTGTATATATGTTAATTGCTTATTTTATTAGTATTTGGTTAGATATATTACTTTTAGCAATATTTGGTTTTATAACAGCATTGTTTATGAGGCTAAGACTTAGATTTAGTGCAATGTGTAAAATAGCAATTCATAGCTTAACATTACCAATTTTATTAAATGCAGTAGTTACTCTAATATATACATTTACAGGTTTTAAACTTACTTACTTCCAAATAATGTACGTAGGAATAGCATGTATTTATATAGTAACAGCAATATTAATGATAAAATCAGATGTAATTAAAAATCAACAAGAATTAGCCAAAATAATAGAAGAACAAGCTAAAGTAAAAGAAGAAATGGAAAAAGAAAAACAAGAACAAGAAAGAAAAAAACAAGAAAACAAAGAGAAAAAGAAAGAAGAAAATAAAAAGGAAAAAGAAGACGAAGAAGAACAAGATGATTTGGAAAATGGTGCACAAGGTGAAAACGCATAAAATGAAAGGAAGGAATAATGGAAGATAACAAAAAAGATGGAAGAAATGAAAAGAGAAATAAAATCTTACTTAGTGTAGTAGCTGTTATTTTAATAGCTATATTGGCTATTGTAAGTTATTTCCTATTTTTTAATAAGACTTCTGAAAGTGAAGAAAAAGAACTTGCTTATACAGACTTAATTAAAAAAGTATCAGATGGTGAAATAGAAAAAATAGAAATGACAGTTGGAAGTAATTCTTTAAAAGTAAAACCAAAAAATGTTGAAGAAGAAAAAACAGTTATAGTACCAAATACACAAGCATTTATAGAATTAATCCAAGAAAAAGTCGCAGAAGGTAATAGTATAGAATTAATACAAAATCCAGAAAATATTTTTCTTACAATCTCAGAGAAAGTTTTTGCATTATTACCAACTATAATGATTGTTGTTTTATTCATATTAGTATTTAAAATGCAAGGACTTGGGGATAAGGGAAAAATATATGACGCAGAAACAACAAAGGAAAAAGTGAAATTTGACGATGTTGCAGGTTTAGATGAAGAAAAACAAGAAATGTTAGAAATTGTTCAATTCTTAAAAGAACCTAAAAAATTCAATGAAATGGGAGCAAAAGTTCCAAAAGGTGTTTTATTGTATGGAAAACCAGGAACAGGTAAAACATTAATAGCAAAAGCAATAGCTGGTGAAGCAAATGTACCATTTATTTCAATGAGTGGTTCAGAATTTATAGAAATGTTTGCAGGACTTGGTGCGTCAAGAGTACGTAAATTATTTGAAAAAGCAAGAAAAGTAGCACCATGTATAGTATTTATAGATGAAATAGATGCAATAGGTTCAAGAAGATCTAGTGGAAGTGGTGCAGAAACTGAGAATAACCAAACACTAAACCAATTATTAGTAGAAATGGATGGTTTTGATACAGAAGAAACTATTATAGTTTTAGCTGCAACAAATAGACCAGAAATGCTAGATACAGCTCTTTTAAGACCAGGAAGATTTGATAGACAAATAACAATAAATGTACCAGACAAACGAGGTAGAGAAGAAATATTAAAGATTCATAGCGAAAATAAAAAGCTAGCAGAAAATGTTAAACTAGAAACAATAGCAGAAGACACAGCAGGTTTAACAGGTGCAGAATTAGCTAATATATTAAATGAAGCTGCAATTCTAGCTACAATAAATGAACATGAAGTAATAGAACAAGAAGATATAGAAGAAGCTTTTAAAAAGGTAACAATAGGACTTCAAAAAGCAAGTAGAGTATATTCAGAAAAAGATAAAAAATTAACTGCATATCATGAAGCAGGACATGCAATAGTAAGTAGATATTTAGAAACACAAGAATCAGTAAAAGAAATATCAATTATACCAAGAGGTATGGCAGGCGGATATACAATGAATAAAACAAACGAAGATAAAAACTACATTTCTAAAACAGAAATGGAAGAAAGACTTATTGTATTAATGGCAGGTCGTGCAGCAGAAAAAATTATAATGAATGATATTTCAACAGGAGCAAGTAATGACTTCGAAGTAGCAACTAAAATAGCAAAAGATATGGTTACAGTATATGGAATGAGTGATGTAGTTGGTACTATATCAATAAATCCAGATAAAGATCCATATGAATTACAATTACTTGGAGAAAAATATACAGATGCAATAGGTGCAGAAGTAAAAATATTATTAGATACTGCATATGCTAAAGCACAAAAAATGATACTTGAGCATATGGACAAACTTCATGAAGTGGCACAAACATTATTGAAAAATGAAATAATAACAGAACAAGAATTTGAAGAGATATTTAAGTAGAGTAGAAACTGGAAAAGTAAAATCATACTTTTTCAGTTTTTTTATATGGTAGAAAATTTTTTCTTGTAGGAGTTTTAAATAAAAAAGAAAAAAGTATTGACTTCCAAGTAAAGTATTGTTAAAATAATTTTGTATAAAAAGTATCAATTTATAAACATAAAATTGTACATTGAAAAGTATTATTTAAGTTTTAGAATGAAATTATTGAAAGGTATAGAATGCTATAATTTTATGTCTAAAAGTTGTTTTTTATAAATAAAAAAGAATAAAACAAAAGGAAAAAGCAGAAAATAAATGTAAATGTGAAATACACAAAGGAGGATAAATTAAATGAAAAAACAAGAAAAAAGTAAAATAGAAAACTTAAATAAAGAGAAAAACGTAATAATGCTAAGAAATATAAAAGGTATAACATTAATAGCATTAGTAATAACAATAATAGTACTTATAATATTAGCAGGAATAAGTATAAATTTAATATTAGGAGAAAATGGAATAATAACAAAAGCAAAACAAGCTAAAACAACAACAGAACAAGCAAAACAAAATGAAGAAATAGGATTAAACGAAACAGCCAAATATCTTGAAGAAATGGGAACGAGTGGAGGTACAGTAAATCCACCAGCAGAAAAATCAGAGATAGAAAAAAGTAGAGATGCAGGAACATATATGACAGCACCAACAACTTTAAAAGACAGCAACGGAAACTTAATAAAAGTACCAGAAGGTTTCAAAATAGCGCAAGACAGTGGAATAAATGTAACAGAGGGAATAGTAATAGAAGATAATGATATAATAGAGGGAATTGGAAATAATAGAGGAAACCAATATGTATGGGTACCAGTAGGAACAGGAATAAAGAAAGCAGATGGGACAACAGTAGATATAACACTTGGAAGATATACGTTTGCAGATGGAACAAATGACAAAGGAACTGATGGAACAGTACTTGCAAAAGGAACACCAATATTAAAACAAAATGCAGAAAATTATACGCAAGAAGTAGTAATAGATTCGTACTTTAAAGAGTTGACGGTATCAAGAACAGGAATAGCAAGTTATGGTACCGATGGCTTAAATACAACAGCATTAAATTTAAAGGGATTTATAGATAGTGTAAAAGCAAATGGAGGCTACTATATAGCACGTTACGAAGCAAGCTATGGAACTGATGGAAAGGCAAATTCAAAAGTTTCAATAGGAACACCTGCAACATCTGATAGTACCACAAAAACAGAAGGAATGTTATGGAATCATATGACACAAATAGATTCTGCAACAGCAAGTAGAGGATTATATACTACAGCAACAACGGATTTAGTAAATAGTTATGCATGGGATACAGCAATAGTATATATTCAGAATTTCTCAGGAGATGTAGATTATTCATATCAAGAAGTAACGGGGATAAATTCTTCATTAGCAAATACAGGAGTAAATGGAGATGAAGTATGTAAAATAAATGATATGGCATCAAATACGTATGAATGGACAACAGAA
>CAKPPO010000014.1 GCA_934177725.1 uncultured Clostridia bacterium | reverse complement strand
GCTTTAGTCTATTTGTGTTTTTTAATTATATTTTATACTATTTTTTAGTTTATATGACTTTCCTATTATATAAAAAATAGGAGGACATTCCTCCTATTTTCTTTTTCCATCTAATGTATCTAAATTATCTAGTGCTTTTCCTGTTCCTAATGCAACGCATGATACTGCATCTTGTGCTATCATTACATTTATTCCTGTCTTTTCTTGTAGTAATTTGTCTAATCCATCAACTAAACATCCTCCACCTGTCATATATATTCCTCTATCACTAATATCTGCTGCAAGTTCTGGTGGTGTTTTTTCTAACACAGAATGAACTGCATCTACTATCATCATAGCTGGTTCCATTAATGCTTCAAGCATTTCACTTGATCGTATACTTATTGTCTTTGGAAGACCAGTTATTAAATCTCTTCCTCTTATATCCATTTCAACATCTTGGATTTTAGGATATACACAGCCTACATTTATTTTTAAATCTTCTGCCGTTCTTTCTCCTATCATAACATTGTGTTTTCTCTTTATATATTTAACAATATATTCGTCAAATTTATCTCCTGCTACTTTTAAAGAAGTACTAACTACACTACCACCTAAAGAAATGACTGCTATATCTGTTGTCCCTCCACCTATATCTACTACCATATTTCCACATGGTTTTGAAATGTCTATTCCTGCACCTATAGCTGCTGCTATTGGTTCTTCTATTAAGTATACTTTTCTAGCTCCTGCTTGTGAAGCAGCATCTATTACAGCCTTTTTTTCTACTTCTGTTACTTGAGAAGGAATACATATCATTATTCTTGGTGCAAATACGAATTTTCCACATACTTTGCCTATAAAATATTTTAACATCTTTTCAGTTTCTGTATAACTTGAAATAACGCCTTCTCTTAAAGGTCTTGTTGCTACTATATTTCCTGGTGTTCTTCCAAGCATTCTTCTTGCTTCTTTTCCTACTGCTAATACATTTCCAGTGTTGTTATCTACTGCTACTACTGATGGTTCACGAAGTACTATTCCTTTTCCTTTTACATATGCTATTACTGTTGCTGTTCCTAAATCTATTCCTATATCTTGTCCAAATACAAACATTTGCATCTTCCTTTCAGTATATATTGTTCTCTTTTATTTCTTTTTTATTACAAATCTGTTACAATTATATTACGTTTTTTTCAAAATAGCAATGCTTTTTTCTAATTTTATAATTTTTATCTTTTTAATATTATATCTATTCTAAATAAAAAAAACAGAATCAAGATTTTATACGCAGTGTAAACTCCTACAAAATCTAATTTCTACCATATTTATCTTCTACAGAAAGCTATCATTTTCTAGAATATAAAAATAAGAGTTCGTATATGTTTTATATTATACAAACTCTTATTTTTAATATATTTCTAAAGCTTTCAAAAATCCTATTTTTAATCTAGATAAAATCTAAATAAAATAAAGTAATATCAATGCTGATATCATTGCAGCTAATCCTCTTTCTGTATCAGATACTTTATCTTCTTCTTTTGCATTATTTTCTTCAAGTGTTTTTTCATCTACTATATTTATAACTGCTTTATCTACTCTATTATAATTAAAACGAACTTCAAATTCCTTTTCATCTTTTGCATTTATTTTATCTATTTTTATATATTTTGTTCCCATTAAAACATCATGCTTAGAATAACATGCTATTTCTATGTACTTATTTTCTATAGTTGTTTCTGTATTGTTTGTAACTTTTACTTTTGCTTTTCCATTTATAGATGTTGCTTCTACTTTTGCTTCTACTGGAATTGTTGTTAATATTTCCACACTTTTATATTTATATGTTGTATTTATTGCAATATATATCATAACTTGTGAAAATATAAAAAACAAAACTACTAATAAGAAATAGATAAAAAATGTTTTCATTCTTGCCATTTTTCTATTCTCCATTCTATTTTATTTTTTACATTTTTCTAAATACACCAGCCACTTTTCCTAAAATTTCACAATTTGGAACTATTATTGGGTCCATTGTGCTATTTTCTGGTTGTAAACGTATATGATCTTTTTCTTTATAAAATGTTTTTACTGTTGCTTCATCTCCAATTAAAGCTACTACTATTTCTCCATTATTAGCCACATTTTGTTTTTTTACTAAAATATAGTCTCCATTTAAAATTCCAGCTTCTATCATACTTTCTCCACGAACTGTAAGCATAAAGCTTTCTGAATTTCCAACGAAATCTATTGGAATTGGGAAAGTATCTGTAATATTTTCTACGGCTAAAATTGGTTCCCCTGCTGTTATTTTACCTATAACTGGTACTTCTACCATTTCTCTACCTGAATAGAAGTTTTTATCTTCTTTTACTTTTTCTTTATTGTCTGCTCCTTTTAATAGTCGAAGTGTTCTTCCTTTTTGGTCTTCTTTCTTAATATATCCTTTTTCAGCAAGTTTAGCTAAATAGCCATGTACTGTTGCTGTTGAACTTAAACCGACTGCTTTTCCTATTTCTCTAACTGATGGTGGATATCCCTTTTCGTTAACTTGTTTTTCGATAAAATTTAATATTGATTTTTCTCTTCTATTTAATTGCATAGGATCTTTCTTTGCTTTCATTTACATCACTCCTAATTTAAATTTTCTATATCATATCATACAAACAAAAGAATGTCAAACAAAAGTTTTAATTTTGTTTGACATTTTTTCTTAATCCATCCACTCTAATTCCCAGTCAACTACTTTTACTGTATCTCCTTCTTTAACTCCCGCTTCTTTTAGAGCTTTATTTACACCTAATTCATCTAAGCATTTTTGGAAATAATACATAGATTCGTTATCTTCTAAGTTAACTCTTCTCATAATTTTTTGTACCCCTGGACCATCTACTATAAACATTCCATCTTCTTTTGTTATTGTAAATGGTACTTCATCTTCTAAGCTATACACTTTCTTTCCGCCTACTACTTCTACAATATCTTCTTTTGGAAGCGTCTTTAAAACTTCAGATACGTGTTTTAAAAGCTCTTCTACTCCCTCGCCTGTAACTGCAGAAATTTTATATATTTCTATTCCTTTTTCCTTAGCCATTTTTTCTAGTTCTTTATATAAATTTTCATCTTGCATACTATCGATTTTGTTTGCTACTATTATTTGTTTTCTTGTAGCTAATTTTTCGCTATATTGCTTTAATTCTTCATTTATAGTATTAAAATCTTCCACAGGATTTCTTCCTTCTGTTCCAGATACATCTATTACATGAAGCAATAATCTTGTTCTTTCTATATGTCTTAAGAATTGAAGACCTAATCCTGTTCCTTGACTTGCTCCTTCTATAATTCCTGGTATATCTGCTATTACAAAGCTATCTCCATAACTTGATTTTACTACCCCTAAGTTTGGTTCTAATGTTGTAAAGTGATAGTTTGCAATTTTAGGTGTAGCTGATGTTGTTCTTGATAAAAATGTTGATTTTCCTACATTAGGAAATCCTAATAATCCTACATCTGCTAATAATTTTAACTCTAACACAAGTTCCTTTTCTAAACCTTTTTCTCCATCTTGTGAAAATCGAGGTGCTTGTCTTGTTGATGTTGCAAAATGTGAGTTTCCCTTTCCTCCTCTTCCTCCTGGAAGTATAAGTTCTTCTTGTCCTTTTTCAGATAAATCTGCTAGTACTTGGTTTGTCTCGGCATCTTTAACTATTGTTCCTATTGGTACACCAATATGTAAGTCTTCTCCACTTCTTCCATATCTATGTGCACCTTCACCATTTTTTCCATTTTCTGCTTTAAATTTCTTTTTGAATCTAAAATCTACTAATGTATTTGCATCTGGATCCACGAAAAAGTAGACATCTCCACCTTTTCCTCCGTCGCCTCCATCTGGTCCACCTGCTGCTACATACTTTTCACGACGAAAAGAGACAGCTCCGTTGCCTCCATCTCCTGATTTTACAATTATTTTTACATAGTCTGTAAACATTATTTTACCTCTTTCAAACTTTCTATATATTCTTTTTTAGCCTTTATAAATTCTTCTGTACTTATTGTTTCTATTTCTTCTGGTGTTAATTTTTCTACACGATATTTTTGTCGAGATTTTATTTGTTTATTTTTTTCTAGTTCTTCTTCTAACTCAACTTCTTCTCTTGCAAATATTTGATTTTCTTGAAATATATTTTTATATACAACTAAATTACCTTTAATATCTTGTGCATTCCCTGTATATTTTACCCCTGTTTCTAATATTTCATAAATATTTTTATGTATTAAATCTTCTCCTTTAAAGTGTTTGCACAAATCACCTTTTTTAAACATTATTTCTCCTTACTCAGGACAAAATTGCCCCGTCCCCAAATGTCCGTTAATAATCTAGTCTCATTGCTTTTTTTACTTTTTTCATTGTTTCTTTTGCTGTTTTTTGAGCTTTTAAAGTTCCCTCCATTAATATTTTATCTACTATTTCTGGGTGTTCTTCATAATATGCTCTTTTTTCTCTTATTGGTTTTAATGTGTCTGATATATTTTTAGCAAGTTGTCTTTTACATGCTACACATCCTCTGGCTCCTGCTTTACATTCAGAACATACTGTATTTACTTCATCTTCGGAACTAAATAATTTATGATAGTAATATACCATACATACATCTGGGTTTCCTTTATCATCTTTTCTTATTCTTCCTGGGTCTGTTACTGCACTCATTACTTTTTTAGTTATTTCTTCTTCACTGTCTGATAAATATATTGCATTTCCTAGAGATTTACCCATTTTTTCATTTCCATCTAAGCCTTTTATTCTTCCTGCACTTGATAATACTGGTTCTGGCTCTATTAATGTTTCTCCATATATTGAGTTAAATTTCCTTACTATTTCTCTACATTGTTCAATTAGTGGAAGTTGGTCTTCTCCTACTGGTACTAATTCTCCTTCAAAACATGTTATATCTGCTGCTTGACTTACAGGGTATCCTAAAAATCCATATGTAACACTTTCTCCGAATAAGTCTTTCTTTTGAGCTATTTCTGTTTTTACAGTTGGATTTCTTTGAAGTCTTGCTATTGTTACTAAGTTTGAATAAAATACTGTAAGTTCTGCAACTTCTGGTATCATTGATTGAATGTATATTGTTGTTTTTTCAGGATCTATTCCACATGCTAAATAGTCCATTGCTACTTCTCTTACATTTTTTCTTACTTTATCTGGATTGTTAAAATTATCTGTTAATGCTTGAACATCTGCTATTAATATATATGGATCATATAATCCTGAATTTTGTAGTTCTACTCTCTTTTTTAATGAACCAAAATAATGACCTATATGTAATTTTCCTGTTGGTCTATCTCCTGTTAATATACGTTTTTTATCTGCCATAACTATTCCCCCTATGATATTTTTAACTTATTTATATATTTTCTCATTTTATATACTTTATAAGTATACCATAATTTAATTAAAAATGCTATATTTTTCTAATATAAAAAAAGAATTCATTAAAAAATGAATTCTTTTTTATATTTACGCTTGTGCTTCCTCTACTGGATAAACACTAACTTGTTTTTTGTCTTTTCCAAGTCTTTCAAATTTAACGTTTCCATCTACTAATGCGAATAATGTATCATCGCTTCCGATTCCAACGTTTGTTCCTGGATGGAATTTAGTTCCTCTTTGTCTTACTAGAATATTTCCAGCTAATACAAATTGACCATCTGCTCTTTTTAAACCAAGACGTTTTGATTCACTATCTCTACCGTTTTTAACACTACCTTGACCTTTCTTATGAGCCATGTTTTCTCACTCCCTTCGTGTTTTTTTATATATCCGTTTATAAATTTTAATTTAAATTATGCTTCTACTTTTTCTGCTTTAGCTTCTGTAGCTTTTTTGGCAGTTGTTTTTGTAGTTGCTTTTTTAGTTGTTGTTTCAGCTTTTGCTTCTGCTTTTTCTGCAGTAGCTTTTGCTGTTGGCATAGCTATTTTAGTAATTTCTACTTTTGTGAATGGTTGTCTATGTCCTTGTGTTCTTCTGTAGTTCTTTTTAGCTTTATATTTGTAAACTACTATTTTTTTACCTTTACCATGTTCAACTACTTTTCCTTCTACTTTAATACCTTTAACATATGGAGCTCCAACTTCTACTTTTTTATCGTCAGATACTAAAACTACTTTATCAAAAGTAACTTTTTTTCCTTCTTCTGCGTCTAATTTTTCGAAGAATACTACATCTCCTTCTGCTACTTTGTATTGTTTTCCACAGCTTTCAATTATTGCGTACATTAATTGTACACCTCCTCTTATATGTATACTCGCTAAGCATAAAATACTAGGCAGCTAATTATTTTATTAGCATTTCGTGCCCGACTCAGGCGGCTTACAGATACTAATTTTAACATATTCTACTTTATTTGTCAATCTTTTCTAGTTTAAAATTTAAATAATCTCCACTAATTAATTTTAAATTTATTCCTTCTACCTTTCCTTCTATTGCATCTTTGTGTGATGCACCATGTAAATGTCCATAATAACATCTTTTTACATTATATTTTTTCATTACATCTAGGAATTCTGAATTATATGTATATTCATTTTTCATATATGTAGCAAGCACTGGTGGATAATGCATAATGCAAATTATTTCTTTTTGTTCTCCATATTTTTCTATAGCACTTTTTAGTGATAATTCAAGTCTTGCCGCTTCTCTTTTTACCATTTTACGACTGTTTTCTGTATCTAGAAGCGCCCATCCTCTTGTTCCTACTATAATTTTGTCTTCTATTAGAAAACTATTATTATATAGAAAATCTATATTATTAAAATTGTTTTCTTCTAAATATTTTTTCATAGATGTTATAGTTGTCCACCAATAATCATGATTTCCTTTTAGCATAATTTTCTTTCCTGGAAGTGCACATAAATACTCAAAATCTTTATATGTGTCTTCTAAATAAGTAGCCCATGAAAAATCACCAGCAAGAATTACTGTATCTTCATTTTTTACTTTTTTATTCCAATCTTCCTTTATTTTTTCTGTATACCCTTGCCATCCATCACCAAATACATCCATTGGTTTATTAACTCCAAATGGCAAATGTAAATCTCCCATTACATATATTGACATATTTTCTCCTTATGTCAGTAGGTACGTTCCTTAGTGACACTTTTTATGTCAGTATGAGCGCTCCTTACTCTCTATTACTATCTATTTTTTTATAATTTTCTAATGCTTTTGCAACTTGATCTGGACAAGATGTTCCTTTGTCTCCACATTGAATTCCTTTTAATATTTTAATTACTTCATCTACATTTCTATTTTGTACTAATTTTGAAACTCCTACTGTATTTCCAGGACATCCTCCTACTATTTTTAAATTTTTTATTATATTATTTTCTATTTCAATTATTATTTCTCTTGAACAAACTCCCTCTGGTCTGTATCTATATTCCATTTCTATTACCTCTATCTAATTTATCATTTTTTCTTTATATATTAGCTATATCTACATACTTTTTTATTTTTTAGGACTGTCCCTACTGACATTTTTTTGTGGTAATAAGGGACGTCCCTATTGCCACATTTTTAAGTTTGGTACTGCATTTAGTTCTAAATTTGATCTTACGCCATTTATATAATTATAGTATCCTGCTGATGCTATCATTGCGGCATTGTCTGTGCATAGAATTGGCTCCGGATAATATATTTTCATTTTTTTGTTTTCTTCTAGTTCATTAAATCTTTGTCTTATATAACTATTTGCAGATACTCCTCCAGCTAACACTATTGTATTTAATTTTAATTGTTCACATGCCTTCAATGCATTTTCTACTAATACATCTGTTACTGCTTTTTCAAAGCTCGCTGCTAAATCTGCTTTATTAACATCTGGATTTTTGTGATGTAAGTTTATTACTGCTGTTTTTATTCCACTAAAACTAAAATCTAAGTTTTCAAAATGTGTTTCTGGAAGTTTTATATTTGCTTCTCCTTCTTTTGCAAGTTTGTCTATTTTAGGGCCTCCCGGATAACCAAGTCCTATTACTCTTGCTACTTTATCAAATGCCTCGCCTATTGCATCATCTCTAGTTTTTCCTAATATTTCAAATTCCTTGTAGTCTTTTATATGTACTAAATGAGTATGTCCACCTGATACTACTAAAGCTAAAAATGGTGGTTTTAAATCTTTATGTGTTATATAATTAGCAGCAATGTGCCCTTCTATATGATTTGTTCCAACTAAAGGCTTGTTTGCTGCATATGCAAGTGCTTTTGCATAAGAAACTCCTACTAAAAGTGCTCCTACTAAACCTGGTCCATATGTGCAACTAACAGCATCTATTTCATCTAAGTTCATATTGGCCTCTTTTAGTGCTTTTTTCGTAACATTAGAAATAGCCTCTACGTGATTACGAGACGCTATTTCTGGTACTACTCCACCAAATTTTTCGTGAATTGGTACTTGTGAGCTTATTATATTAGATAAAACTTCTCTTCCATTTTTTACTACAGATACTGATGTTTCATCACAACTTGATTCTATTCCTAATATATATATATCCTTCATTTTCTTTCCTTCTCACATTTTTTATATTGATTTTTATAACTTTTATTTATGAATTGTATAATGTTTTTTATATGTCTACATTCCAAATAAGTGGCCTATTAAACTTACTATTCCAGTGTATACTGCACTTATAACTGGTGAAATAATTATTCCTGCTAAATCTGTAACCCACAATACTACAAATATAATATAAAATACTTGTGAATATCTCTCAAACCACTCTCTTACTTTGTATGGTAAAAAATGTTTTAATACTTTTGAGCCATCTAATGGTGGAAGTGGTATTAAATTGAATATTCCTAATCCAATATTAATTATAATTGTAGTTCGTATTAGAGTTAGTATTATTAATCCTACTTGAGTTAAACAAAAAGCTGTAGCAAATTTAGCAATTATAAAATATAAGAATGTAAATATAATTGCTAATAATAAGTTCATTAATGGTCCTGCTATTGCAACAATTGCTTCTCCCTTTGACATGCTTATTGTTCTTTTGAAATTACTTGGATTTATTTCTACTGGTTTTCCCCAACCAAATCCTGCGAATACAAGCATTACAGATCCTACTGGATCTAAATGTGCTAATGGATTTAGTGTTAATCTTCCTTGCCTTCTCGGAGTGTCATCTCCTAGCTTATCTGCTGCAAATGCATGTGCAAACTCATGAAATGTTATTGCTATTAGCACTGCTGGTAATGTTAACACTAAGCTAAGTAACGCATTTGTGTCTGTCAAATATCTTCTTAATGAAAATATTACAATTATTGCAATTATAATATATAATGTTCTTTTATCCATTCCAAATCGAAACATATATTTAAAAACCTCTTTCTTTTTTATACCTAACATTTTATATTTTATAAATTAATTACCCCAAAATAACTTGGTCCTTTTGGGGTATTTCTTTTAATTTAATGGTTTCATTGTTGGGAATAGTAATACATCTCTTATTGAAGCAGAGTCTGTAAGTAACATTACTAATCTATCAATTCCTATTCCTAGTCCGCCTGTTGGAGGCATTCCATACTCTAAAGCTGTAACAAAGTCTTCATCCATCATGTTAGCTTCTTCATCTCCTGCATCTCTTGCTTCCATTTGTTTTTTGAATCTTTCATATTGGTCTATTGGGTCATTTAATTCTGAGTAGGCATTTCCATATTCTCTTGCACCAATAAATACTTCAAAACGTTCTGTTAAACGTGGATCTGATGGTTTTCTTTTTGTAAGTGGTGAAACTTCTACTGGATAGTCATATATAAATGTTGGTTGAATCAAAGTTTCTTCAACTTTTGCTTCAAATACTTGATTTATTATTTCTCCTCTTGTTAATTTTAATTCATCTAATTCTACATGTAATTCTTCTGCTGCTTTTTTAGCTTCTTCGTCAGTTTCAATTGTATTAAAATCTACTCCTGTTACTTCTTTTATAGAATCTATCATTGATATTCTTTTCCAAGCTGGTGTTAAATCTATTTCTGTTCCTTGGTATGTTATCTTTGTTGTTCCAAGTACTTTTAAGGCTACTTTTGATATAATTTCTTCTGTTATATCCATCATATCATTGTAATCTTCATATGCTGAATATAATTCTATGTTTGTAAATTCTGGATTATGTTTTATATCCATTCCTTCATTTCTAAACATTCTTCCCATTTCATATACTTTATCAAATCCACCAACTATTAATCTTTTTAGATATAGTTCGTTAGCAATTCTTAAGTACATGTCCATATCTAAAGTATTATGATGTGTAATAAATGGTCTAGCTGCTGCTCCACCTGCTATTGTATTTAATATAGGTGTTTCAACCTCCAAATATCCTTTTTCGTTTAATATATTTTTAACTTCTTGTAATATTTGAATTCTTTTTAAGAATGTATCTTTTACTTCTGGATTCATTATTAAATCTACATATCTTTGACGATAACGTAAGTCTGTATCTTTTAAACCATGGAATTTTTCAGGAAGTGGTCTTAAAGATTTTGAAAGAAGTGTTACTTCTTTTGCATGTATTGAGATTTCTCCTGTTTTTGTTTTAAATACAAATCCTGTAATTCCTATAATGTCTCCTATATCATCTTCTTTAAAGTGTTTATAGCTTTCTTCACCTAATTCATTTATACTAACATAACTTTGAATTTTCCCATCACCATCTTGTATATGGCAAAATGATGCTTTTCCCATTATTCTTTTTGCCATTAATCTTCCTGCTACAGTTACATCTTTTCCTTCTAATTCATCATAGTTTTCCACAATTTGTTTACTTGTGTGTGTACGATTAAATTTTGTTATTTCAAAAGGATTTTTTCCTTCTTCTTTTAATTTAGTCAATTTATCTCTTCTAATTTGCATTAATTGATTCATATCTACTTCTGGTTCTTGATTTTGATTTTGATTTTCCATAGTTTAAACCTACCTTTTCTTTCATTTTTTTACCATTATATTATATAGCATATTTTCTAAAATGTAAACCTTAATTTCAATAAAACGTTATATATTAGTGACTATGGAAATAACTTGTTTGAATATAATTATATTGCTATTCGTAGTTGTTTTGCATGTTCTATAGATATTTCATTCACGTCTCCACTTGCTATTCTTGCTATTTCTTTTATTGTATTTTCTTCATTTAAACGTTCTATCTTTGTTCTAGTTTTTTCGTCTTCTACTTCTTTGCTAATATAATAATTGTAATCTCCTTTAGCAGCTATAGTAGCTAGATGTGTTACACATAATATTTGATGCTTTCTTGCTATATTTTTCATTTTAATACTTACTGCTTTTGCTGCTTTTCCACTAATTCCTGTATCTATTTCATCAAATATTAGAACTGGCACTTTATCTACATCTGCTAAAACTGATTTTATCCCTAGCATTATTCTAGACATTTCTCCACCTGATGCAATTTTTATAAGTGCTTTTTCTTCTTCTCCTATATTTGTTGAAATCATAAATTCTACTATATCTAATCCGTTTTTGTTAAATTTATTTTCTGTATTAAAATCAATTTTTACATTAAATTTTGCATTTGGCATTTCTAAATCTGCCAATTCTTGATTAATTTTATTTGATAATTCTTTAGCACTTTCTTTTCTAATTTGATTCATTTTATTTGCTAGTCCACTCATTTTTTCTTTTACTTTACTTAATTCTTGTTTTAATTTATTATTTATTTCATCTAAGTTTTCAATTTCGTAAATTTCATTTTCTATTTGTTCTTTATATTTTAATATTTCTTCTATACTGTTTCCATATTTTCTTTTTAAAGAATATATTAAATCTAATCTTTCTTCAATCTCATTTCTTTCTTCTTCATTAAAATACACATCCTCTTTCATTTGTGAAATATCTCTATTTAATTCTTGTATGTCATAATATATATTTTTTAATTCACTTAATTTTTTACTATATGTTTCATCAATGTTCTCAATTTTCTCTAACGCTCTAATAGCTGAATTTATTCCATCTATAGCTTGTTCTGATAAAGTATTATCCGCCATTTCTAAATTTTCTACTATTTTTTCTGAATTCATTATTATTTTTCTTTGTTCTTCTAATTTTTCATCTTCTCCATCTTTTAAATTTACCTCTTCTATTTCTTTCAATTGGTATCTTAAAAGGTCTAATTTTCTTTGCTTTTCTTTATCATCTCCATAATTATTTTTTAATTCTAATTTTATTTCATTATATCTCTCAAATAATTTTCTATATTCTTTTTTAATATTTAATACTTTTTCACCTATAAAACTGTCTAAATAGCCAATATGTGAGTTTTTGTCCATAATTGTTTGATTATCATTTTGACCATGAATGTCTATTATTTGCTTCATAAATTCTTTAAGTTCACTTACTGTTACTAATCTTCCATTTATTTTGCAGGAATTTCTACCGTTTGCATAAATTTCCCTTGAAACTATAATATTGCCGTCTATTGAGTTTTGATTTTCTGGCATATAAATTGATGCCTCTACATATGAATATTCTTCGCCTTTTCTAATCATTTCTTTTGAAAACCTATTACCACAAATTATACCTAATGAATCTATTATTAATGTTTTTCCTGCTCCTGTTTCTCCTGTTAAAACGTTAAAACCATTTTCTAAATTTATACTTAAATTATCTATAATTCCTATATTTTTTATTTGTATTGTACTAATCATAAAAACCTCCATACGAATTATTGTTCGTTATGAAGGTATTATATAATCGAATTTTTGTTTTGTCAATATGTTTATTGTTTTTTCATATAGATTACTTTATTGTACAAAATTTCATATTTTTACTATTCAAAATATGAAATTTTTGATACTACAGAATTTAATGTAGGATATTCTGTTTCTATTTGCTGTAAAATTGCTACATTATTAATAGTATATGCTGCTGTTGTTCCCTTTCCACTAATTCCTGACATTGATTTACTTTGTTCATCTCCTCTATAGCAAAATTCTCCTGAAAATCCTTTTGATGTTCCACCTTTAGCTGATAATATTGTTGAACCATTTATTGTAACACTTGATGCATTTCCTCCATCTCCAACATATAATGAATTTGGATAATGATTAGAATGAGAGTACCAAGAAGTTCCACTTGCATTTGAGGTACCTTGTGTTCCAAGATTAAAAGATAGTACAGTTCCTTTTGTTAAGTAAAAATAGCCATTAGCTTGCTCTCCTATTACTGCACCAAGAGTATCATTTCTTCCTGTACATATTTTGCATCCTTTTGCATATCCAGTTCCTGAGTATCCTCCCCTAATACTTAATTTGTAATATCCATTACGAGGAACTGTCCAATTTCCAGAATTTGAAATTGTTACATTTTTTTCCATTCCTTTAATAGTACCTGAACTTATTTGTTTTATATTGTGTGATAAATCTTCAAAAGTTGAATCTGAAGTTGCATCAACTCCCATAGAAGTAATTGCACTTGCTATTATTGATTTTCCCTCTTCTATATCACTTTTTAAATTTTCTTCATTTTTCTTACTATCTTCTAATTGCTTCTGTAAATCTTCTATTTTCTTTTCTAGTAATTCAAGTTTTTCTTTATTATCTGAATAACTACCTGTGTTAGAAGTTGACCCATTATAAATATCCCTTAAACTTATTTCTTCATCTATTTCTTTTAATTTTATTGTATCTCCATCTTCTTGTAATTCACCATATTTTGATAATATATCATTCAATTTTTCTTTTTCTAACTCTTCATTTCTTATTTTAGCTTCTGCTTCTGCATCTAGTATTTCAATTCCTATTTTCTCTTTAATTTGTGATACTTTTTGTTCTTTTTTTGCCTGTTGTGCTTTTGTTATCAATCCATTTTCCCCCAGTAATAAACTAATACTTATTCCTGCTAAAATAATTAATACTACAATTGTTACTACTAGTGCTACTAATGTTATACCTTTATTACTTTTCACTTAAATTTCCTCCTCTTTAGTTTCTTTTTAATATTGCAAATTCCTCATTACACATTCTAACAATAACTATTTTTGATGTCAATATCTATTATGTTAAATAGTTGTTATTATTATAGCTATAATAATGATTAATTATAGATATATTATAGTAAAAAACCTAGTTAAACTAGGTCTTTTTATTTATTATTTATTAAATTAATTGTAAAATTACAACTTCTGCTGCATCTCCTCTACGTGGTCCAGCTTTGATTATACGTGTATAACCACCAACTCTACCTTCGTATTTTGTAGCAATTTCACCAAATAATTTTGCTGGTAAATCAATGTTGTTTCCATTTTCATCTTTTACCTTATTTAGCATTCTCATCATTTTTCTTCTTGCATTTAATCTACTTGGCATATCTTTTTGTCTTTTTTCTGTTTTTTCTTCTTTTACAACTTTTAAATATTCTTTACCATTTTTACTTTTTACAAGTTCTGTTTCTTTATTTCCTTTGCTATCTAATTTTGCTTTTACAACTTTAACGTCTACCATTTCAAAATTATCTTTTTCTTTTATTGCTAAGGAAATAATGCTATCAGCCATTGATTTAATTTCTTTGGCTCTTGCTTCTGTGGTTTCAATTTTTTCATGTAAAATTAAGTCTGTTAAACCAGTTTTTAACATTGCTTTACGAATATCAGTTGTTCTACCTAATTTTCTATTTGTTGCCACTGTATTTTCCTCCTCTTTCTATTCTATTCTTCTTCTTGAGCAAAATCAAGTCCTAATGAACGTAATTTAAATGTTACTTCATCTAATGATTTTTTACCTAAATTTCTAACTTTCATCATTTCTGATTCTGTCATATTTGTAATATCTTCTACTGTTGAAATACCAGCTCTCTTTAGACAATTAAATGATCTTACAGATAATTCTAAATCTTCAATTGACATTTCTAGAACTTTTTCTTTCTTATCTTCTTCTTTCTCTATCATTACTTGTGTATTTTTAGCAGTTTCAGATAAGTCTATGAATAATTCTAAGTGACTTGTCATAACTTTAGCAGCTAAGCTTAATGCTTCATATGGTGCTAAACTTCCGTCTGTCCATAATTCAATTGTTAATTTATCAAAATCTATATTTTGACCAACTCTTGTATTTTCTACTGCATAATTTACTTTTTTAACTGGTGTAAATATAGAATCTATTGGTAATACACCTAAAGGTTGATTATCTTTCTTATTTTTTTCTGCTGAATTGTATCCTCTACCCATTTCAACAGTCATTTCCATTTGAAGATGTGCTCCTTCAGATAAAGTTGCTATATGTAATTCTGGATTTAATACTTCTACACTATCATCTGTAATAATATCGCCAGCAGTTACTTCTCCTTCACCTTTAACATCTATACGGATTGTTTTTTCTTCATTTTCATGAAGTTTTAATCTTACCATTTTTAAATTAACTATAATTTCTGGTACATCTTCTACAACATTTGCTATTGTAGAAAATTCATGTACTACACCTTCGATTTTTACACTTGTTATTGCAGCTCCTGGTAATGAAGAAAGTAGGATTCTTCTTAATGAGTTTCCTATTGTTACTCCATAACCACGTTCTAATGGTTCACAAACAAATTTTGCATAATTTGTTTCATTGTCTATTTCTAAGCATTTAATATTTGGCCTTTCAAATTCTATCATTTTTACCTCCTATTTTAGAAGTTCTAAGTGCGAGGTTTCTATATAAGCCTTTTATTTAAACTTTCCCTAGTACTTTACTTCTTAAAACACAATATATAACTTTTAAAAGATTTAAAATATTTATAAGAAAATATTTTATTACTTTTCTATTATTTAGAGTAAAGCTCTACTATTAAATGTTCTTCTACTGGTAGGTCAACATCTTCTCTAGATGCTAATCTTACTACTTTACCACTTAATTTTTCTACATCTTTTTCTAACCATTCTGGAACAGGTCTTGCAGCGTTTTCTTCTACATTTAGTTTTATTGCTCCATTATCTTTTCTGTTTTCTCTAACAGAAATTACATCTCCGGCTTTTACTAAGTAAGATGGAATATCAACTTTTTGTCCATTTACTTCAAAAGTTCCGTGTGTTACTAACATTCTAGCTTGAGCTCTTGAGCTTCCATATCCTAATCTATATACTATATTATCTAATCTGCTTTCTAGGATTTGTAGTAAAACTTCACCTGTTTTACCTTTTGTTTTAGAAGCCATATCAAAATATCTTCTAAATTGCTTTTCGCTTACTCCATAGAATGCTTTTGTTTTTTGTTTTTCTCTTAATTGAGTACCATATTCAGAAAGTTTCTTCTTTTTTTGTCCATTTTGTCCAGGAGCATAATTTCTTCTTGAAATACTGCATTTATCTGTATAACATCTTGAACCTTTTAAGAATAACTTTTGTCCTTCTCTACGGCAAATACGGCATTGTTCGTCTTTATATCTTGCCATTTCTATATTTCCTCCTTTAAATATTTTTATACTCTACGTCTTTTTGGTGGTCTACAACCATTGTGTGGAATTGGTGTAACATCTTTAATGCTACTAATTTCTAATCCAGCTGCTTGTAATGAACGGATTGCTGCTTCACGTCCTGAACCAGGTCCTTTTACAAATACTTCAACTGATTTTAAACCATGTTCCATTGCTGCTTTAGCAGCTGTTTCTGCAGCTTCTCCAGCTGCAAATGGTGTACTTTTTCTAGAACCTTTGAATCCTAATTCTCCGGCACTTGCCCAAGAAATTGCATTTCCTTGAACATCAGTAATTGTAACTATTGTATTGTTAAAGCTAGAATGAATATGAGCCATACCTTTTTCGATATTTTTTCTATCTCTTCTTCTAGTTGTTGTTCTTTTTGTTACAGGCTTTGCCATTTGTTTTACCTCCTTATTATATGTCAGGGACACTCTCCTTACTTTTTTTTCACTCTCACTTGGTTCAAGGATTTTCCTTTCCCTTGTGAATTAGTGTTTAAATAACTGTAGTGTTCTCCTTGCTATTATTTCTTGCTTTTACTTACTAATTTTCTTGGTCCTTTTCTTGTACGAGCATTAGTTTTTGTTCTTTGTCCTCTTACTGGAAGACCTCTTCTATGTCTTATTCCTCTATAACAACCAATTTCTGTAAGTCTTTTAATGTTTAAAGCAACTTCTCTTCTTAAGTCTCCTTCTACTGTCATTCCTTCCATTGCTTTTCTTATTGCTTGTTCTTGCTCTGCTGTTAAATCTTTAACTCTTGTATCTGGATTTACACCAGCATCTTTTAATATTTTTTGAGAAGTTGATAGTCCTATACCATATATATATGTAAGTCCTATTTCTACTCTTTTTTCTCTAGGTAAATCTACTCCTGCTATACGAGCCATACTTTTTTAGCACCTCCATGTTTTATTTTAATTATTAATATAGTTTGTCTATCTTAGAAGTATAAAGGTGAAATGCATTGGAAAGGTCCAATCTTTATTCTTCTTATAGACATGTATAAAAACATAAATTGGATTTTATAGATTCTAAATTGAATCTACAGCCGCCTCTAATTTATGTTAGTATCAGTTTTGGTATACAATTAACCTTGTCTTTGTTTGTGTTTTGGATTTTCACAAATTACCCTAATAACACCTTTTCTTTTAATAATTTTGCATTTTTCGCAAATTTTCTTTACTGATGGTCTTACTTTCATTCTTAACCACACCTCCTGCAATTTTGATTATCTTTATAACCTAATTAAAATTATGTAATACATAATATATGATGTGTAATGGTCAGATGTATAAGATATCAGGCTAAATGAGATTTATACACCTCACCAAAGCACCTCATAGCCTACTTTGTATTACATAATTTTTTTAACTTAATTTATTTTGCTCTCCAAGTAATACGTCCTCTTGTTAAGTCATATGGTGAAAGTTCTACTTTTACTTTGTCTCCTGGTAAAATTTTAATATAATTCATTCTTAATTTACCAGAAATGTGAGCTAATATTTGATGTCCATTTTCAAGTTCTACTTTGAAGTTTGTATTTGGTAATGTTTCTACCACTGTTCCTTCTATTTCAATAACATCCTCTTTTGCCATTTTTTCCTCCAATTTTCTATGATTTTGTATAATAAAAATCAAATTTTGTCACATAATTTTCCAATTATGCATATAATAGCTAATATAGTATATAATACTTTTAATTCTTTGTCAAGATTTCTGGCTCATTTTCTGTAATTAAAATTGTATTTTCATAATGTGCTGCTCTTTGTCCATCTTCTGTTATTATTGTCCAACCATCTTCTAATTCTAAAATTTCATCAGAACCTGCCATTACCATAGGTTCTATAGCAAGTGTCATACCCGGTTCTAATCTTATTCCTCTTCCTTGTTTTCCATAGTTTGGTATTCCCGGATCTTCATGCATTTGTCTTCCTATTCCATGTCCTTGAAATTCTTTTACAACATTGAATCCATTTTTTTCTACGAATTCTCCAATCGCATGTGATACATCTCCTATACGATTGCCTTTTTTAGCATATTTAATTCCTTCAAAGAAGGCTTGTTTTGTTACTTCTATTAATTTTTGTGAAGCTTTATCTATTTTTCCAACTGCATATGTTCTTGCACAATCTCCATTAAATCCATCTTTATAAGCTACTAAGTCTATGCTAATTATATCTCCTTCTCTTAATATAACTCTTTTAGATGGTATTCCATGTATTACTTCGTCATTTACAGATGCACATATTGAACCCGGAAAGTCTGGAACTCCTTTCACTCCACTTGGATAACCTTTTTCTGCTGGAATCGCACCATATTTTCTCATTTCGTTTTCTGCAATTTTATCTAGTTCCCATGTAGAAACTCCTGGCTTTATTGCTTTTTCTACTGCTCTTTGTGCTAAATCTGCAATTTTACAAGCTTCTCTCATTTTTTCTATTTCTTGTTTTGATTTTATTGTTACCATTATTTTTCCTTCTTTCTCTTACCCACTAACATTCATTATAACATAAAAGCTAGAAAAAATAAACATTTTTTCTAGCTTTTTCTTGGATTTTCTTTTTATTTATTTAAATATTCTTTTACTTCTTTTGCCACATCTTCTGAAGTTTTTCCTGAATGTATATTTAATTTAACTGCATATAATAAATCTTGTTCTTTATAATAATCTATTAGTTTTGCTGATGTTTCATAATACGTTTTTAGTCTTTGTTCAACTGTTTCTATTGTATCATCTTCTCTTTTTATAAGTTTACTTCCACATTTATCGCATATTCCTTCTTGTTTTGGTTTCTTAAATTCTGTATTATATATTTCTCTACAATCCACATTTGAACATACCATTCTTTTTACTATTCTGTCTATTATATCTTGGTCTGATAATCTTAATTCTACTGCTATATCTATTTTGCAACCTTTTTGCTTAAAAAACTTATCTAATTCTTCGGCTTGTTTTACTGTTCTTGGAAATCCATCTAATATTACTCCATTTTTGCAATCTATTTCTTGTAATCTTTTTTCTACTAATTTTATTGCTAAATCGTCCGGAACTAATTTTCCTTGTGATACATATTTATCTATTTCTTTTCCAATTTCTCCTGCTTTTTTTATATAACTTCTAAATAATTCTCCACTTGATATATGTGTAATATTTAAACTCTCAGACAACATTTTTCCTACTGTTCCTTTTCCTGAGCCAGGTTTTCCTAACATTATAATATTCATAAATTTTTTCTCCTTTTCATTTGTCTTTCCATACATTCTTTATATATTATATCTTTTTTTAGTTGTTAAGTATACATTTTTTTATAAATTTTTAATAAAAATAAAAATAATTAATTTTTTTATTATCTAAAAAGCTGTTTTTTTGCTCCGTCCCCAAAAACAGCTAAAAAAATAGATGCTTATATCGCATCCATTTTTTTATTTTTATTCTAAGAATCCTTTGTAATGTCTCATTACAAGTTGTGATTCTAATTGTTGTACTGTTTCTAATGCAACTCCAACTACGATTAATATTGAAGTACCACCAAATGCAATATTTAAAGATGTAAATCTTAGAAGCATTGGTATAATAGCAATTACTGCTAAGAAAACTCCTCCAAATAGTGTTAATTTTGAAATTATTGATGATAAATAATCTGTTGTTGGTTTTCCTGCTCTTATTCCTGGTATGAATCCACCATTTTTCTTAATATTATTTGATACTTCTGCTGGATTAAATGTTGCATAAGTATAGAAATATGTGAATCCTAAGATTAATAGTAGGTAAATTATTGCGTTAGCTATTGAATATCCAATTGCTACATTTGATGTTGATGTTGCAATTGAGAAATTATATATTACATTCCAGAATCCTGTTTGTGTAGCTATATCTGGCACAAACATTTGGATTATCATAGCTGGAAATGTCATAAATGATGAAGCAAAAATTACTGGCATTACACCTGCCATAGCAAGTTTTAATGGTATGTTTGTATTTTGTGCTCCTACCATTTTTCTTCCAACTACTCTTTTTGAATATTGTACTGGAACTCTACGTTCAGCTTGTTGTACAAATACAACTCCTGCTACTAATAGTATAGCACCTACTATAATTGCTAATGCTATTAATAAACCTGTTGTAGAGAATGCTCCTGTTCCAAATATTAGATTCCAAATTGTTGTAACTGCACTTGGAAGTCCTGCTACTATACCAACAAAGATAATTATAGAAATACCATTTCCTATACCTTTGCTTGTAATTTGGTCTCCAAGCCACATAAGTAATGCAGTTCCTGCCATTAATGATATTACAACAGTTGCTCCTGTCATAAATGTAGTATCTATAAATATTCCAGAAGAACGATAAGATAAGTAAATTCCTAATCCTTCTATTAATGCTAATACTACTGTTAATAATTTAGTATAGCGATTAATTTTGTTTCTTCCTTCTTCTCCACCTTCTTTTGTTAATCTTTCTAGTGCTGGTATAACCATTCCTAATAATTGAATAACAATTGAAGCTGTGATATATGGACTAATTGACATAGCAAAAATAGATAAACGAGAAAAAGCTCCTCCTGATATTAAATCTATAAGTGATGCCATTCCTTGACCATTAAATACTTCTGCTAATTGAAAATTATCTACACCTGGAACTGTTATGTAACATCCTAATCTAAATATTACTATTAAGATTAATGTATATAATAATTTCTTTCTAACATCAGGTGTTTTTAGTGCGTTTTTTATTGTTTTAAACAACTAAATCACCTCTGTCTTTCCACCTAAAGCTTCTATTTTTTCCTTAGCTCCTTTAGTGAATCTTACAGCTTTAACAGTTAATTTTTTCTCTAATGTACCTGTAGCAATTACAACTATTCCGTCGTTTGCTTTAGATATAATACCATCTGCTATTAATGTTTCAGCAGTTACTTCGTCTTTGCTTGATTTGTTAAGCATTGTTAAAGTTACTTCTGTATAATTTTTAGCATGGATATTTGTAAATCCTCTTTTTGGTAATCTTCTATATAATGGTGTTTGACCTCCTTCGAATCCACGTCTAACACCTCCACCAGATCTTGCTTTTTGTCCTTTATGACCTCTTCCTGATGTTTTTCCAAGACCTGAACCGATTCCACGTCCTACTCTTTTCTTTGTTTCTGTTTTTTGTGCTGGTTTTAATTCGTCTAATTTCATTATGGGATTACACCTCCTCTGTTTTTAATTTTATAATATATCTTCTACTTTTTTGCCTCTTTTTGCAGCAACTTGCTCTATAGTTTGCATTTTCTTTAATCCTTCGATTGTAGCATATACTACGTTTCTTGGATTATTTGTTCCTAAAACTTTAGTACGGATATCTCTATATCCAGCAAGTTCTATAACTGGTCTTACGCTTCCTCCTGCTATGATTCCAGTACCTTCTGCAGCTGGTTTTAACATAACACTTGCGCTACCAAATTTTCCTATAAATTCGTGTGGTATTGTTGTTCCTACGATTGGAACTTCTATTAAGTTCTTTTTAGCTTCTTGAATAGCTTTTTTAATTGCATCTGGAACTTCTGCTGCTTTTCCATTTCCTACACCTACGTGTCCTGCTTCGTCTCCTACAACTACAACAGCACTAAAACGGAAAGTTCTACCACCTTTTACAACTTTTGCAACTCTGTTAATTGCAACAACTTTTTCTTTTAATTCTGGTGTATTCTCTTCGTGCACTTTATTTTCCCTCCTTTTTTCCTCGGTAAGGTTTTACTCCTTACACTATTTATCTCTATTAAAATTCTAGTCCTGCTTCTCTTGCAGCTTCAGCTAATTCCTTTACAACTCCGTGATATATGTATCCACCTCTGTCATAAACAACAGCTTTAATATTTTTTTCCATTGCTCTTTTTGCAATTAATGCTCCTACTTCTTTAGCAGCTTCTTTGTTAGCATGTTTTGTTTTTACTTCTTTATCTAAAGTAGATGCTTGGCAAAGAGTAACTCCTGCTACGTCATCAATTACTTGAACAAAAAGATTTTTATTACTTCTATAAACACATAATCTTGGACAATCAGCTGTTCCGCTAATTTTTCTACGTACTCTTATATGTCTTCTAGTTCTTTCAGCTTTTCTATCTGTTTTTGTAATCATTCTTGATTTCTCCTTTCTATTAAGGTTAGGGGACACTCCTTACCTTTTGTTCTTTTCCACTCAGGTTAAGGAATATTTCCTTCCCGTGTGAATCAGTGTTCAAATGGCTCTAGTTATCCTCTTTTATTCAATTTAAGTTTTATTTCTTACCAGCTTTACCTTCTTTTCTTCTAATATGTTCATCAGCATATTTAATACCTTTTCCATGGTAAACTTCTGGTGGTCTTTTTGTTCTAACAACTGCTGCTGTTTGACCAACTGTTTCTTTATCAATTCCTCTTACTATAATTGTGTTAGCATTTGGTACTTCAAATGTAATTCCTTCTGGTTCTTCCATTTCTACTGGATGAGAGTAACCTAAGTTCATTACTAATTTGTTTCCTTGTTTTTGTGCTCTATATCCAACACCAACTATTTGTAATTCTTTTTTGTATTCATTAAGAACACCTTCTATCATGTTAGAGATTAATGTTCTTGTTAATCCATGTAAACTTCTATTTTCTGCTTCATCATTTGGTCTTGTTACTGTAATAACATTTCCATCTATAGAAACAGTTATGTTTTTATGAATATCTCTTTCTAATGTTCCTTTAGGTCCTTTTACTGTTAAGTGGTGTCCGTCTAATTTTACTTCTACACCTTCTGGTACAGTAATAGGTTTATTTCCTATTCTTGACATGTTTAGTTTTCCCTCCTTTTTCTGGTAAGGTGATATTAAAATCCACCTTACTTGCATTTCTTTATTATAGTTTAATTACCATACGTAAGCTAGAACTTCTCCGCCTAGTCCTTCTTTTCTTGCTTCTTTATCAGTTTTGATTCCTTTTGAAGTAGAAATTAAAGCTATTCCTAATCCGTTTAAAACTTGTGGTAATTCGTCTTTTGATGCATATACTCTTAATCCTGGTTTACTAATTCTTCTTAAACCGTCGATTACTCTAGCACCTTTTTCATCATATTTTAATGTGATTCTTATAATTCCTTGTGTATCATCATTAATTTCTTCAAATGATTTTATATATCCTTCTTCAAATAATATTTTTGCTATAGCTTTTTTCATATTAGAAGCTGGAACATCAACTGTTTTATGTTTTGAGCTATTTGCGTTTCTTATTCTTGTTAGCATATCTGCTATTGGGTCTGTTGTATTCATTTAAATATTTTCCCTCCTTTTCTTCGGTAAGGGGTCACATTTTTATGTTTTCCTTACTTTAATTTTAATTTTTACCAACTTGCTTTTTTAACTCCAGGAATTTCACCTTTGTGTGCTAATTCTCTAAAGCATACACGGCATATTCCGTATTTTCTAATATAAGCATGTGGTCTTCCACAGATTTTGCATCTATTGTATTCTCTTGTTTTGTATTTTTGTTCTCTTGCTTGTTTTACTTTTAAAGATAGTTTAGCCATTGGCTTTCTCCTTTCTTAAATTTTGATTATAAACTTCGTATTACGTTGTCAAACTTCGAAAATTTTTCTTCAATATACAAACGTATTATTTCATAAAAATTTTCTTGTTTTCCTAGTACTACTCGTTTTTTAATCAACCTTTTCTATTTTACTTTATTATGCTTTAAAAGGCATTCCTAAAAGTGTTAATAATTCTCTTGCTTCTTCGTCTGATTTAGCAGTTGTAACGAAAATTATGTCCATACCTCTAATTTTGTCTACTTTATCATATTCGATTTCTGGGAAGATTAATTGTTCTTTAATTCCCATTGAGTAGTTTCCTCTACCATCAAAAGAATTTTTTGATACTCCTCTGAAATCTCTTACTCTTGGTAATGCTACATTAAATAATTTGTATACAAAATCATACATTTTTCCTTGTCTTAATGTAACTTTGCATCCCATATTTACACCTTCTCTTATTTTGAAGGCTGCAATAGCTTTTTTAGCTTTTGTCACAATTGGTGCTTGACCAGTTATGATTTTTATATCGTTCATTGCATTTTCTAATGATTTTGGATTATCTTTTATATCTCCTAATCCTATGTTAATTACTACTTTTTCTAATTTTGGAACTTCCATAACAGATTTGTAGTTAAATTTTTTCATCATTGCAGGAACTACTTCCTTTTGATATTGTTCTTTTAATATTTCCATGGTTTATGTATTCCTCCTTCCACGCTTAATTTCTATTTTATTTTTGCTCCGCATTTTTTACAAACACGTACTTTTCCGTCTTTTTCTACTTCGTAACCGATTCTTGTAGCTTTTCCACATTTAGGGCAAACTACGTTTACTTTTGCTGAGTGAATTGCACACTCTACTGGAATAATTCCACCTTCTTCACCTTGTTTTCTTGGTTTAACATGTTTTTTTCTAATGTTAATTCCTTTAACGATAACTTTTTGTGAATTTGGTATTACTTCTAAAACTTCTCCTGTTTTTCCTTTATCATTTCCTGATAAAACTTGAACAGTATCGCCTTTTCTTATTTTCATTCTTTTATTTCACCTCTTCTTCTTAATATTTAAGGTCTCATTTTATCATTTTATCTGCTTTAATTTTCTTTTCAAAATTTACTTTTCGTACATTTTTCTAAGGATTATAGGTTCGCTTCGCTCACCTGCATCTTTAATCTGTAACACTCAAATGCCTACTAGACATTTTCGTTAACAGCTTAAAGAACTTCTGGAGCTAATGACAAAATTTTCATATAATCTTTATCTCTTAATTCTCTTGCAACAGGTCCAAATATACGTGTTCCTTTTGGATTTTTATCTTCTTTTATAATAACTGCTGCATTTTCATCAAATCTTACATATGAACCATCTGCTCTTCTAATTGGTTTTTTAGTTCTAACTACTACTGCTTTAACTACATCACCTTTCTTTACAACTCCTCCAGGTGTTGCTGTTTTAACAGAAGCAACTATTACATCTCCAACTCCAGCATATTTTCTGTAAGATCCACCTAAACATCTAATACACATAATTTCTTTTGCACCAGTGTTATCAGCTACTTTTAATATGGATTGTTGTTGTACCATTTCGCTGTCCTCCTTTTCTCTATCTTGTTTCAGATTCTAATGGGGACACATCTTTCCCCTTAGTATTCCTTTGCGGACAAGATATGTCCTGCGCCGGGTAACTTTTATAATTATTTTATTATAGCCTTTTCTACTATTTTAACAACTCTATATCTTTTATCTTTTGATAAAGGTCTTGTTTCCATTACTTGAACTTTATCTCCGATTCCACATTCGTTATTTTCATCGTGAGCTTTTAAAGTATATGTTTTCTTTTGAACTTTTCCATATGTTTTATTCTTCTCACTAGTTTCTACAGCTACTACAACTGTTTTATCCATTTTATTAGATTTAACAGTTCCTATATAAGTTCTACGAAGATTTCTTTCTTCCATGATTTTCTAATCTCCTTTCTTGCTAAAACTTTGAAAAACTTCGTCTTACGTCGTCAAGCTACATTCATAAATCCTCGATGTACTAATGTACACCTGCGGTTTACTCATTTTGCTTTCCTAGTAATACTCGTTTTTGAAAATTTTAGGCATTTTCTGCTAATTTTCTTTCAGTTAATACTGTATTTATTTTTGCAATGTCTTTTTTCACTTCTTTTATTTTCATAGGATTATCTAATCCATTTGTAGCTAAGCTAAATCTTAGTTTAAATAATTCAGATTTTAATTCTCCTAATTCTTTTTCTAATTCTGGTGAAGACATTTCTCTTATTTTACTAATCTTCATCACTTTCACCACCTATTTCAGTTTCTTTTTTAACAAATTTACACTTAACAGATAGTTTCATTGCAGCTAATCTTAAAGCTTCTCTAGCTGTTTCTTCTGGTACTCCTGCTATTTCAAACATAACTCTTCCTGGTTTAACAGCTGCTACCCAATATTCAACAGCTCCTTTACCTTTACCCATACGAGTTTCTGCTGGTTTCTTTGTTATTGGTTTATCAGGGAAGATTTTTATCCAAACCTTTCCACCTCTTTTGATATAACGAGTCATAGCAACACGGGCAGATTCAATTTGGTTTGTTGTAATTAAACCTGCTTCTGTTGTTTGAAGTCCGTATTCTCCATCAGATACGAAATTTCCTCTCATTGCTTTTCCTCTGTTTCTACCTTTTTGTTGTTTTCTATATTTTGTTCTTTTTGGCATTAATGGCATTATTTGTCTCCTCCTTCCACTTTCTTTTTAGCTGGAAGAACTTCTCCTTTATATATCCAAACTTTAACACCGATTTTTCCGTATGTTGTATCTGCTTCTGCAAATCCATAATCGATATCAGCTCTTAAAGTTTGAAGTGGTATAGTTCCTTCTTTATAGAATTCAGTTCTAGCCATGTCTGCTCCACCTAATCTTCCAGATACTGCAGTTTTAATTCCTAAAGCACCTGCTTTCATAGTTTTTTGCATACATTGTTTCATAGCTCTTCTGAATGAAATTCTTCTTTCTAGTTGTCCTGCGATATTTTCTGCAACTAATTGTGCATTTGTATCAACATCTTTTACTTCAACGATATTTAAATTAACTTCTTTACCTATCATTTTTTGTAATTCATTTTTTAAAGTTTCTGCTAAGTTTCCGCCTTTACCAATTACTAATCCTGGTTTAGCTGTGAAAACATTAACTTTTACAAATTTAGCTGTTCTTTCAATTTCTATTTTTGAAATTCCGCTAACATATAATTTTTTCTTAACATATTCACGGATTTTGTGATCTTCTACTAGGTAGTTTGCAAAATCTTTTTTATTTGCATACCATTTTGAGTCCCAGTCTTTAATTACACCTACTCTTAATCCATGAGGATCCATTTTTTGTCCCATTGTTATAGGCTCCTTTCTCACTTTTTTATTTTAGTTTTGTATTTAATAAATTAAGCTTCTCTTTCTCTTAATATTATTGTTATATGACTTGTTCTTTTACGAATTCTAACAGCTGAACCTTTTGCTGCTGGTCTAATTCTTTTTAAAGTTGGACCTTGGTTAGCAAATACTTCTGCAACGTATAGTTTTTCGTGTGCCATATTATGGTTGTTTTCAGCGTTTGCAATTGCTGATTTTAATAATTTTTCTACTATTTCAGATGCTGCTTTTGGAGTATATTTTACTATTGCTAAAGCTTCATCTACGCTTTTTCCTCTAATTAAGTCTATTACTATTTTAACTTTTCTAGCTGAAATTCTAGCGTATTTAAGTGTTGCGCATGCTTCTGGAATAATAACTTCTTGCATTTCTTGTTTTTCCACGTTATTTTTCCTCCTTAATTCTATCTTGTTCAGGTTCCTGACAGGGACACATCTTTCCCCAAGGTATTCCTGAAGGGATAAGAAATGTCCCGCGCTGGGCTCATCTATTATTTATCCCTTTTTTATTTTTTAGTTGTTTTTTCTCCTGCATGACCTTTAAAAGTTCTTGTTGGAGCAAATTCTCCTAATTTATGACCTATCATTTCTTCTGTTATATAAACAGGTACGTGTTTTCTACCATCATGAACAGCTATTGTGTGTCCTACCATTTGAGGGTATATAGTAGAAGCTCTTGACCATGTTTTTAATACTTCTTTTGCTCCTGATTCGTTCATTGCTTCAACTCTTTTTAATAATTCTGGAGCAATGTATGGAGTCTTTTTACTTGATCTTGACATATTCTTTATTCCCTCCTTACTTTCTTCTCTTTACGATAAATTTATTTGATTTTTTGTTTTTCTTTCTAGTCTTGTATCCTAGAGCTGGTTTGCCCCAAGGTGTCATTGGTCCTGCGTGACCTACTGGAGCTCTACCTTCACCACCACCATGAGGGTGATCGCATGGGTTCATTACAGAACCTCTAACTGTTGGTCTAATACCCATATGTCTTGTTCTTCCGGCTTTACCGATTTTAACATTTTCATGATCTGTATTTCCAACTGTTCCGATAGTTGCTCTACATCTTGTCATAACTAATCTCATTTCTCCTGATGGAAGTCTTACGTGAGCATATTTTCCTTCTTTAGCCATTAATTGTGCTTCTTGACCTGCTGCTCTAACCATTTTTCCACCTTGACCTGGATTTAATTCGATATTGTGAATCATTGTACCTACTGGTATAGATTCGATTGGCATACAGTTACCTGGTTTAATATCAACTTTTTGTCCAGATACTACTTTGTCACCATCTGTTAATCCTACTGGTGCTAGAATATAAGATCTTGTTCCATCTTCATATTCGATTAATGCGATATTTGCACTTCTGTTTGGATCATATTCGATACCAATTACAGTAGCTGTCATATCATCTTTATTTCTTTTAAAATCAATTATTCTGTATTTTTGTCTATTTCCTCCACCTTGATGACGAACTGTGATTCTACCATATGAGTTTCTTCCTGCTTTTTCTTTCTTTACTGTTAATAAAGATTTTTCAGGAGTTTTCTTTGTAATTTCATCAAATGTAGAAACTGTCATATTTCTTAGTGATGGAGTTGTTGGTCTAAAATGTTTCATTCCCATTTTTTTCTTTTGAAACTTTGAAAAACTTCGTCTTGCGTTGTCAAGCTTCGCCTCAAAATCCTGTGACGTACCAACGTACGTCTCGGCTTTTTCTTCTTGCTTTCCTAGCAATACTCGTT
The DNA here is from genome assembly GCA_934177725.1 of uncultured Clostridia bacterium. Taxonomy (GTDB): domain Bacteria; phylum Bacillota; class Clostridia; order TANB77; family CAG-508; genus UMGS1663. The sequence continues at coordinate 18,581 of CAKPPO010000014.1, read as the reverse complement.
TTTGAAAGTTTCATCCTCTCTTTCTCCTTTTTATTTACGGCTTTCTTTTCCTGCCCCGCATTAGCAGATATTCTTTTTTATCCGAGTTATTTCTCGATACTTTTAACTTGTTATTGTAACTTCCTGTTTGGAAAAGAATTGTTATTTGGCTAGGCGTTCAAAAAAGAAACACCGCAGGCGTGCTTATTGCACGTTGAGGATTTTCTTTTGAAGAACAACGACGCCAAATGGCAATTATTTTTCAAATTTCTAAGCTCCCATAAATTCATCAATAGAATCTTTATATTTCTTAGACATTTTTGTAGCTTTTCCGCCTTTTGCAAGATATGTTTTGTCTTCTGGATTTGTATCGATTGTTACGATAGCTTTTTTCCAATCTGAAGTTTTTCCTTCATATCTTCCTACTCTTTTTGTTTTACCTTTTACAGTAACTGTATTTACATTTAATACTTTAACTTCAAATAGTTTTTCTACTGCGTTTGCAATATCAACTTTTGTTGCTTTTTTGTTTACTTTGAAAGTATATTTACCTTCTTGCATTCCATCATTACTTTTTTCTGTTATAACAGGTGCAATAATAATATCTTCTGGTCTCATTATGCATACACCTCCTCTAATTTTTTAACAGTGTCTAGAGTTACAACTAAATTTTTGTATTTTAATAAATCATATACGTTTATTGTATTTACTAATGTAGTTTTAACTCCTTCAATGTTTCTTGCAGATTTTTGAACGTTTTCGTTTTTGTCTGCTAATAGCATTAATGTTTTTCCTTCTACTTTTAAGTTATTCAAAACTTTTACCATTTCTTTAGTTTTAATTTCTTTCATATCTAATGAATCTACAACTACTAATGTATTTTCTAATACTTTTGAACTTAAAACTGATTTAACAGCTAATTGTCTTTCTTTCTTATTAACTGTGTAGTAGTATGAACGTGGTTTTGGTCCTAAAGCTATACCACCTTTAATCCATTGTGGAGCTCTTATAGAACCTTGTCTTGCTCTACCTGTTCCTTTTTGTCTCCATGGTTTTCTTCCACCACCACGAACTTCTGATCTTGTTTTTGTATTTTGTGTACCTTGTCTTTGATTTGCTAAGAAGTTTACAAGTACGCTATGTACTACTGCTTCGTTTGGTACTATTCCAAAGATTTCATCTTTTAATTCAATTTCTTGAACTTTCTTTCCTTCTATACTATATACGTCTATTTTAGGCATTCTTCATTCTCCTCCTTCCTTATGCTTTTACACTTGTTTTTATTTTTAAGATAGCACCTTTAACTCCTGGAACACTACCTTTTACTAAAATTACGTTTTTGTCCATATCAACTGCTACAACATCTAAGTTTTGAATTGTAATAGTTTGAACTCCCATATGTCCTGGTAATTTTTTACCTTTAAATACTCTACCTGGAGTTGATGTTGGTCCCATTGAACCTGGTCTTCTATGATACATAGAACCATGTCCCATTGGTCCACGACTTTGTCCATGACGTTTAATAACACCTTGGAAACCTTTTCCTTTAGATGTACCTTGAACATCAATTTTGTCTCCTTTTACGAAAGTATCAGCTTTTATTTCGTCTCCTACTTTGTAGCTTTCTACTTCGTCTACTCTAAATTCTCTTAAATGTTTTTTAGCTGTTATACTAGCTTTTGCAAAGTGTCCTTTTTCTGGTTTATTTACTTTGCTTTCTTTTACATCTCCAAAACCTAATTGGATAGCATTGTAACCATCAGTTTCAACTGATTTTACTTGTGCTATTACACAAGGTCCTGCTTCAATAACTGTAACTGGAATAACTTTTCCTTCTTCATCAAATATTTGTGTCATTCCAATTTTCTTTCCTATAATTGTTTTTTTCATTTTTTATTTCCTCCTATACGTTTCACCGCATAAGTTATCTCTAATTCGCTGTGCTCATAAGAGCTAACTTAACTATTGGCTGATAAATATCAGCTTGGTTTTGTTGTTTACTTTAATAAAGTAATAAAATTATAATTTGATTTCGATATCAACACCAGCTGGTAAATCAATTTTCATTAAACTATCAACTGTTTTTTGTGTTGGGTAAAGAATGTCGATTACTCTTTTATGTGTTCTCATTTCAAATTGTTCTCTTGAATCTTTGTGTTTGTGTGGAGAACGTAAGATTGTAACGATTTCTTTTTGTGTTGGTAATGGAATAGGTCCTGAAACTTTTGATCCTGTTCTTTTAGCAGTTTCTACTATTTGTTCAGCAGACTTTTCTAATAGTACGTGATCATAAGCTTTTAATCTTATTCTCATTTTCTCACTTCCTACTTTGTTTGATGTTGCCATTTTCAATTTCCCTCCTTAAAATTAAAATTGTTGGTCGGAAGTTTTAAACGCACCCTGGTGTTTCTTTTATTACCAATATAAAACCCAATGATTGCATGAAAAATCTTGGGATAAGTGCTTTTATTATTTTATAAAACTTACCGCCTGGTCTAAGCCATGACATACTCCATAGAAGTTCCCTCCACCCTACGCAACGTTAGGATGTAGCCACATTCTACTTCATCGCTTTTATTACATGCCTATTTAGTATACAACGGATTCTCGTAAAAGTCAAGGTATTTTCTCACATTTATAACATTTTTTTCATATTTTTTTACATTGTAACTATCAATAGTATGTTTTGCCTCTTTTTTCGTAAAACGAAAAAAGACGCCACTAACGTGGCGTCTTGCTAGTGGAAAATTTCGAATCTACTGGCTATCGCCAATAAATTCAAAACTTGATAGTGTATTATATCGTGTGTAAATTTTAAAAATCAATAAAATTTACACACGATATAATACACTATCATAAATATTTACGCACTATATTATACACTATCCCCTCACAATTATTATACAGATTAAATCAGGCACCAAACTTATATATAAAGAATGAACCTAAAATCTATGCTAGCAGCCATTTCGGTCGAACTATAGAATTTTCGATAACATGGAGTATAGTATCCAACTGTGTAACCGCCACCTCTAGCTGTAGTACAGCAAGGATCTGTTTTTCCACTTAGGAGTGTAGAGTATTCTGTCGTCCATTCATGCGGATTTGATGCGATATCATTTATTTTACATACCTCATCATCATTTGCTCCTGTATTTGTTAAACTTGTATTTTTAGAATTTTGGTATGAATAATCTGCATCTCCTGAAAAGTTTTGAATATATACTATTGCTGTATCCCATGCATAACTATTTATTAAATCTGTTGTTGCTGTTGTATATAAATTTCTACTTGCTGTTGCTGCATTTATTTGTGTTATATTATTCCATAATGTTCCTTCTTCAGTTGGTGTTGTTCCTTTAGTATTAATAAATGTATTTGAAACTTTTGAATTTGCTTTTCTATCTGTTCCATAGCTTGCTTCATAACGTGCTATATAATAGCCACCATTTGTGTTTACACTATCTATAAATCCTTTTAAGTTTAACGCAGTAGTATTTAAGCCATTTTTACCACTGCTTGCTACTCCTGTTCTAGATGTTGATAATTCTTTAAAATAAGATCCAATTATTACTTCTTGTTTATAATTTTCTGCACTTTGTTTTAATATTGGTGTTCCTTTTGTAAGTACTGTTGTTCCGTCTTCTGCTTTATCATTTGTTCCATCTGCAAATTCATATCTTCCAAGTGTAATATCTACTGCTGTACCATCACTTTTCTTTATTCCATTTCCTACTGGTATCCATACATATTGGTTTCCTCTGTTGTTTCCAACTTCTGTTATAATATCATTATCTTCTATTACTATTCCTTCTGTTACGTTTACTCCACTATCTTCTGCTATTTTAAATCCCTCTGGTACTTTTATTAAATTTCCATTACTATCTTTTAGGGTTGTTGGTTGTGTCATATAAGTTCCTGAATCTCTACTTTTTTCAATCTCTGATTTTTCTACTGGTGGATTTACTGTACCTCCACTTGTTCCCATCTCTTCTACATATTTTGCGGTTTCATTTAAACCAATTTGTTCGTTTTGCATTGTTTGCTCTGTTTGCTCTTTTGCAAGTTTCGCCTTTGTTATTATTCCATTTTCTCCTAAAACTAAATTTATGCTTATTCCTGCAAGTATTATAAGTACTATTATTGTTATTACTAATGCTATTAATGTTATACCTTTTGTATTATTTAGTATTATTATATTTTTCTTTTTATTTAAGTCTTTTCTTTCATTTTCTTTTAGTTTTTTCATTTAACTTTATCCTCCTTTGTGTATTTTACGTTTATATTTATTTTCTGCTTTTTACTTTTGTTTTATTCTTTATCTTTATTTTTTTGTTTTTTATTTTATATATTTATGGAATTCAACTTTTAGGCATAAAATTATACTTCTCCTATATTTTTTAATAATTCTACTCCAAAACTTAAATAATATTTTTTCAATGTACAATTTTATGTTTATAAATTGCTACTTTTTTACAAAAATATTTTAACAAAGCTTTACTTATTAGTCAATACTTTTTCTATTAAATTTATCTTAATTCTTCTCAATTTTTTTCAAATCGGTAATTTAATTTTACCATTTATAACATTTTTTCACATTTATTCATTCATATACATTTCTAAAATTTTGAGATATGATATTCTAATTTGCAATTTAAGAAATTTTATTGTATAATATATATATCTAAGTTTATTCTTAGTAATAATATATAAAAAAAAGGAGATACTAATGAAACGGAATTTAGACAATTTCAAAACACCAGTATTAAAGGGAAAGGAAAACAATTTCTTAAAATTTCTTGAAAGTTTGGGCGTAAGTTCTTCTAATATAGTTTTGGACGAATCACGCGGTGATTACCAGTTTTTCAGTATCAATTTAAGAAATTTTACAGATAGTTGTTATTCTTCTATTATAGAAGAACTTATTAGTAATCAAGTACTTTTTCTTTAACTTTTTCACCCATCTAATATTTTAGATGGGTGTTTTTCTTTACATTTTGATTAATTAATCATAAAATATCTTTAATTTAATATAATTATTATAGGAGGTATTAGTTTGAAAGCATTGCAATTTTTTTATATCTATGTAATACCTTTAAGTTAACTAAGAAAGGAATAGAATTTAATATGTTTAAAAAATATGTTTTAGATAATAAGCAAAATATTATAGGAAGTATTTGTGATTTAATAACTTTCCCTAGTGTTTCTGTAGAAGAAACAGACTCCCCTTTTCCTTTTGGAAGAGATTGTAGCGACTGCTTAAAGCATTTCTTACATTTAGCAAGTTCCTTAGGTTTTAGAACCAAAAACGTAGATGGCTATTGCGGATGGGCAGAGTTTGGAGAAGGTGAAGAATTAATAGGTATTGTTGGGCATTTAGATGTTGTACCAGCTAAAAAAGAAGATTGGAAATATTCCCCTTTTGTACCTACTCTCGCAGATAATCGAATATATGGTAGAGGTACAATAGATGACAAAGGTCCTGTAGTTTCAAGTCTTTATGCCATGAAAGCTGTTATGGATTACCTAAATGAAAATAATATTATATTAAATAAAAGAGTGCGATTAATTGTAGGTTTAAATGAAGAAAAAGACTGGAAATGTATAGAATATTATAAATCTCATGAAGAAATACCTTCTTTAGGTTTTAGTCCAGATGCAGATTTTCCTTGTATTTATGCTGAAAAATCTGTTATATCTTTATTTTTATCCGAAGAACTTTCTGATATTGCATATAACATGAAAAATAGAATGTATATATCTACTACTCCTATTACAATAGAAAATTTTGATTGTATGCAAAATGCAATTAACGTAGTTCCTAAATTTTGCTCTGCAATTTTAAAAACAAAAAGTTCTCAAATAACATCAAATGTTATTAATGTATGTAAAAGTCTAATTAATAAATATTCTTATGAAATAGATTTATATAAGATAGATGACTTGCATATAAAACTAACTTCTTACGGAAAAGCTTCACATAGTGCACACCCAGAACTTGGCAATAATGCTATTACTAAATTAATTATTATTTTAAATGATTTGTTTAAGAATTTTAATATGAGTTTTCCACTTTTTAAAAATTTTAGTGAATTAATCGGCGACGACTACACAGGTACAAATTTGAATTTAAATATTACTGATGAATCTGGAGCTCTTACCTTAAATACTTCTAGATTATATATTGAAAATAATAAAGTATATATAGGCATTAATTTAAGAGTACCTGTTTCTAAAACTCCAGATGAAGTAGTTGAAGTCTTTGAAAAAAACTTTCCAAATCAAGTTACTTTAGGACGTATTCAACCTTCCCTATTTATAGATAAAAAAAGTGAACTTGTACAAAAACTATGTAAAATATTTAATGAAGCTTGTGGAACTGATTTTGAACCTATAGCAATTGGTGGAGCCACTTATGCAAGAGCCTTTGATAATTTTGTTTGTTTTGGCATGAATTTTCCGGGTGATAAAGATATGTGTCATCAAGCTGACGAGTTTATTGATATTGACAAGTTAATGTTAGCTACTAATATTTATGCAAATGCAATTTATGAATTAATGAAATAAATACTATACAAAAAAACTTCATTTTGAAAATGAAGTTTTTTAATTTTATATTATTCTGCTGATTCTGAAGTTTCTTCAGTTTCTGGAGCTTCATAAGCTTCTAATATAGCTTTTTGAATTTTCTCTCTTGTTTCAGCGTTGATTGGATGAGCTATATCCTTGAATTCTCCGTTTGGAGTTTTTCTGCTTGGCATAGCAATGAATAATCCATTTTGGCTTTCGATAACTTTAATGTCGTGTACTGCGAATTCATTATCGAATGTTACAGAAGCAACAGCTTTCATTCTGTTTTCTGAATTTACTTTTCTTAAACGTACATCTGTGATTTGCATATTAAGCACCTCTTTCTACTGTTTTTTATATTTGTACATTTTTCCTATGTACAATAATATTATTCGTCAAAAAAATGTTTTTTCCTTCTCTTTTTTACAAATTTAAGAAAAAATATTTTTTTATTTTTTTAGTATGCTCACTTTTTATAAAAAAATACATAATATACATTAGAAGTTTTTCAAAATATATTGAAAAATACAGAAAAAAATTATATAATTCAATGAAATGAACAATATAATTAAAAGGAGTGCTTAAATTGGCAAATATAGAAGATTTAAGAAAATATAAACATATTTATATGATAGGTATCGGTGGCGTTAGTATGAGTGGCATTGCCGAAATTCTAAAACATTGGGGATTTATAGTTACAGGTTCAGATTGGGCTGAATCTGATACTACTAAAAAACTTAACTTAGATGGCATTCATGTTATTATAGGTCATGATGTTAATATGGTAGCAAAGGCAGACCTTGTTGTTTACACTGCTGCTATTAAACCTGATGATGTAGAGCTTGTAAGAGCCAAAGAACTTGGTATTCCAACAATGGAAAGAGCAGATTTTTTAGGTCTTATTACAAAAGCTTTTAACGATACAATCTGTATTTCTGGTACACACGGCAAAACTACTACTACTTCTATGGTTTCTATGTGTTTTGTTGAAGCAGGTTTAGACCCTTCTATTCAAGTAGGCGCTACTTTAAAAGCAATAGATGGAAATTACAGAATTGGTAATAGTGAGCACTTTATAATTGAGGCTTGTGAATATGTAGAAAGTTTCTTAAAATTCTATCCTAAAGCTGAAGTTATTTTAAATATAGATAATGATCATTTAGATTATTTTAAAAACATAGAAAATATAAATAAAGCATTTATTAAATATGTACAATTATTACCTGATGGTGGTTTGTTAGTTGTTAATTTAGATAACGATTATTGCTCTAAATTACACAATTACACAAATGCTAAAACTATTTCATATGGTATTCAAAATGAAAAAGCAAATTTTGTTGGTAGAAATATTACATTTGATAAAAATGGTTTTCCTCGTTTTGACGTTTATTACAATAATTTCTTTTATGGCTCTTTTGAACTTTCAGTTCCTGGCCCTCACAATGTTTTAAATGCCTTAGCTTGTATTTCTTTATGTGATGCTTATGGAATTTCTAAACAAGACATAAAATCTGCATTAAAGAAATATACTGGTGCACATAGAAGATTCGAATTTGTTGGCAGTTTTGATGGAATTTCTATATATGATGATTATGGGCATCACCCAACAGAAATTAAAGCTACTGCTCTAGCATTAAAAAAGAAAACTTATCATCATTCTTGGGTTGTTTTCCAACCTCATACATATAGTAGAACTAAAAACTTGTTAGATGACTTTGCAGATAGCTTAACTTATTTCGATAATATCATTGTAACTGATATATATGCTGCGCGTGAAAGTAATACTTATGGTGTTTCTTCTCAAGATATAGTAAATAAAATTAAAGAACTTGGTAGAAAAGCTACTTATATTTCTGACTTTAATGATATAGTTGATTATTTAAAAGAAAATGCTCAAAAAGATGATATTATATTAACTTTAGGTGCAGGTACAATAACTAATTTAGGTCCAATGCTTTTAAAATAATTTTTAATTAAATAGTACTTTTTAATTATTATATCCATATAATTTCTGAAAAGTACTAAAAATTACTAAATTTGACAAATAACGACAAATAATAACAAAAGTAAAGGTAAAATCCTTTACTTTTTATATGTTTTTATGTTATAATATATAGTATGCAAAATATTTTAACTTTAGGAGGTTTTTCAAAATGGAAACAGCAGTATCATTACAATCACTTAACGTTCACCCCGTGGGCCGGAGCATTGTAAATGCACTTTCTACTTTGGAAGTAGGTAATTATGCATTAACATCCAGCAAAAAGAATCATGGCGGCACAGATATTTTAAAACGTGTTCCGTCACATGGAACGGATTTTTATAGGTATTTAAAAACTATAAATCTCCCTTTTGCCGGAATTTCTAACTCCAATCTGATTCCCAATCTTCCTGTAGAGCTTAATGCTTCGCCGGCAGGCTCTGATTGTCAGGAATATGCAATGGATGCTTTAGTTTTTAAAGTAGACTAACTCCTAAAATCCTTAAGTCTTAATTGACTTAAGGATTTTTTCTATGTTTGCATCATTTGTTTTAACATCATGTCGGCAAATACACCATAACCAGTTGTAGGATCATTAACTAATACATGCGTTACCGCTCCTACAAATTTTCCATTTTGAATAATCGGAGAACCACTCATTCCTTGTATAATTCCACCTGTTTTTTCTAGTAGCTTTTCATCTGTTATTTTTATTAACATACTTTTATTATCTTTGTTATTTGCTGTATAAATTCTTTGTATTTCTATATCATAATGCTCTTTTTTACCATCTTCTAGTTCACAAATTATTTGTGCTTTCCCCTTTTTTATTTCATTTCGATTTAAAATTTCCATTTCACTTTCAGTTACTTTCAAACTATTTTTATTTGATACCTTGCCAAATATTCCGAAACTAGTATTTTTATATACTTCACCTATTTTACTTGCCCCATCTATGCTCCCTTTAATTTCTCCTGGCTTTCCCTTTTCTCCTTTTTGAATTGAAACAATATTTGTACTTACTAACTCTCCATTAGAAATTGTGATTAAATCTCCTGTATCTATGTCTGTAATTCCATGTCCTAATGATGCAAACATTCCTGTTGATGGAATATAAAAAGATGCTGTTCCTACACCTGCTGCTGCATCTCTTACCCATAACCCTAATTTATATTCATTTTGCTTTGTTTGTACAGGCGTAATATTTGTTACTTCTTCTGAATTTTCTCTTACATATTTAATTGAAACTTCTTTTCCTTTAGATGCATTTACTGTCTCTATTAAATCTTCTGTTGTTTCTATTTTCTTATCATCTATTGATATAATTCTATCGCCTTCTTTTATACCTGAAAGTTCATATGGTCTTTTTCCTTCTATTTCTGACATTCCTACTATTAAGACTCCTTCAGTATATAATTTTAATCCTATAGCATTTCCTAGCGGTATTACCTTTACTTTTGGTATTACATTTACGGAAATTTCTCTCAATGGTATTTTGTCTAACAAATTTAAACTTAAGTCTATTTTGCCTGTTTCATTTAAAGAATTATCTTCTATATTTTTAGTTGCTGCTTCTATTGTCCTATTCTGCTTATACTCGCCTATATTTGGATTAGAATTTTCATTTTCTTTAATAGATATTCCCCATAAAGTAGCTAAATTTAAACTCTCTCCCTGCATTAAAATTATACTATTAGGCACTAAAGTAACACTTGCTACATAAATATATAAAAACAATAAAATAAATAGTAATAAAATTACTTTGATTTTTCTTTTCAATTTTAAATCTCCTTTAATTTTTATTACTATTTATTTTTACCTATTTTTCAATTATCATTCTTATTTTTCCAAAAGGGACAGATTAACCTTTAGGATTTTTTAGTCGTTCGAGCTGAAAGCGAGTTACGAATAAAATATGCAGAGGCAACGTCCCCAATGGAGTGTTAGCTACCAAAGTAGCTATTTGTTTTATATAAATCGTATTTTTCTCTTGCTAAAGCTGTTAAATATATCTTTCTTAGTTTCTCTATATTTTTTGATTTTCTTTCATCTTTTACATATTCGTCTTGGTTTTTGTCATATATTTTTATTTCGCCATTTATAATATCATCTATATTATATGTTTGTGCAATATTTACCATACATTCATAACATTTTACATTTGCATGTGGATAATAATAATTTTCTCCACCGTCCTTTACAACTGTTTGTAATTCAAAATCTGTATTTTTATATGCTGCAATTACATTTTTATTATTGTCTACAACGTCCATACTTGCTACTACATGAGCTTCATCCTCATTTTCTAAGATACCATTTGCATTGTCATCTGTTATTATATATATTGAATCTTTTGGTACAAATTCTTTATTTTTATTATTTGTAATTATGCAATAATTATTAAAGTATTTTGCTCCTATTGGTATTCCTTGCATAAATGTAGCTACTGATACATTATTAACTAATTTGTCCCAATCTTCTTCTGTAAATACTGGCATTGCAAACTCATAGTTTGCAGAAGATGAGTAATTTACTATTGCTGTATTTAAAGTTGTTTGTATTATTCTTCTTATTACTGAAATTCTATTTTGATTAAAGGTTGATTCTTCTAACATTGGATTATTGTTTTTAGAATCAAACTTAAATATTTTTTCGTCTTGTGTATTTACTGCAAAATCAGTAATTCTATTTCCACTTTCATCTACTGCATTTTCTTGCGTTATTCCAGATAAGTTTTCATTTATCCATTTGCTAAATTCATATGCGTCTGCATAATACTGTGCTGCACTATTACTATATAAGTTTCCATTCACTGTCATATTTTGAACAAATGCTAAAGTTTCTATATCATTTACATATTGCTTTTTATTTTTGTTGTTCCAGAAATAGCTATTATTCATTTTATCATAATATACTTTTCTATTGTTATGAACCACATATTCATAGTATGTTGGATTACTAATTGTATTATCGTCATTAATTATTACTAACTGTTCTTGCAAAATTTCTCTTTCTATATTTATTAAGTTATTTTTATCATCTTTATATACTATAGATGTAACATATTCCTTTTCGTATGTTTTGCCATTTAAATCTGTATAACTATATTTTATCTTATTTATACTGTTTTCGTCTATTAATTGCGTATTTATTAATGTGCCTGATTTTGTTTCATACTTTCCATTTATCTTTCCACAAACTGTTATATTGTTATCCAATGTATAATTTACAACAAAGTCATCTGCTCCTTTAATATACCTACAAGAATAATATATATATGGTTTTAGTCCATATTGATAATCATCTATTTTTTCATTATAGTATTTACCATAAATATAATATCCATCATACATTGTATATACAATTGCAGGTATAAAGGTTTGTAAACTTTCTTTGTCATAACCACTAGCACCAAATTCTGTTCCTAAAGAATTATAAAAAGTATTAATTGATGCTTCTATATCTCTAATTTTAGAATCACTAACAGTTGAATATTTATTATTTATTGTATTTAATTGAAATGCCTTTATAGCATCATGTGTTGCTGTTTGTAATTCTGTACTATATTTAGTTTGTAAAGATATTGTATCTATTTGTGATTGTATATACAAGGTTATTACCATTGATATAGGTAACATAATTATTACAAATATGATAGCTAAGTGTTGTAATTTCATTCTTTTGTTCCTTTCATAATTTTTTCATTCTTTTATAAAAAACTAAAATCTATAAATTCTTACTATATAAAAAAAGACAGATAATCGAATCTGCCCCCTTTAAAATTTTATCTAACACTTGTTGTTCCTTTTGCAGTAACTATTCCTGAATGTTGAGCAGCAATTTGATACGTATCATTTCCTGCTATTTGATAAAAGAAATTCTTTAAAATTTGTGATATAGTTTGGTTTGTATTCTTTACTGTAACTGATACTCTATCCCCTTCTTTTAAAGTTATTTTTGCTTTATCTTGTAACATAGCTTCTACTTGACTTGTATAAAAACTATAATATAAGTTTTCTCCTATTTTTGTCATTTCTGCTTGTGTAGTTTTAACTCCTGGATTTTCGTCCAATTGTTGAATTTCTATATCTACATCAAATGAATTACCTGTAGATGATAAAGTGGCTACAAATTTATCATAGTCATCTAATGTTAGTTTTCCTGTTGTTCTAACTTTATCAACAAATTCTGTTGTTGCTGTTTGAACTGCAAGTTGTGATACATCATCTGTTCTTTCTGACATTGACATTAATGGAAAAACAAACATTAAAACCGCTGCTAAAAATATTGCTATAATGGTAATTAAACTATCTCCCATTTTGTTTCCTCCTTTAATTTAGTTCTATTAATTGATTTTTGTAAAAACTATTATTCTTTTTTTCTTCTTCTTTACTAAACTATTTACTGTACTTCCATCTTCTGTATCACTACTATTTTCTTGGTTACTAGAGTATTCATACTCTCCAATTGTCTCAACAAATTGTGCATTTTTATATTTATATATAAATCCTCCTGTTCCTATTTGAAGTCCATAATCTATGTATTCTTCATTGTTGTTAGGATTTCTATAAACATCTCCTTTTAAAAAACAGTCTAAGTTTTCTTTTGTTTTATCATAGCTTCCTGTCCAAGGCTCATGTCTTAGGGTTTCTTCTTCTAAATCGAATGAAAAAATATCTGTACTTAGACTTTTGGTATATCCATCATCAAAATATGGAGTATATTTATTTTGCATAATTGTATCATAATTTTTACCCCACAATTGCACATTCGTTCTAGTTTTTGCATTTGATTTAGTTTTATATATAATAAGTGGCTTTTTAGCAGAAAACTCTCCTGTAGTAGTATTATAGTTTGCTTCTCTAAATACTACTGTATAATTTTCTTTGTAATATTTATATAGAGTAGGTATAATTGTTTCTAAGCTAACAACTCTATTTTCATATGCCCTTCCTGAAATTTCATTGTCTTTTATATATTCATAATAATTAGTTTCATCTTTTGTATACAGCATAATATCAGCTGTTTCTTTTACTTTATTAAAAGCAAATATACTAACTGTTAATGCTAAGACAAATGATAGGAAAGCAAATGCCATTTTTAAAGCTTCAATAGCATTTTCCATAATTTTTTATTCCTTTATGTTATTCTATTTTTTCTCTTCAAAACCTGCTGCTACAATATATCCTGTATTTTTATCATATCCAAAAGTTACAGTATACATTTTACCAGTTTTAATTTTTGCTAGTGCATCATTAATTTTTTTAACATCTATAGCACTTTCTGGTGCTGCAGTAACTCCTGAAGCATCTCCTTCTACTATATCGATTTGTGAAGAAGCATCATCTAAGCTTGCATTGTTATGGCTTCTAACCTTATTTAATAATGCTTTTACTTTTGTACCTGATTGTGTATTAGCATATTGTTCAAATGGTGAATTGTATGCTTGTATTTTTTCTGGGTCTAAATTTGCTCCATTTATAGCTCCTGATGCTTGTTGATATATAAACATACCTAACCCTATAATTAAAATTGATAATAATATTGCTCCTGCGATAATTAATGCTTTTGATGCATTTTCCATAATAAATTCCTCCTCTTTCATTCGTATGGGAACACACACTGTTTTATTATATATGTTCTCTTATTTAAAATATATTTTATAAAATTAATAACTAAGTTTGTTCAAATAACAAATACTTTATCTGATTTGTTTTTGAATGATATTCTTTTTTAGTACAAATAAAATTTATGTTGCTATAATTTTTTACAAATTCTTCATAGCCCAATTTTGAAATAGCTTCCATTTCATAAATTTGATTTGATTCTTTAAATTTAATTTCTATTTTTATTGAATTTTCTTCATTTTCAATATAACGACCGTTTTGATCTTTCTCTATATTGTTTCTTTCATTTTGATCTGTTGCCTTATTTATTAATGTCATTACCGTTGAACCTACAATTTCATTTTTAGTATGTATTTCATATTCCATATTTATTTTCTGTGAAACTATAGTCACCCTCTTATAATTATAATAAGTAAGACTTAAAATTGCAATAATAATTAAGAAAATTCCTAATATTACAAATAGATACTTCTTCATTATATATTTTCCTTTATATTATAACACTATTGTTTATTTTTTTCAATTGTAAAAATTAATATTTTTTACATTTTTTTCTATTTTTCTTTATATTCTTCAAATTTGATATACATTACTCTTTTTGTTACTGGACTTATTTTTATTTCAGTACACATATAATATTTTGTACTAAAAGTATTATCGTCATTTTTTATTAATGAGTTTTGTTTTAAAAATTCGTTTTTTTCCTCATCTGTTTTTGCTTCAAAGTGTGAATCTTTCTCTACTTGTACTTGAACATAATATGAATTCTCATCATAATTCTGTTTTTCAAGTTCATAGTTTTTATTATTTTGTTTAGCATTATTCGAAACACTTACAATATCATGTGCATTAACTTCTATAGGACTTTCATATTCTTTTCCTTTTTCGTCTGTATGTGTTATTTTTCCATAATATTTTAAATAGTTATTATTCCATTCTGAAATTTTTGCGTCTTCTACTTTATTTAGTGTAGACTTTCCAAAGTCAGAGAAAGAATTGAAAAGTGCAACACCTATTGAAATAATCATTACACCTACTAATATACTAGCTGCCATAATTAATGCCTTTGATGCATTTTCCATTATTTCTCCTCCTAATTTTATAATTTATATTTTAGTAATGTTATTCTTCCTGTGTTTTTGTCATATTCAACTCCAGCATATTTAAATGTCTTAGATTTTATTTCTGATAATAAAGTCTTATATGTATTATAATTTGTAACTTGTTGTTTATATTGAGCTTCACTAAATCCTAAATCTTCTATATCTTTTGTTCTCATTTTAGCAAGTTGACTTACTTTTCTCGAATATATGGTTCCTTCTGCTCTTATTGATTCATTTCCAATTTGCTCTACTTTAGTTTCCAATTTTTCTACTTCATTTACTATTTTAGTTGAAGTGTATGTTCCTTTTTTAAAAAATTCTTTACTTGCATCACTCTCAAATGTAATTTGTAATTCTATTGGAGAATATCCTTTATTGTCTGCTTCGTTTTTATTATAATCAGCAATCTTATTTGCAAGAGATAGTATTTCACTTCCATATACATTTCTTGTGTATACTTCATATTGTTTATTAAATTCTGTTACTACTTCTAATTCTTCTCCTGACTGTTCTATTGATTTTAGACTGCTTAAATTATTATAGAAGAATACAAGGAGTCCAATAACCAATAATGCAATTAAAATTCCACCTGCCATAATTAAGGCTTTTGATGCATTTTCCATTATTCTTCCTCCTTATTATTTCACTGCTGTCATTGAGCTAAATGAAGTTGTCATACTCATCAATCCAATAAATACTAATGGTATAATTAGATAACCTACAAAAAGTAGTACCATTGGTGCAAATCCTATTCCTTTTCCTATCATACCTTTTCTAGAAATTAAACGTTCATTTGATTCTTTTCTTTTTGATTGATAATAATCTCTTTCTGTTTCTAATTCATCAAATGCATCTCTTATAGGTATTTTCTCAACTGCTGCTTGAAGGTTTTCTATAATTCTAATGAATTGTCCATATGTTACCTCTTCTTTCATTGCTTCTAATGCTTCCCAAGGTCCACTTTCATAATCATTAACACATTTACTAATTGGATCTTTAAATATATTTGAGTATCTTTCTAGCCATTCTAGTATAATTTCAACATTAACTCTCTCTATTCTCATAAGCATTAAAATGATTGTTTGGAACTGCATTACTTCATCTTCCATTTCCATTTCTCTCATTTTCTTTTGGAATTTTAGCATCCATATAGGTGCCATATATGCAATCATTGCAATTACCATACCGCCTAATACTTCAAGCCAGCTTAAATATTCACTATTTACTGTTTTTATTTTTCCCATTATTCTCTTGGCAGCTGTAGCACACTCTTCATCTTTTTTATCTATATAGTCTTTATTTACATTTCCTTTTTTCATTGCTTTTTCTATGTCTTCTTGTTTTAAGTCTGCTTTTCCTTTAAAATATTTTATGTATTCATTATCAGACTTTGTAACTTCTTCGGCTTTTTTCTTATCTTTTGCACTCATATCACCTATTATGTCATATGTTGTCGTAGGATCTGTATAAACATTATTTATAGTAATTCTATGTAATTGCCAAAAGAACGTAACTGAAACAACAAATGATACAATACATAATAATATTCTATTAATATATAACCATTGTATTTTGTCTTTTGATGCTGCTTCTTTCATTGTTGTTTTTATTTTTCTTGCTTCTTTTGTTCCTTCTTTTGGAATAAATAAATCTACAATTTTTTTAATTGGTTTTATTCTATATAATTTTTCTTGCCAAGGATTCTCTGTATTTTTAGTGTTCATATTTGTTGAACCATTGTCTTTTAATTTTCGTGTTAAAATATAGCATACAAAAGTTGCAATTAAAATTAATATTTGAACAAGCATTCCATTCTTACCTGAATAAAAGCTTTCAACAAAGCTAAATTGTTGAATTGCCCAATTTTTTATTGGTTCTAAGCATAGCATTGGAACTATTGCTATAACAGATAAACTTTGGAATACATAGTCTAATTTATCTCTCTTTAAGATTTCAAGTTGCATTTCTTGTGTAATATTATTTAAGTTTTTTAAATATAATGATGCTCCATCTACTTTTCTATCACCAAATTCTTTTGTTAAATATGATACTCCTGCAAATTCTTTTAAGTATGCATTTGGAGCCACATCATAGTACTTTTCAAGTTCTGATTCTGGGTCATCTGAAATTAATACTTCATATATTTTTTCTGCTTGTCTTGCCATTTCTGGATTATCATCATCTTGTGCAGTCTGATATATTGCTTCTTCTACCATATTAAATTCATGATATGCATGTCTTATTTCAGAGAAAAAGTTGATTTGTTGTTTCAACAAATTATTATCTATTTTATCTACTCTTCCATCTATAAAGGTATCTAACAAAAATAGTTCAAAGATTAATAATATTGTCATTAATAATGTATTATTTTTTGTTAAAAGAATTATAGCTATTGTTAGTGGTATAATTATTAATATCGTTCGTGTTAGTATTCTAGAAGCTTGCATTCTAGTTAGGTATTCGTCATCTATATTAATAATCTCTAATCTTCTTCTTAATTTTAATAAATATCTCTTTATAAAAGGTGTTTTTAAGTAAAAAATATATAGTTTTTGATATATAATTTCTTTAGAAAATGTTGATGTTTTTGTACCTTGTTGTAATTCTCTTATATATTTTTCTTCTTTATTATTTCTTTTTAGTATAAAGAATACTGCTACTATAATTGCAAATAATACTCCTGCACCTATCATAAGGTACATTAGAATTTGTTGGTTCATTTTACTTAGTTACACCTCCTCTATCTTGCTCTATGTCCCACGTGGGGTTATTCTATTATTTTTGTACTGGCTTTCTTCCTCTTTTTTTAGTTGTAGGTAATTCTTCTGGTTCATCTTCTGCATATCTCTTTACTTTTGTTCCCCAGTTTCTTTCTACAAATTTTATAAATTCTTCTGCGTCTGTGTCATCCATATTATTTAACATTTCACGAATATTACGATCTGAAATTTTATTAGTTAGTACATATGTTCCGTCATGATACTCTAATATATTTTGATATTTGTATAATTCTTTATTAGTTGTTTTTGTAAAGTAATATGTTGCATTATCCATAAATTTGTCGAATTTTCCTTCTAATGTTTTTTCTTTTCTATGATCAAATGTATATTCATTTTTTTCTTCTACTGGTATACATTCTGTAACACGTTCTATGTATCTTCTACCTCTAAAGTCTTTTACTAAGTGAATATCAAAGTTTAATACTGAAACTACTTGTTCTTCTGCTGTTCTTTCATCTTTGAAAACTCCTGCTCTTAACATTGAGTTACGTAGTGCTGTTACTAAGTCTGGGAATGTTTTAGCATGGTGAGTAAATAATGT
>CAKPPO010000013.1 GCA_934177725.1 uncultured Clostridia bacterium | reverse complement strand
AGATATTGCTTTAGTCTATTTGTGTTTTTTAATTATATTTTATACTATTTTTTAGTTTATATGACTTTCCTATTATACAAAAAAGCGAAAAAATATTGGAATTTCAATATTTTTTCGTCTTTTCTTTTTGGAGGCGCCACCCGGATTTGAACCGGGGATCAGAGTTTTGCAGACTCGTGCCTTACCACTTGGCTATAGCGCCGGATATTTTAGATTTGTACTCATGAATAACTTTATTATAAGTATATAATGGAGCGGAAAACGGGGCTCAAACCCGCGACCTCTGCCTTGGCAAGGCAGCGCTCTATCAACTGAGCTATTTCCGCATATGCTTTTTACAAAGCATTATTATAATAACAAAAATATTACCAAAAGTCAAGATATAGGTTTAAATTTTTTACATTTTACTTTAAGGAAGTTCATAATTCGGTATTACAGATAACAATTCTTTTATGTATGAAAAAATACTTTTCTTTTCTATATCTCTTGAACATATTATATCTACGCTTTCAACTACTTTGTTATTATACTTTACCACTATATTTCCTACTTTAGTATCTTTCCTTATTGGAGCATCATATTCATATATTGCGTTTATTTCAAATTCTATATTATTTTCTTCGCCTATTTTTACAGGTAATTGTTTTTTATGTACTTCTTCTAAGTTTAATTCTATTTTTGTTTTTTCACCTTTATTAATATATATGCGCTCACTATTTATTTGTTTCCATTTTTCGAATTCTATTTTAATTTTTTCCTCTAAATTTATCCTTGTATAGTTTTTAAATGCATATTCAATTAATTTCATACTATCTGATGTTCTTTGTTTTTTTGTATCACATCCTAAGACTACAGTTATTATTTGATTATTATCTCTCGTGCAAGAAGTAACTAAACATCTTCCTGCATTATTTGTAAATCCTGTCTTTACACCATCTACTCCACTTAAAGTTCCTAATAATTCATTTGTATTATATATGCTTCTTGGTACATTATTTATGCTTATCGTTGTACTTTTTGTATTGACTATTTTAGAAAAGGTCTCGTTTTTTAAAGCATAATCTGTTAATAAAGCAAGTTCGTATGCTGTTGTATAATGTTCAATATCATCTAAGCCATGTGGTGTAACAAAGTGCGTATTTTTTAGTCCTATTTCTTCTGCTTTTTTATTCATAAGTTTTGCAAAGCCTTCTATACTTCCACCTACATATTCAGCAAGTGCCACTGCTGCATCATTTCCGAGACCTAAGCATTAGTCCATATAATAAATCTATTACACTTATTTTATCATTAGTATTTATTTTTAACCTTGAGCCACCTGTGTTTGCTGCTTTTTTTGAAATTGTAACAACATCTGATAAATTTCCTTTTTCTATTATAACTATTGCTGTCATTATTTTTGTTGTAGATGCCATTGCTCTTTTTTCTGTTTCATTTTTTCCCCATATAGTTTCTTTTGTCTTCCTATCATATATGACTGCCGCCCTAGCATTAAGTATAGGTTCTTCACTTACTTTTGCAGTAGTTTCTAATGCCAATTCTTTTATTTCGTCTGCTAGCATTTCTTCTTCATCTACATCATCTGCATATACACATGACATGCAAGATGTTAGCATTAATATGCTTATTATAAATACATATAAGATTCTTTTTTTCAACTTAAAATCACCTTTTAAATTATATTTAAAAGGTGATTTTTTATTCTTCTATTTTATCATTTTTTATTAACTAGATAAATAAAAACAATATACATTAATTAGTAAATCTTTATTTTGTGAGGTTTAAATAGATAAAGCTATTATTTTTATAATTTGTATTATCTTCTGTCTCTTGAGCGATTTATTTCTTCTTCTAAGTCCTCTGTTACCATTTCTACAATTTCTTTTGTCTCTTTATCTGGATTTTCTTTTCTTTTTTCTTCAAATAATTTTTGTGCTTTAGCATCATTTGGCTCTCCATCTTTGTAATATCCCCATTTTATGGCTAATTTTGAATAGTCCACATCATCATGTATATGCGATTTTGTATTTTCATCTCCGTCTATGTCTTCTATTTTTAGATCTCCATCTTCTATTTTACCATTTTTTTCATGTTTTGCTGCTTCTTGGTAACCTTCTTCTACACTGCGATAACCATCTCCAAATTCTTCTGCTAAATCTCTTTCATCTTTTTTTATTTCCCATACATTGTTTGTTTCCAACTCTCTATCTAAATTTTGGTTTCCTTTTACTCCTTTCCCACCTATAGTTTTTCTAGGTGAATGGTATACTCTAAGTTCTCCATATTCACCATTTTTTACAGAAATAGTTCCTTCTCCAAGTTTATATCTAGATGTTACATCATCTTTTTTTACCTCTCCTTTTTGACTAACTTGATAATTTTGTTCTTTTTGGTTTTCTCCTGCCGTATTATCTAGTTCTAAATCTAGCGGTACTACTTTATTATCATTTGTAATTGCTACAAATGAATATCTCGTCATATTTGTTTTTTCTTTTTCTCCTTTTTCATTTACTAGATTATCTCTTTCTACAGACTCTATAATTCCTATTTTAGTAAATTTAGCATCTTTCACATTTGGCATTTTTCCTGCTTTTTCAATAACTTGTCCTAATGTCTTCATATCTGTAACTTTATCTTTTGTATCCATTTCTTGTTTTATATTTACATCTTTTATTGTATTTTCGTTTTTTATTTGAATAGAATTTTGTTTTTTTACTTCATTTATTATTCTCTCATTATTTTTTTCATTCTCATCTTGTACCTTTTGTTTTAAGTCTAAAGTTACAATTCTAGTAATCCCATTTGTTAGTTCTAACCCTAATGCTTTTTCTATTAGTTTTTTTTCTTTTTCTTGTTCCTTTCTTAATGATATTTCTCTTTTGTTAAAATCTGCTGACTGTACAATATCTTTTATTTGAGTTAAAAGTCTGTTTTCTATTGCATTTTCTTTAAACAGTATGTTATTTCCAGCTATTTTATTTATTATTATAGCTATTTCTATTGTCTCTAAATATATTTTTCCTATTTCTCCTTCATCTACTAAATATAATCCTAGAACTTTCCCTTTAATTTTTAATCTTTTTATTAGGTAGATGTCTTTAACTTTTTCATATTCTTTTGTGTATCTTAACTTTTTATCTATTTTCTTTATATCATTTAAAAATTTCCTATCATTTAACAAAAAACCAATTAAGTTATTTTGCATTATATCTATTATAATACACTCTTGTATAGAATTTTTTATTTCCTCTATTTCATAATCTTGTGTATTTTGTATGTATATAGTGTAATTGTTTTGTATACTCTTTGCTACAAAATATTTTTGATTATTAGTTATTCCTATAATTTTTATTTTTCCTATTTTTCCTATTAAATCTTGTAAATTCATTAGCATCACCCTTTTTATTATAGCCTATAAAATTTAAGAATACAATAAAAGAATTTATTTAAATACACAAAAAAGGAACAAAGAAAATTTTTCCTTGCTCCTTCTATTTCTTAAGTTACATCAAATGATATTGTGAAATTAATATCTTCACCTAATTTTACTATAAATGTAAAATTGTAGCTTGCATCAGATTCTTCTGTTTTATCTGTTATAGTTACTTCATATACATGAACTGAATTTATTTTATTACTATATCTATTATATGTTACTTTATTATATTTAAAGGTTTTTTGTTTCATATAATTTTCAAAATCTGTTTGTGTGCTAAAGTAGTTTTTCTTAAATTCTTCATCTAATAGGTTGTATGCTGATGTATAGTCTTTCATGTTTAACATTTTAAAGAATTTATCTATATTCAGAATGCCTCTATTTCTGTTTGTCTCCTTTGTATATTGTTCTCTAAATTCCTTATTCTCTAACGTATAATTATCTAATTGAACTGTATATTCCATAATTGATTTTTCTTTAAAAATATATATTCTATCATTTTCATCCTTGCAAACATATTCAATTGAATCATCATCATTGTATTTTTTTGTATAAGATTCTAAATATATCCTTTCTTCTTGTATATCCTTTACATACTTTTCAAAATCAGAATAATTTTTATATTTTGCCTCTTTATATTCCTTATCTAATAGTTCATATGCTTTTTGTACATCACACCTTAGTAAACTTAAATAATGATTTAAATGTTGAGTTACTATTTCTCTTTCTGTTAGATTACTGTATGAAATAACATTATCATTATTCTTTTTTATAGTCATTATCTCATTTGATTTAAGGTTTTCTATGTACTCTTTATACTCATTCTCATTTATAGGTTCTATTGCAAAGGTCTCATTTTCATAATCTAATGTCACTAAAAAGTATTCTTTATTTTGAGAAGTAGTCATTGTAGTATCTTTTCCTATATCAAAATCTTGAACAATAGCTTCTATATAAATGTTGTTACCAATATTTTCTTCTTTTGTGTACATATGTATTGGAATAAATTTAGGCATTTTATAATTATTAACTTTACTTGATATATTATTCATATTTATATCATTTTCTTCTATATAATTTGCATTAAGCATATTATAAGTTAAACTGTACTCTTTATTGGCTATGTTATCCATATATTTTTGCATAATATCCTGAATAGAAAAATATAAAGTCTGGTTTTCTATAAAATATACATTTGTCCTTTTTTCTAAAATGGCTGGTTCTTCTGATTTTCCTATAATCTGCATATCTTCCTCTTTATTAGCTGTTAACACAATTAAAAGAATAATAACTGTAACAATTGTTATACTTAGTAATATGATTATGTATTTTAATATCTTTCTATCCATATTTTTCTCCTTAAAAGTTTTATTCGTTTACGATAATATATGATTTAAGTGAAGACTTATTTATAACATTAGTTATCTTATTCCATCCTTCTTTACCATTTTTGTTTGGATTTAGTACATAAACTTCTGTAACATCATTGTTAGTTCTAATATCTGCTAATGTCATCCAATGTTCGTTTGATGTATATGAACTATTTGAGTTTACGTTGAAGACAACTGGTCTTCCTTTTTCCAAGTTTTCTTCTATAGTTTGTATTGTATTATTTTTAAAACCATATATTCTTGTTACATTTAGTCCATTTTGTTTTAATAATCCGTCTATACTAACTAATGATGAACTACCTCCACCTATTAATTGTGCTGGGCTTTTATTAGATCCATATGCACTTAACGTTGTTGCTACCGCAGTAATACTACATCCTTGACTTGCTATTGTTCCTTTACCATATTGAGTATTTCTATAATAGTTTTGTCTATATAGCTTATATTTCTTTTTACTTTTAGAAGTATATATTCCATCATAGTTTGAAGTTGAATCTACATCTGTTTCTGTTTTTTCAACTAATTTATTGTACCAATATTTAGCATATTTATATCTTTTTTGTACTTCTGTACTATAATTTCCACATCTTTCATATAATTTACAAAAACTACTTGTTGCCTCTAATAGATCATCACAATTAATAAGTGCATCCTTAGTTGCCTTTTCACTACCACAGAATTCTTGCCATATAAATTCTAATTGTATATCAAGATGTGCCCAAGTTTTTCCTTTTTTATGAGCCAAAGCTGCAAGATTTTTAAATCTTCCTCCACCCCATTGGCATAATCCCCAATGAGAACCATTTGTAGCAGTTAAATTAAAACTACTCTCTTGTTGAATATTTCCTAATATTCCACATGCTGCCTCAGGCGTAAAACCTTTTTCTATAAAAAAATCATATATTTCTTTTGCACTTGCTTGCTGTTTCTCTGTAGTATTAATATTTTCAATTTCCTCATCTAGTAGGTCGTCAGAATCTAAACCTAAGAATTTCCTTATTTCTTCTTCAATATATCCATATTCTTGTTCAGGATAAGTTAAGAAATATTTGATAATTTCTACAAGTGGCGCTGTTCTACTTTGTTTCTTTTCTATAATACTATCAGAATTGTTTATTTGAATAATATCTTCATTTTCATCTGTTTTTTCGTTATCTTGTTTTTCAGCATCTTGTTCCATAAGTGCATACAATTCTTGTTCTCCACTTTCTAACATACTTAATGGATCTGCACTTTTAGATCTATTTGGTAGAACATATCTTACATTAGTACCATTTCTATCAAAGGTTGTTCCTGGTATTAGAAAATATGGTGTAGTTCCAACAATATATAATCCAAATGAATTTCTAAGTAATCCTAAAAAATTATCTGATTTTCTAACTACTTTTCCTTGCAATAGTGAATACTCATTTTTGATTTTAGTTGTTTTATCATTGTCTTCTCCATTTGTTTCTTCTGTTACTATAAAATTACAAGTATTATTTTTATATACATTCCAAGAATTTATGGTTTTTACTAATAATTCTGGCGTAGTAGTCTCTTTCGTTGTAGTAGTCCATATTGTCTTTCTACCTTTTGTTCCATCATCCTTAGTATACTCTTTTGTTGTCTTTTTATTTCTAATAGTTACTTCTTTATTATCTGTTATTATTAAATCTATTTTTGTGCTCAATGCTAACTGTGCTACGTGGAACACATATTCTGGATTTTGTGTTACCATACATAATTCTACTAAAAATTCATATGGTAGTGAATATTCTGCTATTGCGTGTTTATAATCTACAACCTCTATTATAGCCTTTTTTTCATTTTCTATTTTTCTAGAATGTACGTCTCCTTCTTCCTCTGTTTCTGTTACTTTTCCTTCTACTCTCGCAAATACTAAATCTCCATCTGAATTTACTGCAAATATACTTTCTACGTCCTTGTCTTTTTTTACGTTATCATCTATGCTGTTATATTCATCTATCCTTTTCTGAAATGTTTCATATTCAGTATATTCCATAGCATATTTTTTTTCTTGTCCTAAATCATATATTTTTTCAGCATTTCCTGTCTCTCTAGTAGTTGACTCTGCTCTATATAAAAAAACTCCTCCATCTACCTTATCTGATAATATAGCAGTATCTCCTAATGCTGAGTCTAACAATATTGAAGTTTCTTCTTCTAATTCCCTATACATTGGACTTGAAGAAAATACTAATTCTCCAACTGTAGTCCTTCTGCGGTGTATTTGACTTGATATTAAATCAGCAACAACAAAAGATTTTATGTATTTTTCCACTATTGCTTTATTCTTTGGATCCTTTAATAAATCTGGATCACTATAATCTGCCTCACCTAATAAGTTTAATTCCTTTAAAGATATTCCTAATGTATCTAATTCGTACATATATTGTTCTACTACTGTTCTAGTTTCTTTTCTAGTATTTCCTGATTCATCTATATATTCAACTTCTATTTCCTTACTTAAATCAATCCAATAGTCATTAGTAAGGTATTTCCACATATTAGTGTTATATTCAGTAGCAACATTTACTAAGTTTCCCATTTTTTTAGCAACTGACTTAAATATAGAAAATAATGTTGCTACAATAGATATGATAATTGATAGAACTAATAATATAGCTGATAATTGCATTATCATTTGTATTTTCATTCTTCTTCTTACTTGTTTATTTTTTGCTAAATTTATTCCTTCTTTTATAGCGCCTGCAACATTTCCTGAAGCCATATTAGCTGCTAATTTTGAAGCACTATCTACTGCTTGTTCTGTTTGTTTTATTTCTTCTCCAGCTTTTTCTACAACATTTGAATCATCTTTATTTTCCATATTCACCACCTATTTTCTATATTTCTATTGTCACTCTTAGTCTTTCTTTATAGTTTTCTTTATTTTGTTCATATACTTCATTGTCTTTTACTATATCTGTAAAAATAATATGTTTTATCTTATTGGATGCTCCATTATATTTTTTGTTAAACTTAATATTAAGTTTAATTGTATTATTTTCATATACTGTTAGGTCTTCAGTAGTTAAACTTGATAATATAGCTTTATATACTACATTTTGGCTGTCTCTAATATATAAACTATCTGTTTTATTTTTTGTATCTAGTAGTATATCTTTGTCTGTTTTATTTTCAACTTGCATCGTATATATCTCGTATTCTTTATATACTTGCCTTCCTATTACAACAAATTTAAATGTATCATCCTCAAATATAGTATTTATTTCATCATATTTAATAAAACTATTAATATTAATTTTGTTATCATTTTTTTCATTTATTGTTATATAGTCTTGATACTCAATTGTGTTTTCGACTTTTCCTGTAGCCATTACATTATTATAAAAATCTACTAAATATGTATTATATGAATTATACGAAATCCAATTTTGAATATTATAAATTCTATTTTCTGAAAAAATATTATTATAATATAATCCTTTAAATTTATCCACTGTTGGATATAATGCTACTTTACATTCATCTGACAATAAATCATAAGCTTCTTGAATATTTCCATTATTACAATATTTAATAAATTTATCTATTACATTAACATTATTTTTTGTAACTTCACTAGAAACTGTTTTTTCACTTATAACAGACTTGGTTGGTAATGGTACCTCTGTATTTATAGTATTACTTATATCCTCTTTCTTTTGGTTATTCTTTTTTGCAAATTGATTTAAAATCTGTATAACAACAATAAGGAAGACCACTGCCAGCACTGTTACTATGATTTTCTTCCTGTTTTGATTCCACAATCTTATTAATCTATTCATGCAAGTAGTCCTCCTTATAATTATTTAATTTTTTATTTATTTAATAATCTCTTACCGTTTTTTTCATCAACTTTTAGGTTATGAGATTGTCCAACTTGTGCTTTCATTACATTTAGAATCCAGTCTGCATTCTTAGCTGCTGTCTTTTCATCTTGACCTTTTCCAATAAATTCTTGTGTAAAGTCTGCTTTTCTTTGTTCATATTGCTTTTGATCTCCTAAAACTTTTGAATCTATTTTTCTATCTTGTGCAAGTAATGCTATTTTTGCAGATTGATTTGCATCTATTCCATATTTTTCTGCTTTTTGTGCTCTTGTTATTGCTGCAATATCTGTCATACCTTCATCTAAATATGGTCTTATATCTTGCATTTGTTGTTTGATTTGAGCTTTAGATGGTGCTTTTCCTCCATGTTCTTTTGTCCATTTATCTCTTAGGTATTGCTCATTTCTAGAATCTTTCATAAAGCCTTTAATTCTTGCTTCATCTTGTCTGTCCGTATTTCCATTAAATGTATCTACTTCTTGACGGAAAGATTCACTTGCAGCGGCTGCAAGTCCTCTTGCTGCACCTCCTATACCTTTTCCACCTTGAAGCATTTTATCCGCTATTGTACTACCTGCTGCTGCACCAGCTATTGCACCAGCTACTCCTGTAAGTCCTGAATTACTTGCCATTCCTATTCCAATTCCGGCTGTTGCTGCACCCAATTTGAATGCTGTTTTTGCACCAAATTTTGCAACACCTTTTATTGCTCTTCCTGTTCCTCTTGCAATTCCTTTTGCTCCGCCGTGTGCACTTACAAGGTTTCTAACACCTTGTCTTATTCTTCCTGGTTCTTTCTTAGTTTCTGTTTCAGTTTCTTGTTCATTCATTGGTTCTTGTGGCATTCTTGTCTGTTCATCATTTATATTATTAGCATTCAATTTATCATTATATGCAACATCTTTTGTTGGATCATAGCTTGCATCATATTCATCTGTCCAAGGATTAAAATATTCTCCATCTGCGTTTTGATTTCCTCCTTCTGACAAATATTTTTCCATTGCTTGTTTAGAATTATCTATTCCTGCATTTGGATCCTCTGCGCCATCATCTAACTTACCTTTAGAGTTTCCACCGCCATTAGGTAAATTAATTCCATCTGTTCCATGTTTTCTTTCATATCTAACTGGTTTATCATCTGAACTATCTGCTCCGCCTTTTCCTGTTGAGCCTGCACTAGCTTTTCCTCCTCCTTTGCTGCCACTTCCAATTTTAGATGCCAATGATCCAAGTGTAAATCCAGTTAACGCTCCCATAGTTCCAAGTGGTGCTTTATCAAATCCAAATAATTTCTTCAACAATTTCTCTGCTGGAAGAATAAATGCCATAACTACCAACGCATATAACATATTTTGTTGAACCAAATCCATAGCGGTACCAACAAAAACGGTATATATAATTAAATGGAATGGCTGGATAAGTGCGTTAAACATATATTCCCTAAACCATGTTTCAAAGGCTTGTGCTTTACTATCTCCCATTTTATCTATAGGGTACGTAAATGCTACAAGTGGGGCTATAATTGTTAAAAACGCCATCATTATTAACCTTCTTAAATAATGTATAGTAAATATAGCCGTATATGTAACCAGTGCCATATAAAATATAAAGTATGTAAATTTTGTAAAGAAGTCTGCAGATTGTGTCTTAAATCTTGCTACCCCTAGTAAATTTGTAGGGAAATATGCATCTTCAGTTTTATCATTTATAACTACTGTGTATGTACCATCACCACCTAAAGTCGCACAAATAGCATCGGTCATGGTTAATACAAATGACATTATGTAATGTAAAAAGAATAATATACATATTGCTACTAGCCAATCTGTAAACATTTGCTTATACTTAGCTTTATCAGAGGCTGTACTAGATATCATCATTCTTATACCTACATATACTAATATACATAAAAGTCCTACTAATGATAAGTTTCTAAGTGATATATACCAATTTGATATTACTTTTTGTAAGGCTCCTGAACTACTGTCACTTCCAAATTTAGGATTAATAAAGTTAATGTCTAGCCATGGAACATTGTTAGAAAATATTTGCTCTGGACTATATGTTGCCACAGGTATATAGTAAGAATCTTTTGTATTAAGCCATCCTTTATCAAATTCTTCATCTGGATTAACTTCTACTATTTTATCTTTATCTATACCAAATCTATTTGATTTAGACCATCCATGTGGATTTGAGCTCTTATCATATTTATTACTTTCTGAATAAAAATCGTTTTTGTCTATCAGAAAAGCATTAAGTGAGAGATTTACTTCATTACTTCCCCATTCTCCCATCATAAATTTTTGAAGTAAATTTGTAACAACATCTCCAATTGAACAGAAGAAATCTACTATTGGACTCGCCAAAACTCCCCCAAAGTCTGCATGAGAATATGTTGGAATTATGAAATTAATACAAAGTACCGTTAGTATTGCAATTATTATCTTTTGTATAGTTGCTTTCTTTGCAAAAGTTTTCATTTTTTACTTTTTCCCCCTAATATAGATCTCTTTTTTTATTCATTTGTACTAATTTGTTAATATTTGTTTCAACAAATTCGAATTCCTTTTGTGTTGGTCTTATTTGAATTATAGCTGTATCTGCTCCTACCTTTAAAAGTCCTTCTCCTTTTAAACAAGTAACTAGGAAATTTGCTTCTCCAGAACTTAGTTTAAATACTTCTTTTAAATATTGTATTTCAGATTTATCTTGCGCTAAAAATAATTTTGTGTCTGATGAAGTTAGAACCGCTTGTGCTTCTGGTTTCTCATAAAAGTCTTGAAATCTTTGAGAAATAATCGCCAAAGATACATTTCTTTTTCTAGCGCGACGTGCCATTGTATTTAAAAAGTCTACGGCTTCTGGGTATGGAAGTAACATCCATGCCTCATCTACTAAAACTCTTTTTTTAGAAGCCTTTGTTCTATCTTCACTATTTTTCTTAACATACTTTTCCCAAATCCAAGAAAGTAAAATTTGTTGTGCAAGTGGTCTTGCAAATCTTTCTTCTAGTTGAGAAATATCTAGGTTTATAAATAGTGTTCCATCTAATAAGTCAAATGTAGACTGTCCGTCAAAGTATGCCATCTGTCCGTTATACTCTCTTATGTATTGTTTCATAACTTTTATTAAATAACTATAGTGAAATTGATAATCTGGATTTTTATTTTCTTCGGCCTTTTTTAGTATTCTTTTATACCAAGAACCAATTGTTGGCATTGGCTTTTTTTGTCTTCCTAATACATCACCAGTTATAATATCATTTGATTCATATAAACTTGAAGGATTACTATTTATATTAACAGCTGCATATTCTTCTGCTACTGCCTCTGATATAATTTGTTTTGTAAGTTCATTAACTTCTTGTGATCTTGTACTACCTCTTGCCATAGTAAGAAGTGCCTGTGTTACATCTTCTACTTTATTTTCAACATTTACAACTGTTCTAGTCTTTCCTGTTATTTCATCTTTTACTACTTCTGGCTCAATATCAAACAAATTGATAACTGTTTTTGATGTAGGACTAAGTACTACGTTAATTCCCCCTAGGCTTTCTGCTACTATTGAATATTCTCCCTCGGCATCAAGTGCCAAACTTTGTATTCCCATTAATACAGCACTACGTGAAATTAGAGTCTTCATTGTAACAGATTTACCTGCACCAGACTTAGCAAATATAACCATGTTATAATTTGTAAGTGATGAATGAAAATTATCAAATAAAATTGGTACTCCTGTTTGTTTATTAAATCCAAGTGGTATTCCCGTAGGATGTCCAACTTCAGAAGTTGTAAATGGAAATATTGTTCCCATTGAACGTCTATCAAATGTATGCTTTTTCTTTATTTTATTTTCCATTAGTGGAATATTACTTTTAAAAGCCTCTTCTTGCATTCCCCAAGCGCTTTTAACTCCTACTAAAGATTTTGACATCTCTGTGTCTAGCAATTTTGTAAGTCTGTTTAAGTCTTCTAAACTATATGCAAATAAAGTAGAAACAATAGATGCCTCAAATAATTTATTATATCCTGCTGCAATTTCATCTCTTAATTGCTCTGCTTCAAATCTTTTTTGTCCAATTGTACTTTCTCTGTTGATATTTCCCCTATCTGCTGCAACAATTCTTTCTGTTTCTAGTTCATTTATTACCCTGTTTAATTCGTTTTGTGATCTAGATTCTGCTATTGGTTCAATAAATACAGATGTATTTATATCACCAAACAAATACATGTCTCTAAATAATTCTGGAAATGTAGCCATTCTTGGAAGCGTAGATACAAAGAAGCTTCTTGCATATCTTGTAACATTTGAAATTATCTCTAAATGATCTATGTTACTAGCATCAATTCCAGCTGGTGCTATTAGTTCTTTTATTGTCTTTTTCTTTAAGATTTGATATTCATCTGGATTAGTATAGTCTTCTCTAAGCTGTTTTTGTCTTTGTCTTTCTAGTTCTTTTTGTCTTTTCTTTGGCAACATTTTTTTCTCCTCCTTCTTCATTTGTTTTAATTCTATTTATTGCTTCTTCAGCAATATCCTGTCCTATAATTTCTGTATTTTCTTGAACAATTAATTCTGCTATTTCTCCTATTAAGTCTCTCTCTTTCTTTCTTTTCTCATCTAATGCTTTTTGTTTTTCTGTTCTTACTTCTGTTACTTTTTCTTTTGCAAGTTCTAATGCTTTGTCTTCTATTTGTCTGTCTAATTCTTTCATTTGTTTATCCACTACGTCTTGTGCTGTTGTATATAATTCATCATAACCTGCTTTTAAAGCTTTATCTAGTCCATAAACTTCTGCTTCATCTCTGTTATATGCTACATATAGCAATTCTACTAATTCATTTGACGTTAATACTTTTCCATTTATTCCACAAGCAGATAATGTTCCAATAACTGATTGTGCTCTTGTATATAGTTCTAAAAATGCCATGTTTCTCTTTTCTTCTTTGTCAAATTCAGAATCATTCATTTCTTCTACAAAATATGGGATAACTACATAATATTTTTTACTTAAAACATTTTTATTTGAACTCATTTTTTCTGTTGTATATACAATATCTTTTCCATATTCATATAAATTTTTTTGTTTTGTTAATTCAAAATATACTCTATCTAATTGTTCTTTTGAGTATTGACCTGATTTTTCCATTTGTTTATAATGTAATTCTTGTTTTTCAAGTTCCTCTTTTATTTCTTTTATTTTTTGGTTATATGTTTGTATACTGCTATCTAAATTTATAGTTCTTGTTTGGGTATAAATTTGAATTGGGTAACGAAGAGTATTTAAAAATTGTATAAAACCTTCTTCTACAGAATTTTTCTCCATTTCTGACATTAAGTCATAATTTATTCCTTGACATTCTACAATCATAATAAATCTCGATTCATCTTTTTGAGATATCATATTATCTACAACTGTATCAAACTCCATAAAATCCATAATTGAGTCTGTTCTATATTCTTTATATTTCTTAGTTTTAGGAACAACTGCCTCGTTCTTTAACTCTTCTTTCTCTTTTTTCTTTTTCATTTTAGAAGATGCAAATATAATTCCTAATACTACTAGTAATATTAGCATTACTATTAATATGACAGATAAAACTATTGTTAATATTTGTATACTACCCATTATTTTTCCTCCTCATTAGTATTTATGTATATTCTTTTTCCATCTTTATTAAATTTTATTGCTCTTTTAATAACATCATCTATATTTTCCCCTGAAACAACTTTAGTTGATTTTATTATTCCTATCTCTGGTATTTTAAATGTTCCTATAACAAATCCTATTAAAGCCAATATAGCTATTATTATGATCCCAACAATATTCAATTTAAATGCTGAAAATATAAAATAGAATGGTAATCCCAACACTCCGCCTATTGCTGTATATAGCAAACTTTTTGTTGAAAATATAAATAAAATTCTTCCTTCACCTTTTACATTTCTAGGTATATTATATGTTCCCATATATAGTTCCTCCATCTTTACTTTTGTATATAATACAACTAATTATATTATAACAGATATAGTTCTAAAATGTAACAAAAAAACAAAAAAAAATGCACTTTTGTGCATTTTTAATATATTTGTAATATACTTGTTATATTTTTGTAAAGTTCCACATAAAAAAACTAGTTTAAACTAGTTTTTTTATTATATTATTTTGCGTTAAATCCATTTGCTATATTGTATACTACATTAACTATTGTAGTTGCAGCAAATATTAAGATAGCTCCTACAAGATATGGTATCATTGTCTTCTTATATTCTGCTTTTTCTTCTGCACTACCCATCATGTATTTAATACCTAATACCAATAGTACTACAACTGCTACAACTATACCTACTGTTTGCATAATAGTAACTATTGTCGCACCTAAATTAGTTACTTGATCTACATTTGCATTAGAATTACCTTTTGAAATTTTATCTATTGCCGCTGTTATTTGGTCATTATCTGCTAGTACTATACTACTTATAGACATTAATATAGTTAAAGCTATTAACACTATAGATATTATTTTCACACTCTTTTTCATTTAGTTTTTCCTCCTCTTTACATTATTAATTCTATTATAATATATATTTTTTCATTTTTCAACCATTTTTTACTATTTTTTGTTTTATATTTTATTGTTAATCATATTTTATACTGCACTTTGTAAAATTATTACTACTATTTTCCAAATAAAGAATGCTCCAAATGCCACTGCACAACCTATTAAATATGGAGGTAATGCTTTTTGAATTTCTGCTTTTGCAGTTGCTCCACCAATTATAAATTGAATTCCTAATATTGCCCCAACAAATACTGCTACTATAATTGCTATTACAAGTAATATATTGTAAACTGTATCTTTCATACTCTTTAATTTATTTTCATCTATTTCACTTTCTCCATTATTTAAGAAATCATCGGCACTTGTTAATATTTCACCAAGATTATGATCGGCAGAACTTTCTGCTTTATCTGTAGTTGTTGTTCCTACTTTATAATCACTATCTTGATAATTATATTTATCATTTGTTTCGTCTATTTTTTTAGTGTCAACCGAACCGGTATTACCATCAGAAACTATGTTTTCTATTTCTTCTTCTCTTCTACTGACATTTTTTAAGTCTTTAAAATTTTCTACCTGTTTAGTCAATGATTCTATCTGAGAATTACTTGCTACATGTTTTCCATTAACATTAACTGTTTGTAGTTTTATTGCAAAGTTTGTTAAACTATTTATTGCTTGTGTTCCTGGTCTAGCTGATGTATTTTTATTTGAGTAAATATTGTTTAATATTTTAACTATTTTATCTATATCACTTGATGTAAGTGCCTGTAATGATGACAAATTTGCTCCATTTAGATATGAAGCAATTGCTTCTGGATCTCCTTGATTTAATGATTTGCCTTTGTTTAGCCAATAATCCAGTTGACTTTCCATATTTTTAGGATTCCAATAAGTTGCACCTGATTTTGTATCTGTTGTACTTTGTATTTTATCATTATTTGATGAATTTCCTTTTATATTACTATATCCATTTTTTAACTCGTCTTTTATAGACTCAACAGTTGTAGCATCATAAAATGCTTGAGATAAGTTATCATTTTTTAAATGATTCACTTCTTCCTGAGTAAGCGCTTCTTTTGATAGAAATTTTCTTATTAATTCTTGATCATCAAAAGCTAATGATGACTTTGTAAAATATAATAATGCAATAATACATATTAAAACAATCCTACTTATAATTTTCATTTTTTTCATTTATATCACCACTCTCTTATCTATACATTAAAAATTAGAAATTATTTCTGCTATTATTCCGACTATTGTTGATGTTGCAAATAGAAATATCATTCCTATAATCATCGGTATCATAGTCTTTTTGTATTCTGCTCTTTCTTCTACACTTCCTACCATATATCTAATTCCTAAATATATTAGCATAATGATTGATATTGCAATTCCTATAATTCTAATTGCTCCAAATATTGGGGCTACTATTGATACCGCTTTGTCTGTGTCGTCTCCTGTTAATCTACTAGGGCTATATGTATCTGGATTAAAATCTCCTCCATTATCAGCATTAACTATTGGTATAAATAGTAATAGTATTATGGCAAAAACAATTAAAGCAATTATTAATTTCGTATTTCTGTTTTTCATTTGTTTCCTCCTTTTACTCTTATTACCATTATACCTTATAATTTTATATTTTTCAACTTTTTTCAAAATAAAAAGCCCTATTACATGTTTTATGTAATAAGACTTTTCATTTTATTTTACTAACACACAACTTTCTTCTCTTTGTATCTCTTTATTTTTTCTGTAGTATTTAGCAATTAGTTCATCTAACTCTACGCTTAGTTTATAGGTTATACTATAATCTTGCCCTGAAACTATACTTTCATTTAATTTATCTCTTAATTTACAAATTTCATCATTTAACATATAACCCCTCCTCTATTTTTATTACTTTTTTCTTTTACTTTAATTATAAAGTACCATATTTTTACAATTTAGTCAATAAAAAAACACCTATTTCTAGGTATTTTTTCGAATTTTCGTATGTCACTTTTTTATGTTTTTTTACTTTTTTCGACATATTGTTTTATTTTGTTTTAATAACTGACAAAATGCATTTCTTTTCGTCAAAAACTTCTTGTAGAATTTGTCTAGTATATTCTAAAGTTACTGTTGAAAATTGTTCTATATAATCAAAAGTTTGAACCCCTTTAAAATAATCTGATAATAACATTCTGGAAATGTCTGCTACATTGTTATATTCTGCCACATAATCTCCATATACTTTCTTTCTTATTCTATTGAAGTGTGATTCACCAAAATTTTCTTGTAGTCTTTTTATTTCTTTTAATAATTCTTCTTGAATTTTTTTAGGTTCTTTCGATTGGCTTGCAATTAATACATGAGCATAATCATTAGAAAATTCATAATCTAAATCTGGTTGACTCATTAGTAATCCATCATTATATAATTTTTGATATAAAGGAGAGCTCTTTCCAATTAGCATATTCATTAATATTTCTATTGCTATATGTCTTTGAATTTTATTCTTTTCTTCTATTTCATCTTTAAATCCAATTATAAATATTGGAGAGCTTACCTCCATAGTATCTTCTTTGTATGGCATGTGAATTTCTTTTTTCTCTTGCGCATAAATTCTTTTTATTTCACCCTGTTTTGGCTTTTCTACTAATCTTTTCTTTATTTCCTCTAACATTTTTTCTGGTTCAAAATTTCCGCATACTACCATTACCATGTTTGAAGGATTATAAAATGTATTATAACATTTATATAAAACATCTTTATCTATTTTGCTAATAGATTCTACAGTTCCAGCTATATCTAATTTTATAACATTATCATGATATAAGCAATCTAAAGCATTCATGTATAATCTCCAACCTGGATCGTCATCATACATTCCTATTTCTTGACCTATAATTCCCTTTTCTTTTTCTACATTTTCATCTGTAAAATATGGATGTTGTACATAATCCATTAATTCATCTAATGCTTCATAGAAGTTTTCTGTTGTTTCAAAAAGATATGCTGTATGGTTATTGGTTGTATATGCGTTCGCATCTACGCCTAATGCCATTAAAACATCTAAACTATTTCTTCCATTTTCTTGTTCAAACATTTTGTGTTCTAGAAAATGTGCCACACCATCTGGTACAGACACTTCTTCTTTCGCATTTGGCATAATAAAATGATTATCTATAGATCCGAAATGTGTACCCCAAATTACATATTTTTTATTTGTTGTATTTTTAGGAACTATCATAATTGTTAATCCATTTTCTAGTTTTTCCATATATATTTTTTCTTTTATCTTAAGGCTTTCTATAACTTTCATTTTTTATTTGTATAACATATTTTGTTTAAAATTAAAATACATTATACGCTCCTTTCCTTGCATTTTATATTTTTTTAGTCTTTTAAAAAGTAAATTATATTTGGTTTTATATTTTGTGCAACCTCAATAACTTCTTCTTTAGTTACATTTTTTATTCTATCTTTGTATTCTTCTATTGTAACATTGTTACCTGATAATTCTTGACCAAAATAGTAACTAATTTCAGTATCCTGTTCTTCTTCTATGTTGTTAATTGTTGCATAAATTAAATTTTTAGCACTTTCAAAATCTTCTTCTGTAAAGTCACCTTTTTTCATGGCTTCTAATTGTTCATTTATAATATTTACAGCTTTTTCATAATTTTCAATTTCTATTCCAGCTCTTATTAATATTATTTGTTTTCTTTTTACAAAGTTTGATCCACATGTGTATGCTAAGCTTGCTTTTTCTCTTACGTTTTGGAATAGTTTTGAATTTGCACCTACACCTAAAATTGTATTATATACCATTGTTATATAGCTTACATTTTTAGTTTTAGATAGTACATCTAATCCCATTATTAGTTTTCCTTGTGTAACATCCATACTTTCTTTTACTATTTTTTGTTCTTTTACTTCTTGTTTTGGTTCTTCTTTAATAGTTTGAGGTTTTCTTTGTTCTAAATTTTGTAAATATTTATTCTCTTTTATTGCTTTTTGTAGTTCTTCTATATTTTCACCTGATGTAAAAATATCTATTTTACACTCTTTTATTACCTCTAAATAATACTCATATAATTCTTTTGCTGATATTTTTTCTATGTCTTCTATATATCCATATTTGTAAAGTCCATATGGTTTATCTTTGTACATTTCCTCAATACATCTATCTAAAGCATATAGTGCTTTATTATCTATTTTTCCTTCTATTATTTGCTTTAAGTTTTCTTTTTCCCCTTGTAAATATTCTTCTTTGAAAGCCCCATTTTCTGTATATGGGTCAAACACTATAGAAAGTAATAATTCCAAACCTTTTTTACTTAAATTTTCATTTTCAGGTAAATAACTATTATTTATTGTTTCTAAATAAAACTTAAAAGTATGGTAATCTCCTGATTTTTCTATACCACAATCAAAAGAGGCTCCATACATTTCTTCTAATTCTTTGCTTATTAATTCTTGTGAAGGCAACTCTTCAGTTCCTCTTCTTAAAACTGCTGCAAGTAATGCATTTTTTGTAACTGTTTCTCTTTTTAAAGGTACAGTTAAGAAAGTTGCAAATAAATCTGTTTTAAATTTATTTGTTTCTATTTGGTGGAATGTGATTCCTTCTTTTATTTCATATTTTTTATCTAGCATATTTTCCTCCTACTACCCTTTGGGGACGTTTCCTCTGCATATTTTATTCGTAGCTCGCTTTCAGCTCGAACGACTAAAAATTCCTTTTGGTTAATCTGTCCCTTTTGGTACTTTATTATATTATTTATATAAAGTAAAAAGAAACGTCCTCAACACATTTTTTAATATTATAATACAAAATGGAAAAAATATACAAGGCATCTTGTATATTTTTTCCACATTTATTGACAAAATATTTACATTTTTTGTTATTAATTTAATTTTTGTTTTACTATTTCATTGATTGTTTTTCCGTCTGCTGCCGGCCCTATTTTTGCTTTTGCTTCTTTCATAACTATTCCCATATCTTTCATTGTGCTTGCACCAGTTAAAGCTATAACCTCTTCTACTATTTTTTCTATTTCTTCTGTTGTTAATGGTTTTGGTAAATATTCTGAAAGTATTTCTATTTCTTCATTTATTTGGTCTATTAAATCTTGTCTTCCACTCTTTTCGTAATCTGCTAATGAGTCTTTTCTTTTTTTAGATTCCTTTGCTATTATCTCTGTAATTTGTTCGTCATTTAATTCTGTTTGTTTATCTTTTTCTACTTGTAATATTGCCGCTCTGACCATTTGAATAACGTTTTTTCTAATTATTTTTTTGTCTCTCATTGATACTTTCATATCTTCTAATAATTTTTCTTTTAACATAT
Organism: uncultured Clostridia bacterium; assembly: GCA_934177725.1. Taxonomy (GTDB): domain Bacteria; phylum Bacillota; class Clostridia; order TANB77; family CAG-508; genus UMGS1663. The sequence goes on along the minus strand of CAKPPO010000013.1, from coordinate 28,286 downwards.
AAATTCCTCCTCAATCATTTTTTACATGTAAAAAGGTTGGAAATTATTAGTGTTACCCATAATTTCCAACCTCCATTTCTAATTAAAATTTTCTTTTTCTTGCAGCCTCTGATTTTTTCTTTCTCTTTACGCTTGGTTTTTCATAATGTTCTCTTTTACGTACCTCTTGTAATACGCCATTTCTTGCGCATTGTCTTTTAAATCTTTTTAAGGCATCTTCTATATTTCCATTATTAACTTTAATCTCTGACATTTAATGTTCCCCTCCTTCCGGTAACTACACTTGCTTAGTGCGGGATATAATTGGTAGATTTTTACTTTTTTCCACCTTACGCAGTTTGTATTATACCTTAATTAGTTGCTTTTTGTCAATACATGTACAGAAATTTATCCTACGTCTTTATCAAGGCCGTCCCAAATTACTATTTCATTTTGTGCTAAACTCTTTTTTACATCTATTACTCTTTGATTAGAAGAACCTCTAAATCTTAATTTTGGATCTTTTAATTCTTCTACAAATCTTCCGTCTACTATATAATCTATATTATCTAACATTTCCTTTGTAGTTTCTCTATGCTCTTCTCCTATCATTTGACCTAATATTTGTTTATCAAATGTAAAACCTGTATAACACCAAATTTTTTTATCTGGATATGTTTCTTTTACTTTTTTTATTAATGGAACTAACCCTTCTTGGTTTGTTTTTTCAAATGGTTCTCCACCTAATAGACTTAAACCTGTGATATACTCTGGTTTTAAGTCATCTATTATTTCTTTTTCTTCTTTTTCAGTAAAGTCATTTCCATAACTGAAGTCCCATGCTTCTCTGTTGAAGCAATTTTTGCAATGATGATTGCATCCGCTTACAAATAATGAAACTCTAACTCCAGGGCCATTTGCTACATCACAATTTTTAATTTTTGCATATTTCATTTTTGTTCTCCTTTGGCTAATGTTCTATCTTGCTTTAGTTCCTGACTTGGACGATTCTTTCCATATGTTCTTTCCTCTGTGCTAAGAAACATCCCTCGCCGGGTATTTATTACAAGTGTAATACTCTAGCTTTGATTTCTTTTGTTTTTCCTTCATTCCAGAAGTTTTCTCCTAAATAACCACATGTTCTTCTTGTTACATTCATTTTGTTTTTATCTTTGTTTCCACAGTTTGGACATTCCCATTCTAAATTATCATTTATTATTATTTCTCCATCAAATCCACAAACATGGCAGTAATCTGATTTTGTGTTAAATTCTGCATATTGAATATTGTCATAAATGAATTTTACTAAATCTTCTAGTGCTTTTAAGTTATGTCTCATGTTTGGTATTTCTACATAAGAAATTGCTCCACCAAGTGATAATTCTTGGAATTCGCTTTCAAATTTTAGTTTTGAAAATGCATCAATTTTTTCTCTAACGTCTACATGATAAGAGTTTGTATAATATCCTTTATCTGTTACGTCTTTTATTTCTCCAAATTTTTCTTTATCTATTCTTGCAAATCTGTAGCATAGACTTTCTGCTGGTGTTCCATATAATGCGAATCCAAGTCCTGTTTCGTGTTTCCATTCAATTGTTGCATCTCTTAAACGTTTCATTACTTTAATTGCAAACTCATGTCCTTCTGGAGTAGTATGTGATACTCCTTTCATTAATTTTGTAAGTTCGTAAATTCCGATATAACCTAATGAAAGTGTTGAATATCCGCCTTTTAATAATTCATCTATTTTCTCACCTGGTTGCATACGAGCTATTGCTCCATATCTCCAATGAATTGGACTTGTATTAGAAAGTGTTCCAAGTAGAGCATAGTGTCTACACATTAATGCTTCTTTACATATATCTAGTCTTTCATCTAATAGTTTCCAGAATTTTTCTTCATCTCCATCTGCAATAATACCAATTTGAGGTAAGTTGATACTAACAACACCTTGATTAAATCTCCCTTCAAATTTGTAATTTCCATTTTCATCTTTCCATGGTGATAAGAAACTTCTGCATCCCATTGGACTGAATACATTTCCTTCATAGTTTTCACGCATTTTTTTAGCTGAAATATAATCTGGATATAATCTTTTTGCTGAACATTTTACCGCAAGTTTTGTTAAATAGTCATATTCTCCACCTTTTAAGCAGTTGTGTTCGTCTAATACATATATTAATTTAGGGAAAGCTGGTGTAACATATACGCCTTTTTCATTTTTAATTCCTTCATATCTTTGTCTGATAATTTCTTCAATTACCATTGCATTTTCTTTAATGTATGGATCATCTTTCTTTAAATTTAAGAATATTGTTACGAATGGAGATTGTCCATTTGTTGTCATTAATGTATTTATTTGATATTGAATTGTTTGTACACCTGCTGCTATTTCCTTTTTAAGTCTTTGTTGTGTTAATCTTTCTATTATATCTTCTGACAATTCATTTCCAAATTCCTTTTCAAAAGTTCTTCTAAATTTTTCGTAACTTTTTCTTACATATTTTCCTAAGTGACTAATATCTACAGATTGTCCGCCGTATTGGTTAGATGCTACTGCAGCAATTATTTGTGTCATTACTGTACAAGCTACTTGGAAACTTTTTGGTGATTCTATTAATTTTCCATTCATTACTGTTCCATTATCTAACATGTCTCCTATGTTTATTAAGCAGCAATTGAATATTGGTTGTAAGAAGTAGTCCATATCATGAAAATGTAAAATTCCATCTTCGTGTGCTTTTGTTATTTTTTCAGGTAATAAAATTCTTTTTGTTAAATCTTTAGAAACTTCTCCCGCTATGTAATCTCTTTGTGTTGAAGCTAAAACCGCATTTTTGTTTGAATTTTCTTCTAGTAATTCTTTATTTTGATTTTTGATTAATCCTAATATTGATTCATCTGTTGTGTTTGCTTTTCTTACTAATGCTCTTGTATAACGATAAATCATATATTTTTTAGCAAGTTCGAATTTTTTTAGGTCCATTAATTGTTCTTCGATGATGTCTTGAATATCTTCTACTAATATTCTTTTCTTGTCTAGTTCTTCTATATATTTTGTTATTTCTTTAATTTCTTCTTTTGTTACTCTTTCTTTTGATTTTACTTCTTTGTTTGCTTTTTCAATTGCAGTGATAATTTTGTCTCTGTTATAATCTACTGCTCTACCGTCTCTTTTTATTACCTTCATTGTTTCGTTTCCCCTTCCGTTTTTGTTTATGAACTTATTATATATTAAGTTTTTTATTTTTCTGTTGCAAATGCAACAATAACGAAATTTATTTTTTTAACAATTTGTATCTCTTGCCGTTCTAGGCTGATTTCTTTTATTACATTTAGATTACAAACATTTTTTGTCATTTTTTGTTGCAATACTGCGGTTTTTAGGTTATAATCTTAACATAAATAAAATAGTTATTTTGAGACAAACTTTTTCATATAATATAATATATAATTTTTGAAAGTGATGTGATTATATAGTATGTCTGAAATTCTTGATTTAATTAACACTTTAGAGCAAAGCTGTTCTAAAGTACAAAAAAAGCATTTTAATAAAAACGAAATTATAACTACATATATTCAAAAAAGAAATCAAATTTGCATTATGCTTGATGGAAAGGCTGATTTAATTAGATTTGATTTAAATGGGAATCAAGATATAGTAGATAAATTTAATACTTTAGATATTTTTGGTGAAGCATTTTATCCTGTTCATACAAATAATGAACTTACTGTTGTAGCAGCTTCTCCTTGTGATGTTTTATTCTTGTTGCACGAAGATATAGCTAATAAATGTAAAACAAATTGTAAATTTCATTCCACTTTGTCTTCTATTATATTAGAATTAACTTTAAGAAACGCTGTACATCAAAATACGAGAATCGAAGTTTTATCTAAAAGAACTATTAGAGAAAAGCTTTTAACATATCTTTCAATTCTATCTAGCAAGGACTTTAGCAAATCTGTTACTATTCCTTTTTCTCTTACAAATTTAGCAGATTATTTAAGTGTAGATAGAAGTGCTATGATGAGAGAGCTTAAAAATTTAATCGATGAAGGATTTATAGCCAAAAACGGAAATAAAATTAAATTGTTATATAAATAAACTGTTTTTGGGGACGGAGCAAAAAAACAGCTAGATTTTTTTAGCTGTTTTTTTGCTCCGTCCCCAAAAGCAGTTATTTTTTTATTGCTTTTTCGGCATATGAATTGTTTATTACTTTATCAAAAGGTGCTTTTTGTTTTAATTCTCCTGCTTCTTCCATTACTGTTTGTAATAAATTATATGATTCTTCTTTCATTACTGGTGTAGTTTTCCAAGCATCTATATCTTTATAGCTTTGTAATACACTTGCTAATAATTCTACATCTGTATCTGGGAAGAAACCTTTTATTGCTTCTGCAACTTCTTTCATACTATGTTCCTCTACCCATTTTTGTCCTTTATATATTGCATTTGTAAATTTTTGAATTAGTTCACTATTATTTTTAATGTAACTCTTTTTAGCAAAATATGCTGTATATGGTATTTCTCCAGAAGCTTCTCCAACAGATGCTACAACATAACCTTTTCCAGCATTTTGAGTCATTGTTGCTGTAGGCTCAAATAGTGTTACATAGTCTGCTGTTCCTCCTGAAAATGCTCCTGCCATTAAGTCAAATTTTATACTATCATCTAATACTAAATCTGTTTGAGGGTTTAGTCCATTTTTCTTTAATACATATTCAAATGTCATGTATGGAACTCCACCTTTTCTTCCTGGTATAATTGTTTTTCCTTTTAAATCTTGCCAACTAAAATTATCTGTTTTTTCTCTTGAAACTAAAAAAGATCCATCTTTTTGTGTTAATTGTGCAAACACTTCACAATAATCTTCTTTTCCTTCGTTATATACGTATATACTTGCTTCTGGTCCTGCAAAACCTATGTCACTTTGATTTGCTAAAACTGCAGTCATAACTTTGTCTGCTCCTTGGCCTGTTGTTAATTCTACTTCTAAACCTTCTTCCCCCATAAATCCTTTAGCTATTGCTACATATTGAGGTGCATAAAAAACTGATCTTGTTACTTCATTTACTCTTACCTTTTGAAGTGCTACTTCTTTTGAATTATCCCTTGTAGTAAAGTAACAAATAAGTCCTACAGCTACAAGTATAATTACAATTGCGATGATAAAATATTTTTTCATCTTTATTCCCCTTTCTCTTTATTTTGAATGTAAAAACATTATGTTATATTTTATTCTTTTGCTTGTTTAATTGTGATAATTTAAATTTTAGGGACGGGCTTAAAAATTTAGAAATCATTGATATTTATGTAATCTTATGATATACTCTTTTTATTCTAAAGCAAAAGAAAAAATATAGGAGGAAAAATATATGATTACTAACTTTATTAAGGAAGTAAAAAGCTTTTATAAGGAGGTATACCACACAAGTTTAGAAGAGCTTACATTAGAACAGTTAGAAGGCTTTCAGGAAAAAATGCAAGAATTTTATTCAAGCGATATTCTTCGCCAAAATTCTTCTGAAGAAGAAAAAGTTTACAATATGTTAGCTTATAAAGTATTAAATTTTTATCCTAACTTCTGTCAGAAAAATGATGAATCTTGCAAAAGAAACTTGTTGTTTTTAGATTCTGTCTTACAGGCACTTTCTGAAGACTCATTAGATTCTTTAAAGACAGTCATACTAAAGTTTTATAGTGATGTGGCTTGGACAACAGGTAAAACTATTCAAAGCCGAATTTTAGTTAACAATTGCATTCGAAGAATTATCTTTGAATCTAACTTAAACACTTATAACTATTTGTATTCTTATGGATACAACATTACTAAAAATCATATACAAATAGTTGATTATTTTAATAAGTTAGATGATTCAAAAATTACCGAAATTGCTGAATGTACAATTAATTCTTTCATAAGGGGATTTAACAAGATGGGTAAAGGTGGCGTAGACATCAGTAATAAAGACTATGTTTGTCTATTTTTCCCTATAGGTTTCGAAAAAGTTGTCAAAGAAATTTATGTTCTTTTGGATGGTAAATTTAGTGTCATTCTTAGATTAATGGATAATTCTGATTTTGATAAGCAGTTATCCTACAATCACAGATATGACTACAATTTTTACCTTACAGATGAATATGTAAGAAATTATCTTTCTTGTTTTGAAGAGCACTTGAAAAAACATTCTGATGTCCTTGCTAAATGTGCAGGTTCTATTTACATTGAAAGTTTTGGTGAGAATCGTTTTGTTCCGCAAAATGGTTCAGAAGTATTTGTAAAAGATGCTAATTTAGCTAAACTAAATAGCAGTTTTTCTTCAAAATACTCTGTCCTTTATATGAATGGAATACGAAAAGATACTTCTTTCACTATCATTTCATATCCTTGCCCTGAAATTGGTAAAGATTTTGAGAAAATTTTTGATGACACCATTGTTATTAATACTCTGGATAATGATAAGTACGAGAAAATTCACCAAAATATCATTGATGTTCTTGATTATTCTGATTCAGTCCATGTAACTGGAAGAGGTTCTAATAAAACAGATTTAACTGTTTGCCTTGCCAAGTTAAATGACCCTACTAAAGAGTCAAAATTTGAAAATTGTACTGCTGATGTAAATGTACCAGTCGGTGAAGTATTTACTAGCCCTGTATTAAAAGGCACTAACGGAACTCTTCATGTATCTGAAATTTACCTTAATGGCTGGAAGTTTGTAGACTTAATGCTTAAAATAGAAGACGGGTTTATAAAAGAATATAGTTGTAACAACTATCCTACTAAAAAGGAAAATGATGAATACATTAATGAGCATTTACTTTTTGACCACCCTACTTTACCCATGGGCGAGTTTGCAATTGGTACTAATACTCTTGCATATGTAATGGGAAACAAGTACAAAATTAATGACAAGCTTGATATTCTTATTGCAGAAAAAACTGGTCCACACTTTGCATTTGGAGATACTTGCTATTCTATGGATGAAGATACAAAGGTATTTAATCCAGATGGAAAAGAAGTTATTGCTAAAGATAATGAAATTTCTATTAAAAGAGATGAAAATTCTTATTTTGGTTGCCACACAGATATCACAATTCCATACTATGAATTAGGTGACATTGTAGCAATTGGAAAAGAACGTATTCCTATCATTCAAAATGGTAAGTTTGTTCTTAAAGGAACAGAAAAGCTAAACATAGAAGGTATGTAATCTTTAAAAGGAGATTCCAAATGGAATCTCCTTTTTTACGGACAATTGGGGACGGGTCACTTTTGTCCTTTACATAAAGTAATAATTATAATAAAAAATAAAAACATATTAATTTGAAAAAAAAGCGCATTGAAAGTAAGTAAGCTAGAAATTATTAAGAAATTTGTGGAAAGAGTTCATTTCTAATGGAAGGGTGCCACAAATTTCGCTTATAATTTCTGCGTAACTTAGCTTGAACGAGCATTTTTTGAAAATTCATATGTTTTTATTATATTAGTCAAAATTATATAAAGGACAAAAGTGACCCGTCCCCAATTGTCCTTTGAACTTTTATCTTTTTACAAATATTTTTTCAAGAATTACTACTGCTTGATACATTAAATATGCCACAACTGCAAGTATTATAACACTTGTCATTACTAAGTCTAATTGGAATACTTGCCCTCCATATACTATTAAATATCCAAGTCCTGCTTTTGATACTAAAAATTCCCCTGTTATTACACCTACTAAAGATAATCCTATGTTTACTTTTAATGAGTTGAAAAATGTATGTTTATTTGCAGGTATTATTATTCTTGTTAGTATTTGAAATTTATTGGCATGAAATGTTTGAGCCATTTTTATTAATTCTTTGTCGGTATTTAAAAAACCATTTAATATTTCTAAAATTGTTACTATCAAAGATATTGCAAGTGCCATTACTATTATTGCTGGCATTCCTGCTCCTACCCATATAATAATTACTGGCCCGAAGAGCTACTTTTGGCAAACTATTTAATACTACTAAAAATGGTTCTGAAACTTTAGATAAGAATTTAGACCACCATAAAAGTATTGCTATAATTGCCCCTAAAAATGTTCCTAGTAAGAAACCTATTAAGGTTTCTAAACAAGTTACTTTTAAATGTTCTAGCAAATTATTTTGTGATAGATTTAGAAAAGTTTTTAGTATTCTACTAGGCTGACTCATAATAAAACTATCTATAATTCCTTTATTGGCTAGTACTTCCCACAATACTATTAATCCAATAACTATGCTAAATTGGACTATTTTTATAACAATTTTTTCTGTTTTGTTTCTTTTTAAGTATTTTCTTCTGTCATTTGACATTGTTTTTTCTTTATTCATGTACATTCAGTCCTTTCCATATAGTATCAAAGTATTTACTAAACTTTGGACTTTCTCTACAATTTAATGGTGTTCTATTTTCCATTTCAAAGTCTATTGTATGAATTTCTTTAACAACAGCAGGTCTATTAGATAATACAATTACTCTGTCTGACATACTTATTGCTTCTGAAATATCATGTGTTACAATTAGTGCCGTAATATGCTCGTTTTTCAAAATATCATAAATATCTTTGGTAACCATTATTCTTGTTTGATAATCTAAAGCTGAAAATGCCTCGTCTAATAGTAATATTTTGGGTTTTATTGCTAAAGTTCTAATTAAAGCTGCCCTTTGCCTCATTCCTCCAGATAATTGATTTGGATATTTGTCTTTAAATTCATATAAATTGTATTTCTTAAGTAAGTTTTCCACATATTTTACATTCTCTGTGGTTTTTATGTTTTTAATTTCTAATCCAAATAACACATTTTTATAAATTGTAAGCCATTCAAGCAAGCTATCTTTTTGAAGCATATAGCCTATCTGTCCGTCTATTTCAATATCTCCTGAGGTCTTTTCTTCTAGCCCTGCAATAATAGAAAGCACAGTAGACTTGCCACATCCACTCGGTCCAATTAAACTAACAAATTCGCCCTCTTCCACACTAAAACTAACATCTCTTACCGCTTCAACTTCGCCATTTTCTGCTTGATATATCTTTGATATATTTTTAACTTTTAATACTTCTTTCATATTGCACCTACTTTCATGTTATATATTATATTTTATGTCGTTATATGTCGTTTTGTGCTTGCTATATTCTAATTGTACTGCCAGCATATATTAAATTTGGATTTTGAATTCTATTTAGTCTTACTATTGTTGCAATTGGCACTCCATATCTTCTTGAAATTGACCATAGTGTATCTCCCCATTGTATTTTATATAGTGTATGATTTAGGTCATATCTATTAGTAGGAATTATTAGTCTTTGGCCAACATATATTAAATTTATATTTCTAATATTGTTTTCCACTGCTATTGCTCTTGCTGTTGTTCCAAATTCTGCTGCTATTTTATTTAAAGTATCTCCCCTTTGAACAACATAAATTGTCTGACCTGAAGTTGAATTTCCATCTGTATCTATTGGAGTCTCTCCACTTGGCACTATTAGCGTTGAACCTGCATAAATTAAATTTGGATTTGCTATATTGTTTAATTGTACAAGTATCTGCACAGTTGTGTTGTATTCCAAGGCAATTCCACTTAATGTTTGACCTCTTTGTATTGTTATAGTTGTTGTTCCTCCTGCCGATGGTTTATTTGTATTATCTGGTAATGGAACCTCTGAATTTTCATTTAAAAGTATTCCATCTGTAAATCTATCTCTATCTACATATCCATTTATTCCAGATATTTCTCCTGCATCTGTATATTGCCATCCTACCCAACTATCCCAATTTCCATTTGGTGTAGGTTCTTCTACCTCATATTGTGCTACCCATAACGGATAGTTTGTAAGACCTCCTCCAAATATATTTGAAGCATTGCTTGTATCACTATAAATAACCATTTCTTTACCACTTAAACTTTCTACGGTTTGCATGAATGTTAGCCCTATTTCGTTAATTTCTTCTGCACTTAAACTACCAAAACTTTCAAAATCCATAGCTAATCTGCAATCTGGTATCATACCAGAAATAGTTGAAACAAAAAAGTTAGCTTGTGCTACTGCCTCTGAGTTACTCCTTGCAGTTAAATAATGATAAAATCCTACTTTTAACCCATTTGCTTTTGCATTTGTATAATTTTGATTAAAATATGGATCAACAAAACTTGTTCCTTCACTTGCTTTCATATATACAATTTCAATTCCGCTACTTGCTACCTCACTATAATCTATATTTCCTTGCCATCCACTTACATCAATACCATCATATATATTAGAACTTGATGGTCCAAACGCATAAACTGGTGCTATCAATATGTACATTGGCATTGTAACTACTACAAGAAAACTGATAATCATTTTCCTAATATTTTTCATACTCTCACCTCTTTTTTATAATTTATATATTTTATAAAAATAAAGTGATTTTGGTGATTGCACATATCTATTATTTCTGTTTTTTGCTCCGGCCCCAAAAACAGTAAAAAAATCCGTCATTTTTTAATTTTGGATTCATAAAATTAGCTAGGTGGTTTTTTGAGAAAAGTTAAATTATTTTTATTTAATGGTATTTTACTTACTATTACTTCTTTAGTTTTAAGAAGTATTGGTATGTTTTTTGGTATATATATTTCTAATAAAATAGGCAGTGAAGCAGTTGGTGTCTATTCTTTAATTATGTCTGTTTATATGCTTTTTGTTACTTTTGCAAGTTCTGGTATTCACCTTGCTACTTCTAGAATTGTTTCAGAGCAACTTGCTTTTGGTAATGACAAGCATATAAAAAATGCTGTTAAAAAATGTGTAATATATAGTTTTATTACTGGCCTTGCTTCTTTTTTACTTTTATTTTTCCTTGCCCCTTTAATTTCTAATTATTGGTTACATGGAAAAGTTAGTTCAATTTGCCTTCAAATTATGGGAATAAGTCTTCCTTTTTTGGCTATGAGTTCTAGCATTAATGGATATTTTTCTGCTATTCGCAATGTTAAAAAAACTGTTTTTTGCCAAGTTTTTGAACAAGTCTTAAAAATCGGCTTAATTGTATTTTTTATGAATATTTTTACGGCTTCTACTATTGAAACAGCATGTATTTGCCTTGTTCTGGGTAGTTGTATTTCAGAGGCATTATCTTTCTTTGCTCTTTTTATTTTTTATAAGAGAGATTTTAGAAGTAATAATTATATATCATCAAAAAACAATTCATTTACTAAGCAGATTTTAAAGATAACTCTTCCTATTGCTTTTACTTCATACATTAGATCTGGACTTTCTACTTTAAAACAAATTTTAATACCTACTCGTTTAGAAAAATCTGGACTTTCTTGCGAAAACGCTTTGTCTAAATACGGTATTGTAAATGGTATGGCTATGCCTCTTATAATGTTTCCTTGTACTTTTATTTCTTCTTTTAGTATGCTTCTTATACCTGAATTTTCTTATTTAAATGCTAAAAGAAATTATGAAAAAATTAACTTTGCTATTTGTAAAATTTTAAAATTTTGCTTTATTTTCTCTTTTCTAATTATGGGAATTTTTTGGTGTTTTTCAGATGAACTTTCTTTTTATATTTATAACGAGGAAAGTGCTTGCATTTTTATAAAAGTTTTATCTCCTTTAATTGTTCTTATGTATGTAGATAATATTGTTGATGGAATTTTAAAAGGACTTGATAAACAAGTTTCTGTTATGGGAATTAATATTTTAGACTTATTAACTAGTGTTACTTTAATTTATTTTTTACTTCCTATACAAGGAATTAAAGGATATATTATTGTTTTATTTGTAAGCGAAATTTTTAATGGTCTTGTTAGTTTAGGATTATTAATAAAAGAAACTAAAGTTAAAATTGATTTTGTTAATTGGATTTTTAAACCTGGATTAGCTATTATTTTATTAAATCTTATTGTTAGAAATTTTTACTGCAATTCTATTTTTGAGTTAATTATACAAATTTTATTATTTGTTGTTTTTTATTTTATAATTGTCGCCTTATTCAAAGGTCTTGTTAAATCTGATTTAAAATTTTGATATATTAAGAACTTTTAGTTAGACACACCAAAAGGGACAGATTAACCAAAAGGAAACGTCCCCAATGGAGTGCACATAAAAACACCATCTGCACTTATTTAAATGCAAATGGTGTTTTAGGTTAGATATTTTCTTCGCAAAATTCTTTCATTTTTTCCTCATTTTTACTCAAATAAACTTTTAAAAAGTCGCAACAGACTTTATCGCTCTTTGGGAAAGGTTCTAAATATTGTTCTTTGGTGTTTAATATAGTTATTAATCCTTCACTGCGATAGACAAACATGAGTGCATATACTTCCTCTTTTGAAGTAACAATGATTGTTTTCTCCATCCTCTCTATCTTCAATAAAACTCTCCAAATTTCATTTTCTAAATGCCACATCCATTCAGACCAAAACGAATTTTCTTCGTTCATATTTTTTCTTTTTTCATCTTTTTGATGAATAATTTGTTCTAGTCTTACTTTTTCTGCCTCCAGCTCTGGCTCTGTGGATTTAAAGTTAATGTACTTATGAATTGGACTTTCAGTATCTTTCATTATTTTCAATACTTCTTTTACATTTTCCAAGTTTTCTTTTTCAACTGTTGAATCTGCTTCTTTCAGTTCTCTTTCTAACCGTTTTACTTCTACATATGCAATATAAAAGCTATTGCATAGACTCTTAAAATAACTTTGTAATGTGTACTGTTTCATAGTGTCCTCCTTCAATAAATTATTTTAACTGACATGTTACTGCTAATTAGTATAGCATAGCATTTAACATAATACAAGCATTTTTGTACTTTTATTATAAATTACACCTATTCTTTTGCATTCTGTTTTTTAGGATGTACTATTTTTTTAAGAAATTTATTGACATTTTACATAATATTTGATATTATATTTGAGTTACAAATAAACATTTATTTATTTGAAAGGAGATATCTATTATGCTTCAACATTGTGGTAAGGTTTTCTTTAGAGTTTCTACTATCGACAGAAAAGGAGATGTCCCATCAATTTTTCTTGATATTATTGAGAAAAGTTCACGTACTCTAATAGGCCAAATCCGGTACAATTACGATTCCAATTACGAGGATCAGCGTGAATATGTCAGAATGGCTTTTGATGTAGTTGACCCCAGGTTACTTGATCCTACTAGGAATAGTAGTCTTTTGGAAGATATTGTTGTTGGAGGTATGATTTGGCTTACAATGGATCCGCACCGTACTTATGATTTTAGGCCTATAGTTTATATGGCCGTTCATCCTTATGATGCTGATCCTGAAATCATGAAGATAATTAATGCATCCACTATTGACATCCTTAATAAACTTGGATGTACAAAGGATAAAGAAAAAGGCATTTGGTCTTTTTCACAAATTAATTCTTCATCGCAGCAGTACATTAGCTCTATTATTAATAGAGACTAAACCCAAAAGCCCTTCAGAATTTTGAAGGGCTTTTGATATTTTTACTTTTTCAATTCTTATTAAGCTTTTTAATTAAAATACTATTTTTTAATATATATATCATTATTCATTTTATTCTAATTGCTATCCTCTTTTACTTAAGTCCAATTACAAAATAATTTTTTACTAGATTATTATGGTAATTTATTGTAAATAATATTTTTTTATTATATAATTATCTTCAGTAAAAGGAGAAAATTATGGAAAGAATTGCAATTTTGTCTGATGTACATGGTAATTTAACTGCTCTAAGAGCAGTCTTAAGTGATATTGAAAGAAGAGGTATCAAAAAGATTTTTTGTCTTGGAGATAGCGTTATTAAGTGTGCAAATCCGGACAAAGTTATAGATTTATTGCGTAAAAAATGTGAAGTCATTCTCTTAGGTAATTGTGATGAAATTATTTGTAGACCTGGAATTGAATATGGAAGATTTTGGACTAGAGACCGAATTGGAGAAGAAAGAGCTAAATTTCTTTATAATTGCCCTGTTTCTTATGAATTTTATCTAAGTGGACATTTAATACGTTTATTCCATGCTTCTCCATTTAGTTTAGAACATATTTTTAACCCAATGTATCCAAATTCAGATTCAATTTACTTTAATAAAATTATTAGTAATCCTGAAGATTTATTTAAAAATACTGAGTTTCTTGGTAAGACTGAGAATGATCCTATTCCTGATGTAATAGGTTATGGTCATCTACATACACCTAGTATTTTTAGATTTAAAAATAAGACTATTTTTAATGTTGGAAGTGTTGGTGTTCCTGTCGAGATGTCTAATGAAGGTGAAGAAGATGAAACTTCTAAATTTTCGACTATGGCTTCTTACATGATATTAGAAGGTGAACTTGACTCTAAAAAACTTTCTTCTATTTGTTTTACTTTAGTTCGTCTTCCTTACAATATAGAAAAAGAAATTGAATATTTAAAAGATTCTGATATGCCTAATAAAGAAATTATTATTCAATCTTTGAGGACAGCAAATCACTAATTTGAGGTTTGTTGTATATGATATATAAAAGGATTAGATGTTTATGGTACAAAATTTAGAAAAAGCAAAAGAAATCTTGAGAAAATATAATCAAGAACATTTACTTGCTTTCTATGATGAATTGAATAATGAAGAAAAAGAGTTTTTAGTTAATCAAATTTGTAGAATTAATTTTGAGCAAATTTTTAATTTATACGAGGCTTCTAAAATAGATGAAGTAATTCCTCATAACTTAATTGAGCCATTACCATATTTTATAAAGGATAAACTTTCTAAAGAAGAATGTATTTTTTATAAAAGTATTGGAGAGGAAATAATTAAGAGTGGAAAATTTGCTGTTGTAACAATGGCTGGCGGTCAAGGTACTCGACTTGGATATAAAGGGCCAAAAGGCACTTTTGAATTAGATATTATCCCTAAAAAATCTCTTTTTGAAATTTTATGTGATATGTTAAAAGATGCTTGTAAAAAATATAATGTAATCATCCCTTGGTATATTATGACTAGCATCTATAATGATACGGCAACTAAAGATTTTTTTGAAGAAAAAAATTATTTTGGCTATCCTAAAGAATATATAAAATTTTTCAAGCAATCTCAACTTCCTTTGATAGATATAAATGGGAATTTGATATTAGAAGAACTTTACAAAATAAAAGAAGCTTCTAATGGAAATGGGGATGTTTTCGCTTCTATGAAAGCTGATGGCATTTTAGATGACATTTACAATAAAAAAATAGAATGGCTTTCATTTAGTGGTGTAGATAATGTTATTTTAGAAATTGTTGATTCCTTATTTTTAGGTCTGACAATTCACAATAATAAATTGATAGCTTCAAAAACGCTATTTAAAGAAAATGCCGATGATAAAGATTGGATATTTGCCAGAAAAAATGGTAAACCTGCTATTATAAATAGTTGTCATTTAACAGATAGTATGAAAATTGCTAAAAATGCTGATGGTAAATATTTGTATAGGCAAATGAATATGCTGGCACATCTATTTCATGTTTCTGCTATTGATAAAATTTGCAATACTAAATTGCCTTATCATAGAGCTTTCAAGAAAAATACTTTTATAAATGATGAAGGAATGAAACAAGTTCCAGAAACACCTAATACTTTTAAATTCGAAACTTTCATTTTTGATGCTTTTTCTTTGTTTAATGACATTGAATTATTGCAAGTAGAAGTGGAAGATGAATTTGCCCCAATTAAAGATTTTGCAGGTCCTCATAATCCTGAAGTTGCAAAAGAATTATATGAGAAAAAACATGAGATATTAAAAATGACGCATTAGAGGCTTTCCCTCTTGCGTCATTTTTATATTATTTTATAATTATTTTATTATTTTTTTCGCTAGTCACTGGTAATTTTACAATAACTGTTGTTCCTTTGTTTTCTTTACTTTTAATCTCTATTTTTCCTTCAGATAATTCTACTATTCTCTTTACTATTGCAAGTCCAAGTCCACTTCCTTCTTTTGAATGTGACCTGTCTATTTGATAAAATCTGTCATATACTTTTTCTAGTTCTTCTTCCTTCATTCCAATTCCATAGTCTTTCATTTCTACTCTTATGTTTTTATTCTTCTCATATACTTTTATGTCTATACTTCCACCTTCATTTGAAAATTTTATAGCATTGTCTATTATATTTACCCATACTTGGAATATTAAGTCTTCATCTCCTAAAAATGTTTTTTCTTCTAAACTTACATTTATTTTTATATCTTTTTTAGACCACTTTGGTTCTAATAGACTTATTGCTTTTCTTATTTGTTCCGCAACTTCTATTTCTTGTTTATTTGTAATTATTTCTTGATTGTTCAATTTACTTAGCTTTAGGATTTTTCCTGTTAAGTTTTCTAATCTTTTTGCTTCTTCTATGATAATATTTGCATATTCTTCTCTTTCTTCATCTGTTAAGTCTTTATCTTTTAAGAATTTTGCAAATCCCTCTATTGAAGATACAGGAGTTTTTATCTCGTGTGACACATTGTTTATAAATTCTCTTTGTAAGTTTTCCGTACTTTTTAGACCTTGTGTCATTTTATTAAAATTATTTGTTAGTTCTCCAATTTCGTCTTCTCTTTTGGTTTCTAATTCAATGTCATATTCACCTAACGCTACCTTTTTAGTCGCCTCATTTATTTGTTCTATTGGATGAAATATATTTTTCAAATTTATTCTTACTAATACAGCACTTATTATTACTATATTTAATATTACAAAGCCGCATATTTTTCTTGTTATATATACCAAACTATCTATTTGGTCTTTATCATGAATATTTATTTCTATTAATTTATCTTGCATTGTTGGAACTACAAATATTGAGAATTCTATTACTGTTAATATAGCTACTAGTACTAATGCTATAATAAAACTTCTCATTAAACTTCTTTGCATTGAGTTTCTTTTTCCAAATATTTTTTCTACTATTTTTTTAAACATTTACTTTCACCTTTTATTATCAATTTATAACCTATTCCTCTAATTGTTTCTATTTCTATCTCACCTACATCATATAATTTTTCTCTTAGTCTTTTTATATGGACATCTACTGTTCTAAAGTCTGATTCACTATCTAATCCCCACACTTCTTCTATCAATTCTTGCCTTGTTAGAATTGTATCTGGAGTACTTACCAATTTGTATAATAAGTAGAATTCTTTTTGCGCTAGTTGATATTCTTTTCCGTCTCTTGTGACAGATAACTTATTGTAGTCTATTACAAGATTTCCTATTTCTATTCTCTTCTCACTTGCTTGTTTCGACCTTTTTAATAATGCTTTTACTCTTAATGGTAATTCTTCTACATCTATAGGTTTTACCATATAGTCATCTGCTCCTAATAAAAAACCTTCTTTTTTATCTGACAAAGTACTTTTAGCTGTTACCAATAATATCGGCATTGAGTAATTAGCTTCTCTTAATTCTCTTATTAGCTCATATCCATCCATTTGTGGCATCATTATATCTGTTATTATTAAATCTATATATTGTTCATCTAATACATTTAATGCTTCTATACCATTTGTCGCTTCATATGTACTATAGTTTTCTCTTTTTAAACATGTTACAATTAATTTTCTTAAATTTTTATCATCTTCTACAACTAAAATGTTAAACATAATTCCCTCCATTTACTATTTTTGATTAATGCCACATTTTTATCATCTTTTAGATTTGCCGAATTACTAATATATTCTTATTATTTCATTTAATTATTATACTAGTTGAATATGAACTTTGTATGAATAAATTATATCAAAAAAAATGTCAATAAGGAACACCCCTATTGACATTTTTATCTAATCTTTATTCTCTGATTTTTCTTCTTTTATACCTTCAACTTTATTTTCTACAATCATCTTTTCTTTGCTGTCTTCTTCACTTTTTATTCCATCTGATATCATTATGAATTTTACATTTCCTTTGTCTCCATTATTTAACATTGTAAAGTTATTGTAGTTATTTGCTAATTCTTCTAATTTATCTATTCTTGTTATTATATCTTTTAAATCTCCATTTATATAATTGCAAATTTTATCTATTCCTTCTGTATTGAATTTTGTTATTCCATCTGCTAGTTCTGTTATTCCTGAGTCTAGTTCATTTGTTCCTGCTGATAATTTTTCTACTCCACTATCTAATGTTGATAATCCTTGTGTTAATTCTCCTAAAGATTCACCTAACGTACTCATTTGGGAAACTACTTGGTTTGTAAATTTTTGTTTTGCTTGGTTTCCAACTTGTGTTGCTGTAGTTGTTGCTGTTTGGCCTGCTACTTGTTTTGCTGTTGTTCCAGCTACTTGCACTGCAGTAGTTCCTGCGGCTTGTTTTGCTGTTTGACCTGCTACTTGTACTGCTGTAGTTCCTGCGGCTTGTTTTGCTGTGCTTATAGCTACTTGCACTGCTGTTTGGCCTGCTACTTGCTTTGCTATTGTTTCTGCTGTTTGCACTGCTGTTTGACCTGCTGCTTGTTTTGCAGATGATTGTGCCGCTTCTATAGCTGATGTATATGCTGTTTCTTGTGCTACTGATATTATTAATTGTTTTTCTGCTTCTGTTAATGTTGCTAGATATTTGCTTTGAGCACTTGTTATTATTGCTGTTTTTTGTGTCTCTGTAAATGTTGCTTGTTTTTTGATTGCTGTTTTTTGTGTTTCTGTTAATACTGCCTCTGATTCTGCCTGTGCTTTTATTGCTGCTTTTTGTTCTTTTGTTAATACTGCATTTGCTTCTGCCTGTTCTTTTATTGCTGCTTTTTGTTCTTCTGTTAATGCTGCTCCTGCTTCTGCTTGTGCTTTAATTGCTGCCTCTTGTTCTTTAGTTAATGTTGCTCCTGCCTCTGCCTGTGCCTTAATTGCTGCCTTTTGTTCTTCAGATAATGTTGCTGATGATTCTGCTTGATTCTTAATTGCTGCTAATGTTTTACTATCTACTGCTGCTGATTTATCTGATTGTAAGCTTTTTGTACTACTTTCAACTGCACTTTCAATCATTTTAGAACCACTATATGCTGCACTTGTTCCGTCTTTTAATTCTTTTACTCCATCTACTAATTGACTTGAACCATCTTTTAATTTATTTGCTCCATCTTCTATTTGTTTGCTTGAACTTTGTAATTCATTTACTTTACTATATATTTCGTCTATATCATTTAGCATATCTAAATCGCTTGATTCTATTATTTTTGGTGTAACATATGTTACTATGTTTTCCATCTCAAATTTTGAAGCTTCCATAGTAATTTCTACTTTATTTGAAATTTCTAATTTTTCTTTAGATATTCCTAAACTTTCTTGCATTCCTGGTAATGTAATTCCTATAAGCGTTGTTTTGTTTCCATTGTCTATCATTTTACCATTTGTGATTTCTATATTCTTATTATTTTCATTATTTACAATTGTTCCACATACTACAACAAATGGTGTATATAATGTTTCATTTTTTCCATTTACTTTTACAACGTGTTTATCTTTATTGGTGTATTCTATGGTAATTTTTACGTTTCCAGATTTTCCTGCAATTTCTTTTGCAGATACTTCTTTTCCGTCTAATTCATACTTAATACTACATTCTATTGGTAATTCCTTTTGAGATTCACCTTGGTAATAAATATCACTTTCATCTGCTTTCCATACTAAATTATTACCATCTGCAGTATATTCTTGCTCTCCATTATTTTTTAAATTTAACAAATCTGTTATATCATTAATTATTTTTTCTTTTTCAGTATTTCTTATATGATCACTTACTATTGTATTGTAAGCATTTCCACTTGCATCTAGTTTTGAATATACTGTTTCATCTTTTGTAAAAGCAAGTACTGGTGCTTGGTATACAAGCATTGTTCCTAATAACACACCTGATGTAATTTTTGAAATTATTTTTTTATCACTCATGTTTTTTACTTCCTTTCTTTTTAATTATTTATTTTTCTCATTCCAATTGTTGTTTTACAAATTAATTTATCAAATATCATTAAGAATGATGGTAGTACTGCTATAACGCATACCATACTTACTATTGCACCTCTTGACATCAACGTGCATAGAGAACCTATCATTTCTATTTTTGAATATGCACCTACACCAAATGTTGCTCCAAAGAAGCATAATCCGCTAACTATTATTGAACCTATAGATGTTCCTAAAGCTCCATCAATTGCTTCTTTCTTATCTTTTCCTTCTTTTCTTGCTGTTATATATTTAGTTGTAATTAATATTGCATAATCTATTGTTGCTCCTAATTGAATTGTTCCAATTACTATTGAAGCAATAAATGGTAATATTGTATTTGTATAATATGGAATTCCCATATTTATAAATATTGCAAATTCTATTACGGCTATAAGTATTACAGGTAATGAGATTGATTTTAATACAACTATCATTATTACAAATATAATTGCTATTGATACTGTATTTACACTGTTAAAGTCATGGTTACTTATTTCTACTAAGTCCTTCATTAAAGGTCCTTCACCTGCAAGTATTGCATTTTCATCGTATTTTTTAATAATTTGATTTATTGTTTCTACTTGTGCATTTAACTCATCCGTTGCCATTTCATATTTTGAGTTTATAAGTATCATTTGATATTTATAACTTTGGAAGATGTTTACTATATCATCTGGTAATGCTTCTTTTGGTACTCCCATACTTCCTATTTTTGAATAATCTAATGTCCATTCTATTCCATCTACTTTTTCTATTTCTTCTACCATTTTATTTACTTCATAATCTGGCATATCTTTGTTTACTAATAGTAGTTCCATAGATGTCATATTGAATTTATCTTTTAACTCTGTATTTGCAACTACACTATCTAGTGTTGTAGGTAAAGATTTGTCTAGGTTGTAATATATTTTTGTATTTTGATATCCGTAAAATGCTACTGGTAAAATAATTAAAAATGCTACCACTATTGCTTTATAGTGTTTCATTACAAAGTCTTTAATCTTAGTAAATTTAGGTAATATCTCTTTGTGTTTTGTTTTTTCTATTAAATTATTTAATTCTAGTATCATTGCAGGAAGTATTGTTACTACTGAAATAACCCCTAATAAAACACCTTTTGCCATAACTATACCAATGTCTTTTCCAAGTGTTAAATTCATACTGCATAATGCTAAAAATCCTGCTATTGTTGTAAGTGAACTTCCTAATACAGATACGAATGTTTTAGAAATTGCATTTGCCATTGCTTCGTTGTTGTCTTTTATTGTCTCTTTTTCTTGCATATAACTATGGTATAGGAATATTGCAAAGTCCATTGTTACTCCTAGTTGAAGTACTGCACTTATTGCCTTTGTTATATATGAAATTTGACCCATAAATATATTTGTTCCCATGTTATAAAGTATTGCTATTCCTATATTTAATAGTAATAATACTGGGGCTACATATGAATCTAATGCAAGTTCTAGTACTATTAAGCATAGAATTACAGCAATTATTACATAAATTACAACTTCTGAATCTGATAAGTTTCTTGTGTCTAATACTGTCGCTGTCATACCACTTATTTTACAATGTTCATCTGTTATTTTTCTTAATTCTTCTACACTATTCATTGTTGCATCTGATGATATTTGTTCTTTAAATGTAACTAACATTAATGTTTCATTATCTTTGTAGGCTTTATCTTTTATATCATCTGGTAGCATTTCTACTGGGATATTTGACCCTAATACATCAGCTATACTTACTACTTTTTCTACATTATCTATTTTTCTTATTTTTTCCTCTAATTTAACTATATCTTTTGTACTCATGTCCTCTAGTAAAACTACTGAGAATCCACCCATATCAAAATCTTCTGATAGTATATTTTCACCTTTTATGGTTTCAATGTCTTCTGGAAGATATACTAATATGTCGTAATTAATCCTAGTTGCTTTCATTCCTATTATTGATGGTATTAATAATAAAAGTGCTATTATTAGAATTAATTTTCTGTGTTTGCATATTGCTTTTGCTACTTTATGCATAATCTCTTCTCCTTTCTTACTTCTTGTATCAAAATATTTAATATTAAAGTTTTATTGATACATCTCTCAACTTTACTTATTATATACTCTGAAAATGAACTAATTATGAACAAAAGAAAAAAGCGCCATATATTTTATATATAGCGTTTTTCATATTTATTTTTGTATTGTGTTTTTCTCTCATGCTTAAACTGTTTTTTTATTTACCTATAGGCATTCACTTCCTTTCATTGTTTAAATTGTACTATTTAATTATGTCTTTTTCTTGATGAATTTTTATTAGTTTAGTAACAATTTTATGAAAGAACTGTGAATTAATTTTATTCTATAACACCTAAACTTTTTAAGTGACCATATAATTTATGAACTGGTAGTCCCATTACAGTCTGATAATTTCCTTCTATTTTATCTATAAATACCATAAACTTTCCTTGTACTGCATATGCCCCAGCCTTGTCCATTGCTTCTCCTGAATCAACCCAGTCTTCTATTTCTTTTTCAGTCATATCTCTAAAATACACTTCTGCAGTATCACAATCTAAAATTTCTTTATATTCTCCATCTTTTTCTTCTAGTATTGCAAGTCCAGTATAAACTGTATGTTTTGTATTTTTTAACATTTTTATCATTTCTTTTGCTTCTTCTTTAGTTTTTGGCTTACCATATATTTTGTTATTTTTTACAACCATTGTATCAGAACCTATTATTACTCTATTTCCTTCAGTCCTATCAAATACTGCTTTTGCTTTTTGGTAAGATACATTTTTTGCTTGTTCTTCTATTGTTAGTCCTTCTTCTAATTTTTCGTCTGCATTACTTACTATTATTTCAAAATCTTTTGTTATTGCCTCCATTAGTTCTTTTCTTCTTGGAGATTGTGACGCTAATATAATTCTCATTATTCTTCATCCTCTCTATTTTTTTGTTTTATATGCTATTTTTTTAGCTGATTCATGTGCTTTGTTTTCAATTTCTCTCTTTTGGTTTTCTACCTTATTCTCAAATTCTTTCTTTTGTTGTTCCACTTTGTTTGTAAATTCCTCACATTGTTCTTCTACTTTTTCTTTTATTTCTTCTTTTTTCTCTTTTATTTTAATCTTCACTGCTTCTAAACTAGGATAAGCATTTAATAATCTTCTGTGTAATACAGATTTGTTTTGTAATACTTCTTTTACTTTTTTTGTTATTTCTTCTGTATTATCTAAATCTTTTCCTACAATCTTTTCGGTCTTTTTTACACATCTAATTACTATTCCAGATAGAATATTATCTACAATATATATTACTAATAATGTCCAAAACAGTATATTCAACCACATTTCTGGTAATAGCTGTATTTTACTAATAAAGAATGGATTAGAAACATACATAATAAATAGCCCTAGTAATCCAAATGGAACTATTGTATTTAAGCATACTCTTCCATTAATATTAAATTTCTTTTGGCTATAATCCCACCATCTTGCTTTAAATATTTTTTCCATAAAATAACTTGTTAAATATTCTAGTGTTCCGCAAATTATTATTGCCATAAAGAATAATATTATTGGATCATCTGTATATTTTTTTAGTAAAAATGTTATTAATATTGCTCCATATCCATATATTGGACAATATGGACCTATTAAAAATCCTCTATTTATAAATCTTTTATATTGAATTAGTTTGCATGTTACTTCCATACACCATCCTAAAATTGCATATGTCATAAATAGTAAAAAATATATTCTTATATCAATTCCAAATATTATCATTTTATTCTCCTTTTTGATTTATCTGTTTATGCTTAAATTATAATATAATTTCACTTTCAAAATATTGTTCTTGAAATTCAGTTAATGCCTGTATTTGTTCTTTTGTATATCTTTTTCCGTCTGGAACTATAATTAACTTATCATCATTGTCATTTGTTCTATGTATTATTGCAATACATTTTCCTGTAAATTCCTCAAGTGGTTCAAATACTCCTAAAACATAGCAGTCTAACTCTTCGCCATCTCCACTTACTGTGTTAGGTACATATCCATAATTTACAGGATATATAAAACCATGTTTTGGATGTTTACTACCTAGTGGTCTATCTATTTTTATTGTTAGCACTTTTCCTAGGTAACTACAATTTTCATTTTGTCTATTTAAATGATTCTCTTCTAATACCTGTTTAAATAACTTTTTCGTATTTTCGTATGTTATTTTATTTCCGGCTTCTTCTATCGGCACCCACTCAATTTGTGCAATTTCCGCTTCTTGTTTTTTAGTATTCATATTCTTACAAGTTGCTAAAAAATATACTACTTGCTTAAATGTATCTTCACTAGAATAATACTCATCTATGTATCTTTTTCTCTCTTGAATTTCTACATCTACATTTGTTTCTTCTTTTACTTCTCTTATTGCAGTTTGAAGTTCTGTTTCATCTTTCTCCATATGGCCTTTTGGAAAGCCCCAATGTCCAACATTATGTTTTACTAATAAAACTTTACCTTCATCCAAAATAATACATCCACAACATTTCTCAAATTTCATAATTCCTCCAATTCCAATTTATTTTATATTAAATTTCCACAATTATATCATTTGATGTGGATTATTAAAAGCTTTTTTACAAATTATAGAAAAATGTCCAGCTTAGAATTTTCTAAACTGGACATTTTTTTAGTCTTTCGTTACATTTTTGATGGCTCTTACTGCAGATTCACTGATTAAGATATGCCATCCCTTACCAATTTGTCTTTGTATACCTCCGACACAATTGGTTTCAGTCATCTTACCGTGTTTCATTCCTGCAAATAAATCAATCTCTAATGATGATTCGACATTCATATTCTCACCGTAATGTCTGTAAACCAAATTGGATGCTGAAGTAACTTCAAGCACTCCTTTGTTTTTAGTTACGATTGCGTCATCATCTGCCACAATCTGCATGCCGTGGAATTTTCCTAATTCTGCCTTTTCCATAAGTTCCTCCTTTACGACATAAAACAAGACTAACTAGTTACTACTTTATTTTACTGCTAATTTACATAATTTTCAAGTCTTTTTTTATATTTTCTTTTTATTATTTATCTTTTTTCATTTTTATGTTATAATTTTTTCATAAAATATGTTAGGAGATAACTTATATGGAAAAAAGAGACCTATACGATATCAACAGAAATTTAACAGGAGAAACTATTTATAAAGGAGATTCCATTCCAGATGGTAAATTTATTTTAGTTGTTTTATCTTTTATTCAAAATTCTAAAGGTGAATTTTTGATTCAAAAAAGAAGTGTTCAAAAGGGTGGTAAATATGCTTCAACTGGTGGACACGCAAAAACTGGAGAAACAAGTATTCAAGCTATGATGACTGAAATTAATGAAGAGCTTGCTTTAAATGCTAACGAAGACGAATTACATTTAGTTTATTCTGGTAGAGAAGATGAAGATAAAATATTTTTTGATTTATATTATATGAAAAAAGACTTTTCTTCTAATAGCCTAATTCTTCAGAAAGAAGAAGTTGAATCTGTTAAATGGATGACTGTTGATGAAATTAAACAGCTTATTTCTACAAATGAATTTTTAGACAGTAATGTTGATGAATTCTATAAAATTTTAGATTATTTAAATAATAACTAATATTTTATGTTAAAAGAGATACCTATTTAGTATCTCTTTTATATTGCTTCTTTAATGTATATTTTTTGGTTTTATTCGATTGGAATATATTTCTTTTCTGGTAATTCTTTTTTCTCTTCTTTTTTAGGAACTTCGATTGTTAATGTTCCGTTTTTAAATTTAGCTTTGATCTCGTCTTCAGTTACATTTTCTCCAACATAGAAGCTTCTAGAACATTCTCCAGAGAATCTTTCTCTACGTACAAATTTACCTTTTTCTTCATCTTTTTCATCTTTATTTACTGATGCATGGACTGTTAAATATCCATCTTGAATGTTTAATTTTATTCCTTCTTTTTCGTATCCTGGTAAGTCAATGTCTATTACATATTTGTCCTTTTTCTCTTTAATGTCTGTTTTCATTAGCTTACTTGCTCCCTCATTAAAAAATGCATCTCCAAACACGTCATCAAATAAATCGAAATCATGTTTTCTTGGTATCATCATCATAAAAATCAACTCCTTTAATTTTTATTTATGTGTTGACACTTGATGGGAGTGGCACATATTTATGATAAGTATTATTTATCATTTTCATAAATATTATACATCTGTTTTTAGCAGTGTCAATAGTAGAGTGCTAAAATTCACAAAATTTTCACATTTTTGATGGAGTCTAGGTGGGAGTAAGTGTTAAAAGTTAGTCTTTTATCATATTTAATATTTTGTCATAATCATAATAATTCTGTACTTTTATTCTTATTAATTTTATTGTATCTTTAAATATTTTATCTAAAAATAAATCTCTTTCTATTCTTTCTTCTCTTTCATGTGTTGAGTCATCTAATTCTATACAACACACTATCTTTTACTTTTTCTTTGCTATAACATTATATATATGCCAATGTTTCATTTTGCCCATACCTGTTAATCCGTCTTTTTCAACTTCTTTAAATTTTATTATTTCAAATTCTTTAAATAAATTTTTTATCTGTTTTTCTGTTAAAAAAGTCATTTCCTTTTTATTTTCTTTCCAAGAGTCATTCTCTCCAAAGAAATTTCCTATAAAGTATCCTTCTGCAATTATGCTATCAGATATTTTTCTCCATAACTCTTCAAAACAATTTTTATTGCAAAACGGTAAGCAATAATTAGCTACAATTAAATTATTTTGTTGTAATTCTATATTTTCAAAGTTTTGCCTTTGAAACTCAAATTTCTTTAATTGCTCTTTATTTAGTCTTTTAGTTATTCTAGTTTTAACATCTTCTCTATCAATTGCAATAACATTCCATCCATTTTTTATTAAATATACTGTATCATTTCCGGCTCCACACCCTAGTTCAATTGCATTGCTTGGTTTACATTGTATTTTTTCTATAAAATATTTCACATTTTTTCTAGGTATCTCTGATTCTGTATTTTCATAATATTGTTCTACATTCATAAATTGTGTTTCCTTTCATATTAATTCATCGTTTATTTTGTGTGTTGGAAATTTTTGTTCTTTTAGTATAGTTTGTATTGCTTTTGGATATAATGGATACTCTTCTATTTTGTTCAAATCTAACCACTCATACTGTAAATAATCTTTTCCTTCTTTATTTTTAAGAGTGTATTCTATTTTCTTATCCTCATCATTTATAAATTCTGCTTGATGTACAAATAATATTTCATGATATTTTGAACCTTTCATTTCAAAAAAGTTTTCTATAGTTGCTATATAACTTATTATTTCAATATTTTTTCCTAATTCTTCCTGCATTTCTCTTTTCACTGTTTTTGCTGAATTTTCTCCAATTTGCACTCTTCCACCAACTAATGCGTAATGATCGGAATTGATATTTCTATGTGCTAATATTTTTCCGTTATGTATTATTACTCCTGCTGCTCTTATATTTAGTTTGTAATCTTCTACATCTAAAGTTATATCCATGTTTTTTCTCCTTTTTATATAATTATAGCTTATATATAGTATTTCCTTTCTTACGTAAATTTTATATTTTTAGTTTCATTCATATTTTTTATTAATTTTGTTTCTATTCAGAATTTTCAAGTATTTGAAATTTATTTTATACAATTATATCACATTTATTATAGATATTGATATAATCTTCTCATAATTCCTTAATATATTTCCACCAATTTTCATTGACTCTATTATTTATGAGTATTATACTGTAAATAATTATAAATAGGCACGTGGACTATATTAATATAATAATCAACAATAAACATGTACCCAATACATATAGACTGAAAGGATAAGAATTAAAATGAAAGTAAAGTACATAGGCAGTTTTGGAATAGAAGGACTTACAAATGGAAAAATATATGAAGTAATAGCTATAGAGGGTAATATGTTAAGAATAATAGACGATAGTGGTGAAAATTACTTTTAACCCTTGTTCACTAGAAAACTGTTCAAAATGTGGTAAATGGGAAATTGTTGAAGATGATGAACTTAAATCATTATCAAAACTAATTGAATAAGTTAGTAATTTATAAATAAGAGTTAAAAATAGCTCTTATTTTTATGCTGTTTTCCTTGTAGTTACTAAAGCTAAAAATATTAAATCTATAAAAGCAAATCTTGATTTAGTCAAATTTAAATTGGATTAGATATAAAATCTTATAATTTGACGACTAATAAAAATCCACGGGTAAAACCCGTGGATTTACTTATCGGCCTATAAGGCCTTATTACTAGCTGCCACTTAAGTGGC
>CAKPPO010000012.1 GCA_934177725.1 uncultured Clostridia bacterium | reverse complement strand
TAGGCGAATTAAGTAAACGAGTTGAACTTCAAGGAGAACAAATAGGCGAACTAAGTAAACGAGTTGAACTTCAAGGAGAACAAATAGGCGAACTAAGTAAACGAGTTGAACTTCAAGGACAACAAATAGGAGAATTAAACAAACGAGTTAATTCTCATGGGCAAAAAATCAAAACAATTTTAAATGAAATTGCAGAAATTAATAGTAATATTCGTTACCTATGGGAAGATTTTAAAAACTTAGAAGAAAGATTAGAAAAAACGCAAAAATTAAATTGCTTAAGAACAAGATAGTTTATTCAGAAAAATTATTTCTTAGTTTAAATCAAACAAGAAATCAGAAAAACACTTTTCAAAATTAATTAAAAAGATTCATAAAATATGGACAAGTGCATATATATTAGTATGAATTTTTAATTAACAAAGGAGAGTGTTTTTTTATGTGGCATACTAAGAAAATAGAAGAAATTGAGAAAAACTTTAGGACAAATAAACTTTATGGAATTGAGACAAAAGAAGCTAAAAAGAGACTAGAAAATTTTGGAGAAAATAAACTAGCAAATAAAAAGAAAGAAAATATTTTTATAAAATTTATAAAACAATTTAATGATTTCATGATAATTATATTAATCATAGCTTCTATAATTTCAGCACTAATTACTAAAATGAATGGTGAAAATGATTACATAGATTCTATTATAATTATTGCTATAGTAGTATTTAATGCGATAATGGGATTAATTCAAGAAGCAAAGGCCGAAAAATCTTTAGAAGCATTAAAAAATATGACTGCACCTGTTGCAAAAGTAAGAAGAAATGGAAAAATAGAAACTATTTCGGCAAATGAAGTTGTTCCAGGAGATATAATCTTATTAGAGGCAGGAAATTATGTGCCAGCAGATGCAAGACTTATTTCATGCTCAAATTTAAAAGTAGAAGAATCTAGCTTAACGGGAGAGACGCTTCCAGTCTTAAAAGACGCAAATGTTATTTTAAATAAAGAACAAACATTAGGTGATATGGTTAATATGGTGTTTTCTTCAACTATAATAGTAAATGGACATGGAGAAGCAATAGTTACAGAAACTGGAATGAATACTAAAGTTGGTAAAATAGCAGGAATGATTATAACAAATGAAGCACCACAAACACCTATACAAAAGAAGTTAGCAGGAGTGGGAAAATCATTAGGAATAGGTTGTTTAGTAATTTGCCTATTTATCTTTATAATAGGAATATTCAAGAAAATACCAGCAATGGAAATGTTTATGACTTCAGTAGGACTTGCTGTTGCTGCGATTCCAGAGGGACTTCCAGCAGTTGTTACAATAATGCTTTCAATAGGTGTTACAAAAATGGCAAGAAAAAATGCAATAATTAGAAAGTTGCCAGCAGTAGAAACGCTAGGAAGTAGTAGTGTTATATGCTCAGATAAAACGGGAACATTAACACAAAATAAAATGCAAGTTGTAGAGCATTATACTTTAGGAGCAGGTAAAAGAGAATTAAAAACATTTGCATGTATGTGTACAGATACTCAAATAAGTTACGAAAATAGTAAGAAAAAAGCAGTAGGAGAACCAACAGAGGTAGCTTTAGTAGAGGATGCTTTAAAAGATAATATAGACAAATTTGAAATGTACAAAATGAATAAAAGAGTTGCAGATATTCCTTTTGAATCTAGTAGAAAAATGATGTCTACAATTCATAAAAATAATAATTCGTATATGGTTATTACAAAAGGTGCGCTAGACATTATTTTAGGAAAATGTTTGTATTATAAAAAAGAAAATACAATAGTTCCTATGGATAGTGGTGTAAGGAGGAATATAGAAGAAGCAAATAATAAAATGGCAGAAAAAGCATTAAGGGTAATAGCAATTTGTTACAAAGAAATAGAAAAACTACCTACAAATATGGGAAGTAAAGAAATAGAAGATAATTTAATTTTTGTTGGGCTAATAGGAATGATAGATTCTCCAAGAGAAGGTGTAAAGGAAGCTGTTACAACATGTAGAAGAGCAGGAATAAAAACGGTTATGATAACAGGAGACCATATAACAACTGCAAAAGCAATAGCAAAAGAACTTGGAATACTAAAAATGAGAGATAAGGCTATAACAGGAACAGAATTAGATAAAATAGGTCAAAAAGAACTAGAAAGAGACATTATGAATTATTCGGTTTTTGCAAGAGTATCACCAGAACATAAAGTCAGAATAGTAAAGGCATTTCAAAGTACAGGAGCAGTTGTTGCAATGACAGGTGATGGAGTAAATGATGCACCAGCACTAAAAAATGCAGATATTGGTGTAGCAATGGGAAAAAATGGTACAGATGTTGCTAAAAATGCAGCAGATATGGTATTAGCAGATGATAATTTTGTAACTATAGTAGAAGCAGTAAAACAAGGAAGGAATATTTTTGATAATATAAGAAAAGCAATACATTTCCTAATTTCTACTAACATAGGAGAGATAGTAACAATTTTTATGGGAATTGTATTAGGATTAAAATCACCACTTCTTGCAATACAATTACTTTGGATAAACTTAGTAACAGATTCTTTTCCAGCAATTGCACTTGGGTTAGAAAAGCCAGAACCAAACATAATGAGCAGAAAACCAGTAGATTCAAACAAAGCACTATTTGCTGATGGTATGTGGGGAAAAATATTTGTAGAAGGTATAATGTTAGGAATACTTACATTATTTGCGTTTAGTATAGGTAATAATTTATATAGTTTAGAAGTAGGCAGAACAATGGCATTTGTATCACTTGGAATGTTAGAACTTGTGCATAGCTTTAATATCAAAACAGAAGAATCAATATTTAAGACAGGGATTTTAGAAAACAAATATCTTGCAGGAGCATTTATTTTAGGTTTGATTATGCAAGTAGGAGTAGTAATTATTCCTCCTGTAGCAGAAGTATTTAAATTAGTTCCACTAAATAAAACACAATGGATTTACACAATATTAATATCTATGATGCCAATAGTTATAATGGAAATACAAAAGAAATTTAATGAATTTAAATTTGGAAAAGTAATATATAAACATGAAGAAAAAACAATATAAAAAGCTAACAAATTTGAATTAGGAAGGAAATTAAATAAACGTAAAACGATATTTAAAGAAAAACGAAGTAAATAATAGCAAAACAAAGATAAAGTACCAATAAATTCAAATAATAGAAAAATATTACAACTAAAACGAATAAAATTTAGTCAAAATGGAATACTTTGTTTGCAAATGTTTAAAATATATAGTATAATTAATACTATCGTGTGAAACGAGAAGGAGATGAATTTATATTTTAAACTTTAAATTGAAAAACTATACAAAATGTATAGTAAGGCTAATTAGTATAATAGTGGTAGCTCTTATCTTAATTGTTGCATTTATCTTATTTAAATATAAACCAGCATATAGAGTAACAATTTCAGGAGAAGAAGTTGGATATATATTAAATAAAAATAAATTTGAACAACTAATAAATGATGAAATATTAAATATAGACCAAGAGAATGTAGCATTTGTAGATATTAAAGAAATGCCAAAATATAATTTATTATTTATAGAAAATAATAAAGAAACATCAGAGGAAGAAATATTTGATAAAATTCAAGAAACAGCAGTTGTAACATACAAAATGTATGCAGTTACTTTAGCAAAAGGTAGTACAACATATGTATCTACCAAAAGTGAAGCAGAAGAGGTTATAAATAGTATAAAAGAGAAACAAGAAGACGCAGAAATATCAATGCAAGAAATATATACACAGAATTTAGAAGAACTTGAAAGTAAAGTAGAAGTAGCTTCTAATGTACAAACAAAACTAGAAGAAGAATATGAAAAAATAGAGTCATCAACATTTAATGGCATATATTTTTCAGTAAAACCAGTAACAGGAAATATCACATCACGTTTTGGTGCAGTAGAAAGTATACGTGACCATGCACATATGGGAATGGATATTGCAGCACCAAATGGAACACCAATTAAAGCAGCAGCAGATGGTATAGTTAAATTTGCAGGAACAATGGGAGGATATGGAAACTTAGTTATCATTTCTCATGGAAATGGTGTTGAAACATATTACGGACATTGTAGTAAAATATATGTAACAAAAGGTCAAGAAGTTATAGCAGGAGATGAGATAGCAGCTGTTGGATCTACAGGATATTCTACTGGTAACCACTTACACTTTGAAATACGTAAAGATGGAGCACAAGTAAATCCACAAAAATATTTATATAAATAGAAATTACCCTAAAAGTACCAAATACTTTTGGGGTAATTTTTGAGGTAAAAAAAACAGCCTAGTTTATATAGGCTGTTTTTTATATAGTAGGAAAGTTCTCCTTGTAGGAGAACTTTCTGTACTAGATAAATATGGCGAGCCTTAGATTTTCTCAAAATTTGCATTTGATAGAAAATCTTAGGCTCGCTTTTTTTAGAAAATAAAAGGGGATGTTTCGTAAATAAAAGGGTAAAATTTATTTACTAACTACAAATATAATATACTAAAGTTATTTGACCATTTTGTGAACAAATCGAAAATATTTGTGAAAATTATTAGTAACTAAATTATAAAAAAGAACTCAATATCTTACTTAAAAGAAGAAAGATATTGAGTTTTAAAAGAAATTTTATTGTTCTTGAAGAGTAAGTTTAAATTCTTTTTCATTTCCGTTACGATTAATAGTTAAGGTAATTTCATCTCCTATAGAATGAGCATTTTTAACTTCATTAAGTTCTTCCATAGTTTTAATTTCTTTTCCATCTATTTTTGTTATAACATCACCTATTTTTATTCCAGCTTTTTCAGCACTAGAAAATTCATCTACAGAAATAACATATACACCAACAACTAAATTGTTTGCTTTTGCTGTTTCTTCATCTAAATTTCTACCAGATATACCAATGTAAGGTCTTTTAACCTTACTATATTGAATAAGTTGTTCATATATAGTTTTAGTTGAATTAATAGGAATTGCAAATCCCATTCCTTCTATTCCTGAGCCAGACATCTTTAAAGTGTTAATTCCGATAACTTCACCATTACTATTTACTAAAGCTCCTCCACTATTACCTGAATTTATAGCAGCATCTGTTTGAATTAAAGTATAAGTTTTATTGTCTGAAGTAACTTTTCTATTAACAGCACTAATTATTCCAGAAGAAACACTACTTTGCATACCTAAAGGATTACCAATTGCCATAGCAAATTCACCAACTTTAACATTATCTGAATCACCAAGAGAGGCAGCTGTTAGACCTGTTTTCTCTATTTTTAAAACAGCTAAATCAGTTTGTTCATCTGTACCTACAATTGTAGCTTCATAAGGTGTTTCATCATTATATAAATAAACAGTTACTTTGTTTGCTTTTCCAACTTCATAAAAATTAGAAGAAGAACTTGTATTTACAATATGATTATTTGTTAAAATATATCCATCTTCTCTAATGATAACACCTGAACCCTCAGCGGTAGCAGTGCTAGACATATTTCTGTAAAACACAGAAGATACAGAGTATTCTACTTTTATACCTACAACAGAAGGTAAAACTTTATTTGCAACACCTATACCAGTATCTGAAAAGTTTTCTAATGAAACAGCAGAAATAGTGCCATTAGAAGTGTTTGTAGAAACTGTGTTAGAAGAATTATTATCTGATTTTATAATATTGTTTTTTATACTTGGAACACCAAAGCAAATTCCTACTACAAGACCAGCTCCTACAATACCTGATAAGAAAGGTACAAAGACTTGCTTACCAAAGTTGGAATGATTCTTTTCTTTTTTTACTGAAATTGTCCCTATAGGCTTATATTCAGCTTTATTTTCCTCTACTTTTTGACCTTCAATAATATTATCATTTTTTTCCATAATCAAAACTCCTTTTTAATTATTTTTTCCTAATTTATACATAGCATACAACTTAATTGTGAAAAACGTGTGAAAATAATGTTATATTATATTGATTTTATCAAATTGTCAATATATAATAAATAATGAAGAGATACATATATTTAGTTATGAAAATGTATTTTACGAAAGGAATGAAATAAAAAATGAAAAGCCAAAAAGGAATGTCGCATATTGTTTTAATTTTAGCTATTGCCATAATTTTAGTACTTATAGTATGTGCGTTATTTTTTTCAAAAACAAAATTAGAGAATGAAGTATTAAAAATGTATGAAACAGATATGTTATTAATTCAAGGAAAAGTAAAAATACTATCAAAAGAGGCAATTGTAAAAGGTAGCGACGATGAATTAAAAGGAAAAAAGGTAGAAGAAAGTTTAGAAGATGAAACTATAAAAAATCTATTAGAAAAAGGTATAATTTCAAAGGAAGACCAAAATTTTCCTAAATACTATATAATAGATAGAACTACTTTAGATGAAATGGGATTAACAGATGTAAAAATAAGAGATGGATTTTATATAGTAAATTATAATACAGATGAAATAATTTATGCAAAAGGAATTACAATAGAAAAGGACACATATTACAAATTAACTGAAATAAAAGAAGCTAACAGTAAAAAAGAAAATCAAAATGAAGTTATTAATGAGAAAATGAATGAAATAGTAACTGAAAATGAGACAACTGAAGAAAGCGAAGAATAATAAAAAAGTTTTTTACAAAAGATATAGAAAATTAATAATATAAAATAGTATTCAAAAAAATACTAACAAGAGGAATTTTAAATGAAGGAAAAAGAAGAACAAAGATTAATTGAATTAAAAAAAATAGAAAATGAAATTTATAATACAGGAGTACAAACAATTTGTGGAATAGATGAAGCAGGTCGTGGACCTTTAGCAGGACCTGTTGTAGTAGCTGCTGTAATTATGCCAAAAGATTCATTTATAGAAGGAGTAAATGACTCCAAAAAAGTTTCAGAGAAGAAAAGAGAAGCTTTATATGAGCAAATAACAGATGAAGCAATAGCATGGGGAGTAGGTATAATAGATCAAAAAGAAATAGACGAAATAAATATACTAAATGCTACAAAAAAAGGACTAACAACAGCAATAAAAGAGTTGAAAGTCAAACCAGACAGAATTATAGTAGATGCTTTAGATAAAATAGATACTTTAGGAATACCATATACTCCAATAATAAAAGGAGATGCAAAATGTTACTCAATAGCAGCGGCATCAATTATTGCAAAAGTTACAAGGGATAGAATAATGCGTCAGTGGGATGAAATTTATCCTATGTATGGTTTTGAAAAGCACAAAGGTTATGGTACAGCGATGCATATGCAAGCAATAAGAGAATATGGACTATGTCCATTACACAGAAGAAGTTTTACGAAAAATATAAAATAGAGGATAAAATTATGAATATTTTAGATATTATTGCAAAGAAAAGAGACCAAAAAGAGTTAACAAAAGAAGAAATAGAATATTTTATAAAAAATTATACTAATGGAAATATTGCAGATTATCAAGCAGCAGCATTAGTAATGGCAATATATTTAAATGGAATGACAAAGGAAGAAACAACTTATCTTACAATAGCAATGGCAAATTCAGGAGACGTGCTAGATTTATCTGAATTAGGAATTGTTGTAGACAAGCACTCAACAGGTGGAGTTGGAGACAAAATAACATTAATTCTAATGCCTATAATGGCAGCCTTGGGAGTAGTAGTTGCAAAAATGTCTGGTAGAGGATTAGGTTTTACAGGGGGAACAGCAGACAAGTTAGAATCTATATCAGGCTATAGAACAAATATAAGTGAAGAAGAATTTAGAAATAATGTTAAAGAAATAGGAATAAGCTTAATAACACAAACTGCAAATTTAGCACCGGCAGATAAAAAGTTATATGCATTAAGAGATACAATTTCTTGCACAGATAGTATCCCACTTATAGCATCTAGTATAATGAGTAAGAAAATAGCAGCAGGAGCAAATAAAGTTGTTTTAGATGTAACATGTGGAAGCGGAGCATTTATGAAAAATAAAGAAGAAGCTGTAAAACTTTCAAATGTTATGAAACAAATAGGAGAACTTGCTGGAAAAGAAACTATATGCGTAATTACCAATATGAATGAACCTTTAGGAAATGCAGTAGGAAATAGTTTAGAAATGATAGAAACAATAAATTCGTTAAAAGGAAATATGCCAGAAGATGTTAAACAAGTAGTTTTTGAATTAGGAAGTTATATACTTAAACTTGCAGGAAAAGGTGAAGATATAGAAAAAAATAAGATAGAAATAGAAAATTGTATTAATTCTGGAAAGGCATATAAGAAATTTATTGAATTAATACAAAGACAGGGAGGAGACATATCTTATTGTGAAAATATAGAAAAATTTGAGAAAGCAAAATATCAAGAAAACATAACTTTTGAAGAAGGTTATATAAGTAAAATAGATGCAGAAAAAATAGGAAAGATTGCATGTTATTTAGGAGCAGGAAGAATAAGAAAAGAAGATAAAATAGATATGTCAGCAGGTATAATAGTAAATAAAAAAGTGGGAGATTATATAAAAAAAGAAGATATAGTAGCTACATTATATTCAAATAGCAAAGAAAAAATAGAAGAAGCTATAGAAATGATTAAACAAGCTATTACAATAACAGAAAAACAAGTAGAAAAAGAAAAAATGATTTTAGGAATAATTTAAAAGGGTTCAGTGATATGCATGAAAAAGATAGTATGATTAGATAAATTATAATAATGTTAAAACAATAAAAAAACAGAATCCAATTTATGTCATATTTATTTTCTACAGAAAGTAATAACTTTTCTAAAATACAAAAAAGAACAACTTATAAAAATATAGGTTGTTCTTTTTATATATAAAATTAGGGTTTTAATTTTATATCAAAGTTAATATTATAAATTGGTATTTCCATTTTTCAAAATATCAAAATTTACACCATATGCTGAAAAATCATTTTCACTAATAAAGCGATTTAAATTTTTAGCAGAAATACCAGTGTTGCTTGCTAAAGTATCAATTGAAGAAGGTAAATCATTTTCTTGTAAAAATGTTTCTAATTTAGCTAAATCACTTATATCTTTTGTTTTACAATTAGGGCAAACGCAGTCATTTGAAGCAAAGAAAGCACCACATCTTTTACATCTATTTAAATCCATAATTTTCCTCCTAAACTTTACTCTTATATATTAAATCAAATTATGATATTTTGTCAATAATTTTATCATAAAATGTTAAAAAAGGTAGAAAAATAGAAAGCAAATTTTAGAGTTTATGTAAAAATTAAATAAAAAAATTATAAAAATAGAAAATTGGTGAAGTAAAAAACTAAATGCATTTACTTTACAGAATTGCATTTAGTTTTTTACTTCACCCTATTTGAAAAAATTATGTTTTTATTAAAAAAAGCTTGCTTTTGCAAGCTTTTTGTGATAAAATAATGAACGTTAAAAATACACACACTTTATTAGTTTAAAAAGAGTGCTTGTATAAAATATACAAGTCTTTTTAAATGCTTGAAATAATGTGGAGGTAAAACTAAAAGGAGGAATGAAAAATGGCAGTAGTTGCAATGAAACAATTACTAGAAGCTGGTGTTCACTTTGGACATCAAACAAGAAGATGGGATCCTAAAATGGCAGAATACATTTTCCAAGCAAGAAATGGTATTCACATTATAGACCTACAAAAAACATCTAAAAAATTAGATGAAGCATATGCATTTATGAAAGAACAAGCTGAAGAAGGAAAAACAGTTTTATTTGTTGGAACTAAAAAACAAGCTCAAGAATGCATGAAAGAAGCTGCTGAAAAAAGCGGTATGTATTACATTAACCAAAGATGGTTAGGAGGAATGCTAACAAACTTTGGAACTATTCGTAAAAGAGTAGAAAGATTAAAAGAATTAGAAACAATGCAAGAAGATGGTACTTTTGAAGTATTACCTAAAAAAGAAGTAATTCTTTTAAAGAAAGAAATGGAAAAATTAGAGAAAAACTTAGGTGGAATTAAAGAAATGACTGAAATCCCAGGAGTTTTATTTGTAGTAGATCCTAAAAAAGAAAGAATAGCTATATTAGAAGCTAAAAAATTAGGAATTCCAGTTGTAGGATTAATAGATACAAACTGTAATCCAGAAGATTTAGATTACCCAATTCCAGGAAACGATGATGCAATTCGTGCAGTAAAATTAATTGCTGACACAATGGCAAATGCTATTATTGAAGGAAGACAAGGTGAATCTATGGATTCAGACGTAGCAGAAGAAATGGTTAACGAAGATGCAGAACCAGAAAGCATCGAAGAAGTAGTAGAAGCTGCTGAAGAAGTTGAAGAATAATATTTGAAAATAAAAAAGGGTAGAGCCTTTATCTGCTCTATCCTTTTAAAATAAAATTTATAAAGAGGAGAGCAATAATACTATTTGAATACTAATTCACAAGGTGAGGGGGCATTCCTTAAACTAAGTGGAAGTGACCAAATGGTAAGGTGTGTCCCCTGACATAAAAAAGGAGGAAATAAAATGATTACAGCTAGCCAAGTTAAAGATTTAAGAGAAAGAACAGGTGCAGGCATGATGGACTGCAAAAAAGTTTTAACAGAAACAGATGGAGATGTAGAAAAAGCAATCGAATTATTACGTGAAAGAGGACTTTCAAAAGCAGCTAAAAAATCAGGAAGAATAGCAGCAGAAGGTTTAGCAGCATCTTATATAAGTGAAGATAAAAAAGTAGGTGTTGTAGTAGAAGTAAATGCTGAAACAGACTTCGTTGCTAAAAACGAAGAATTTAGAAGTTTTGTAGCAGATGTTGCAAAACAAATAGCTGTTAAAGCACCAGCTACAGTAGAAGAATTATTAGCTGAAGAATCAATGGTTGAAGCAGGAAAAACTATATCAGAAGTTTTAACATCTAAAATTGCTACAATTGGTGAAAACATGTCAATTCGTAGATTTGAAAGATTTGAAACTAAAACAGGAATGATTAAAGATTACATTCACGGAGATGGAAAAATAGCAGTTTTAGTTGAAATGGAAAATGCTACAGAAGAATTAGCAAAAGACATTTGTATGCAAATAGCAGCAGCTAGACCAGAATATTTAGATAGAGAATCAGTACCAGCTGAAAGAGTAGAAAAAGAAATGGAAATCTTAAAAGCACAAGCTATGAATGAAGGAAAACCAGCTGAAATAGCAGAAAAAATGGTACAAGGAAGAATTGGAAAATTCTATGGAGAAATTTGTTTAGTAGAGCAACCATTTGTTAAAGATCCAGACCAAAAAGTTGGAAAAATGGTAGAAGCTAAAGGTGCTAAAATAGTAAGATTTGCAAGAGTTGAAAAAGGTGAAGGACTAGAAAAAAGAGAAGAAAACTTTGCTGAAGAAGTTGCAAAACAAATAAACGGATAATAAATAAAAAATAAGTTATGATATTAAAATCATAGCTTATTTTTTTGAACTGTTTTTTTACTCTGTCCCCAAAAACAGTTCAAAAAATATCTTAAATAGCTTGTAATTAGTAAGTTTTTTAGATATAATTAGGCATATGAAAAATAGGAGGATTAGATAAAAAATG
Source organism: uncultured Clostridia bacterium (assembly GCA_934177725.1). Classification (GTDB taxonomy): domain Bacteria; phylum Bacillota; class Clostridia; order TANB77; family CAG-508; genus UMGS1663. The sequence continues at coordinate 41,573 of CAKPPO010000012.1, read as the reverse complement.
AATTCAGAAGAAAAAAACACAAAAATGAAATTTAATGTTTTGGCGATTATTTGTATAATTTTATTTAGCTTTTCACTAGCACCTGTAACGCTTCAAAATGATACATATTATACAATAAAAATTGGAGAGCATATTATAAATGAGGGAATAGACATGCAAGATCCGTTTTCTTGGCATGAAAATTTACCTTATACATATCCACACTGGGCATATGATACAGCAACATATTTGATATATAATTTAGGACAAAATACGGGAATAGCAGATGGAGGAATGTTGTTTATTTACGTTACCACTGCAATTTTAGCTTGTGTGTTGGGAGTGTTAATATATATAACAGCAACAAAATTAAGTAAAAATAACTTAATTTCATTTATATTAACAATGTTTGCAATGTACCTATTAAAAGACTTTATAGCTGCACGTGCACAATTAGTAACATTTATATTATTTGTACTAACAATATTATTTATTGAGAATTTCTTAGAAACAAAGAAAAAGAGATATTTTATAGGAATTATTCTAATATCAATTATAATAGCAAATGTACACGTTGCAGTATGGCCATTTTTCTTTATATTATTCTTACCTTATATAGCAGAATATATAATAGCAAGTATATTAGACGCAGATATAATTTCTAAATCAATAATAAAGAGTAAAGAAATGGCTGTAAAAAAACTAGAAAAGAAATTAGCAAAAGAAACTGATGAAGAAAAGAAAAATATATTTATTAAAAAATTAGAAGAAGCAAAAATCAACTTAGAAAAAACTAAAGAAAAAGAAATTAAAGTAAAAGAGAAACAAAATAATAGAAGAGAGAATCCATTTAGAATAAAAATTAAGAAAAATAGTGCAACAAAATGGTTAATTTTGCTTATGATTATATGTGCGCTTACAGGTCTTCTAACACCACTTGGAGATACGCCATATACATATTTAGTAAAAACAATGCAAGGAAATACAACAAAAAGTATTAGTGAACATCAACCATTAACATTATATAATGATAAAGCTACAATGGTAGTACTAACATTAGTGTTAGCAATATTAATATTTACAGATATAAAAGTTAAGTTAAGTGATTTATTCATGATGGCAGGACTTATTTTCTTGAGCTTTATGTCTAGAAGACAAGTATCACTTTTAGTATTAATAGGAGTATTTATATTTGCGAAGTGGCTTGAATATTTAGTTAATAAATATGACAAAAATGGAACAATTAACTTTATGAAACTGGTAAATACGCTTGTAGGAAAGATAACAACTATAGCATTAGTGATATTAATATGTATAGTATTTATAAAGCCTAAGTTAAATAATAAATTTATAGATGAAAATAAATATCCTGTAGCAGCAGCTAATTGGATGTTGGAAAATTTAGACGTAAAAAATATAAAATTATATAATGAATATAATTATGGAAGTTATTTATTATTTAGAGAAATACCAGTATTTATAGACTCAAGAGCAGATTTATATGCACCAGAATTTAACAAAAAAGATGGCGAGGACGGAAGAGATATTTTCTCAGATTATATAAATATTTCATCTATAGGAACATATTATGAAACAAAATTCGAGAAATATGGAATTACACATGTAATAGTTGTAAATAATGCAAAATTAAATATGTTCTTATCAAGAAATGAGAATTATAAACAATTATATAAAGATGATAACTTTGTTATATATGAAAGAAATGTTTAAAGAAGAAAAAAGGTAGAATTTAATTCAATATTAGAATTAAACATTTATAAAAGGGTAAATTAAAATGAAAGAAAAGAAACAATATATATTAGTTATAATGTTGATATTAGCTATTTTTTTAATAGACCAGATAGTTAAAATCTGTATAATATCACAAAGTCAACCAATAGAAATTGGAAACAGCTTAATAAAAATCGATTATATTAGAGAAGAAAGCAACTTTGAAATTGGACAAGTACTAAGTAGTATTTTTGCAGACTTATTAGTAATATTAATATTAACTAGATTTTTATTAAGACAAATAAAAAATATGAATGCAGCAACAAAAATGGCGTTAGCTTTCGTTTTAGGTGGGGCTATTAGCAATGTAATAGATAGATTTATAAGAGGAAGGATTATTAAATACATAGATATATCTGGCATGATAAACTCATTTCCGGTATTTAATATAGCTCATATATTTATTGTTTTAGGATTTGTTATTTTTGTAATTACAGTAGGTATTGACTTAATAAAAATGCGTCCAAGGGAGGAGAAAACTAATTTTGATAAAAAAGATACAAGTAAAAGTAATTAATGAAAAGATAAGATTAGATGCTTATATTAGTAAAGAAATAGAAGATTTATCTAGAAGTATGATTCAAAAATTGCTAGAAGACAATAAAATTAATGTTAATGGAAAGATAGAAAAACCATCTTATAAAGTGCAAGATGGAGATATAATTGAAGTTAGCATAGAAGAACCAAAAGAAGTAAAAATAGAGGCTCAAGATATACCTTTAGACATTATATATGAAGATAATGATATTTTAGTTGTAAATAAGCAAAAAGGATTAGTTGTTCATCCTGCAAACGGAAATCCAGACGGAACTTTGGTTAATGCTATTATGGCACATTGCAAAGATAGTTTATCTGGAATAGGTGGAGAATTAAGACCAGGTATAGTTCATAGATTAGATAAAGATACATCAGGGTTATTAATTATTGCTAAAAATGATAAAGCGCATATACAAGTTAGTGAACAAATAAAAAATAGAGAAGTAAAGAAAACGTATATTGCATTAGTTAGAGGAACTATAGCTGAAGATGAAGCAACTATAAATATGCCAATAGGAAGAAGTACAAAAGATAGAAAAAAGATGGCAGTAACAAAAAATGGAAAAGAAGCAGTTACTCATTTTAAAGTATTAAATAGATATACAACTAATAAAGGAAGTTATACATTACTAGAGATAAAAATAGACACAGGGAGAACACATCAGATAAGAGTACATATGGCAGAGATAGGACATCCTGTAATTGGGGATAGTGTGTATTCAAATGGAAAAAATGAATTTGGAGTAGAAGGACAATGTTTACATGCAAAGAGGCTAGAATTTGTACATCCAATTACAGGAAAAAAAATGAAACTAGAAGCACCTTTACCAGAGTATTTTCAAAAGATTGTTGAACAATTAGAAAATAAATAAGCAATAATAAAATAAAAATAACCTAAAGAAAAAATACATAGTAGAAATTTAATTAAATTTAAAGGAAAAGAAAAATGGAAGAAAGATTACAAAAATATTTAGCAAATAGCGGAATAGCATCACGTAGAAAAGCAGAAGAATATATACTAGCTGGAAAAGTTAAAGTAAATGGAGAAGTTGTTGCAGAACTTGGAACAAAGGTAAATCCTGATAAAGATGTTATAGAGTTTGAAGGAAAAAGAGTAAATAATGATAAAAAAAAGGTATACGTATTATTAAACAAGCCAATAGACTATGTAACAACAGTAAAAGACCAATTTAACAGAAACACAGTTGTAGATTTAGTAAAAAATGCAGGAAACAATTTACTTCCAGTTGGAAGATTAGATATGTATACATCAGGTGCGTTGATACTAACAAATGACGGAGATTTTATTTTTCATGTAACACATCCAAAACATGAGGTGGAAAAAACATATACTGTAACTCTAAGGGGAAAAGTCACAAACGAAGATGTAGAAAGTTTAAGACAAGGGGTTATTATAGATGAAGAGTATAAAACAAAACCCGCTAAAGTTAGAATTATGAAGATAGACGAAGAAAAGAATTTATCTAGATTAGAAATAGTAATACATGAGGGAAAAAATAGACAAGTTAGAAAAATGTGTGAAGCAATAGGAAAGAAAGTTATTGCACTTCATAGAAGTAAAATTGGAAATATAGATGTAAAAGACTTGAAAATAGGACAATGGAGGTATCTAACTAAAAAAGAAGTAGATATGCTAATGAAATAAATTTCAGGGACGGGCTTAAAAATTTATTTAAACAATAAAATTTTTAAGTCCGTTCCTATTTACAAAAAAAGTAATTATTTATATAATTAAAAAAACAAAAGAAAAAGGAGATAAAAAATTGGAATGCAAAAGATTTATTCCAGTGAATTGGAATGAAGATTTAAAAGAAGGTCAAATAGTAGAGGGAATAGTAAAAAACATTAGACACTATGGTGCATTTATAGAAATAGAAGGTGGCATGACTGCACTTCTTCATATAGAAGATATGTCTGTAGCTAGAATAAAATCACCATATGAAAGACTTAAAATTGGACAAAAAGCAAATTTTGTGGTAAAATCAATAGATAGGGAGAATAAAAGAATTTTACTATCTTACAAAGAACTATTAGGTTCATGGGAGGATAATGCTAAAAACTTTAAAGAAGGGGTAGTTGTTACAGGAATAGCAAGAGAAACAGAGAAATCTAAAAATGGTATTTTTGTGGAACTTACGCCAAATTTAGTAGGAATGGCAGAATATAAAGAGGGTATAGAATATGGACAAGATGTTAATGTTTATATTAAAAGAATTATACCAGATAAAAAGAAAGTAAAATTAATTATTGTCTAAATATAATTAAACATCATTTAAGTATGTTTTAATATTTAATTATTTTAATTTAATTTTTAGGATGAATATCCTAAAAGAGGAGGAAAAAAACATGGTAGAAGATAATGAAATTAAAGCGCAAGTATCACCATTTGCAATTCGTGAAGGTGAAATTAAAGTTTTTGATGGCAAAGATGGTTATGTATCAATGAACCAAATTATACACAAAATTAATATTGGTCATATTACCGATATTCATTTTGCAATATTAGAATTAGTAAATGAATTTGAATTTATTACATCAAGACAAATTTTTCAATTATTAGAATGGAAAGGTATTGATGCTAAATCACAAGATAAACTAAATAATAAATTAGAACAATTAGTAAAATCTAAAATATTAACAAGATATTACTTTAGTTCTGAAGAAGGAAAAGGAATTTATCGTATTTACTGTTTAGAAAAAATGGGCAAATATCTATTAAATTCAAAAGAAATAGAATGTAAATGGCAACCAACAGATAATACAAAACCTGTTGCAATGATAAAAAAACGTTTAGCAGGAAATCAAACAATTATAGCTTATTTAAGAAAAGTAAAAGCATTTGACTCTTACATTCCAAAGCCAGCTATTACAGCTAAAATGGCAGGAAAAGTATTTAAAGCAACTGGTGGAAGTGTTAAACTTACAAAAAACGGAAAAGCAATTCAATTTGTATTTGAAGTAGTAAGAAGAGAAGAAGAGTGGGAGAAGAAATTAGTAGATAAAATGAGATTATATCAAGACTTTTATGATAACTTTGTTCCAGGAGATTCAGGTTTTGCTTCAATGCCACAATTAATATTTATCTGTGAAGATGAAAAACATATGGCAGAAACATTTAGAACAATAATTGTAAATCAAGTAGAGATTAAACAATTAAAATTATATTTTTCAACAGATTTAAGACAAAATGAGGAAACTCTTGCAAAAACTTTAGTAGAATTTAAACAAGATCCAGAAACTAAAAAATACAAAATGGAAGATGTTGAAGTTAAATTGTTAGGAATATAAATAAAGAGGAGATATTAAAATATATCTCCTCTTAAATTTTATCCATTAGGATTTCCTTTTTTTAAGTTATATACAATCCCATCTTCATTATCATATAAAAATTTTGTATCTGCTGTATCTGTCTTAATTGGATCTAAATCTCCGTTTGAATCTTCTTCAAATTTTGTTTCAGATTTCCAACTTGAAGATTTTTTTCTTTTAGGTTCTTCTTCAGCAATACCATTTGTGAATTTTTCATAATCATAATTTTTAATAGAATGCTTTTCTTTATATTTGGCATCCATAAAATCCATTTTACCATCGACTACTTGTATTACACCTTTATTGGTTTTGTATTTAAATAAACAAGATTTAAAACTTGTTGCTCTTACTTTATCTGGGGCAAATTTTAATTGCCATGCCCACTCTATACCACCATATTTAGGATCATATCTTTCCTTTTCTGTGTCATAAGTATTTGAAAATTTCCATTTTCTAATTTTACCAAATTCATCAGACCACCATTTATTTTCATCAACAGAATTATTACCAAATACTAATTTATTAATACAATTTGATACAATAGTATTTCTGTATTTAGAATTTACATCACCAAGTTGTGCAAGTGTTTGTGAAGAAATAGTAGTACCAACTTTGTATTTTCTATATAAAGTGAATATAGGTTCTGTTACTTTAGAAATGAATTCAGGAAATTCATCTATATATAAGAAGTGAGGAACTCTTGTGTTTTCATTTCCTGGTCTTCTTAATACAGCATTTTGCATTAATAGTATAAAGAACATACCAAATGTTTTATGAACGCTAGCTCCTAAGTCACCTCTTCTTGTACATAAGAATACAACTTCACCATTTTCAAGTACTTTCTCATAGTTTATATTGTTACTTCTGTTACAAATGATGCTTTTTACACCTGGGTAACGAAGTAGTTTTTCAAATATAGAAGAAGCATATTGAACTGCTTTTTCTGTTTGTAATCTTCTTGGTGCGTCTTCATAAAAATGTCTTTTAAAGTATTGAAGAGTTAATGAATATTCTTCTTTAATTTCTGGAATAGTTTCTAATTTACTACACAATTCTTCAACTGCATTCATATTTTTAAATAATTTTAAAACATCTTCCAATGTTGGTAAATAATCTTTGTCCTTGTATATAATAGGATAACTTGCTTTAAGTAGAGTACAAGTATTTTCAAGTGCTTCAATAGCATCGTTTTCCATATTAACTTTATTTATATTTTCTAGAGTTCCTTGATACATTGCTTTTAATACATATGTGAATACTCCAGCAGCTTTTAATGGATTTTCATATACAAATGGGTTTAATCCAATAGAAGCTCTATCATTAGGGTCTACAATGTGATAAGGTATATTAAAGTTTTCTGCTACTTCCATCATATGAGAAATAGATTCATAATCTGGAGAAATAGAAGTGATACCTAAAGTTTTGTAAATAATCTTTCCGCCAGATTCTCCTAAAATCATTTTTTTCATATAAGTCTTATATAAGCCTTCTTTTCCTTGTGTAGGTGTTAGCATATTTAAATTAAAATGTTCATTTATATAATCGTTTGTATATGGACAATTTAAAGTTGCTATTCCTGTTTTTAAAGCTGTATAACCCATTTCTTTTGCAGTAGTAATAAAGAAATATTTTTTCTCTATATCTCTTGCTACCATAGGTTCAAATACTAAAGAAGTTTTTCCTGCACCAGAAGGTCCTACAACTAAAAATTGATTGAAACGACTTTGTTCTGGAATAATTTCTTTTGCACCTGTTTCTTTGTTCATACATATAAACATTTCACAAGAGTAAGCTCCTGTACCATCTTTAACATCTGTTAATTTTATTCCACCATAATCCCAAATAGATTCTTGTAATAAACGTGTATCATTAACTTTTTTATACAAGAAACCAAATATTTTTGGTGCTGTTACTAATGGTAAATATAAAGCAAGTGCAGATAATGCTGGTCTAAATAATTCAGAAAATTCTGTAGCAATTACTGGATAACCTGGAAGAGATAATAAACCAAACCAGATTACTTGGTTCATCCATTGAACTACCATAGAAATTCCTATTGTATATAAGCAAATAACATATACATTGAATAATGCAGATTTCATTTTATTAGAACTTGCAAATTTAGAAGCAAATCCAAATAAAAACGCAAATACAGGACAAGCAAGTGCAAACGTATACATGAAAGGTCCCCAATATGAAACACTCATACCTGTAAATATTAAAAATAAAACTTCTACAATTCTATCTACCATAAAATAGACAGATAAAAGTGTTAATATATATGTTACAAATGTATTTCTATCTGTTTTTAGAAATTTTAAAAATTTGTCTATATATTTCAAGTTTTTCACCACTTTCAAAATATTAAAATAATTCATATATATTATCTTACAAAATGCCGAAAAATTCAAGTGTTTTGGGCAAATTTGTTAATTAAATTTTACGTTTTAAAATAAAAATGAACTAAAAGGGACAGAATTATCTTTGGGGACGTTTCCTAAAAGTGAATCTGTCCCTTTTGGTTTGCTTATGAAATTTTTTTATAAAAAATTGAATAATATTTATAATATGAATATAATTTATAAAATAAGGATTATGGATAATTCAAAAAAATCTAAATAATAGATGAAAAGGATGGAAAAATGTCATTATTTAAGAAAAAGTATGAAAAGAAAGTAAAGGGAGAAAGTTTTATGCAAGGAGTTATGGCTCTTATGTTCTCACAAGTGCTTATAAAACTTCTTGGGTTAGTATATAAATGGTATTTAACAAATAGAGAAGGCTTTGGAGATAGGGGAAATGCTATTTATAGTGCGGGATTTTCTATATATGCCTTACTTTTAACAATTTCTTCTACAGGTGTGCCAAATGCAGTAGCAAGACTTGTTTCTGAGCATACTGCAAAAGATGACTACAAAGGTGCTTATAGAATATTTAAAATTGCTTTTGGAACATTTGCAATTATAGGACTAGTAGGAACTTTACTTTTATTTTTTGGAGCACATTATATAGCAAGGGTTTGGCTTGCAATACCAGAAGCAGAACTTACACTAGTGGCACTATCTCCGGCTATATTTTTTGTTTCAATTATTAGTGTATTTAGAGGTTTCTTTAACGGAAGAGGAAATATGAAGGCAACAGCTAATTCACAAACAATAGAACAATTATTTAAAACAATTTTTACAGTAATAGTGGTTGAAATAGTTGCAATTTGTTCAGGAGCAAATACAAATTTGATGGCAGCAGGAGCAAACCTTGCAACAACACTTGCAACAGTGGGAAGTTTCTTCTATTTATATGTATTTTTCAAAATGAGAAGGGAGGATTTAGCTAAAGAAATAGTCACATCTAGAGTAGGAAAAACGCAAAGTGTATGGAAAACAGTAAAAAGTATATTGTCAGTATCTATTCCAATGTCATTAAGTGCAGTTTTAACTTCAGTTAATAGAAATATAGATTCAACAACGGTAAAAAGAGGTCTTCAAAATTTTTTGTCAGAAGCTGATGCTTTAAAACAATATGGAATATTAAGCGGAAAAGTTGATACACTAACTTCACTTCCATTATCATTTAATATTGCTTTTGCTACAGCATTAGTCCCAGCTATTACAACAGCAAAAACAAAAGGAGATATGAAAAGTGCAACAAAGAGAGTATCTTTTTCATTACTTGTTACAATGTTTATAGGGCTTCCTTGTATGGTAGGAATGATAATATTTGCACAGCCGATTTTAAATTTATTATTTCCAAATGCACCAGAAGGAGCATTTATATTTCAAGTTAGTTCAATTGCAATAATTTTTACAGTATTAGAACAAACTGTAAATGGAGCATTGCAAGGGTTAGGAAAAATAATGACACCAACAATAGCACTTTTAATAGGTGTTGCAGTTAAATTTATTTTGAATTTAGTATTAGTACCAATAGAAGGAATAGGTGCAGCAGGTGCAGCTTTTGCAACAGTGGCATGTCATGCAATAGCGTTTTTTATAGGATTTAAAGTGCTAAGAACAAATATGAAACTAGATTTAACTTTTTCTAAATTTATTTTAAAACCAATTTTAGCAACATTAATGATGGGAATATGTTCATATGCAGTATATTTACTTTTAGGTGGTATAATTGCAGGAAAGTTGGCAACAATAATTGCAATATTAGTCGCAGTTCTTGTATATGGATTAGCAGTAATTGCATTAAAAATTTTTACTAAAGAAGAAATATTTATGATTCCTTACGGCAACAAGCTATACAAAATTTTAGAAAAATTGAAGATTTATAAAGAAAGTGAAAACACAGTAAAATAGCGTATTACAGAACTTTGAAAATCCAAAAACTTACAGCCCCAAAGGTTTAAAAAAAGAAAAATTGAAAAAAAAGAAGGATTTTGAAAAAGATTGGCGAATAATGTTACTAGTAGATAAATTTTACTATCTACATATGATATCTTATAGGAGGTAATTTAAATGAACAAATCTGATTTAATCGCAGCTATCGCAGCTAAAACAGGAGACACAAAGAAAGGTGCTGAAGCAGCATTAAACGCTTTCGTTGAAACTGTAACAGAAACATTAGTAAAAGGAGACAAAGTTCAACTTGTTGGATTTGGTTCTTTCGAAGTAAGAAAAAGAGCAGCTAGAAAAGGAAGAAACCCACAAACTAAAGAAGAAATCAAAATACCAGCATCTAAAGCTCCAGTTTTCAAAGCAGGAAAAGCTTTAAAAGATTTAGTAAATAAAAAATAATAATGATTTCAATATAAATTATATGAATTCATAGGAAGAGCAAGATTTAGTCTTGTTCTTTTTTTACTTTTTAAACGGACAATTGGGGACGGGTCATTTTTGTCCTTTACATAAAATATAAATTTAAATGAAAATATATTAATTGAAATTATGTAAAGGACAAAAATGACCCGTCCCCAATTATCCATTAACTTTAATGCATTTTTTTATAAAAACAGAATAAATATTAAAAATAGGAGAGATAAAAAAATGATTGTTAAAGCGGTAAAAATGAAAAAGATTTCTATTGTATTAATTGTGTCAGTAACACTTATAGTAATAATAGGCTCGTTTTTTTTAGTTAAGTCTTTTGCAGAAGAGCAAAAACAAGAAGAAAAAAAATATATAAAATGGATTGATTATAATGTACCTTTAGAAGTTATGGAAAAAACAGCAAAAATAGATATAGATTCACATACAAAAAATGAACAAGTAAAATTAAATTGGATTGAACTTATTTCATACTTGGCTACAAAATATGGTGGTAATTTTAAACAATTTAAACAAAAAGATTTAGACGATATAGTGGCAAGACTAAAAAATGGTGAAAACATGAATGAAATAACAAAGGATATAAAACTATATTCTTACTATATAGAAGCGTATACAGCAATATTAGATGAATTTATAGGAATTTACCAAATAGAAACTTTAGATGAAAATCAAAATAAAATATATAAAGAAAAGTATGGAATAAAGGCATTTTTACCAATTGCTAAAAATTATGGATTCAGTCATTATGATGATTTTGGAAATGCAAGGTCATATGGTTATAAAAGAGTTCATTTAGGAAATGACTTAATGGGTTCTATAGGAACACCAATTATAGCAGTAGAAAGTGGAATAGTAGAAGCGTGTGGGTGGAATCAATATGGAGGTTGGAGAGTTGGAATAAGAAGTTTTGATGGAAAAAGATACTATTATTATGCACATTTAAGAAAAGACCATCCATATGCCAAAGACATGTGTGAGGGTAAGATAGTAAAAGCAGGGGATGTAATAGGATACCTTGGAATGACTGGATATAGTGCAAAAGAAAATGTAAATAATATAAATGTTCCACATTTACATTTTGGAATGCAACTTATATTTGATGAATGCCAAAAAGAGGGCGTTAACCAAATATGGATTGACGTATATTCAATTATAAACTTTTTAAAGAAAAATAAATCTGAAGTATATAAGGCATACACAGATACAAAAGATTATGAAAGAAAGTATAACATAATAGATCCAATTGTAGAACAAAGAGAAAATTCACAGGAATAAATTTGTGAGTTTTTCACATATTATTAGTAATTTGTTGATAAATTTAAAAATATTTATTATAATAAGTGCATTATGGAAGATATGGAAAGATATAAACATTTAAATGAATATTTAAAAGAAAAGTTTGGAGAAAGAACTTTAAAAATATGTGTAGATGGTGGATTTACTTGTCCAAACAGAGATGGAAAAATAGGGTATGGAGGATGCATATATTGTAGTGAGCAAGGTTCCGGAGAACTAATTACTTGCAAAGAAAGTATAGAAGAACAAGTAAAACACTATTTTACCACCTATAAAGCTGAGAGGGCTAATAAATTCATAGTGTATTTTCAAAACTTTACAAATACATATGATACAGTAGAAAACTTAAAGCAAAAATATGATTCTGCATTAATAGATGATAGAATTGTAGGACTAGAAGTAGGAACAAGACCAGATTGCATAAATGAAGAAGTAGCAAAATTGTTAGCAAGTTATAAAGAAAAATATTATGTATGTGTAGAGCTTGGGCTTCAAACAAGTAATGATGAAATTGGAAAAATAATAAACAGAGGTTATACATCTAAACAATTTACAGAAGCGGTAGAAATACTAAACAAATATGATATAGATGTTGTGGCACATATAATGGTTGGACTTCCAAACGAAAGCAAAAAAGACATAGAAGATACAGTTGATTTTATAAATAAACACAAATTACAGGGAGTGAAAATACATTCAACATATGTTGTAGAAAATACAGTATTGGCAGATATGTATAGAAAAGGGGAATATAAGGCATTAGATTTAGACGATTACATAGAAACTCTAATAGATATAATGGTACACTTAAATCCAAATTTGATAATACACAGAATTTCAGGAGATGCTCCAAAAGATATATTAGTAGCACCATATTGGAATAAGCATAAAATGTGGATATTGCACGGATTTGAAAAACGATTTAGAGCAAGGGATTTATGGCAAGGGAAATTTTATAAAGAATAAAATAAAAAAACAAGAATTTTAGTAGTCTAAAAATTCTTGTTTTTTATATTCTAGCAAATTTAAAAATTATTATTCTACAACTGGTGGAATAAAGTTTTCTATTGCATCTCTAAGCTTAGGGTGATGTATTACAAAGTGTATTGAAGGACTAGTATCTTTTGAAATCATAACCCAATTTTTCTCACAAATAAGCACTTGTATATTTTTAAATGTGTGATTGTAATTTGTATTTAATCTATAATTGTCTACACATTTTTCATATTTTTTTGTTTGTTTTAAATGTTCTAAATACTCTTCATATGTATAATAAATTTTTCCTTCATAAAAACTATCTGAAAGAGAAAGTGCAGGTATATTTTTTTCAAAATCTTCTTTAGTAATTTCATGTATTTCATCTTCATATATATTATTTTGTAGCACATTTTCTATTAGTTCTTTTTGAGCTTTTACGGCTGAAACTATATTTTTTGTATCTTCTTCAGAAATTTTATTACGTTTTAATATTTTTAATAGTAATTCGTCAGAAATTGTGTGAATTGGCAAAGAAGATAAAATTCTTCTTCGATTTCCACTTGTTTTTGAACTTGAAGATAAAAATGCATTAAAAGCATTTTTGTTTTCTGTTCTATAAATTTCCATAAGAGGTTTGGCCTTATTTAATAGTAGTTCAGATTTTGTTTTATAATATTCGACTTCTGTTTTTGAACTTGTTAAATAATATTTTCCCTTATCATGATGTCCGTTAATACATTCGCCAGTAAGTGATACTAAGCCAGATGTATAGTTAATGTGACTATAAACATTGTCTTTAAAACCACTTAAATAATAAGGAGAAACTTGTCCTGTCATGTAAATTGGAATCCAACTTTCTAGTCCAAGCATCATTTCATTAAATGGTCTATCTATATTGTGAATTATATTCAAATGTAAGCCTTTCTTTAAAGTCATTGCAATAGCAAACATCCACTTTTTGCCGAAATCAAGGTCTTTAGCCATATCTTCCATAGGCATATCACTACACATAAAAACAGGTTCATTAGATTTTGAAAGTACAGTAGCTTTAAAGAAATCTAGTTCACCTTTTTTCATTTCTTCTATTCCATAATAGTTTCTTGAACCAGACTTATAAAAAGGCACAAAAGGAACTTTCATTTCATCAAAGTGTATAGCCTTTATATATTGGTTTAAATCAAATGTATCTAAATTATTTAAAAAGTCGTCAATATAATTATGACTAGGAGATGTATTAGTAGAAAACCAGTTTTTTAAATTTTCATAATAATTAGACTGATTATTTAATTTTTCTACATTGCAATTTATAAGAAGAGAAAGAGCTTTTTTATCATCTTCTGAATTATATTTATTTACAATAAAATTACTTACCTCATCTATAAAAATTTGAGGTTTAGCAGGGTATATGTTACCTGTACGAATTTTAGAAAGATAAGAAGAATTGTAACCTATTTTTCTAGAAAGCTCTGCTATATTTATATTAAAAACAGAAACAAGTTCATTAAAATTTTTAACAAGCTGATCTAAATCTATATGAACATCATTTAGAATTGTAGAAAAACTTTTATGTATTTCTTCTTTTGATAATTTTACTTTTTTAGCTAAAGCCAATTCATATAAACCAGCTACTAATGAATTTAATTGTGTGCTTCTAATACTAGGAGTTCTTTCACCATTACGATAACGACTTATAACAGTAGGTGAAAGCCCTGAAATGTTTGAAAGTTCTTTTGCAGAACAATCTATTTGTGACATATATTCATTTAATTGTTCACTAAAATTCATAATAAAAATCTCCTAACTAAGAATTATTTTTTTTTACATTATACTACAAATTTACGGAAAAGCAAATTGGAAAGTATGAGTTACCAAAAAAGAAATAAAATATTGGCAATTATTTATAAAGTTTATATTTTATATGCTAAAATGACAAATATAAAAAATAAAAATAGGAGGGAAAAGAAAATGAAAACTAAAAAATGTTTGATATTTTTAGCAATTATTTTAGTCAGCATATGTCTGCTTAGTCTTTCAAACATGGTAAATGCTGCAACAATTAGTGATGATGGCAAATATACATTAATACTAACTAGCAATGAAGAAAATTTTAGTGTTGATGGTGAAAGCCAAAAGATTGTAAGGTTTGATGTTGCAGAAGGAGAAACAACAGTTAAATTATCTGAATTAACAAAAGGAATGGTACCTTTCAATGGTAGAACTGAATTTTCATATTGGGGAAGTTTTACAGGCGAAAAAGCTAATGAAGAAATAGCAATAACAGATTTTAGCTGGAGTGGTAACATAGGAGGCGAAGCATATACAAATGGATTGACTCTTTATGCAAAATTTTCTGATAAAGTATTACAAGGAACAGGCACATATTATTTAACACTTGATGCTTTTGCAGGTAAAGTAAATGGGCAAAGCATTGTAAATTTAACAAGTAAAAGTACTGAATTTAAAACAGTTGATTTAACAAAATATACACCAGTAAGAGAAGGATATACATTTAAGGGATGGGATTTAGATGGAAAGATCGTAACTTCTATTGATTCTAGTTATTTTGCTAATCGCGATTGCGTAACAGTAACTGCTACATATACTCAAGATACTTTTAAAGGTGACGGAATTGTGTTAATCTTAAATGCTAATGGTGGTACTATTGATGGTAAAGCGTCTAATAAATATGATTATCTAGGTGGTGGAAATTCAGGAACAGCTATGTCACTTTTACCATATATACCTGTAAGAGAAGGATACACTTTTAATGGTTGGAATTCTAAAAATGATGGAAGCGGAAAAAATTATAAATATATGTATTGGAGACTTTGGGATAAAGAAGGAGCTACAGAATTTGAAAAAGATACTTTAATAAAAGAAGAAAGTGGTTATGAGAGATATAAAAATATAACTTTATATGCTTCTTGGACTAAAAATGCAGGGACAACAGAAGAGCCTGTTAAGGAAACTGTTAAAGAAATTGAAAGTACAGGAGAAACAAAAGCTAATATTGAATTTGAAAATGAAATTAACAAAAACTATAAATTAGATATTCAAAAAGTAGAAGTAAATACAGAATTAGCAAATAAAAATGTTAAGTTTATAGCAGACATTAATGTACTAGATGGAGACAATATTGTAAAAATAAGTGATACAAAAATGAAAATAAAAATAGCATTACCAGAAGAATTAAAAGGATATAACAAATATGAAGTAGTATATATTTTAGATGGCGAAATAAAAGAAACATTACCAGCAACAATTGAAGAAGGATATTTAGTATTTGAAACTACTCACTTAAGTGAATATGGAGTAATAGCACAAAATGTTGAAAATGGAGGAGGACAAACAAATACCTCTAACAATGAAGAAAAAATAAACAATCCAAAAACAGGGGATAATATTGGAGCAGTTATAGCACTATTTACAATAGCAACAATGGGATTAGTAGCAACAATAAAAATTAGAAAAAGATAAAAATATAAAAAAGACAAAAAACGCAGGCAAATTAATAATTGCCTGTGCATTTTATATTATAGTGAAACTAAAATTTAGTATATTATATTATACAAACATAATAATTAGTAATTAGTAGACTAAAAAGTTAATTAAATGTTATAATCAAAATACTATAATATATAAATGCAGATTATATGAAAGGAAATTATCAATGAAAAAAAGCAAAAAGATAATTATAGTCAATATTATTTGTGTGATATTAATAGGAATATTAATATATTCGGGAATTAAGATTTATAATTGGTACAAGGAAAATCAAAATAGCAAAAAAGTAGTTAAGCAAATAAGTGAAACTGTAACAATTCAACAAGATGAAAATGAGGGACAAAAACAATATATTGTAGATTTTAATTCTTTAAAAGAACAAAATGATGAAACTGTGGCATGGATTAAAGTTAATAGTACAAATATAGAATATCCAATAGTAAAAACAAGTAACAATAGTTATTATTTAACACATAGCTTTGATAAAAGTTATAATTCAGCAGGTTGGCCATTCGCAGACTACAAAAATAAATTTGACGGAACAGATAAAAATATAGTAATGTATGGACATAACAGAAAAGATGGATCAATGTTTGCAACATTAAAAGGTATTTTATCACCTGAGTGGTATAATAATGAGGAAAATAGAAATATTATATTTAATACTGAAAACGGAAATAGTATATATGAGGTATTTTCCGTTTATCAAATAGAAAATGAAGAATATTATATTCAAACAGAATTTAAAACAGAAGATAAATTTGAAAAATTTATAGAGACTATAAAGAAGAGAAGTGTTAAAGATTTTGGAGTAGAAGTAACTTCAGAAGATAGTATTTTAACATTATCAACATGTGCTAACAATAATAAATATAGAGTAGTATTACATGCTAAGAAGGTATTAAAGGAGGAGTAAAGATGGAAAAAGATAAAAGGATAATGATTATAAGCATAATAGCTGTTATAATAGTTCTTATTATTGCTGGAATAGTTGTAAAAAATGTTAAGGGTGGTAATGAAATGATAAATAAAGATACTGGCACATCAAATAAGCAACAAATAAAAATAAGACAAAGTGAAGCAAAAGCTATTAATTTAGTAGATTATAATAATGGATTATTTACAATGAAAGTTCCAGAAGGTTGGAAAGTAGATACTTCGGGAGATAATATTCATTATACAATAAGAGTTTATAATCCAGAAAATCCAACTTATCAAATGTTTTTTAATATGAAAACAGAAGGGTACAACAAATCTCAAGAAGCAAAAGCGTGGCAACAAAAATATTATCCAGACTCAATGTTTGCCAAAACTTCTGTAATAGAAGAAAAAACAACAGAAGGATTTTATAAGATATTTAATGATTTAGGGACATTAAATAATACAGCAACATTTACATTTCCAACGCTAACAGATTTTACTACAATTGAAAAAGTAGGAACTTCAGCTTTTGGAGGGGATGTGCTAAGAGCGTCATTTAAAGATGAACAGGGAAAAGAAGCGGAAGGACTATTTACCGCATATGTTTATGATGCTGGTCCATACTATGTTTATGAAAATATAATGTCAGGAAAACAAATAGATATATATTATTTAAATGTATATAATACTATATTTATTACAGCACCAAAAGATGAATTTATAAACTGGGAAGAAACTTTAAATAAAATGGTTTCATCTTTAGACTTTACAGATACATTTATTAGTGGGTACAATAGTCAACAAGATGCGGTTATGAAAACTTTCCAAAGTGTAAGAAACATTTGCAATCAAATATCAGATAGTATAATGTCTTCATGGGAATCAAGAAACGCTGCTTATGACAGAATGAGCCAGAAACAAAGTGATGCAATTTTAGGATATGAGAGAGTATATGATACAGAAACAGGAGATATTTACAAAGCATATAATGGATTTACAGATGACTATGACGGAGAAAGATATAAATCTATAACAGAAGATATGTATTCTAAATCAATAGAAGGATATATTGAAAAATAAAATAATGAAAAATCCAACTTAATAAAAGTTGGATTTTTTGTTACGATTAAAGGCAAGAAGTCCTATATTACTTGCTTATATGCGATCTGAATGTACTGATAATCGCCAGACAAATTTTAGAAACAAAAGCAATTAAAATCAATGCAAGAATTACATATACAGCAAGTTTTACGTTGTTGAAGATAATACCAATTACAATCATAATAATGCAAATAATTGGTATTATTATGAAAGCATTTGTTAAGATTTTATTCCGTTTTCTCATAGAAGCTTCCCCTTTCTTAAAATAAAAAAAGTTAATAGTTAATAACATTATAACACATTTTGAGTAAAAGTAAATATTAGTACATTATATTTATAAGATGGGCTATTATGCATAGTTTAAAAGATTATGCCCTATGTTTTTAATATTTGACAATATGCTGTATATTAAAACTATTGTCATACAACATAAAGCAGGATATATGCAATATTACATATATCCTGCCTTATTAAGTTTAATCAATCGATAAACTCAAGAGGATTATTGCTTACTATAATAAGCCAGTCCTTTCCATCAACTCCCCCATTTACATGTGCTGTACAAATCTTTTTTCTGTTTACTTCTTCCGATATTCATTGTGCAATGACATTGCCTGTGCACAATGTCACTTTTTTTATTTCGTCACAGACAATCTTGACAATCATATCTGCTTCAAGTGCTGAGACTTTAATTGTATCAGAGATAATTTTGAATTGCACATCGCCTACCTGCATTACAATATCAGTTTTTTCATCTTTCCGTTTGTTGCCTTTTGTAAAAAAGCTTAAAAAATTAATTTTCATTTTTGTACCTCCTTTGATGATGGTAAAGAATCCTCATAGTACAGTAAACAATTCTTTTGCTTATAATAACTATTATAATATATTTTACATAAAATTACAAATTGTCACAGCTAAATTTTACAATGAACTTAATATTAGTAGTGTAGCTAGAGTAACTGAAAGATTAGATAATATACAAAATATGTTATTAAGGTATGTTCAAGGAAATAAAAAGGAATTGATAAAAAAATAAAAAGTAGTTTTAAAAACTACTTAAAATAAGATAAATGCTTTTAAACACTCTTACTACTAAAAAATAAGACTATTTTTAAGTGTTAAATAATTTAACTGCTAAAATATTATTGCTATTTTTGTATTAGCATATCAAGCGAAACATCAAGAGCAACAGAAATTTTATAAAATGTTTCAACAGAAAAGTTGTAAGCGGCTTTCTCACTTTCAATTTGTCTTATAAAATCGTGTGATAAGTCTACAAGTTCGGCAAGTTCAGCAGATGTAATTTTTCTCATACGTCTATATTTTTTAATATTTTTTCTAATAGTATTATAAATATTGCTATCAAATTTTAATTTTTCCATAGTTAACTACCTCCTAACATTATTGTAGTGTAATACCTAACAAAAGTATGTTAGGTAATTCTTAACAAAATTTGCTAAAAGTATTGTTTTTAATAACTTTGTGTGGTATTATTTTTATAAATAATTTAAGAAAGGGGTTTTTCAAAAAATGAAAACAAAATCAAATTTAAAACTTTTAATAGTAATATCAATATTACTATTAGCAATGTGCATATTTAATGCAAATGTAGTACAAGCTACAGAACAAACAAAAACACCTCAAGAAATACTAAATCTTGTACCAGAAACAGTTGAAGTAGATATGTTAGAAAGTGAAGTTTTTACTGATAATCAAGATTTTGAAACACTTAATAAATCTATTACTAAAGCATTTACAGACAATAAAATAGATTTAAAAGCTTTAAATTCACAATATACTAATTTATCAGTAACAGACTTATATGAGGACATACATAAGGCAACAATTTATTTATCTTCAACAGATAAAAATAATTATGATCCACTTGCTAAAAAGAACATTACAATAAAATACAAAAACACATCTGCTTACAATGAAAAAGACAAAAACTATGTTATGGAGAAAGCAAAAAACTTACCTAATGCTATAGCTGTTTCAAATAATAATACAGACTATGGAGCAAACGAATTTCAAAAAAACATAGAAAATATTATTAATGATAAAAACATTAAAGTTATTATTAATTATGGTGCTTTTGGTGCTACTATTGGAGATATTGTACAAGCAAATTCTTTTGTAGCATTATATAAAAATAATGTACTATACAAGACTATGGGAATTACTTCACTTGCTTTTGAAACAATAACTATTCCTGACAATGTTCAAGATACAGATGAAGCATACATAAACTATGCTTTACCAAAAATAAAAGAAATATGGAATAATTTTGAAGTTAGTAATGTTAGGAGAATTACAGGAAAAGTAGATGAAGAAAATAATATAACTAACAATGGAATATATTATATAATGACTTTAAATGGTAGTGATAGTGCAAGGGTAGTATTAAAAAAATCTAATACAAAGAAGATTATAGATAATGTTGCTATAAGTAATTCTAGTGCTACAATTAATGGAACAAACATTGATAAAACAAGTTCTATATATGCTGAAATGTTATCAAAAGCAAAAGAAAAAGGATTTAATAATATATTCAATGCTTATGAATTAAAATTAGCTAGTGGAAATATTAGTAATGGTTTAACAATTACATTTTCATTAGGAACAGAAAACAATGGAGAACAAGCATTAATATTACACAAGAAAGCTAATGGAAGTTATGAAGAATTTACAGAAACTGTTGAAAATGGAAAAGTAAATATAAAAGTAACAGAATTATCTCCATTTATGGTTGCATTAAAAGACAAAACAACAACAACCACTACTACTACAAATAATAATAAAAAATTAGATAATGAGCCAAAAACTGGAGTTGCTGATTATACAATATTAACAAGTATAATTGCACTTGTCTCTATTTGTGGAATAGTAACAATAAAATTAAAAAAATAATTAACATATACCCTAGAATTATAAGAATTGTGATATAATTTTAGGGTATCAATATTTAAAGGAGTTTTTTAGTGAAAAAAGAAAAAAAGTCAAAATCAAAACATAAAGTCAAAATAATATTAGTTATAATTTTTTCTATTTGCTTTATACTAGCAATTTCTTATCTAGTATATAACTCTTATAATTCTAACAAAAATAAAGATTTATATGGAGATTTACAGCAAAATATAATATTAGATGAAACGACAAATGAGCTAGCATATGTCAAAAGTGAGTTTATAGAAAAAGTAAAAGAATTGCAAAAAGAAAATACAGATATAAAAGGTTGGATACGAATTGAAGATACAAATATCAATTACCCCATACTTCAAACAGATAATAACGATTACTACTTAACGCATAATTATAAAAAAGAAAAATCAAGCTATGGCTCTATATTTATTAATAGTAATTGTGATATAAAAAATAACAATGCAAACGTAATTATATATGGACATGATATGAAAGATAATCAAATGTTTAAAGATTTAATTAAATATCAAAATAAAGAATTTTACGAACAACACCCTATAATAAAGATAGCAACAGAAGAAGGCGAAAACGATTATGAGATAATATTTGCTTTTAAGTCGAGAGTATTTTATCAAAATGAAAAAAATGTATTTAGATATTATCAATATTTTGACTTTGAAAATGAAAGTAAATATAATGAATACATAAATAACTGCAAAAAAATACAATTATATGATACTGGAAAAACAGCTAATTATGGTGAACAACTTATTACTTTAATTACTTGTGAATATAGCCAAGAAAATGGTAGAATGATAATAGTTGCTAAAAAAACACAATAAAAAGAAAGTAATTTTAGATTCTAAATTTATTTACTCCAAAATTACTTTTTATTATTCATCAATATAAATATTTCTATTTTTTCAT
Source organism: uncultured Clostridia bacterium (assembly GCA_934177725.1). GTDB lineage: Bacteria > Bacillota > Clostridia > TANB77 > CAG-508 > UMGS1663. Next base: position 19,512 of record CAKPPO010000012.1, on the reverse strand, counting down.
TTATATTTTTGTTGAGTCTTTTACATAATTGTTTTATATCTTTTACAGCTTGTTCACAGTTTAAATGTGAATATTTTTTTATAGGTTTTTCCTAAAAGGAGTTTATTTTGATAACAGGTAGAGTACAAATAAATAAAGGTTATTATTATCTAGTATTTAATATATATAATAAATATGGAAAAAGAAATATGCTTGAAATAAAATTTAATATGTCATTTGTACCAAATGACAATAAAAAACAAATATCTATTGGTACTAGATAAATGTTCAAAAGAATATATTTTAAAACATTTTCTTAACTTACACAGAAAATTGAAAAGTGTTAGGAAAAATGTTAGGAAAATCTGTATTTTTTATAAATTAAAACCTCAAGCATATCTTTCGAACTACTTGAGGTTCTAATGGTGCAGATGGCCGGAATCGAACCGGCACGGTTTATTCAACCGCAGGATTTTAAGTCCTGTGCGTCTGCCAGTTCCGCCACATCTGCATTTTTATATCTGTTTTGCAACTGACAAGTCATATTATAATACTAAGAATAACAATTTGTCAAGCATAAAATTAAAAAAATATAAAAACTTTTAAATAAAATTTTAAAATGTATAAAAAACAATATAAAAGAGAAACATATATAAAGAAGGAATTAAAAGATAAATATAGAATATTATGTTAAGCAAATATAAAATGTAAAAGAATGGTAAAAAATTGAAAAATAAATATTAACAAATAAGTTAAAAACAAAAAACAATTAAACCATTAAAATTCCTTATGCAATAGCATAGAAGAAAAAAGATAAAAATAAATGAAATATAAAAATTAGTAATATTTTTCCAATTTCCGCCATAGCGGATTGATTCTGTGTTTAAATAATAAAAAATAATTAGTCTATGGGGAAAAGAATATGTATGTAGAAATATTATTAAAACAAGTGAGACAAAAGAAAAAAGTAACCTTAAATAGATTATCAGAAAAAAGTGGCATATCGACAACACATATTAATGATATAGAAAATAATATAAAAGGACCAAGTTTAGTTGTAATGATTCAACTGGCAAAAGCTTTAGATGTTGATATAACAGAACTATACAAGGTAAAATGGTAATGTATTTAAAAAAAAGTATATTCAAATACAAAGTGAAAAAAGCATATTATAAAAAAACTACTAGGAAAAAGCAAGGAAAAAGGGGCTACTATGTAGAAAGCATGAATGCTTTAATTGAATATATGAAAAGAAATGAAAAAAATCCAAATGAAAAGCAATGGAATAAGTATGCTATTAAAAACAAATACTTATCAAGCAAAACAATAGGTTACTTGTCAGAAATTGGTTTTAATAAATTGTGTAGAAACTTAAGAAAACAAATAAATAATGAAAGAAGAATTGTTTAAAAGACACTATTTTATGTTTATAAATATACTAAAATAGGTGTCTTTTTATAATTTCAGTATAAAAGTTGAATGATATTTATAAGATAAACATATAAAATAAATATATTTCATATAAAAATAAGCAAAAAATAATGAAAATTTAGTAGTTTTTTGAAAAAATATTCAATATCTATGGACTTTTTGACAAAAATAGCCTAAAATAGATAAATGAGATTAAAAGGAGGTAGTTAAAATGAATATATGGCATGACATCAATCCTGAAAGAATAAAAAAGGATGATTTTGTAGCAGTTATTGAAATATCAAAAGGAGGAAGAAACAAATATGAGCTTGACAAGCAAACAGGAATGCTTAAGCTAGATAGAGTATTATATACATCTACACACTACCCAGCAAATTATGGTTTTATTCCAAGAACATATGCAGGAGATGAAGATCCATTAGACGTATTAGTACTTTGTCAAGAAAAAATAGTGTCAATGGCATTGGTTGAAGTATACCCAATTGGTGTATTAAAAATGATTGATGGATACCAATTTGACGAAAAAATTATAGCAATACCAAAAAATGATCCATTTTTAAATTGCTACAAAAATATTGAAGATATTCCAGAACATATAGCATGTGAAATCAAACACTTTTTTGAAGTCTATAAACAACTTGAGGGAAAACAAACAATGGTAGATAAAATAGAAGGTAGAGAAGAAGCAGAAAGAATAATACAAGAATGCATAGAAAACTATAATAAAAAATTCTTAAAATAAGGAGATAAATATGTTAGAAAGAATTTTATTCAATGTAGTAGCTTTAGGATTGTTTTTGTTTTTATTTTTTAGAATGATACAAAAAAATGATACAAATTACATATACATATTAGCGTTACAAGCATTAGGAATAGCAATTGGATTTTTTGCTTTAATTATTAATGTACAGTTACCAATAATTGTTCTTATTCTAACTTATATATTTTCTATAATATTGCCTATAATTATTATTTTAATTGAGAGAAAAGGAATAACTTTAACAGAAGTAATACATATTTCTATTTACAAAATTTATAATAAAATGGGGCTAGAAGACAAAGCTAAAAATATAATATTGAAATTAGTAGAAAAAGATAAAAATAGTTATTATGGACATAAAATATTAGCAGAAGTTTATGAAAAAGAAGATAACTTAGAGATAGCTATAGAAGAATATATTAGAGCATCAAATATAAGACCAAATGAAGATAAAATTCAATACAAAATAGCATATTTATTTAATCAAACAGGTAAACAAAATGGAGCTATAAAAATTCTACAAGAATTATTAAGAAAAAAGCCAGAATGGGAAGATGCAACACTTTTATTAGGTGATATTTTCCAAGAACAAGAAAGATTTAAAGAAGCAGTTAGTGTATATTTGGATGCTATTCAATATCATCCGGAGAATTATGATTTGTATTATAATTTAGGAATGGTATATACTATGCTAAATGATTTTCAAAGTGCAAAAGAATATTATGAAAAAGCAGCAGAACTGAATTCTTTATTATATAATGCAAAATATAACTTGGGACAAATAGCATTACTTTATAATGAGTTAGAAGAAGCGGAAAATTATTTTGTAGAATGTTTACAAGACGAAGAATTAGAAGAAGATGCTTATTACTATTTGGCTTATATAGCAATGCTTAAAGGTGAAGAAATTAAAGCAATAGAATATTTAAACGCTGCTGTAGATGAAAATCCGGAAATTTATGATAGAATAAAAAAAGAATTAATATTTAAATTAATATTATATAAAGTAGATAAACCTTCTAATAATAGACCACCTAGAAAGAAGAATATAAAAATTACTAAAAAAGAAAAACAAACAATAAAACATTTAAAACATACTTATGAAGTAGTTGGAAATTTAAATCATAACGATATAAAAGTAATGAAAATTATTCAGACAAAAAGAGAAGAAGGAAGAGAAAGAGAATAACAAAAAATAGAATATAATAAGAATAATCAAAATATAATGTAATACAAAATAAATAATTATTATATGAAAAAATATTATAAATAGTTTAAAAAACTACAAAAGTAAAATAAAAATAAGAGAGGTAAATAAAATGACTATTATACAAGCTATAATATTAGGAATTGTACAAGGATTAACTGAATTATTACCAATATCTAGTTCAGCCCATTTAAATCTTTTTCCTTGGTTATTTAATTGGGGAGAAATGAGTCCATCTTTTGATGTTGCATTACATATAGGAACATTGTTTGCAATATTAGTATTTTTCTTTAAAGATTGGATAAACTTAATAAAAGGTGGATATAAACAATTAGTAAAAAAAGAAAAATCTACAGATGGTAAAATTTTTTGGTACATAGTAATAAGTACTATTCCAGCAGGAATTTTGAGCTTAGTATTAGATAAAGTATCAGGAAATATCATAGAAAAATTAGCTCAAACATTTAATACAACAGAAATAAATGTAGAAATGGTACTTATAGCTGTAGCATTAATTGTAATGGGAATTATTTTATATATAGTAGATAAAAAATCAAAATCAACAATAAAATATGAAAAAATCACACTAAAACAATCTATTTTAATTGCTATTTCACAAGCAATTGCAGCAGCATTTCCAGGAGTTTCTAGATCTGGAATAACAATGACTGTAGGAAGAAAAATGGGAATAGAAAGAGAGTCTGTTGCTAAGTATTCATTTTTATTGTCAACACCTATTGTAGCAGCTGCAGCATTATACGAAATGAGACATTTTGTTTTTGATTTGTCATTTTTTATTGGAGTTTTAACAAGTTTTATAGTAGGAATGTTAGTTATCAAATTTTTACTAAATTACTTAAAAAAAGGCAGTTTTAAAATATTTGCAATATATAGAGTAATATTGGGAATTATTATTTTAGCGATATGCTTTATAAGATAAAGTAAAAGAATAATTTATATTAAAATATAGAAAAATAAAGAAAATAAAGTTTCTTTATTTTTCTATATTTTTTTGTGACAAAAACATTATTACAAAAATATTACATTTAAATTACAAGTGTATTAAAACTATTGACTTTGAACAAAAAAAGGATAAAATTATAGCATAATTATACTATTTAGGTAAAAATGTGTAAAAGATGCAAAATAAAATATAAAAAGTAAAGTATTTTTTGTCGATTTTTGTAAAATATAATAGTGTAAAATAAAAAAAATGAGGGAGTTATCATGCCAAGTTGCTTAGGTTTATATATTGAAAATAATCTAATTAAATATGCAAAAGTGACTAAAGAAAGAGAAATGCTAAAAGTGGATTCTTTTGGAATAAAATTTTATGACCAAATAGGACCAACTATAAACCAAATTATTTCTGAAACATTTAGTTATAAAACGCCAATTAGTATTAATCTTTCAGAAGAAATGTATCAATACTTTTACTTTTTCAACTTGCTAAATAAAAATGACTTAAAGAAGGCAATTGAAACAGAATTCGACTCATATTGTTACGACAAAGGATTCAATAGGAATGCTCTAGAAACAAGATATGCTTTAGTTCCAGATATGCAAGATGCAGAAAAAATAAAAACCATATATATATCAGTAAATAAAGCAGAAATCAACAAAAAAATGCAAGACTTTGAAGGAAATAGCGTTTCTTATTTAACACCTTTACCAATGGTTATATCAAATGTAGTAGATATTAAAGAAAAAGAAAATGTTGCAATAGTCAATTTAGAAGAAAAGACTACAGTTACTACAATAATAGATGGAAAGATTTATGCAATAGATAAAATAGAAGAAACAGTAAGTAGTATATTATCTACTATTAGCGAAAAAGAAAATTCATATGCTAAAGCTTATGAAATTTGTAAAAATACTACAATTTATACAATGGAAGGAAAAGAACTACTAGAAGAAAATGAAAATATATATCTAGAAGATATAATGCCAACCTTATATAATATTGTACAAAAAATAAAAGAAATTATAGAAAATTCATTAGATAAAATAGACAAAATTTATATTACTGGTACAGGCTGTGTAATAAATAATATAGATTTGTATTTTCAAGAATATTTTAAAAATATAAAATGTGAATTATTGAAACCATATTTTATACCAGAAAATGTAAAAATCAACATAAAGGATTATATGGAGGTTAACTCTGCTATAGCTTTGGCAATGCAAGGAGTAGGATATGGTATAGAAACAATAAACTTCAAAAAACCAAATTTAGCAGACAAATTACCTGATTGGATGAAATTAGAAATAGGACCAAAAAAAGATTCTAAAAAAGGATCAAAATTAGGTGTAAAATCTAACTTTTCATTAGATTTTAAGGGAGCATTAGATAAAACAGAAAAGTGGCTTTTAAGAACAGGTATGGGAATAATAGCTTTTATTATAATATATTCAGGAGTAACAATATTTTTAAATAATGGAATAGAAAAGAAAATATCAGAAGTAAATGATGTTAAAACACATACTACTGGGCAAATAGAACTAGCAACAAGAGATATACAAACATTAAATAATAAAGTGACAGATTATTCAAAAATGACAGATAATTTAAAAAATTATAATAGTATAGCTGCAAACAATTTGAAAAATAAAAATGTTATTCCAATGCTTTTAACTAGAATAATGAATGTCATACCTAAAGGAGTTACAATAACATCTATAGAAAATTCAACAGATTCACATATAATTATTAATGCACAATCAGAAGATTATGATTTATTAGGATTCTTTAAAGGTAGCTTAATTGTAGACGGAATATTAAGCCCAAGTACAGTTATATCTACATCTGGTGTCAAACAAGATGGAATTGTTAAAATTGTAATAGAAGGAGAACTACCATGAGAAAGATATTAATTATAATTGTTATTGTATTATTACTTGTCTTAAGCTATTGTACAGTAGTAAATGGTATTCAAATCTTTAATCTGAAAATTTCTAGTGTAGAACAAATACAGGAAGAGAGTAAAGACCTAAAAAGTAAAATAGAAGAAACTAATTCACTAATAGATGTTGAATATCCAAAAAAGAAAAAAGAATTGACTACAGCAGCTAAAAATTTAGAAAGTGCAAAGGAAGAATATTTACAATATACAAATATGAGTTCCGATGAAGAAATTTTGGAAGCAATGCAAAAAAAGAGTTATAAAATAGAATTTTTATGGACTAAAATAGGAACACACGCGAGAGAGGAAGGCGTTAATTTAAAATTTGAGATAGTATCTAGTAGTACAGGTGCAAGCAATGCAAATGACCTTAAATTTACAGCAGACGGATCATATATTGCAATTACAAACTTTATATATGCACTTGAAAATGATACAGAGTTAAATTTCACAATTGAGAATTTTAAATTGCTACCTTATCAAAATGAAATTTTACAAGCAACATTTACTGTAAGAAATATATCTATAGAAGGAAACACTTCACAACAAGCAGTATCAACACCAACGACAACAAATCAGAATACAGATGCAACAAAACAAAATAATACTTTATCTACAGATACAGCTAGAGAAGCAGGACAAAATGCAATATCAAGTAGTGTAGAAAGTATGAAAAATAGTGTTACAAACAGCATGCAAAATAATCAATAAGAAGGAGTAAAAAATGATTAAATCAATTATAAAAGAAATAATTATAGTTTTACTACTATGTGTTGCTATTTTACTTGTATTAGGGGTTTTATTTTATGATTATAATCCAATCAATAAAGTTGTACCAAATAAAATAGCTTATACTGCACCAGAGAATATTCGAAATGAATTAGAAGAAAATGTACAAAATAATCTTAGTATCGAAAACAAAGTATATACAGTAGAAGGTGCAGACCTAAACATATATAAAAAGAGTAAAACTTATAATCCAAGCAAAGAAAATCCATTCGCTTCTACTACTAGTGGAAGCACGAATGTAGTAACAAGTGGAAATAACGTAAATATAAATACAAATGAAAAACAAGAAAATACAACTACAACAAATTCAAATGTTGTAAAGACAAATACTAGTAATAACAACACTAGTAAACTAAAATAAGGATATATTTATAAATAAATATATACAAAATAATTTAGAAGGAGGAGTTTTTTATGTTAAAAGGACAAAAAGGTATTACATTAGTAGCATTAGTAGTAACAATTATTGTTTTAATTATCTTAGCAGGAGTATCTATAGCTCTTGTATTAGGAGATAATGGACTTGTTACAAAAGCTAAACAAGGTGCTAATGAATATAAAGTAGCAGCTAATACTGAACAAGGTCAATTAGCAAACGTAGCAGAATATGCTAACCAATTATTACAACAATAATTGTTCAGTTATAAAACTAAATATGAGGTTACCTAGTAAAATTAATCATTATATTTAGGTAACCTCATTGTTTATATATATTAAATAATAAATTAAAGGAAAAGATATGGAACAATTTATTTTTTATTTATTTACTTTTATTATAGGAACAGTCTTTGGAAGTTTCTTTACATTAGCAGTTTATAGAATTCCATTACATCAAGACATAACTCATAAAAGATCTTATTGTCCAAAATGCAACCATAAGCTTTCATTTGTCGATATGATACCAATTTTAAGTTACATTTTATTAGGAGGAAAATGTAGATATTGTAAAGAAAAAATTAGAGTACGCTATTTATTATTAGAAATATTAACAGGTACAATATTTCTATTATTTGCTATATCATTAAACATTTCTTTTGAAACATTAGTAATGAATAAATTAATATATTTAGTATTTGGATTCCTTTATTTGGCTGGTATTATTATAATAGCAGGAATAGATAAAGAAAAACATACAATTCAAAAAAATGTTTTAATCTATGAAGTTATTATTGTTTGCTTATATATGGTATATCTATATACAGTAGAAAAAGCTAATATATATAGATATGCAATATACTTATTCATACTATTTATTTTTATAATTATTGAAAATACATACCTAAAGAAAAAACTTAAGGATAATTATACAATTCAAATTTTAGAATTAAGTATGCTTATGGCAATTTTTACTAAAGAAATTATATATATATCTACAGTAACATTAACTTTATTAGCAATTAGTATAGAACAAATAGCAAAAAAAATAATTGCCAAAGTTAAGAACAAAAATGAAAAATCATTTTATATGGATTTACCATTTGGGTTTTACTTGGTATGTAGCAATATAGTAAGCTTTATAATAATAAATTATATAACTTGTAGGTGAAAAAAATGAAAAACAATTTTTTAAAAAAAGATACTGGAGTAACTTTATCGGATACTGTAGTAGCAATTATAATTCTATCACTATTTGTTGGAGTTATTGGTAATTTGTACTATCAGATATTAAAAAATAGTACAATTGCAAATCTAAATGCAATGGCATTATACTATTCTATAAAACTTGCAGAAGATACTGATAGAATAGCTTATGAAGAAGTTACTAACGACTTAAATAATAATATTTCGCAAAAATATGATATGCCTGAAAATTTTAATATGACAATTGACGTAGAAAATTATAGTGATAGTAATTCAAATAAAGAAGATATAATAAAAAAAGTAAAGATAACAGTAAACTACACATATTTAAATGAACAAAACAAATACGAAATTGAAAAATTGAAAATAAAGGAAATGTAAAGGAGAAATTTAAGTGAAATCAGAGAAAGGTATAACCTTAATTACTCTAATTGTTAGCATAATAGTATTAATTATAGCTGTATCAATTTTAACAACAGTCAGCAATTTCTTTTTCTATAACAAAAAATATTTGTCAGAAAACTCAAAAAATATAGGGGAATATAATAAATTTGCAATGTACTTTATAGAAGACTGCAAGAAAAACAAAGATACTTATGAGGTATCTGACGACAAAGTTATTTTTAATGATGGAACGATATACACCTATGGAGGGGCAGAAGACAAAAGTATATATCGTAATAAAGTAAAAATATGCAAAGAAATTGAATATTGTAAATTTTCTAAGAGTGAAGAAACAACCAATAATGTAACAAAAAAGATAATTAATGTTAACATTATAATAAAGGGAATTAAAAACTTTGTTGCAGAAAATCAATTTGTACTAAAATATTGGTAATTTTATCTATTTAATAAAACCACTATAGAAAAGCACTAAAATATAGTATAATAAATATGAATACACAAAAGAAAGGAGAAAAAATATATGGCACAAAAATTGACACAACCAATAGGAATAGAACTTGCAAAAAGAAGAATTATTACAGAAAGCGACATGGAAAAAGCATTAGAATATCAAAAAAGTTATCCAAATAAAAAATTGGGAGATATCCTTCATATATTGCATTTATGTGATTCAGAAGAATTAATAAAAGCAATTGGAGAAATTCTAGATGAGAAAGCAGTTTTATTAGAAGAAACAGATATAAGAATAAATATACCAGATTACATTTCATTAGATATAGCAAAAAGAAATAAAGCAATTCCATTTGAAATAGATGGAAATAGAATAAAGGTATGTTTTGCAGATACAACAAATAAAAGAGCAATTGAAACAATAAGACTTTTATTACTAAATAAAGGACTTATTATGGAAAAATATATTACATTTGAAAGTAATATAGATAAAATATTAGATTCATTAGAAGGAATAGCATCTGACAACATCAATACAAACAGAGATATAACAGGACTAGTAGATAGTATTATAAAGACAGGAATGGAAAAAAGAGCAAGTGATATTCATTTTGAACCAATGGAAGATAAATTAAGAGTAAGATATCGTATCGATGGTGGGTTAGTAAATGCAGTAAATATAGAGGTTGAAAAAATACCACAGATAGTAGGTAGACTAAAAGCTATTTCTAATATGCATCAAGAAAAACAAGAAGCACAAGATGGTAGAATAATATTATATCCAGATTATAATATTCGTGTTTCTTCACAAAGAAACGTATATGGAGAAAAATTTGTATTAAGGCTATTAAAGAAAAATACTATAATAAAAAAGATTGTGGACTTAGGATTTCCAGACGATAAAAAATTATTAAAAGATAGTTTTGATAAGAAAAATAGTATAACAATTATTGCAGCTCCTACAGGAGAAGGAAAAACAACAACACTTTATAGCATTATAGATATGCTTAACAGACAAGACATAAATATAACAACAATTGAGGACCCAGTAGAAATACGTATAGATGGTTTAAATCAAATTGAAATAGATACAAAAACAACATTTTCAGACTCATTAAGAACAGTACTAAGACAAGACCCAGATATTATATTAGTAGGAGAAATTCGTGATAATGAAACAGCTGAAATCGCAATGCAATCAGGACAAACTGGACATTATGTTCTATCTACAATACATACCATTAACAGCATAGAAGTAATTACAAGATTAAGAAAAATGGGAATCTCAAATTATGATATAGCTAGTACACTTGCTACTTCAGTATCACAAAGATTAGTAAGAAGAGTATGCCCATATTGCAAAAAAGAAAGAGAATTTACAGAACAAGAAAAAGAAATAATGAATGAAATTGCAGAAAAAAATGGAATAAGTTTAGACTTTACAAATAAGAAAACTTATGATGTTATTGGATGTGAAAAATGTAATCATACAGGATATTATGATAGAATTGGAATTTTTGAAGTATTAATCATAAATGATGAAATAAGACAATTAATTACTAATAATGCATCAAGTATAGAAATACGAAAAGAAGCATTAAAAGGAGATTATAAGCCTCTTATAGTAGATGGATTAAACAAAGTATTGGAAGGAAAAACAACATTAGATGAACTAAATAATAAACTAAGAATTTATTAAGTAGAAAGGGGAAAAATATATGAATATAGATAAAGTACTAAAGACGGCAAAAGAAAAAGATGCTTCAGACGTACATTTAATTTATGGATTAAAACCAATGCTTAGAATAGCAAGAGATCTAGTTCCAATAGAAGAAGTAGATGAATTGACAATAGAAGATTTAAATGAAATATATGATTATTTTATAAGAGGTAATCTAGAAAAAGATGAAACTTTTAAAAGAACCAAAAAATTAGATACATCGTTTGAATTTGAAGAAATAAGACTTAGAGTAAATGTTTCATATTCAGATGAAATACCAACATTTACGCTTCGTCTTATAAAAAATGAACTGCCAAGATACGAAGATTTAGGAGTGCCAGATATTGTACGTAGAATGACTACTCAACCACAAGGACTTATATTAGTAACAGGAAAAACAAACTCTGGTAAAACAACAACTTTAAATGCATTAATAAACGACATAAATGAAACACAAAATAAAAAGATTTTAACTTTAGAAAGTCCGGTTGAATATAGACATACATCAAAAAAATCAGTTATAATACAAAAAGAGGTAGGACCTGGTAGAGATTGCTTATGTTATAGTGATGGTGTTAAAAACTCTTTAAGAGAAGACTGTGATATAGTAGTAGTAGGAGAGATTCGTGACAGAGAAACAATGGATGCAGCAATAGAAACAGCAGAAGCAGGACATTTAGTAATAGGAACACTTCATACAAAATCATGTGCAGAAACAATAGACAGAATGATTAATTTTTATGATATAAGTGATCAACAAAGTATAAAATACCTAATAGCATCATTACTAAAACTAGTAGTATCACAAAGATTACTAAAAGGAAAAAATGGAAAATTAGTATTAGTGCCAGAAGTAATGGTAGTAGATAATATTGTTTCAGGTATCATACGTAAGGAAAAAATTAGTGTATCAGAAATAGAGGATGCAATACAGAGTAACCTAGAAAAAGGTAGCATAGGTTTAATAAACTCAATTGCAGAACTATTTGTAGACGACAAAATAACATTAGAACAAGCAAAAGCTCAAATAGAAGAAAAAAATATTGAAATATTAAATAGAACAATTATGCAGTTGAAAATTAAAAAGCAAGCAAATTAATAAACTTTCTCAATTAGGGATAGTCCCCAATTGAGAAAATGTCACAATTGGGGACTATCCCTAATTGAGAAAGGAAGAAAAGAAGTTATGCCAGAATATGTGTATAAGGCTGTAACAGACAAAGGTTTAGTTGTAAGAAATAAAGTAGAAGACTCTAGTAAACAATCTTTAATAAGAAGGCTTAAACATAATGGTTTAGTGCCTATTCAAGTAGTGCAAGTTGGTTATAATAGTAAGAAAAATAAGAAATCCAAAAAGAATATAAATAATATAGAAGACATAATGAAAACTGCTAATACTACTAATATTTTAAACAATAATACAAGAAAAAATTTATCTATAGTAGAAAAAATAAATTTACAATTAGCAGCAACAGAAAAAATAACTAACAGAGATTTAGTAATTTTTACACAGAACTTTTACTTGCTAAAAAAAGCAAACTTCAATAATATACATGCTTTAAAAACAATAATAGAGAGTACAGAAAACCTATCATTAAGAGGAATATTAGAAGATATATTAGCTGGTGTAGAAGGTGGAGACTATATGTATACCACTATGGAATATTATTCAAACATATTTCCAGAAATATATATAAACATGATAAAAGTAGGCGAACTATCAGGATCACTTACTAACTCTTTAAAACAAGCAGTACGTTATTTAGATGATTCAGCAGACATAACCAAAAAAGTAAAAAAGATTGTAATTCCTAATGTGTTGCAATTTGTCTTATTAATAATAATGTTAGTTGTTGGAACTTTAGTAGCAGTACCAGCTATTCAAGGAGTATATGACCAAGTAGGAAGTAAAGATACAATTAATCCTATTACTTTAGGTTTTTCAGATTTTATCAATGCTATTATTAGAAATTGGTATGTTCCAGTAAGTATAATAGTTGCAATTGTAGTAGGAATTCTATTTTATATTAATACTCCAAGAGGAAAATATAATTTTCATTATTTTAAATACACAATGCCAATCTTTGGAAAATTAATTTATAGTCTGGATTTCTCAAGATTTATAAAAGCAATGATGCTTAATCTAGATAATGGAATGAGAATACAAGATGCATTAGAAGTTAGTAAAAATGTAGTAAGTAACTATGTATTTTTATCTATGGTAGAAACAGCAATTAATAATATATTAATAGGACAATCATGGATAGAACCGTTCGAAAAATCAGGATTATCATCAACAATGATAACTGAAATGTTAAAAATAGGAATGCAAACAGACTTATCAGAAATGATGAGCAAATTAGTTGAATATATGGAAATAGATATTAATAATACACTAGACAAAATCATGAAAGTATTACCACAAGTAATGTATTCTATAGTAGGTGTTGTATTGATTTTCTTTGTATTAGTAGTATTAGTTCCATTACTAGAAGTATATATGGGAACATTCTTATTCTCAGCAGCAGGTATTTAAAATATATAAAAACAGAACTATTAAAACGACGTGGTATTATAAATACCACGTTTTTGCAACATAATTAAAAATCTAAAAGAATTCTTAATAATGCACTTTCAAAATAGGAAGGAGTGAGTAAATATATGAAAATAGGAATTGATTTAGGTGGAAGCCATATAGCAGTGGCAATTATAACAGAAGAAGGTAGAATATTAGAAAAACAAGAAGAAAATATAATAGTTTCTAATAATGAAAATATAAAAGAAATTATTATAGAAAAAATAATAAGAATAATAAATGCTGTTTTAAGAAATGCACAAGTACCTAGTTTTGTAATAGAAGAGATAGGAATAGGCTTTCCAGGAATTATAGAAAATAATATTATAAAAAAATGTGACAAATACGAAATATATAATTGGGATTTAGCAGAAAGATTAGAAAAACATTATCAAGTATCAGTAAAACTTCAAAATGATGCATTATGTGCAGCAAAAGCAGAAAAAGAATATGGAAATTTGAATGAAATAAAAAGAGGAGTCTTTATTTGCTTTGGAACAGGAATAGGAGGAGCAACAATAATAAATGAAGAAGTAATTCCATCAGAATTTGGACATATGATTATAGAAAAAGACGGAAATTTATGTAGTTGTGGAAGACGAGGTTGTTTTGAAACATATAGCTCAATGGGGGCATTTAAAAACAAAATAGTGGAAGTATTAGGAATAAATGTAGAAGCTACTTCGGAGGAAATCTTAAACTTTTTAATAAAAAATAAAGATGATAAAAGTGTAAATAAATATATAGATGATTATATAAATACATTATGCATTGGGCTTTCAAATATTATAAATATGATTAATCCAGAACAAATATGTATAGGTGGTAGCTTTACATATTTTGAAGATATTTTATACAAAAGATTATTAGAAAAAGCACAATTGATTTCATATCAATTCGATAAACCTAAAATTGTACTTGCAAAATTAAAAAATGATGCAGGGATTATAGGGGCAACACTATAAAAATAATACTAAACGTCACAATTAGGGACAGTCCCTAATTGTGACGTTTTATCAGTTAGGGGATAGCCTTTAACTAATAGAAAAAAATTCCAAATTTGACAAAACAAGAAAAATATGCTAAAATACAAAACAGTTGTTACCTTTTAGAGGTAAAGAAGAGATTTAAATTTATAATGAAAGATTGATAAAAAGGTGTGTAGAAAAATCAATCTAAAACAATGTAAAATGAGATTCTAAATAAAATATATGTATAAAATAAAGAGATAAAAGAGAGAATAAAACAAAAGAAAAAATTAATATAAATTCAATATATGTAAAAGTATTGCAAAAAAAGAGAAAAAAGTTAAAATAACTGTATTTTATAATTGGAGTCAAAAATAGTTTTTACATTAAGTAAAACTATTTTTTTGCGTGAAAATAAATATGTAAAAAATAAATTTAAATTAGAATAATAGAAAAGGAGATAAAAATATGACAGAAGAAAGAAAAGAAGAAATACAAAATGTAAAAAATGAAAAAGTGACTAACTCTAGAGCAAGAAGACCATATAATAGAAATAATAAAAAAACTGAAAAAGTAGATGGAAAACCAGCTAGAGTAAAAAAGGAAACAAAAGTAGTAGAAGAAAATAAAAATATAGAAAGAAAAACTACTACGAGAAGAAATTACAATAAAAAACAACCTAAATTTGAATTCAAAAAATCAAATTTAAAAATTATTCCATTAGGTGGATTAGAAGAAATAGGAAACAATATGACTATTTTCGAATATGAAGATGAAATAATTATTGTAGATTGTGGACTAGAATTCCCTACAGATGATATGCTTGGTGTAGATTTAGTTATACCAGATGTTACTTACCTAGAAAGAAACAAAGAAAAAATAAAAGGTTTAGTAATTACACATGGTCACGAAGATCATATTGGAGCTATACCATATGTTTTAAAACAAATAAATATACCAATTTATGCTACAAAATTAACAATTGGATTAATTAAAAATAAATTAGAAGAGCATAAACTATTAAGAAGTACTAAACTATATGAAGTAGAAGCGGGACAAACAATTAAACTTGGAAAAATGAGTGTAGAATTTATAAGAAGTTGCCATAGTATACCAGATTCAGTTATGCTTGCAATTTATACACCAGTAGGAACAATAATGCATACAGGAGATTTCAAAATTGATTACACACCAATTAATAGTGAAATAACAGACTTAAATCGTATAGCAGAAATAGGAAGTAAAGGTGTACTTGCATTACTATCAGATAGTACAAACTCTGAAAGAAAAGGATATACAATGTCTGAAAGTACAGTAGGAAAAGAGTTTGACAAATTATTTGTAAATTGTACAAAAAGAATAGTAGTTGCAACATTTGCTTCAAACGTTCATAGAGTTCAACAAATAGTAAATGCGGCAGTAGCAAATGGCAGAAAAATTGCTATATGTGGTAGAAGCATGATAAACATGATAGAAACTGCAAGAGCATTAGGATATATGGACGTACCAGAAAACGTATTTATAGACATAGACATGATAAAAAATTATACAGATGAGCAATTAGTTATTATTACAACAGGTAGTCAAGGTGAGACAATGTCTGCATTAACTAGAATGGCAGCAGGAGAACACAAAAAAATAGAAATAACACCAAATGACTTAATAATAATATCTGCAAATCCAATTCCAGGAAATGAAAAATCTGTATCAAAAGTAATAGATGATTTACTACAAATAGGTGCAGATGTTGTATATAACGCATTAGCAGATATTCACGTATCTGGACATGCCTGCCAAGAAGAACAAAAATTAATATTTGCATTAACAAAGCCAAAATATTTTATACCAGTTCATGGTGAATATAGACAACTTATGGCACACGCAGAAACTGCTGTAAAAATGGGTGTAGCACCCGAAAACATTTTCATGAGCACAAATGGACGTATAATAGAACTAAACGAAAACGAAGCAAAACAAACAGGAAGTGTACCATGCGGAAAAGTATTAGTAGATGGCTATGGTGTAGGAGATGTAGGAAACGTAGTTTTACGTGATAGACAACACTTATCACAAGATGGTTTAATAGTTATAGTTATGACAATGGATACTTCAACAGGAGAAATAGTAGCAGGTCCAGATGTTATTTCAAGAGGATTTGTATATGTAAAAGAATCTGAAAACTTAATGGATGATGTTAAAAAATATATTCGTGAAGAAGTTGAAATATTAGAAAGTAAAGGTGTACGTGATTGGGCAACAATTAAATCAACATTAAAGGACCATATAAGAGATTATATTTTCCAAAAAACAAAACGTAACCCTATGATATTGCCGATCATTATGTCTTTATAGTAAAAAAGCAAAATAAAAGCTCCATACTAGGAGCTTTTATTTTGCTTTTACTTAGAACTGAGATGCCTGATAATAAAGGGAAGACAGGCTATCTTTTTTAGGATCAAAGTCATGGGTTTCTAACCATTTACGAACTTTGGTGTCCTGAGTGTCAGCGTTAAAAGGCTCAAGCCTCATATTGGTGGCAATAATTATAGGTGCCAACCGTTGTTTAGATAATTGCATTGTAACTACCTCCTTGAGTAAATCATTGTACATAATTAAATATTAACATAAAATCAACAAAAAGTCAACAAAATTGTAAAAAAATGTAAATAAAATAAAAATAACAAACAAAGAGATTAAAAAGTGTGTTAATCTCTTGAAGAACATGGGAAAATTTGATATAATTACCAAGAATTTAGAAAAAGGAGAAATAGATATGGATTATAAAGAATTAGCTGACTTAATATTTCCAGATGCAAAAGAAATATCATATTATGAGGAAAAATATCCTGAAAGAAAATTACTAGAAGGAGCAATAGTTACTCGATTTGCACCAAGCCCAACAGGTTTTGTACACTTAGGTTCATTATATCAAGTAGTAATTGCAAGAAAAATGGCAAAACAAACAAATGGTGTATTTTTCTTAAGAGTTGAAGATACAGACCAAAAAAGAGAAGTAGAGAATGGTGTAACAGGAATTATAGAATCTTTAAGAGATTTTGGACTAATCCCAGATGAAGGAATGACGAGCGAAACAGAAGAAATAGGAAGTTATGGTCCATATAAACAATCTTTAAGAAAAGAGATTTACCAAGCATATGCTAAACATCTATTAGAACAAGGAAAAGCATATCCATGTTTTGCAAGTGCAGAAGAATTAGATGAAATGAGAGCAAAACAAGAAGCAGCAAAAGTAAGACCAGGTTATTATGGAGTATGGGCAAAATATAGAAATTTATCTGTAGAAGAAGCAGCAGAGAAGATAAAAAATGGTGAGCCATATATCATCCGTTTAAAATCACCAGGTAGGGAAGATAGAAAAATAAAGCATCATGATGTTATAAAAGGAAATGTAGATTTTCCAGAAAATGACCAAGATATAGTAATAATTAAAGCAGATGGACTTCCTACATACCACTTTGCACATGCAGTTGATGATCATTTAATGCATACAACACATGTAATAAGAGGCGACGAATGGTTATCTTCAGTGCCACTTCATTTACAATTATTCCAAATGTTAGAATTTAAGGCACCGAAGTATGCACATATTGCACCAATTATGAAAGAAGATGAAGGTGGAAAACGTAAATTAAGCAAACGTAAAGATCCAGAAGCAGCAGTAAGTTATTATACAGAAATAGGTGTTCCTAAAGAAGCTGTAATTGAATATTTATTAAATATAGCAAATTCAAGTTTTGAGTTATGGAGAAAACAAAATCCAATGGCTAGTATAGATGAATTTGAACTACAATTAAACAAAATGAGTGTAAGTGGGGCATTATTTGATATAGTAAAAATATTAGATATATCAAAAACAGTAATTTCAAAATATAGCAAAGAAGAAATCTACGAAGAAGCTATAAAATGGGCAAAAGTATATAATAAAGAATTGTTTGATTTACTACAAGATAAAGAATATGCTTTAAAGGTATTTGGAATAGAAAGAGGAAATGCAAAACCTAGAAAAGACATAGCAAAATGGGAAGATGTTATGGACAACATTTCTTATATGTATGATAGCGAGTTCTATAAAAAAGACCAAGAATATGAATATCAAAAAGTTACAGATAAAGAACTAATTAAAAAAATATTAACATTATATATGGAAAAATACTATAATGAAGCAGATGATAAACAAGCATGGTTTGATAGAATGAAAGACTTATCAGAAGAAATAGGATTTGCAAGAGAAGTAAAAGAATTTAAAGCTAACCCAGAAGCTTATCCAGGACACGTAGGAGATGTAAGTACTGTTATAAGAGTTGCATTAACTTCAAGAAGTAACACTCCAGATATGTATGAAATAATGCAAGTTTTAGGAAAAGAAAGAATTTTCAAAAGATTTGAAACAGCAATAGAAAAATTAAAATAGAAAATTAATAAAACTACCCCAAAAGTACCTAATACCTTTGGGGTAAAAATATAATAAATAGGAAGAGAGAATTATGGAATATAATATAGGAGATATTGTAAGAACTAAAAAAGTTCATCCTTGTGGAAGTAAACTATGGGAAATTACAAGAATAGGTGTAGATTTTAAACTAAAATGCCTAGGTTGTGGACATGTAATAATGGTAGAAAGACAAAAAGCATTAAAAATGATAACTAAAAAGATAGACAAAGAAGAATAATTAATTAAACTATTAGGGACGGGCCGATTTAGTTGAGTTATACTCAACTAAAT
>CAKPPO010000011.1 GCA_934177725.1 uncultured Clostridia bacterium | reverse complement strand
GGAGCGGATGGCGGGAATCGAACCCGCGCTATCAGGTCGGAAGCATGACATTCTACCACTAAATTACACCCGCAAATGTAACTAAACATATTATATAACATATAAAAGATACTTTCAAGTAAAAAATAACAAAAATGACTTGCCAAAATAAAAAACAAATGGTAAAATAAATAAAAAATTTAAAGGGGAGTAGCTTATAAACTACTAATCAACATCTCGGCAGAAAATGCATGGTTAGTAACCTTTAAGGTAAGCAAGACTTTTAAAGAAAGGAGTACATGTAAATGTAGTGTTTTCTTTAGGAGTCTTATTTTTTATATAGTAGGAAATTTTAGAAAAAATAGACTATTAAACAAAAAAATGGAAAAAATAAAATTAGATGGCGCAAAAGGAAATGTCCCTTTTGTGTCAAAAAGGAGAAATGAAAAATGGAAGAAAATTGGTTTAACAAAAGTATTGAACAAACAGAAAAAGAGTTAGAAACAAACATTGAAAATGGATTAAACAAAGAACAAGTAGAAAAAGCAAGAGAAAAATATGGTCTAAATGAATTAAAAGCTAAGAAAAAGAAAAGTTTAATAATTAAATTTTTAGAACAATTTAAAGATTTCATGATTATAATTTTAATTATTGCAGCAATAATTTCAGGTGCTGTAGGAATTGCACAAGGAGAAGGAATTACAGATACAATTATAATTTTAATAGTTGTAATAGTTAATGCAATAATAGGTGTAGCACAAGAAAACAAGGCAGAAAAATCTTTAGAGGCTTTGCAAAAATTAAGTTCTCATGCAGCAAAAGTAATAAGAAATGGAAAAATGGAAGTATTACCTTCAAAAGAACTAGTGCCAGGAGATATAGTTGTACTAGATACAGGAGACTACGTACCAGCAGATTTAAGAATCTGTGAAGGAGCAAATTTAAAAGTTCAAGAATCTTCATTAACAGGAGAATCTGTTCCAGTAGAGAAAAATATAGATACTATTGAAGAAGAAAAAATAGGAATTGGCGATAGAAGTAATATGCTATTTTCATCTAGTTTAATTACTTATGGCAGAGGAAAAGCAATAGTAGTAGCAACCGGAATGAATACAGAAGTAGGTAAAATAGCAGAGATAATAACTAGTACAGAAAGTACAGATACGCCACTTCAAGAAAAATTAAATAAATTAGGAAAAACATTAGGAATAGCAGCAGTTCTTATATGTATAGTTATTTTTATTATAGGAATAGCTATTGGAAAAGATGCACTAGAAATGTTTATGACAGCCGTAAGCTTAGCAGTAGCAGCTATACCAGAAGGATTAGCAGCAGTTTCAACAATAGTTTTAGCAATTGGTGTTCAAAGAATGGTAAAGAAAAATGCTATTGTAAAAAAACTTCCAGCAGTAGAAACATTGGGAAGTGCAACAGTTATATGTTCAGATAAAACAGGAACATTAACACAAAACAAAATGACAGTACAAAAGGTATTTTATGATGACATTTTACAAAATGTAGAAAATGCAAAAGTAAATAATAACAATGAAGAATTAAAGAAATTAGTATATATAAGTATGCTTTGCAATAATACAAAAGTAGCTTCAGACAATACTCTAACAGGTGATCCAACAGAAACAGCATTAGTAGATATGGGATTTGAGTTAGACTTCCAACCAGCTTTATATGAAGAATATCCAAGAGTAGAGGAAATACCATTTGACTCAGATAGAAAATTAATGACAACAGTTCACAAGGTTGGAGAAACATATTTTATTTATACAAAAGGTGGAATAGACGAATTACTTGCAAGATGTAAAGCTTACATTTTAGATGGAAAAATAGAAAACAACCTAGAAGAATATAAAGAAACAATAGCTAAAAATAACGAAGCAATGGCACAAGATGCTTTAAGAGTACTTGGAATGGCTTATAAAGAAATGAACCATATGCCAACAAAAGAAGAAATGAAAAACATAGAAAATGAATTGATATTCGTTGGAATGGTTGGAATGATAGATCCACCAAGAGAAGAAGCAAGAAAAGCCGTAGAAAAATGTAAAACAGCAGGAATAAAAACAGTAATGATTACAGGAGACCATAAAATAACAGCAATAGCAATAGCAAGACAATTAGGTATTTTGGAAAATGATGAAGAAGCAATAACAGGTGCAGAACTTGAAGAAATGAGTCAGGAAGAGTTAGAACAAAATGTTAGAAAATATAGTGTATATGCAAGAGTATCACCAGAACATAAAGTAAGAATAGTAAAGGCATGGCAGAAAAATGGAGAAATAGTTGCAATGACAGGTGATGGTGTAAATGATGCACCAGCACTAAAAACAGCAGATATTGGATGTAGTATGGGAATGGTAGGAACAGACGTTGCAAAAGAAGCTTCAGATGTTATCCTAACAGACGATAACTTTGCAACAGTAGTGTCAGCAGTAGAAGAAGGAAGACGTATATATGACAATATATTAAAAGCAATACAATATTTACTATCTAGCAATGTAGGAGAAATTATTGTTCTATTCGTAGCAATATTAATTACACCATGGCTTTCAAGCAAATTTGGAATAGATGTTAGCTTAATAGTTCCATTACTTCCAATTCATATATTATGGATAAATTTAGTAACAGATTCACTTCCAGCTTTAGCATTAGCAGTAGATCCAGCAGAAGAAGATATAATGGAAAGAAAGCCTTTAAAAAGTGGAAAAGGAATATTTACAAAAGGAATGACATGGAGAGTAATATATCAAGGAATAATGATAGGATTATTAACACTTGTAGCATTTATTATAGGATTAGCTACACCAGAGGCTGAACTTCCACAAATAGAAGGATTAAGTGTGCAAGAAATAAAAGTAGAAATAGGCCAAACAATGGCATTTACAGTTTTAGCACTATCAGAACTTGTTCATGTATTTAATGTAAGAAATAACAAAAAATCAATATTTAAAACAAAAGCTTTAAGTAATAAATATTTATTATTAGCAATTGCAGTGTCAGCAGCACTTATGTTAGTAATACTATTTGTACCATTCTTAAGAGAAGTATTTAGTATACCAGTTTTACCAACAGCTAATATAATTGAAACAATAGCACTTGTATTTGCACCGCTTGTTATAGTAGAAATATTTAAATTATTAAGAATAAATACAACAAAAGACGAATAAGACTAATCCTTACTGCACCAATGAAAACACGACATTTTATACCATGAAAAAGTAACCAAAATTTGACGTTTTAAGAAAAGTATGGTATAATTAAAAGCGTGGTGTGAAAAAAACACCAGAAAGGATGTAAAAAAATGAATAATGATACTACATGTGGGCTGAAAATTAAACAAATTATAGCGACTTTAATAATATTAGTAATTACAGCCACAATAGCACAAATTTTTATTTTTAAACAAGAAAATTTACAAGTAGCTAAAGAAGAAACATTAGAAGTAGAAAATTCTATAGAAAAAGCAGAAGTAGAAAGCAGTTTTGAAAGAGAAACAGAAGTAACATCAAGATCAGCAGAAGAAAGAATAGTAGAAGAAACTATTGAAGAACAACCACAATATATATCAATAGAAGAAATAACAATTTCAAGAGATATGGATTTAACTGAAAGATGTGGAATATCAAAAGAAGATTTTATAAATTTAATGGAAAATATGAAAGTTGACTATTCAGGATTCTTCGCAGAAAATGCAGAAACAATATATGATTTATGTGAAGAATACGAAATAAACGAAATATTCTTCTGTGGATTAATTGCAGCAGAATCAGGATGGAATATATCATCTAACCATAGAAATACATGCAACTATATAAGTATGATGTCTGGTGGAAAATTAATTAGATACTCAACACCAGAAGAAGGGTTAGAAGCAGCTGCTAAGTTATTACACAATAAATATTTAACAGAAGGTGGATCTTGTTATTATGGAAAAACTTTATCTGCAGTACAAAGAAGATTTTGTCCAAATTCTTCAACATGGGTAGGTTTAGTTTATGGATGTATGAAACAAGCAATAAAATAAAAATTTAGCAAATAAAAAGTGAACTCTTATTATTAGACAAAGGTTTAATAATAGAGTTCACTTTCTTATATAAAAAATGTAAAAAGTATTTACAAGAATTAATATTAATGGTAAAATAACAAACGATATATAACTAGTGTTATTTTTTGAGAAAGGATGAAAAAAGATGGGATTAAAAATAGAAAATGTATCTAAAAGCTATGGAGATAAAAAAGTAGTAGATAACATCAACATAGAACTTAATAATCCTGGAGTATTTGGACTTTTAGGAACAAATGGTGCAGGAAAAACTACAACTATACGTATGCTTTTAGGCATATTAAAAAAAGATAAAGGAAAAATTAGTTGGAATGGAAAAGAAGTAACAAGAAAAAATGTGAATTTTGGATATTTACCAGAAGAAAGAGGAATTTATCCTAAAACAAAAATATATGACCAACTAATGTATTTTGCAAAATTAAAAGGAATGAGACAAGAAGAGGCAGATAAACAAATAAATTATTGGATGAAAAGACTTGAAGTAGAAGAGTACAAAAATATGACAGCAGAAAAATTATCAAAAGGAAACCAACAAAAAATACAATTTATAACAGCAGTGGTGCATGATCCAGATTTAGTAGTATTAGATGAACCTTTTAGTGGATTAGATCCAGTAAACACAGAACTAATAAGAAATATTATTTTAGAATTAATTGAAAAACAAAAATATATTATAATGTCAGCTCATCAAATGAGTGTAGTAGAAGAATTTTGTACAAATATTTTAATATTAAATAAAGGAAAAACTGTATTGCAAGGAAATCTTACAGAAATAAAAAATACATACCCTGCAAATAAAGTACTACTAATCACAAAAGAAAATATAGAAGATAAAATAAAAGAAGCAAGTCTTTCTATTTTATTAAAAAAAGAGAATGAATATGAAGTAAAAATAGATAATGAAGAACAAGCTTATAATTTATTAAATTCACTAGTTAATAGTAATATAAAAATAGAAAAATTCGAGATTAAGAAACCAAGTCTTCATGATATTTTCATAGAAAAGGTAGGTGAATAAGATGAAAGATTTATTTTTAGTAGCATCATATACATTTAAAGATTTAGTAAAAAGAAAATCTTTTATAATATCTAACATAATTATTTTAATAATGGTAATAATAGGATTTAATGTACCAAATATTATAAAGTTATTTAATGGTGAAAATGATAACTTTGGAGAGACAAAAATAGCAATAGTAGATAAAGAAAATTTATTAGAAGATAGTCTTAATTCATTAAAACAAGTAGAAAAAGAATTAGGATATACAATAGAAATTCCAGAAGAAAGTGTAACAATAGACCAAATAAAAGAACAAATAAAACAAGAAGAAATAGACTCAGCATTAGTAATAGAAAAGGCTGAGAATGGAATAAATATAAATTATTTAGTTAAATCTATAGGAATGACTTCTATGGAGCCAGAAAATTTAATAACAGCAATTAAAGAAAGTTATAAAAATGTTCAAATTTCAAAACTAAATGTTTCAGAAGAACAAATGTTAAAAATAAATATGCCATTTACAGTTTCAATGAACCAAGTAGATGAAAATGAAGCACAAGGAAACTTGTTAGCAATGATGCTATTATCAATAGTATTATTTTACGCTATTTATTTTTACGCTTATCAAGTATCTACTTCAATTACAACAGAAAAAACATCTAAAATTATTGAAACTTTAGTTACATCTACATCACCAAGAACGATAGTAATAGGAAAAACAATAGGAATAGGAATTGCAGGGCTTTTACAAACAGCAGTTACAGTAATAGTTGCAGTTATTTGTGCTAATGCATTTTTAACTAAAGAAATGGTAGATGCAGTATTAAATGTTTCAAACTTTACACCTACACTTGCAATAAGTACAATTGCTTATTACATATTAGGTTATTCTTTATTTGCATTACTTTATGCACTTACAGGATCAACAGTAGCAAAACCAGAAGATATACAATCTGCAAATAGTCCAGTCGCAATTTTAGCAGTAATAGGATTTTATCTATCTTATTTTACAATGATGAATCCAGCAAGCGAATTAAATGCATTTGCATCTATGTTCCCAATATCTTCACCATTCTGTATGCCATTTAGAATAATGATGGGATTAGCAGATACTAAAGATATATTAATATCTCTTGGAATATTAATAATAACAATGCTAGTAGTAGCAAAAGTATCTATAAAAATATATTCATCAGCTATTTTGAACAATGGATCAAAAATCAGCTTTAAAGATATGGTAAGAATTTATAAAAATAAAAACGATTAATAATTTACAAAATATGTAAATTGATTATTGACATTGCTAATAAAAGAGTATATAATGAATATACTAATAGAGATAGTACTTTAAACTATCATAGATGTGCTGACATCTTAAAAAATCCGAAACACTTGTAAGACGAATGTGCTTACCGTTGGCGGACAACAGAAAAATCCGAAACACTTGTAAGACGAATGTGCTTACCGTTGGCGGACAACAGAAAAATCCGAAACACTTGTAAGACGAATGTGCTTACCGTTGGCGGACAACAGAAAAATCAGTAATAAAAATATAGGGCTTATAATTTTTTATAGGCTCTATATTTTTTGGTTATACTTAAATATATTGTAAAGGAACCTTAAATGAAAGAAAAAGAAATATTAAAGATATTAAAAGAAAGTGCAATAAAATATAAAGAAAATTTAAAAGATAAAAATTTATTAATAATTTATAAAGAAAGAACAGAAATAAAATATATAGAAATATTATTTTTAGCAAGAAATTTTATGCATCTCACAGGAGTGAAATGTAATACTAAAAATGGAAAAAACATGAAAGCAAATCAATTTTATCAAGCTTGCTTAAATAACAAGTTAAGCTATAAAGATATTATAATAAAACAAAATGGAACAACTAAACTAAAATTAGATATACTTTCTCAATTAATAAATATAAATAAAAATTTTAAAATGATAGGAGAATATAATAATTATAAGAATAAGTTAGTAACTGAAATTTTATTAGGAAATATCAATATGTGTTTGGGTTTAACAAAGAATACATCATCATATTATATTCCAAATACTTTATTAAAAGAAGATATTAGAAAGCTAGTAATAAAGCCATGTCGTATTATTGCCGTATTAAAAAAGAATGTGGAAAGTGAACAATATAAAGATGTAATATACTTAAATAAAGAAGATATTGATGTAACAAATAATAATACAGATTTATCTAAAAAAATAGATATAAAAAACAATAGCAATTTATAAAATATATTGCTATAATAAAGGAGGTAAAAATGCAATTAGGTTTATTTCAAAATATAGTAAATGAAATAAGAAAGATAAATATTAGTGACTTTATAAGTGAAGTCACAGAAAGGCTAGAAAAAATGGAAGAAGAATTAGTAATAGATAGATTTGAAGACAATACTGCGATTTGTGAAGATAGAAAAACAGGCAGAATAATAGAAATTCCAAGAGAAAACATTGAAGAAAATGTAAAAGAGGGAGACGTAATAAAAAAAGTAGAAGGAATTTATAAAAAAGATATAGAAAAACAAGAAGAAATAGAAAAAAGAATAGAAGAAAAAATGAATAAAATATGGAAAGACTAAATGTAAAAAATACATAAGTTAAATAAAAAGTATAAAAAATTAAAGCTTGTAATAGGGGGAAAACAAGTGGCAAATAGGGGCAAAAAAACTAAACGTATAGAATTTATAATAGGGCTTATTATTTTCATATTGATTGCAATATTAAGTGAAAGTGGAATTATACCAATAGGAAAAATCTTTAATAGTGAAAATAGCGAAGTTTTAGATAGTAACGAAATTTCAAAAAGAGTTACAACAGAAGAAAGTGAAAATGTAACATTAGAAGGAGAAGACATATTACAAATACACTTTTTTGATGTAGGGCAGGCAGATAGCACATTATTAATAAGTGACAATAAAACTATGCTAATAGATGCTGGAACTAATGAAATGGGTTCAAAAGTAGTAGCAAATATAAAAAAATTAGGAATAGAAAAAATAGACTATCTTATAGGAACTCATCCACACGAAGATCATATTGGCGGGTTAGATGATGTAATTAAAAATTTTGAGATAGGAACAATATATATGCCTAAAATACAAACGAATACAAAAACTTTTGAAGATGTATTAGACGCCATAACAGAAAAAAACTTGACTGTTACTACTCCAAAAGAAGGCGATAAATTTGAACTAGGAAAAGCAGAATGTGAAATAATGCTTTGTGGAACTGGAACAAAAGAAGAAAAAGAAAATTTAAATTTATCTTCAATAGTAACAAAAGTAACATATGGAAAACAAAGTTATCTGTTTATGGGTGATAGCGAAAAAGAAAACGAACAATCTAGAGCTTGGCCAAAAGTTAATGTGTTAAAAGTAGGACATCATGGTTCAAATACAAGCTCTTCAAAGGAATTTTTAGATCAAGTATTGCCACAAATAGCAATAATAAGTGTAGGAAAAGACAATAGTTACGGGCATCCAAAACAAGTAATATTAGACAGATTAAATAAAATAGGGGCAGTAATTTATACAACTAAAGATAAAGGAAACATATTAATAGAAAGTGACGGAAACAATAACAAAGTTTCTTTTTATATTCTAGGAAATTTATCATAGTATGATAAATTTCTGTAGAAGATAAATATGGCAGAAATTAGATTTTATAGCAGTTTGCACTGCGTACAAAATCTTGATTCTGTTTTTTTACTAAAACAGAATAGAAAGGCGAAAAATGGACAATAGAAAAATAGGAGTTTTTGATTCTGGAATAGGTGGATTAACAGTATTAAGTAAAATAATAGAGTTGCTACCAAACGAAGAATACATATATTATGCAGATACAGAAAATGTACCATACGGAACAAAACCAAAAGAAGAAGTAAAAAAATATGTGAAAAAAGCTGTAGAGTTCTTGATTTCAAAAGATGTAAAAGCAATTGTAATAGCTTGTAACACAGCAACAAGCATAGCAATAAATGAGTTAAGGAATACATATAACATGCCAATAATAGGAATAGAGCCAGCAGTAAAGCCAGCAATAGAAAATAAAGAAAAGAAAAAAGTACTAGTAATGGCAACACCAACAACTATAAGAGAAGAAAAATTACATAATTTAATAGAAAAATTTGAGGCTAAAGAATATGTAGATTTAATTCCTATGCCTAAATTGGTAGAATTTGCAGAAAAGAGAGAATTTAAATCAGAAAAAGTAGAAAAATATATAAAGAAAGAATTAAAAATATATAATTTGGAAAACTATTCTGAACTAGTATTAGGGTGTACACATTTTCCATTCTTTAAAGAAACATTAACAAAAATATTTCCTAAAGAAACTAAGATTATAGACGGAAGCTTAGGAGTGGCAAATAGATTAAAAAATGTATTAAAAGAGAACAATATGCTAGCAAATAATACATTAAAAATTGAATATTATTACTCAGGAAAGTTAGTAAAAGAAGATAAAAACTTAAATGAATTATTACAAATGGCAGAGTAGCAATTTGGGGTACAGTCCTAATTGCTACTTTTTCTCAATTTTAGACAAAGTTTAAAGTGAAATATTAAGCCAAAGACTATAGTAGTCTTGTTTTTTTTACAAAAATGTAATATAATTTGGGTGAAATTTATATAGGGAGAAATTAACGTGGGAAATTTTGTACACTTACATATACATAGTGAATTTAGTTTATTAGATGGAGCAAACAGAATAAAAGATATACCAGTAATTGCAAAAGAACTTGGAATGGATGCAATTGCTATTACTGACCATGGAGCAATGTTTGGAGTTATAGATTTTTATAAAGCATGTAAAGCAAACGGAGTAAAACCAATAATAGGTTGTGAAGTATATGTAGCACCACGAACGAGACATGACAAAGATCCTAAATTAGATAGTAAATATAATCATTTAATATTACTTGCAAAGGACATGACAGGTTATAGGAACTTATCAAAATTAGTATCGTTAAGTTATACAGAAGGTTTTTATTATAAACCAAGAATAGATAAAGAAATATTAGAAAAATATCATGAAGGATTAGTATGCTCTAGTGCTTGTTTGGCAGGAGAGATAAGCCAAGCAATACTTGCAAATGATATGGAAGAAGCAAAAAAAGCAGCATTATGGTTTAAAAATTTATTTGGAGAAGATTATTATTTAGAAATACAAAATAATGGTGTGAAAGAGCAAGTATTAGTTAATCAAAAACTAATAGAACTTTCAAAAGAATTAAACATACCATTAGTTGCAACAAATGATGCACACTATTCAAGAAGAGAAGACGCATACAATCATGAAGTACTTTTATGTATTCAAACAGGAAAGAAAATGTCAGACGAAGACAGAATGAGATTTGACACAGACGAGCTTTATATAAAATCACCAGAAGAAATGAGCGATTATTTTTCAAATGTACCAGAAGCAATAGAAAATACAGTAAAAATAGCAGAAAAATGTAATGTTGAATTTGAATTTGGACATACAATTTTGCCAAATTATGATGTACCAGAAGGATATGCAACACATTACGACTACATAGAAGACTTAACAAAAAAAGGTTTAATAAAAAGATATGAGACAAAAGGGACAGATTCACCTTTAGGGACGTTTCCTAATGGAGCGGATAAAGAAAAAAATAAAAAAATAGAGTTACCAAAAGGGACAGATTCACCTTTAAGAAACGTCCCTAATGGTAATGGTAGTTATGAAGAGTTGCCAGAAGAGATTAGAAAAAGGGCGGAATATGAATTAGGCGTTATTAAGAAAATGGGATATGTAGACTATTTCTTAATAGTATGGGATTATATAAATTATGCTAAAACACATGATATTCCAGTAGGACCAGGTCGTGGTTCTGGTGCAGGTTCTATTGTTGCATATGCAATAGGAATAACAGATATAGATCCGATAAAATATAATCTACTTTTTGAAAGATTTTTAAATCCTGAAAGAATTAGTATGCCCGATTTTGACGTTGACTTTTGTTATGAAAAAAGAGATAAAGTAATAGAATATGTTTGTAAAAAATACGGTTATGACCATGTATCACAAATTATAACATTTGGTACAATGTCAGCAAGAATGGTAATTCGTGATGTCGCAAGGGTTCTAGATGTACCATATGCAGAAGCAGATAAACTTGCTAAAATGATACCAAATGAAATACATATTACAATTAAAAAAGCATTAGAGCAAAATAGAGAGCTAAATACACTTTATGAAACAGATGCAGAAATTAAGAAACTATTAGATATAGCAATGGCATTAGAAGGAATGCCACGTCAGGCTTCAACACACGCATGTGGAATAGTTATAACAAAAGATCCAGTAGATACTTATGTTCCTTTATATGTAAGAGATGGCAATATTTCTACACAATATATAATGACTACATTAGAAGAACTTGGACTTTTAAAAATGGACTTTTTAGGTTTAAGAACATTAACAGTTATAAAAGATACCATAGATTTAGTAAAAAAAGACAAAGGCATACCTGTAGAATTTGACAAAAATATGAATGATCCTAAAGTCTATAAATTATGGCAAGAAGGAAATTCGGTTGGAATATTCCAATTTGAATCACAAGGAATGACAAACTTTATGAGAGAGTTAAAGCCAGATAGCTTAGAAGATATAATAGCTGGGGTATCACTTTACAGACCTGGACCAATGGATCAAATTCCAAGATATATAGCAAACAAAAAAGACCCTGAACATGCTGTATATACACATCCTGCATTAAAGCCAATACTAGAGGTTACTTATGGTTGTATGGTATACCAAGAGCAAGTTATGCAAATAGTAAGAGATTTAGCAGGATACTCATTAGGTAGAGCAGATTTAGTTCGTCGTGCTATGGGTAAGAAAAAACTAGATGTAATGGCAAAAGAAAGAGAAATATTTATAAATGGACAGGTAGACGAAAATGGTAATGTTGTAGTTCCTGGATGTGTAAGAAACGGAATAGACGAAAAAAGCGCAAATAAAATATTTGACGAAATGGCTGAATTCGCCAAATATGCTTTTAATAAATCACATGCCGCAGCATATGCAGTCGTATCATATCAAACAGCATATTTAAAAGCATATTATCCAGAAGAATTTATGGCAGCAACTTTAAACAGCTTTTTAGGAAACTTGGATAAAGTCCCATATTATATAGAAGAATGTAAAAGACTAAAAATAGATATATTAAAGCCAGACATAAATAAAAGTGAAACAAAATTTACAGTTGATAATGGCAAAATACGTTTTGGATTAGGAAGTATAAAAAACGTAGGAGTCGCAGCAGTGAATACAGTTGTAGAAGAAAGACAAAAAAATGGCGAATACAAGTCATTTACAGATTTCTGTGAAAGAATTCAGGCAGAAGCGGTAAATAAAAAATGTATAGAAAGTTTAATAAAATCTGGAGCATTTGATGAATTTGAACAAACAAGAAGTACATTAATGGCATCATTTGAAGACATAATAGATGCAATTTCAGATAGCTCAAGAAAAAATATAAAAGGTCAAGTATCAATGTTTGATTTAGGTGGATTAGGTGGAAGCAAAAGTTCATCTGAAGAAGACGAAAAACAACTTGAAAAATTAAAATATTCATATACAACACTTAAAGAATACACAGATAAAGAGCTTTTATCAATGGAAAAAGAAATGCTAGGAATATATATATCTGGTCATCCTTTAGCAGAACTAAAAGAAATTATTGAAAAAAATACAAATATAAGCACATTAAAAATAAGAGAAGGATTAGAAGAACTAGCACAAACAGGAAAATTTCCGTACAAAGATGGACAAATAGTAAAGTTCATAGGAATAATAAATTCAATAAAGAAAAAATACACAAAAAATAACAAAATAATGGCATTTGTGACACTAGAAGATTTATATGGAAGTATGGAAACAGTAGTATTTGAAAATGTATATACACAATCAGCAAATAGTTTAATAGAAGATAATATAGTGCTAGTAGAAGGACGACTAAGCATTAGAGAAGATGAAGAAAACGTAAGCATAGTAGCCAGCAAAATACAAAATGTTGACGCAAAAGGGACGTTTCCTAATGCGTCATCTGTCCCTTTTGCTTCATCACTTGCTGGTACAAAAAATGAAGGATTAAGAAGAATAAATAATCTAGAAATAAATATTACCAATTTAAGCGAAGAAGTGAAAGATAAATTGAGAGGAGCACTTAAATTCTTTGCAGGAGATAGAAACAATACAGCATTATTTATATTAAATGGAGAAAACAAATTACCTGCAGGAGGAATTTTCTTAAATGGAAACACTTTAAATGAAATAGAAGAAATAGTAGGAAAAGAAAATATCACAATTGGGGGCAATCACTAATTGAGAAAATGTCACAGTTTGTGACAGGCTTAAAAATAATTTGGGTAAAAGGATGTTGAAATATGAATGAAAAATTAATAATAAATGATGAAATACACGGAGATATTGAGTTAGATGGAGTGTACAAAGAATTAGTAGAATCAAAAGATTTTCAAAGACTAAAAGATATAATACAAACTGGTACATCTTATTTAAAATATCCAGATATGAAGTCTGAAACTAGGTTTGACCATAGCATTGGATCTTATCATTTGATTTGCAAAATTATAAATAATATAGAGAAAAAACTAAATGCACAAGGAATAAAAATAAGAGAAGATGAAAAGGAAATTGCTAAAATTGCAATGCTTCTTCATGATGTTGGACATGGTGCATATTCCCATACTTTAGAAAAGATTACGGGATATTCTCATGAAAAAAGAAGTATAGATATAGTTAAAGATGAAAATACTGCTATACATCAAATTTTGAAAAAATATTATGGCGAAGAGTTTACAACAAAGGTAGGAAAGTTTCTAGAAAAGGTATATGAATACAAAAAAGAAGATAAAAAACAAAATAGTATTAAAATAAAAAATAATAGAGTAAGTTTGAAGGATTTATTAGCATCTTTTGTTTCTAATAATATTGATGCGGATAGATTAGACTATTTAGTTAGAGATTCTCAAAAAGCAGGTTATAAGATACTAACAGAAGTGGATAAATTAATAGATAGTTTTGAATTTGTTTTAGATGTAGATAAAATTATTGTAGCAATACCGGAAGAAAAGAAAATCTTTTTAGATATGGCAATACTAGAAAGAGCCAGAAATTATAAAGAAATATATTTTTGTGCACCTTCAGTAATAGGTGATCATATTTTAGACTTTTTATTAGAAGAAATAAGAAACAACAAAGATGAATTACCAGATACAATAAATCCTATATTACATAGATTTTTAACAAATAGCAAAGCAGATTTTACAACTGAAGAATATATGCAAATAGTTGAAACTCCGATGAGAGAAACTTTGAAAAGTA
Organism: uncultured Clostridia bacterium; assembly: GCA_934177725.1. Classification (GTDB taxonomy): domain Bacteria; phylum Bacillota; class Clostridia; order TANB77; family CAG-508; genus UMGS1663. The sequence continues at coordinate 38,686 of CAKPPO010000011.1, read as the reverse complement.
TAGGAGATAATACCACAAATGAAAAGCTAAAAGAATTGTGTGATATAGCAAATTTTACTAAAACATATCAAACATTAAATACAGATAAAGATGAACAATATATCTGTTATTTATTACATAAAGCTATTCCTGAAATATCTGAACAAACTGATGGAATTATAGAAGAAACAAGATGTGTAAAGCCATATAAATCAAACGAACATGAAAATATAAATGTTATTACATGCAATGGAATTGAAGACTACAAAGATATAGAGCAAAATTTAATTAAACTAGATCCATTTTATGTAAGAACAGTGGCAATTAGTAAAGAAATGCTTCGACTAGAATTAGGAATATCTAAAGAAGAATTTAAAGAAAAATATGAAAAAGTAGTAGATGAAGTAATTAGTACAATTACAAAATCTAAAGATGAATTTGAACTTAGATATGTTTTAACAAAAGGAGTAACATATGGTGAAGAAATAAAAGAAAAAATAGAACAAAAATATGAAATAGTAGATGAAGCAAAATATATGTCGAGAGATATGTATTATGATAATCCAGAAGATTATGAGTTGTTAGAAAGTAAAAAGGCTTTAAGAGTAAGAAAAGGGGCAACATTCCATAAAAGAGAAGAAACATATGGATTTAAAAAGACAAGAGCAACATATAAAACTTACAAAAAAGATGATCAAGATGGTTATACAGTTAGAAGAAAAGAAGAACAAATAGGTGAAGATGATCAGTTAGGTACATATACAGATTTCTTAAATGAAATGAAAATAAATATAGAAGACTTAAAACCTATGTTAGAAGTAAATAACTTACGTTATTTGTTTACAGTAAATGTAAATGGAGTATTAGTAGATATATCATTTAATACAGCACATTATATAAATCAAGTACATGAAATGTTTGGAACCATTGGAACAATAGAAATTAAACCAAGAGACAATAAAGTATATGATAGACTAAGCTTACTAGAGTTAAGACAATACTTAGAAGAGCAGATTCCAGAACTAGAAAAATATTTATCTAACACAAATGTATATGAAATAGGAATGTTAGATACATATGAAAAGTATAAAAAAGGTTATATTATAAACGATGATGTTAAAGAATATGAAGAAAGTCATAAAGAAGCAACAAAAAAATTAGATAAAATTTTAGAAAGTGCTAAAAACAGAAAAGATTTTGCATGGTTAAATGAGATTCCAGAAGTAAAGCAAGAAAATAATCCAACATACCAAGGAGAAGAAAAGTAGGAAAAATAATAGATTTAAAATTAAAAGTGTTGAGTAAATAAATTATAATACATAATATTCATAAAATTATATTATAGGACTTGCAATATCTTAAAAATGTGATATAATAAACAAGCTAAATATTATGTGTAGCGTGAAAGGATGAAGAAAAATGAGTATGAAAGTTGAAAAAACAGACAAAAAAAATGAAGTAAAATTAAGCTTTACAATTGAAGCTTCTAAATTTGAAGAAGCAATACAAAAAGTATATGTAAAAAGTGCAAAATATTTTAATATTCCAGGATTTAGAAAAGGAAAAGCACCATATAAAATAGTTGAAAAACAATATGGAGCACAAATATTCTATGAAGATGCTTTTAATGAAGTAGCAGGAGAAGTTTATGAAAAAGAATTAACAGATGCTAAAATAGAAGCAGTAAGCAGACCTGAAATAGACATTATCCAAATGGAAAAAGGAAAAGATTTAATCTTTACAGCAGTAGTACAAACTAAACCAGAAGTAACATTAGGAAAATATAAAGGTATAGAACTAAAAAAAGTAGAGTATAATGTAGAAGAAAAAGACATAGACCATGAAATTGGACATATGCAAGAAAGAAATGCAAGACTTGTAAATGTTGAAGATAGACCAGTTGAAAAAAATGACACAACAGTTATCGATTTCGAAGGTTTTGTAGATGGTGTTGCATTTGAAGGTGGAAAAGCAGAAAATCACGAATTAGTAATAGGAAGTAACACATTTATTCCAGGATTTGAAGACCAAATTATTGGTATGAAAATAGGAGAAGAAAAAGACATAAATGTAACATTCCCAGAAGAATACTTCTCTAAAGACTTAGCTGGAAAAGCTGCAGTATTCAAAGTAAAACTACATGAAATAAAGAAAAAAGAATTACCAGAAGTAGATGATGAATTTGCAAAAGATGTTAGCGAATTCGATACAATCAAAGAATTAAAAGATTCTATAAAAGAAAAATTAGAAGAAGAAAATAAAAACAAAGCAAAATATGAGACAGAAGAAGAAGCTATAAAAACAGTATGCGATAATACTGAAATCGACATTCCATCAGGAATGGTAGAAACAGAAACAGACAATATGATAAAAGACATTGAACAAAGATTAATGTATCAAGGATTAAATTTTGCACAATATCTTCAAATGATGGGTAAAACAGAAGAAGATATGAGAAAAGAAATGAAAGAACAAGCTGAAAGACAAGTAAAAACAAAACTTGTATTAGGCGCAATAGTTGAAGCAGAAAAAATAGAAGCAACAGACGAAGAAGTAAAAGCAAAATTAGAAGAAATGGCTACTATGTATGGAAAAGATGCAAAAGACTTAGAAGCAAATGAAAGCTTAAAAGCATATATTGCAGAATCTGTAAAAACAGAAAAAGCAATTAGTTTCATAGTAGATAATGCAAAAATAAAATAGAAGAATAAATGGAGGAAAGTTAGGGGTAAAATTATTTTTGAAATAAGTAAAGTTTGCCACTAGCTTTTCTTACTTATTTAAACAATTCAGAGGAATAATATTAACCAGTTAATCATTAATTCATAAGGAAAATACTTTATCCAGAGAGAAAAATGAAAGAAGGTTAAAATGTGTTCACTGACTTATATAAAAGGAGGAATTTTTAAATGAACGAAAGAAATAGTTTAGTACCATATGTTATTGAACAAACAGCAAAAGGAGAAAGATCATACGATATATATTCAAGATTATTAAAAGACAGAATTATATTTTTAGGAGAAGATGTTAATCCAACATCAGCAAGTTTAGTAATTGCACAATTATTATTCTTAGAATCAGAAGATCCAGATAAAGAAATATCTTTATATATAAATAGCCCAGGAGGTTCAATTTCAGACGGAATGGGAATAGTAGATACAATGAATTATATTAAATGCCCAGTATCTACAATATGTATTGGTATGGCTGCAAGCATGGGAGCAGTACTATTAGCAGCAGGAGAAAAAGGAAGAAGATTTGCTACACCAAATGCAGAAATATTAATTCACCAACCACTAATAGGTGGAAACGGAATTTCAGGACAAACAACTGAAATAAAAATTCATGCAGACCATATGATAAAAACAAGAGAAAAATTAAACAAATTCTTAAGTGCAAGAACAGGCCAATCTTTAGAAACAATTGAAAAAGATACAGAAAGAGATAACTATATGACAGCAGAAGAAGCATTAAAATATGGCTTAATAGATGGAATTATGGAAAAAAGAAGTTAAAATATAGAATTAATGTATAACATTAAAAATAAAAATGAGATAAAGAAAAAGAAAGTTTTAAATAAAAAAACTTTAAAGGTGAAGAAAAGGGAGAAAAAAATGGCAAAAGGCGAAAAAAACATAAAATGTTCATTTTGTGGAAAATCACAAGATGCAGTAGAAAGAATAATAGCAGGACCTGGTGTGTTTATTTGCGATGAATGTATAAAAGTTTGTTCAAATATTTTAGAAGATGAATCTTTTGATGATAAGGAATTTAATTATACATTAAACAATGAAAAAGACAAATTACCAGCACCAGCAGAAATAAAAAAAGTTTTAGATAGCTATGTAATAGGTCAAGAAGACGCTAAAAAAACACTAGCTGTTGCAGTGTACAACCATTATAAACGTATATATAACCCACAAAAAAATGATGATGACGTAGAAATTCAAAAAAGTAATGTTTTATTATTAGGACCAACAGGATGTGGAAAAACACTTCTTGCACAAACACTTGCAAGAATATTAAAAGTACCATTTGCAATAGCAGATGCTACAACATTAACAGAAGCAGGTTATGTTGGTGAAGACGTAGAAAACATTTTATTAAAGCTAATTCAAAATGCAGACTATGATATAGAAAAAGCAGAAAAAGGAATAGTATATATAGATGAAATAGACAAAATAACAAGAAAATCAGAAAATCCATCTATAACTAGAGATGTAAGTGGTGAAGGTGTACAACAAGCATTACTTAAAATAGTAGAAGGAACAATAGCATCTGTTCCACCACAAGGAGGAAGAAAGCATCCACACCAAGAGCTTTTACAAATAAATACAGAAAATATACTATTTATTTGTGGAGGAGCATTTGAAGGATTAGACAAAATTATAAATGAGCGTACAGGAAAAAAAGCAATAGGATTTGGAGCAAATGTTCAAAGCCAAAAAGAAATAGACAAATATAAAATTTATGAACAACTATTACCACAAGACTTATTAAAATTTGGTCTAATACCAGAATTTGTAGGAAGACTTCCAATAGTTGCAACTTTAAGAGAATTAGACAGAGAAGCACTTATAGATATAGTTACAAAACCAAAAAATGCTTTAGTAAAACAATACAAAAAATTATTAGAATTAGATAATGTAGAACTAGAATTTGAAAAAGAAGCATTAGAAGTTATTGTAGATAAAGCAATAGAAAGAAAAACAGGTGCAAGAGGACTTCGTTCTATAATAGAAGAAATTATGAGAGATATTATGTTTGATATACCATCAAACCCTAAAATAGAAAAATGCATAATAACAAAAGAAACAGTATTAGAAAAGAAAGCACCAACACTTATTATAAATGACAAAAAAGAAGTTGCAAAAAGTGGGGAAAAGCCACAAAGAAAAAACACAAATAAAAAAATAGAAACAGCATAAAAGGAGTTAAACACTCCTTTTTTTCTATACTAGATAAATATGGCGAGCTTAAGATTTCATTATAATTTACATTTGATATAAAATCTTAAGTTTGCCTTTTTATAGTTTAAATTGTAATTTTTTTGACAAGTTATCAAATTTTATTGTATAATGAGTTTACTATAAAAAGGGGAAGATATATGTCAAAAAAGATAGATTTACATATTCATACAACAATGTCAGATGGAGTTTTAACTCCAAAACAAGTAATTGATGAAGCATATAAAAATGGAGTATCTGTAATTGCAATTGCAGATCATGATACAATAGAAGCATACAATGAAGAATTATTTAATTATGCAAAAAGTAAAAACGTAAAATTAATTAACGCAGTAGAAATATCAACTAAAAGTAAAAAAGCAGGGATTCATGTATTAGGGTATAAATTTGATTTAAATGATAAGAAGTTCCAAGAAAGATTATATAAAATAAGAAATGCAAGACATGATTATTTGTATAATGTTGGTAAAAAATTAAATGAGTTAGGTTATATTTTAAATGTAGAAGAATTAGACCAAATAGATGCTGTAACAAAGGCACATATTGCACTAGATGTTATAAATAATGAAAAAAATAAAGAATTATTATTAAAAACATTTAATCATATTCCAAACAAAGGCGAATTTATAGAAACAATTATGAATGAAAATTGTCCTGCATATGTAAAAAAGGAATCAGTAACACCAAAAGAAGCTGCACAAATTATAAGAGAAGCTAATGGGAAAGTTGTATTAGCACATCCAGTAGCATATATTCACGAAGATAATTTAACAGATGAAGATATTTTAGAAATAATAAAAGATATGAAACCAGATGGATTAGAAGCAAACTATTTATATGTAGACAGATATGACAATAAGATTAATGAAGTAGAAAAATGGAATAAATTTGCAAAAGAAAATAATTTATTTGTGACGATAGGCTCTGATTTTCATAACAAAGATGGACTTAGACCAGAAATTAGTTTTGTAAATACTGATTTTATTTTAGAAGATAAAATAGTTGATGAAATATTAATTAATTTGAATAAATAGAAAGTATTAATATTAATTATTGATGTAGATTTTTAGCATATAAAGTTCTAATTTTAATAGAATGTATGCAAAAATCTACATTTATATTTTAAATAAGGAAGAGAAGAAAATGAATTATATATTAAAAATAAAAGATGCAGAGATTCCACTTAATATACAAAATTATAAGAAATCTAAAAGTATAAAACTATATTTTAAAGAAGGAATATTAAAAGTAACAAAATCACCTTATGTACCTAAAAGAGAAGTAGATAAATTAATTAAAAATAATGAAGAAAAAATTTATGAAGAATACAAAAAAATTGAGGAGAAAAAGCGTCTAAATAATGTAAGGTGGAAAACTGGTGATACTATTTTATATAAAGGTGAAGAATATAGCATAAATAAGAATTATGATGAAAAAAATAGCGTAAGAATAAATATAAATGAAGAATCAAAAATATTTGAAATACAGCTTCCTCTTGCAATAAAAGAAATCGAAGAAGAGAAAGAGTATATTTTAAATGTAATAAGAAAATTGTTTAAAAATAATACAGAAGCAATTTTACAAGAGAGACTTCCATATTGGAGTAATATAACTAAAATTAACTATGCAAGTGTTAATGTAAAAGATGCCAAGACAAGATATGGAAGTTGTGTGCCATCTAAAAAGGCACTTCATTTTAGTAGTAGATTAGTAATGCTTCCAAAAGAAGCTATAGATGCAGTAATTGTACATGAATTATGCCATATTGTTCATCCGAATCATAGCAAGAATTTTTATGAATTAGTAGAAAAATATATTCCAAATTACAAACAAATAGATAAGTATTTAAAGAAAAATGGCAAACTAATTACCATATAATAAAAAGTAAATTAAGTGGAGTTAATAAATGAAAAAAATAGATGAAAAAGAATTACATGAATTATTTGAAAAAATGAGACAAACTGATTTAAAAGCATATGAAGAATTATATAAAAAATATTATAATTTGGTACATAATATTGCATTTTCCGTTTTAAAAAATTACGAAAATGCAGAGGATATAGCACAAAATGTGTTTGTTAAAATTGGTAATTTAGAACAAGAAAAATTGCCCCAAAATTATGAAGCAAGTTGGCTATATACAGTTACAAAAAATGAATGTATCTCATTTATTAGAAAAAATAAAGAAACTAGCTCAATAGAAAATAGAATAGAAAACGAAAATGACAAAAATGAAATAGAAGCTGTAATTCAAAATAGTTCATACCAGAATATATTAGGAAGCTTAGAACAAGTGGAAAAACAAATTATATTTCTAAAAATAGAAGCGGGATATTCATTTAAAGAAATTGCAAAATTATTAAAAATGCCTATGGGGACAGTACAATGGAAGTATTATAAATCTTTACATTCGCTAAAATTATTAATTGGTAATTTATCAATGTTTATTATAGGAACAATTACATGTATATTAAACAAAAAACAAGTTAAAAAATCAAATATAAATAATACTGAAAAAACAGAACAAAGAGAAAAGGAAAATGTCACTCAAAATAATAGTATGAAAGAAGAAAATCAAAAGAATTATGATACTGAACAATATAGTATAGAAAATAATTCAAAACAAGAAGAAATATCAGCAAATATAATAGCAGAAAACAATGGACAAGAAGAAATAAAACAAGGAGAGCAAACCATAATAAGTACTGAATTAGTAGAAAATAGAATAGTGCCAAGAGAAATAATTTTATATGGACTAACAAGCATATTTTTATTTTTTACAATATTTTTCACAATTATTAGTATAAAAAACCAACAAAACAGAAAGAAAAAAACGTCTAAAAGGTAAGAAAGGTAAAGGTGATTACTAATGAATAAAAAGAAAATAGGAATTATAATAGGCATTGCAATTTTACTTGTAGTATTAACAATAGGAACTTTATATATTATAGACTTGAATAGAATGAAAAATAATGAACCAGTATTTTTTAGTACATGGGGTTTTAAATATAATCCTACTATAAAAGATGTAAAAGAAGACTTAGCAAAGAAAGATACAAATGAACATACTTTTTTAGGAAAGGTTATAAATATTATTGGAATTTATGAACAAGTATGTTGGACAGTAGAAGTACCAGGCGATATTCAGATTACAATAGAACCTTTAGAGGGGGAAGAAATTAGGAAAAGTTCAGATAAAATAGTAACATATTTAAAAGAATATGATGGAAATAATTATGAAGCAGGAACAATTGTAAAAGTAACATACACAGGAGAGATATTAGAGACATATCCTGCCCGAGTAAATTGCACAAAGATAGAAGAAGTAAAAAATTACACAATAGAAATGTATAAGAAGATTTTAGATGATTTAATAAATCAAGATTCAGTAATAAATGAAGATGCAAAATTTATAGCAATAGATTTTACAAAATTTTTAGCATATCATAAAGATAGACATGATGGAAGTTCACAATTAAGAAGTTTATCTCCAAATGAAAAGAAAGAATTATTAGAGTATTGTAAAAAGTACAATGAAAATGTGATAGAGGCAACAATGGAAGAACTAAAAGAAAAAGGCTATTTTGATCAAAAAAATCTATATTTACAAGGAATACTAATTACAGCAACAGATATAGAAAAAATAGAATTTGATAAAGCAGTATTAAGCCTTGAAAAATACAGAGGAGGTCTAGCAGCAGTATTTCCTAAATATGAATTAACTTTAGTAGATAATGACTATTGGGACTTAAAAGTATTATCAATGGCAATTTCATAAAGGATGCTTTATAATATTTAAATTAAAAAATACAAAACCCTGCCACTTTTTTAGTAGCAGGGTTTTGTATGAATGCAAATTAATACACTTTCAAAGATGTAATAACAATATTGAGTTCTGCGAAAGTTTTCTTAACAAATTTGTCAGTTGTATCAATCCATGCATCTTCTCCCATGCTGCCGATTGCCAGAACACAACCGTCATCTCCGAAAATAACAGCAACTTTATCGCCATCATAAATATGAGCTTCTTTGAAATTCTCTTTAAGCTGATTGCAGAAAATTTCGCCTTCCTCTTTGGTGTCTCCAACCTTAATAAAAGGAAGATTTCTAAAAGAAAAAGTAGAAGTGTCTTCGAACATAATGTCCCAAACATAATAACAATGATGGTCAGAGTAGTACGGAGGCTTTTCTAAGCCTTTAATCTGAGCTGTTGCAATGTTAACTTCCTGAAAATTCATATTAATTCCTCCTAACAATTGTTTTATGAGAATTTAACAACTTGCTATTCTTTTTATAGTTCGTATAGCTACGAATAATTACAATTATAATTATATCATGATTTACATAATTTTTCAACGAATTTGGCTAATTTATATTATTAAACAAATGTGTTTTACAAGCTTCTTTTTCTGTATTTAAATTATCTTTCTTTAATTTTTCTAATACTACCTTTCATAAAAGTAGGGTTTATTATAGAAAATTCACATTACTTGTATCTATAGTTCAAATGGATTTGTTATTGGCTGGGGTACTGTGATTCGAACACAGGAATGTCGGAGTCAGAGTCCGATGCCTTACCGCTTGGCGATACCCCAATAAAATAAAATTAATAGTCACGAATAAGTTTACTTACCAGCGACTTAATTTATAATAACACATCAAACAAAAAAGTTCAAGATAAATTGTCTAATAACAAAAAGTAAAAATTGAATTTCTAAAATTTTACATTTCTTTTGAATATAATAATACCAAATGTGAATAATATTTCTAAGGAGGTAAGAGAAAATGAAAGATTATTTAGCAATAAAAAGTATAAAAGCATTAGAGGTATTTGATTCAAGAGGAAATCCAACAGTTCAAGTAGAAGTTGTAACAGATGGTGGATTTACAGGTGTAGCAATGGTGCCTTCAGGAGCTTCTACAGGAAGTTTTGAAGCAGTAGAATTGCGAGACAATGAGGAAGATAGACTTATGGGAAAGGGAGTAATAAAAGCAGTTAATAATGTAAATAAAAAGATAGCAAAAGCATTATTAGATGCAAATGTATATGACCAAACAAAAATAGATGAAACTTTAATAAATTTAGACGCAACAGATAACAAAGGAAATTTAGGAGCAAATGCAACACTTGGTGTATCTATTGCATGTGCAAAAGCCGCAGCAAACTCTCTAGGAATGTGTCTATATAAATATTTAGGTGGAGTAAATGCTAAAAAATTACCAACTCCAATGATGAATATATTAAATGGAGGTAAACATTCAGATAATAATATAAGTATTCAAGAATTCATGATTATGCCAATTGGAGGAGAAACATTTCGTAGAAAATTAGAAATGGGAGTAGAAGTATATCATACATTAAAGAAAGTATTGAAACAAAAAGGCTATAGTGTAGCAGTAGGAGATGAGGGGGGATTTGCGCCAAACTTAAAAAATGAAGAAGAAGCAATAGATGTTATAATAGAAGCCATTACAAAAGCTGGATATGTTCCAGGAGTAGATGTTGCTTTAAGCTTAGATATAGCAAGTACAGAAATGTTTGAGGAAGCAAAGAAAAAAGAAAAAGATGGCTATTATTTTTGGAAAACAGACATATTAAAAACTAAAGAAGAAATGATAGAATATTTAGAAGGATTAGTAAATAAATACCCAATAATATCAATAGAAGATGGATTAGCTGAAGAAGATTGGGAGAGTTGGAGAAAACTTACTGAAAAATTAGGAGATAAAATACAACTAGTCGGAGATGACCTATTTGTTACAAATGTAAAAAGACTTCAAAAAGGAATAAATAATAAAGTTGCAAATAGTATATTAATTAAGCCAAATCAAATAGGAACAATAACTGAAACGTTAGATGCCATAGAATTAGCAAAAAAGAATGGATACACAGCGGTGGTATCACATAGATCTGGTGAAACAGAAGATACAACAATTGCAGATATTGCAGTTGCAACAAATGTAGGACAAATAAAAACAGGAGCACCTTGCAGAACAGACAGAATGGCAAAATATAATAGATTATTAAATATAGAAGAAGAATTAGAAAATTAAAGGACATTTGGGGACGGGTCACTTTTGTCCTTTGTGTAATTTTTTGATAGAATAAAATAAAAACATATCAATTTATTTACTTTTTAACAAAGCTTTTATTGATATGTTTTTATTTTATTTATTTAATTATTTTACATCTCTATTTATAATATAGAATCTAATTCCTAAAGCAATAACGGCAACTAGTGTAATTCCAATAAAAATATATAAAGTATTAGTCTCACCTGTTTGAGGTATTGTTGTATTTGCTGTAGTTGTATCTTTTGTTAGTCTAACTTTAGGTGTAACTTTTGATACTAAAGTATTTGTTCCATCATCTGTTTTTATTTCATTTGCAGTAATTTCAACTTTTTCATTAGTATTTAGTATAACATTAAGAATTTTAGAATCTATGTTATCTTTAACTTTTAATTTATAAGAAACAGTAGCTGTCTCTTTTGGTTCTAATTTATCAATAGTCCAAGTAATTAAATTATTTTGTAAATCTATAGTTGGTGAAATTGTTCCTTTAGTAGGTTCTGCAACATATGAAAAATCGAAGTTATCTACAATTTCTTGTGGAAAATAGTCGAAAATCTTTAAATTTGTTAAAGTATTTGCAGATGTATCTTCAAAGTTATTTAAAATTGTAGTACAAATTGTTTCTTCAATTTTACTATCAGGAATGTAATAGAATTTTCCAACAGTAGGTTCTGCAGTTGTACCAAATATTTCTTCTGCTAGAGCTTTATAAGTGATTCCTGTAGATGGTTCTTCAACATCTGGAACACCAGTCATAACAGAGAAAATTTTAACACCAGCTTTATCTAATTCTTTTAATTTAGCAATTGTTTTAGTAGCAGTTTCTCCAGAATATGTTAGTGTAGGTCCACCAACAGCAGTATTTGGAACACCATCTGTTAATAAAACAATGTATTTACATTCACAATCTTTTGTAAAGTTTTGATTAGCTATAGTTAATCCAGCTTCAATATTTGTTCTAGGTCCGAATTCAGCAACTTTTATAGAATCTATAGTAGATAAAACAGTAGATTTGTCAGCACTTGGTTTTAATCTTAATTTTGCATCTGTAACAGTTCCTTCTTCATCACCAGTAGAGAAAGTTGTAATACCAATTTTTACATTTTCATTTTCCATAAGTTTTGTTGCTAATGTTTTAGCAGAATTTGTTATTAAATCAAATCTAGTAGAATTTCCAACAGCATCTTTCATACTTAAAGAGTTATCAATAACAAAAGTAATTTCAGTTGGTTTATTGAATATAGGTTCTGCAGTATTAGTAACTTTTAGTTCAATAGTTAATTCTTTCTTTTCTAAATCATAAGATGTAATTCTCTTTTCAAATTTAGCGATATCATTAATATTAATAGTACAAATATTATTTTCTACAATTTCAAATTTAGCTTTTTCTGAACTAGTAGTTGCAGCTAAACAAGTAGTAGAAATTAATAAAAGTATAGCTATTATAGCAAAAATAAATTTTTTCTTTGTCTTTAACATAAAATAATCCCTTCCTTTATTATATTATCTATCGTTTATATTATAATATACGATAATTTCATTTTCAACAAAATAATGAAAATGAAATAAAATTGTAATATTTAGTGGAAAAAAATGAATAAATGTGATATTATGTAGAAACAAAAATTTAAGAGGGAAAATAATTATGAAAAACATAATAGGAATAGTATTATCTTACGTATTTATAGCTATTATTATAGTAGCAGCAAAATTCTTTGAAAAGGCAGGAAAAGAAGCAAGTAGAAAATTTATCCACATAATGTTATCTAACTGGTGGTTTTTAGCAATGTATTTCTTTGATAATGTTATTTGGGCAAGTATTGTACCACTTAGCTTTGTTATAATAAATTATATATCTTATAAAAAGGATTTAATAAAAGTAATGGAACGAGATGCAAAAGAGAAAGATGGCTTAGGAACAGTATATTATGCACTTTCATTATTTTTAATATCAATATTTACTTTTGGAATTATAAAAAGACCAGAAATAGGATTATGCTCTATTTTAATAATGGGTTATGGAGATGGATTAGCAGCAATTATAGGAAGAAGCATAAAAAGTATGCCTTACAAAATAGGAAAAACAAAGAAAACAGTTGCAGGATCAGCTACAATGCTATTTATATCATTCTTTATAGTAGCAATTTTCTTGTGTAGTATACAATCACCATTGTGGTTATTAAAATCAATATTATTAGCAGTAAGCGTAACAATATTAGAGGCAGTTTCTATAAAAGGAACAGATAATATAACAGTTCCAATATTTGCCTGTTTGTTACTAACAACTATGGCAATTTAATAAGAAATTATAAAAGGCAGTTTTATAATGGGGGAATAAAAAATGATGCAAAAAATTTTGGATAGAATAGATAATCCAAAAGATACAAAAAGATTAACAGAAAAAGAAAAAATACAACTTGCTGAAGAAATAAGAGAAGAAATGGTAGAAACTGTTTCAAAAACAGGTGGACATTTAGCTTCAAACTTAGGTGTAGTAGAATTAACTATTGCACTTCATAGTGTATTTGATTTACCAGAAGACAAAATTGTGTGGGATGTAGGACATCAAACTTATGTGCACAAAATGTTGACAGGTAGAAGAGAAAAAATGAATACTCTAAGAAGTTTAAATGGTATAGCAGGTTTTCCAAAAACAAAAGAATCCATTTATGATGATTTTAATACAGGTCATAGTAGTACTTCTATTTCAGCAGCACTTGGAATGGCAAGAGCAAGAGATTTAAATAATAAAGACAATCATGTTATAGCAGTTATTGGAGACGGAGCACTAACAGGAGGAATGGCATTAGAAGCACTGGATGATGCAGGAAGTAGTAAAACAAGATTAATAGTAATTTTAAATGACAATGAAATGAGTATATCTAAAAATGTAGGTGGAATTTCTAGATTTTTAACAAGAATTAGGACAAAGAAATTCTATAAAAAATCTAATAATTGTATTAGAAAATTATTAGAAAAAATACCAAAATTTGGTCCATTTGTAATACATATAGCAAGAAGAATAAAATATAGTATAAAACAACTAATGATACCTAATATGTTTTTTGAAGACTTAGGATTCAAATATTTAGGACCAGTAGATGGACATGATATAGAAAGGGTAGAGTGGATTTTAAACTTAGCAAAAAAAGAAAAAGAGCCAGTAGTAGTACATATTATTACTAAAAAGGGAAAAGGCTATAAACCAGCAGAAGAAAATCCAGATTCTTTCCACGCAATAGGAAGTTTTAATAAAGAAACAGGAAAACTTATTAAAACTAAAGAAAAAGATTATTCACAAGTATTTGGAGATAAGCTAGTAGAACTTGCCGAAAAAAATGAAAAAATAGTAGCAATTACAGCAGCTATGGCAGATGGAACAGGACTTAAAGAATTTAAGAAAAAATATCCAAAAAGATTTTTTGACGTAGGTATAGCAGAACAACATGCTGTATGCATGGCAGCCGGAATGGCAAAGGAAGGTTTTATACCAGTTGTACCAATATATTCATCATTTTATCAAAGAGCATTTGACCAAGTAATACATGATGTATGTATGCAAAACTTGCCAGTTGTAATGTGTGTAGATAGAGCTGGTTTAGTAGGGCAAGATGGAGAAACACACCAAGGAATGTTTGACTTGTCATTCTTTAATTTAATACCAAACATTACTATAATGGCGCCAAAAGATTTTAAAGAATTAGAGAAAATGCTTGAATTTGCAGTAAGTTTAAAAGCACCAGTTGTTATACGTTATCCACGTGGTACAGAAAGCAAAAAAATAGAATTTGGTAAGCAAGGAAAAATAGAACTAGGAAAATCAGAAATTTTAACACAAGGTGAAGATATAACAATAGTAGCAATTGGTAAAATGGTAGCAAAAGCATTTGAAGTAAAAGAAGAATTAGAAAAAGAAGGAAAAACAGCAGAAGTAATAAATGCTAGATTTTTAAAGCCATTTGATGAACAAACTGTAATAAATTCTATGAAAAAAACAAAAAATATAATAACTTTAGAAGATAATACAATAATAGGTGGCTTAGCTTCAAAAGTAGAAGAACTGATAAGCAAGAACAAAGAAGATAACATACAATTTAAAGCATTTGGATTACCAGACACATTTATAGAACATGGCAAAGTAGAAGAACTAGAAGAAATGTATAAATTAGATGCCAAAAGCATAGCAAAGGAAATTTAAAAGAGTATGGATAGAAATGTTTTAAACAAATACAAAAAGGAAAATGAAAAATTAATCTTATCTAAAGTAATGGATAAGATTAATTTTTGTGAGACTAGAAATAAAATACAAGTAACAGATTTTTTGGACTTAGGGCAAAAACAATTAATATATAATTTTTTAAATAGTCAAAAGGTCAAAAATTATATATTTTATGGTGGATTTGAAGAGACAGAACGAGTATTAGCAGTATTTTATCCAGAAAAATTAGAAGATTTAATACAAAATATAAATTTTAATGAATATATAAAAGTAATTCGTATTACACTTCCAAATGAAAATAAAGGGAAATATACTCATCAAAATTATTTAGGTGCATTAATGAAACTAGGGTTAAAGCGAGAAAAAATAGGAGATATATTAGTAGATGAAAATGGTGCAGACATTATAATAAAAGAAGATATATTAAAATTTCTTATTACAAATCTTCCACAACTCACTAGATTTCAAAAATCAGAAATTGAAGAAATTAAATTAGAAGAATTAAGAAAAGCTGTAATACAAAAAGAGAAAATGACAATAACAGTTTCTTCTATGAGAATAGATAATATAGTGGCAGAACTTGCAAAATGTTCTAGAAATAAAGCAAATGAATTATTAGAACAAGAAAGAGTTTTTGTAAATTATGAAGTAATAACAAAACCTACAAAGCAAATAAAAGAAGATGATAAAATAACAATAAGAGGAAAAGGAAGATTTGAAGTAAAACAAGTTTTAGGAAATACTAGAAAAGGTAGAGTAATGGTTGAAATAGAAAAATAAAAAACACGTTCTTAAGTACCATTATTAGAGTGTTCTTTATTAGAACTATAAGTATTTGCATAAATTGATAAAAAAGTATTGACTAGTAAGTTAAGTATTGCTAAAATAATTATACAAAAATAGTAGCAACTAATAAACATAAAATTGTACATTGGAAGATATTATTTGAGTTTTAGTATGAAGTATAGGAAAGTATAATTTTATTTATAGAAACTGAATTGCACAAATACATAAAAATAGAAAAAAGAAAAGAATAAAACAAAAAGAAAAAGCAGAAAATATACAAAGGAGGATAAAATTAAATGAAAAAACAAGAAAAAAACAAAAGAGAAATTTTAAATAAAAGGAAAAATATAATAATATCAAGCAACACAAAGGGTATAACACTAATAGCATTAGTATTAACAATAATAATATTGATGATATTAGCTGGAATAAGTATAAACTTAGTGTTAGGAGATAATGGAATAATAACAAAAGCAAAGGTAGCTAAAGCAGAAATGGAACAAGCAAAACAAAACGAAGAAATAGGCTTAAATGAAACAGCAAAATATATTGAAGAAATGGGAGCAAGTGGAAGTACAACAAATCCGCCTACAGAAATAAAGGAAATAACAGAAGTAAAAGGCGGAGACTATTTTGAAAAAACAACAACAATAAAAGATAATAATGAAAATTTGATAAAAGTACCAGAAGGATTTAAAATAGCAGATGATAGTGGGACAAATGTAACAGAAGGAATAGTAATAGAAGATAATGACATTATTGATGGTATTGGAAATAATAAAGGAAACCAATATGTATGGGTGCCAGTAGGAACAGGAATAAAGAAAAGTGATGGAACAACAGTAGATATAACATTAGGAAGATATATATTTGCAGATGGAACAAACGACAAAGACTCAAGTGGAAATGTACTTACAAAAGGAACTCCAATACTAAAACAAAGTGCAGAAAATTATGCCGATGAAACAGAAATAAATGTAAAAGAAATAAGACCAACGACGTCAGATGATTATGTTTATAAGGAATTGACAATGTCAAGAATAGGAGTAGTAGATACAAGTAATCGTTTAAATGATACAAATACCACAGCATTAAATTTAAAAGGATTTATAGATAGTGTAAAAGCAAATGGAGGATATTATATAGCACGTTATGAAGCGAGTTATGGAACTGATGGAAAAGCGAATTCGAAGATTTCAAATAGTTATAGCTATACTAAAGGAGTAGTTCCAACAGCAGAAGGAACTTTATGGAATAATATAACACAAATAAATGCAGCAACAGCAAGTAGAAGCTTATATACAAAAGCAACAACAGATTTAGTAAATAGTTATGCATGGGATACAGCAATAGTATATATTCAAAACTTTTCAGGAGACACAGATTATTCATATCAAGAAGGAACTGGTATAAATTCTTCATTGAGAAATACAGGAACAAATGGAGATGAGGTATGCAAAATAAATGATATGGCATCAAATGCATGTGAATGGACGACAGAATACAATACTGAAACAAATAGTTCTACTACTTGTCCTTGTACTCATAGGGGAGGTCTTTACACTAATAAACTAAATTATACAAGTACGCGTTACAACGGTGCTAATACAACAAAGATATATGAAATTGAAACGTTTAGACCTATACTCTATATATAGCAACTGAGCTACGTAATTAAAGAATAAAATACAGAATATCAAATGCAAATAAACAATTTTTTAATATGACGCCACTGAGGTGGTGTCTTTAGTTATTTACTAAAGTATAAAAAATTCACTCTGAAAATTGACAAAAAGTAATATATCAAATATAATGAAAATATAAAAATAAAAGGAGGAAAAAATATGGGAATAGCTGCATTAATTTTAGGAATTATATCACTTATAATAGGATTTATACCATTATGTGGATCAATAGCATTAGTTCCAGCAATAATTGGTTTAATTTTAGGAATAGTAGATACAGTTCTAAAAAAGAAAAAAGATGAAAAAATTGCTGTGTCTGTAACAGGTTTAGTTTTATCAGCAATTGCAATAGTTGTTATAATATTTTGGGTATTTGTATTTGGAGTAGCAGCAAGTAAAGTAGATGTTAACAACATAAATGAAACAACAGAAAACTTTTTAACAACTTTAAATGAATGGTCTGCTACATACAAAGAATAAAATGAATAAGATAATAGAGTTTATAAAAAAGAATTATATATATGTGAATATTACATTTATATTAATTTCCATATATATAATTCTTTTTCCTATTATACAAATTCCCATAAAAGCAATTTTTCCTAGATTTAATGAATGTACATATTTAAGAACTACTGGTAAGCCATGTCCATTATGTGGTGGGACAAGGTATATTCAAAATTTACCAAAAGTATTTGATAATATAACATATTTATTTAACCCTTTTGGAATAATAATAATATGTATATTTTTAGAAATTATATATAGAATATATAATTTAACAACAAGAAAAAAAGAAAAAACAGAAAAATATATAAAAATCGACATAACAATACATTTAATAGAACTAATAGCTTTAGCTCTTTATGAAATAATATTTTTGATAAGTAATTAGAAAGTTAGATATGGTGAGCATTAGATTTTCTTAAAATTTACATTTGCTAGAAAATCTTAGGCTCGTTTTTTTGTTGATTTTAAATAAGTAATATGATAAAATACTTAACAATAATAAAAGATTAGGAGAAAAAAATTGGAAGATAGAAAAAAATACATTAGAAATTTTAGTATAATTGCACATATAGATCATGGAAAATCAACTTTAGCAGATAGATTAATAGAAATGACAGGCGTTCTTTCAAAACGTGAAATGGAAGCACAAGTGTTAGATAATATGGACATAGAAAAAGAACGTGGAATAACTATTAAATCTCAAGCAGTACGTATGAAATACAAAGCTAAAGACGGAAATGAATATGAACTAAATTTAATAGACACACCTGGCCATGTAGATTTTAACTATGAAGTGTCTAGGAGTTTAGCAGCATGTGACGGTGCAGTACTTGTAGTAGATGCAAGCCAAGGAGTAGAAGCTCAAACACTTGCAAATGTATATTTAGCAATAGATAATAACCTAGAAATTTTACCAGTAATAAATAAAATAGATTTACCAAATGCAAGACCAGACGAAGTAAAAAAAGAAATAGAAGACATTATAGGAATTCCAGCAATGGATGCACCTTGTATTTCAGCAAAATCTGGACTAAATGTAGAAGAAGTTTTAGAAAGAATTGTAACAGATTTACCGGCACCTACAGGAGATGAAAATAAAGCTTTAAAATGTCTAATATTTGATTCTTTGTACAATGACTACAAAGGAGCAATAGCGTACGTTAGAGTAAAAGATGGAACAGTAAAAGTGGGGGACGAAATAATGCTTATGGCAGCTAGAAAGACTTTTACAGTAACAGAGGTAGGACATTTTGAACCAGGTACATATGAACCATGTGAGTACTTAGAAGCAGGTGAAGTAGGCTATATTGCAGCAAGTATTAAAAATTTATCAGACATTAGAGTTGGTGATACAATAACTTTAAAAAATAGTCCAGCAGAAGAACCACTTCCGGGGTATAAAAAAGTAAATCCTATGGTATATTGTGGGTTATATCCAATGGATGGAAGCGATTACGAAAACTTAAAAGTAGCATTAGAAAAACTAAAATTAAATGATGCAGCATTAGAATACGAAGCAGAAACTTCAAATGCATTAGGTTTTGGATTTAGATGTGGATTTTTAGGTTTACTTCATTTAGAAATAATAGAAGAAAGACTAGAAAGAGAATTTGACTTAAGCTTAATTACTACTTCACCATCAGTTATATACAAAGTATATAAAACAGATGGTACAATGGTAGAACTATACAATCCATCAGATTTACCAGTTCCAAACGAAATATCATATATGGAAGAACCATTTGTTACAGCAGAAATTTTAACACCAAAAGAATATGTAGGAAATATAATGGAAATTTGCCAAAACAGACGAGGTAATTATATAGATATGAAATATTTGGACGAAAATAGGGTAAACTTAATATATGAAATGCCATTAAATGAAATTATATACGATTTCTTTGATCAATTAAAATCAAGAACAAAAGGATATGCATCATTTGACTATGAAATAAAAGATTATAGACGTTCAGAACTAGTAAAACTAGATATTTGGGTTAATGGCGAAGGAGTAGACGCATTATCATTTATAGTACACAAAGATTCAAGTTATGAACGTGGTAAGAAAATGATAGAAAAACTAAAAACAGCAATACCAAGACAATTGTTTGCAATACCAATTCAAGCAGTAATTGGAGGAAAAATAATAGCAAGAGAAACAATTTCAGCAATGAGGAAAGATGTACTAGCTAAATGTTATGGTGGAGATATTACAAGAAAGAAAAAATTATTAGAAAAACAGAAAAAAGGTAAAAAGAAAATGCGTCAAATAGGAAATGTAGATATACCACAAGAAGCATTTTTATCAGTACTAAAATTAGATGAAGAGTAATAGAAAGGATTTTGTAAAAAATGTCAAAAAACGAAAAGTACAATGAACAAAGAATGACAAAAAAGAAACAAAGTAACCAAAAGGGACAGATTAACCATTTGGAAACGTCCCAAAAGGAGCAGGTTGAAGGAAGAAATGCTGTTTTAGAATTACTAGAGTCTGGAAAAGATATAAATAAAATATACATAGAATCTGGTGAAAAAACTGGATCAATAAATAAAATAATAGCATTAGCAAAAGAAAATAAAGTATTAATAAGCTACATAGATAAAAACAAAATGAGGCAAATGGCAACAACAGAAAATTATCAAGGAGTAATAGCAGTTGTACCACCTTATGAATATGTAGAAGTAGAAGATATATTACAAGAGGCAAAAGACAAAAATGAAGATCCTTTTGTTGTAATATTAGATGGAATAGAAGATGTCCATAATTTGGGAGCAATAATAAGAACCGCAGAAACAGCAGGAGTGCATGGAATAATAATTCCTAAAAGAAGAGCAGCATCTGTAAATGCTACAGTAAATAAAGTGTCTGCAGGAGCTGTAGAACATATGAAAATTGCAAGAGTAAATAACTTAAATGAAACAATAAAAGAATTAAAAGAAGCAGGACTTTGGATTTGTGGTACAGACATGGACACAGAAACTTACTACTATAACCAAGATTTAAAAGGACCACTTGCAATAGTAATTGGAAGTGAAGGCTTTGGAATGAGCAGACTTGTAAAAGAAAATTGCGACTTTATAGTGAAAATTCCTATGAAAGGGAAAATAACATCTTTAAATGCTTCAGTATCAGCAGGAATTGTAATATATGAAGCAGTGAAACAAAGAATTAAATAAGCATATTAAATTTATGTCTTTATAAAAAATATATAAATCAAAGGAGGAAACAAAAAATGCACTATGGAAAGAAGAGAGCAATAATAATAGCCAGTATCATTATAATTGCAATAATACTAATAATAGGAATAGGAGGTACTATATTATATTTAACAACAGATCTTTTTAAATCAAATCAAAGTTTATTTTTTAAATATGCAGAGCAAGCCTTAGGAAACATTGAATATAAACAAAATGAACAAATATCAAGTAGTATTGCTAGAATGAAAGAAGAGCCTTTTATATTAGAAGGAAATCTAAATTATGAATCAGAAGATGAAATAATGCAAACATTATTAAAAAATGCAATGGTAAAAGTAGAAGCTAAAGTAAATAAACCAGAAAAAGTTGCATATGCAAAAGCTACTTTAAAGAATGACAACCAAGATTTATTTAAGGTAGAATATGCAAATACAGATAATATATATGCTATAAAATCAGATGAAATAGCAAATGTATTTATAGGAATAGAAAATCAAAATTTGAAAGTACTTGCACAAAAACTAGGTGTGACAAATACAAGTAATATTCCTAATAGCATAACTCAAATTTCAAACTTATATGATATGATGTTTTTAACTGAAAGTGAAAAGGCACATATTAATGAAACATATATTCCAATATTGGAAAAAAATATTAATAAGGGAAACTTTATAAAAGAAAGTAATATAGCGGTAAGTAAAGAAAACGTAACTTATAATACAACTGGATATAGATTAAAGCTAGATGCTAATGGATTAAAAGAAATAGAAACTAAGTTATTACAAACCTTAAAAGAGGATAGTATAACTCTAAACGTAATTACAACAAAAGCAAAATTATTAGGAATAGATGAAAAATATACAAAAATTGACACTCTAACAAAAGAAATTGATAACTTAATAAAAAATATTAATAGCTCAAATAATATGCCACAAGATGGTATAACTATAACGGTTTATGTAGAAAAAGGAAAAGTAGTAATAACTGAAATAATATATAAAAATGAAATAAAATGTACTGTATATGGTCAAAAAGAAGAAAATAATAATACTTGTAGTCGCTCTATAATAATAGAAAATTTAAATAGCACAGAAGAATATAGTAAAATAGAGATAAAAGAACAAGATACAAATGTAAATAATACAACAACACTTAATGCTGTAGTGAGTGTAGATAACAAGAAAAAGGTAGAAATATATTTAGATAATCGAATTGGAGAAAATGTTTTAAATACAAATTGTGAACTAACAATTAATGCAGAAGAATATTATGATGAAGAAGATGATGACGATGAATATGAAGAAACCGAAGAATATTACACATTAAAATATGAACAAGAAATTGAATTTAAAGAAAGTATAGATGAAATCATTAAAATTAATAGAAATAATTGTGCAATATTAAACGATTATCCAAAAGAACAATTACAAGTACTAGTTGAAAGCCTTAATACAAGAGCAAAAGAAGTTATGAAACAAAAAGCACAACTAATAGGTTTAACAATGGAAGAATATGTCGAAGAAGACGAAGAACCTGAGTTAGAAGATGGAGTTGAAGAGGATAATTTAGAAGAATAAAATAAGTAAAAAATATTGACGAAATAAAAAAAAGTAGTATAATAGAAATATAGTAGAAATAAAAACAAAAATGAGAAAAAGTAAAATTAAGGTTGCTTAAAGAGAATACTTGTCACTGGCTGAAAGCAAGTAAAAGTAAACAAATTTGAAAAACTACCTCATTAGTTGCTAGTAAAAAGCTAGACGTATTACCTGCGTTAAAGGAGTAAATTGAGTAAAAAGTAGGATGGAACCGTGTAAAAAGCACTCCTAGGTATATGTAAAAGTATATCTAGAGAGTGCTTTTCTTTATCTTCTACAGAAAGTTATATGATAACTTTCTGTAGAAGATAAAGAAAACAAGGCTACCAACCAAAAGGAGGAATATAAAAATGTTTAAAATTAAATTAGACGGTGGAAAAACAATGGAAGTAGAAGAAAGTATGTATTGGCATACAACAGCTCATATTTTAGCACAAGCTGTTAAAAGATTATTTCCAAACTACAAATTAACAATAGGTCCAGCAATAGAAAATGGATTCTATTATGATTTTGATGTAGAAAAACCATTTACAGAAGATGATATATCTGCATTAGAGGAAGAAATGAAAAAAATAATTAAAGAAGATTTAACTATTGAAAGATTCGAACTTCCAAGAGATGAAGCTATTAAATTAATGGAAGAGAGAGAAGAACCATACAAAGTAGAATTAATTAAAGATTTACCAGAAGGAGAAGTAATATCTTTTTATAAACAAGGTGAATTTGTTGACCTTTGCCGTGGTCCACATTTACCTTCAACAGGAAAAGTAAAAGCAATAAAATTAACTTCAATGTCATCTGCATATTGGAGAGGAGATGCCAATAACCAAACATTACAAAGAGTTTATGGAATTTCTTTCCCAAAGGCATCAGAACTTGAGGAATATTTAACAAAATTAGAAGAAGCAAAACAAAGAGACCATAGAAAATTAGGTAAAGAACTTGGAATTTTTATGACACATGACTTAGTAGGAAAAGGACTTCCAATGTACTTACCAAATGGATGCATGGTATGGGATTTATTAGAAAATTACATTAAAGGAAAAGAGAGAAAATTAGGATATAAGCACGTTTTAACTCCACCATTAGCAAGTGTAGATTTATATAAAACATCAGGACACTGGGAGCATTACAAAGATAGTATGTTTCCAAAAATGGAAGTTGAAGGAGAAGAATTTGTACTTCGTCCAATGAACTGCCCACATCATATGATGATATATTCAAACAGTATACATTCTTACAAAGATTTACCAATTAGAATTGGAGAAATTGCGAGAGATTGTAGATTTGAAGCAAGTGGAACATTAAAAGGAATAGAAAGAGTTAGAACATTCTGTCAAAATGATGCCCACTTATTTGTAACACCAGAACAAATAGAATCTGAATTTAAAGCAGTTGTAGATTTAATCCTAGAAGTATACAAAGAATTAAATATAACAGATTATCATTTTGAATTGTCATTAAGAGATCCAGCAGATAAAGTGAAATATCATCCAGATGACGAAATGTGGGATAATGCAGAAAATAAATTAAGACAAGTATTAGATGATATAGGAATTGAATATGAAGAAAAAATAGGTGAAGCAGCATTTTATGGACCAAAACTAGATGTTCAAGTAAAACCGGCTGTAGGAAATGAATATACATTATCTACTTGCCAATTAGACTTCTGTTTACCAGCTAAATTTAATTTAGCATATATAGATAAAGATGGAGCAAAGAAAACTCCAGTAGTTCTTCATAGAGCAATATTAGGAAGTATAGACAGATTCATGGCTTACTATTTAGAAGAAACAAAAGGAGCTCTTCCAACTTGGCTTGCACCAGTTCAAGTAAAAATACTTCCAATTACAGATAAGCAATTAGACTATTGTAAAAAAGTGGAACAAGAGTTATTAGATAAAGATATAAGAGTTGAATTAGATGATAGACA
Source organism: uncultured Clostridia bacterium (assembly GCA_934177725.1). GTDB lineage: Bacteria > Bacillota > Clostridia > TANB77 > CAG-508 > UMGS1663. The sequence goes on along the minus strand of CAKPPO010000011.1, from coordinate 13,736 downwards.
AGAAAAAGTAGGATACAAAATCCGTGAGGCTCAAATGGAAAAAGTTCCATATATGTTAATAGTTGGAGATAAGGAAATAGAAGCAAATGCAGTAGGAGTAAGAACAAGAAAAGATGGAGATATTGGACAAATGAAAGTAGAAGACTTTATTTCTAAAATTGAAGAAGAAATAAAAAATTATACAAATAACTAAAAAATAATTTTAAAAGATATTAGAGCAAAATATATTCAAGTCAATTAGTGAAAGACTATGATTATGAAAAACTAAATAAAGTAATAGGAATAATATTAGAAGAGGGAATTTAAATAAAAATTAAATTCTCTCTTTTAAATTTACAAACTTCATGATACAATTAAACAAAAAATGGAGTAAAAAATGCAAGAATTAGAAAAAGAAATTCAATTTATAAAAGGAGTAGGTCCAAACAGAGCAAAACTTTTAAATAAATTAGGAATAAATACTTTAGAAGATTTAATTACATATTATCCAAGAGATTACGAAGATAGAAGCAAGCCTAAAATGATTGCTTCTTTAGTTGATGGAGAAGAAGCTCTAATAGAAGCAATGGTAGTAAGCAGAATGAGTGAACAAAGAATTCGTAAAAATATGGTTATTTATAAGTTAATAGTGAGGGATGAGACTGGAACTTGCATTCTTACATGGTTTAATCAAAGTTATTTGAAAAATAAATTTACACTAGGACAAAAGTATAAATTTTATGGAAAAGTATCTATAAAATATGGAAAAATAGAAATGAACTCACCTGTTTATGACAGTGAAGAGACAAATAAAAATACTGGGAAGATTATACCACTTTATCCAGCAACATTTGGCTTATACCAAACAACAATAAGACAAGTTATGGAAAATGGCTTAAAAGTAGTAAATAAAGAAAAATTATTAGAAGAAACTCTTCCAGATTATATAATGAAAGAATATAAATTGGAAGATGCCAATACAGCAATTAATCAAATTCATTTTCCAAAAGATTTTACAGAATTTGAAAAAGCAAGAAAACGTCTAGTTTTTGAAGAATTGCTTTCTATGCAATTAGCATTAATAAGTCTAAAAAATATGTATACAAATGAAGAAAAGGGTATTAGTTTTAGTAAAGATGTAAAAATATCTACAGTAATAAATGACTTACCATTTAGATTAACAAAAGCACAATTAAAGGTTTTAGAAGAAATAGATAATGATATGGAAAGTCAAAAAGCTATGAATAGACTTCTTCAAGGAGATGTTGGCTCACGGAAAAACAGTTGTTGCAATGTGTGCAGCTTATAAAGCAGTAAAATGTGGATACCAAGTAGCAATAATGGCGCCAACAGCAATACTTGCAAGCCAACATTTAGAATCATTTAATGATATATTAGAAAAATACGGAATAAAATGCGAATTACTAATAGGTAGTGTTACTAAAAAGAAAAAAGAAGAAATTTTAGAAAAGCTAAAAAATGGAGAAATAGATGTATTAATTGGAACACATGCTTTATTAGAAGAAAATGTAGTATTTAAAAATTTAGGTTTAGTTGTAACAGATGAGCAACATCGTTTTGGAGTAAGACAAAGAGCTACTATAAGCCAAAAAGGAGAAAATCCGGATGTATTAGTTATGACAGCAACTCCAATTCCAAGAACATTGGCATTAATTTTATATGGTGACTTGGACATATCTATAATAGATGAACTTCCACCAAATAGAAAGAAAATAGATACATATGCAGTTACAAAATCTATGGAAGAAAGAATTAATAATTTTATAAAAAAACAAATAGATGAAGGAAGACAAGTGTATGTTGTTTGCCCATTGGTAGAAGAAACAGAAGAAATAGATGCAAAAGCAGTGTTAGAACTTACAGAAAAATACAAAAATGAAATATTTAAAAATTATATAGTAGAATATCTTCATGGAAAAATGAGACAAAAAGAAAAAGATGCTATTATGCAAGAATTTAAAGAAGGAAATATAGACATACTTATTTCAACAACTGTTATAGAAGTAGGAGTAAATGTACCTAATGCAAGTATAATGGTAGTTGAAAATGCAGAAAGGTTTGGATTAGCACAGCTTCACCAATTAAGAGGAAGAGTAGGGCGTGGAGAATATAAGTCTTATTGTATTTTAAAATATGATAGTAAGTCTGAAGTAGTAAGGCAAAGAATGAAAACTATGCAAGAAACAAATGATGGATTTGTTATTGCAGAAAAAGATTTAGAATTAAGAGGAAGTGGGGAATTTTTTGGAACAAGGCAACATGGACTTCCAGAACTAAAAATAGCAAATCTTTTTGAAGATATGCCTACATTAAAAATGGTACAAAGTTTAGCAATAAAAATAGAACAAGAAGATCCAAAACTAGAGCTTGAAAAAAATAAACCACTAAAAGTGCTAGTTGGTAAGAAATTTACAGATAGAATTGAAATTTAAAAATACTACATTTTTCTTCAAAAATATTGACATTTACATAAAAAAAGAATAAGATAATAAGGAAAAAAATAGAGAAAAAAGGAGAAATTTTCTATGTATACACAAATGCTAACTTCAAAATATGGTGCAGAGTTAGTAAGCTTCAAAATAAATGCAGAAGAAAAAATACATCAAGGTGAAAATTGTACAGATGAAAATGGAAGAATATACTGGAAAAGACATTGGCCAGTATTATTTCCTACGGTTGGAAAATGTAAGAAAAACCAAACCATTATAAATGGTAGAACATATGAAATGCAACAACATGGCTTCGCTAGAGATATGGAATTTGAACCTTTAACAAAGTTAGATAATTTTCATTCTTATGTATTTAGAAGTGATAATAAACTAATAGATAAATATCCATATGAATTTTCTTTAACAGTAACATATAGAACAGACGGAAATAAGTTAACAACAATTTATAAAGTAGTAAATGAAGGAGACACAGATATGCCATTTGGTATAGGTGGACATCCAGCATTTAAAATAAATAGAGAAGAACTAGATAAAGGAAATTATTATCTAGAATTTGAAGAGGAAGAAGATAAAATTCATTTTTTATATTTAGTAGATGGATTGATAGGAACAGAATACGCTAAAAATATATTAGAAAACAAAAAAGTAGTTCCTTTAAATGCAAGTTCATTTAGCAATGATGCAATTATTATGAAAGGTCTAAAATCAAATAAAGTAAGTTTAAAAAATAATGGAAAAACAATACTTACAATGGATTTTACAGGTTTTCCATATCTTGCTGTATGGACAAAGCCAAGAGCACCATTTATATGTATAGAACCTTGGATGACAACAGCAGATAATGTAAATGGTTCAGGAGTATTTAGACAAAAAACAGACATACTATTATTGCCACCAAAGCAAGAATATGAATGTAAATATACAGTAGAATTTTTCTAAAAGGATGTAAAAAATATGGAATTAATAAATATAATTTGTATTTTAATAGGAATGATATTAGCAATGTTAGGTGTTATAATGATATATGATGCAAGAAAACAAACTAAAAAATGGTTTAGCTTTCATGATCAAAATGAAGGGGCTAAATGGTTTAAAATAGCAGGCTTTATAATAACTATTGTAGGTTTTATTACAATGTTATTAAATATAAAATAAATAGAAGTAAAATGAAATTTTTATTACTATTGAATTTTACAGAAGAAATTATTTAAAACTATTTACAACTTTTAGCAATAATGATAATATTATTATGAAAGTAAAAAGGGGGTAAACTTATGAAAAAGTTTAAAAAATTAACATTATTTTTAGTAGTGCTTTTTATATTTGCTACTATTATTTTATCTAATAAGGTATTTGCAACAGAAGATGTTTTTGATAAGTTACTTAATGATGGAAAACTAGTAGTTCATTCAATAAAGCCAACAGATATTGGAACTGCATATACAGTTGTCTATGAAAATACTATAATGAATGTTGATGAAAAATATTATTTAGACTGGAATACTTCTTTTAATAGTGATTTTTCAAAATGTACTATCTATTATGGTAATCATCAAAAAGGTGATCCATCTAAAGAAGTAGAAATATCTTATGTTTATGACAAAGATATAAAAACAGTTGTAGATTCATTAGTAAGCAAGATAGAAGGAAAAGATACTTTTAGTTTAAATGAAATTGAATTTATCAATTATTTATTAAATCAAACAGAAGATTCAAGCATGATAAACTATTCTTCTGAATTAAGAAAAGCAATAAGCTATAAAAATTTTGACATTGATGTAAGATTAGGAGACGACAGTTCTTTCTATACAGAAAGAGGAGGAAATGCAGTATTTTCTTATAATGGAACAATATACTATATTAAAGAAATGACAACTGTCCAAGCTAAACATATAATATATGTAGATGATAATACAAATGATGTACTAAATGCTGTTAAAACAAGATTAACTAAAATTTTTGGAAAAGATTTTAATGTAACTGAAGCAGGAACAGTTGAGAGCTTTTTAGAAACAGAAAAGCAACAATTTATTAAAGAATATAATATGGATTATAATAGTGGAATTCGTGCACAATATGCTACTGCAGAGGAATTTGCACAAGCAATGATGAAATTAAATTATTATAATGAAGATGCTTATTATTCATTTGTAACTGCATCAAATATTTATGAAAAATATTATACATTAACTATAAATGGAAAAGAAGTTAAGTTTTTAGTAATTAAAGATAGTTCAAAAGTAAACAACAATATTTCTCTTGTTACAAATGATATTGAAAGTAACATAACAATAAGTGCTAAAACAACATCAATTCCACTAGATACACTTATTCAAGTTTCAAAAATAACTAATGGAGCTGAATATGATAAAATTGTTAAATTATTAGAAGTAACTAATAGCGAAATGTTTGATTTGAAATTATATTCTAACTCAACAGGAAAGTATATACAAAAATTATCAAATGGAAAATTTGAAGTAAAAATACCAGTAAACGAAAGTTTAAAAGGTAAAAATTTGATGGTATATTATGTAGATGGCAATAATAAGATAATAGAATATGAAGTAACAGTTGAAAATGGATTTGCAACATTTACAACAGACCACTTTAGTATCTACACATTAGCAGAGAAAAGAGTTATAGAAGAAACACCTGATAATACGCCTTCAGAAACACCAGACAATACACCTATAAAAGAAGAAAAAGATGAAACTCCAAAAACTGGAACAACAGATATAATTAACTATGTTTTAGCGGTAACAATTATATCAGTATTAGGAATAGTTGTATTAAAGAAAAAAGAAATAAAATAGATACATATTTATATATAGGACAGATTATATATCTGTCCTATTTTAAAAAAGGAGATAGAAATGCAAGAAGAGAGTAAACATTTAAAGAATAGCAATAAAATAAAGAGAATTTTGCTGATAGTATTAACTATTATAGTTATCTTAGGCATTACATACATATTATATTACCTATATAATAATCATAAGACTCAAAAATACAATACTAATATATTAAATGATGTAAAAATAGATGAAACAAATATTACAGAAACTAAAACAAAAAGAATGTTACAATTAGAAGAATTACAAAAGGAAAATGAAGAAATTATTGGTTGGTTAGAAATTGAAGGAACTAATATTAATTACCCAGTATTACAAGCATCAGATAATGATTATTATCTAACACATAATTATAAAAAAGAAACGGCAAGTACAGGAAGTATATTCCTAGATAAGAATTTTGACTTAATTAATGGTAGTTCAAATTATTTAATATATGGGCATAGAAGTAAAAGTGGTTTAATGTTTGAAGATTTAATGAAATATGCAAAAGAAGATTTTTATAAAGAGCATACAAAGATAAAATTTACAACTAATAAAGATGATAGCATATATGAAATCTTATCTGTATTTTATTCACGAGTATATTATAAAAGCGAGAAAAACGTTTTCAGATATTATTATTTTGTAAATGCTAATAATGAACAAGAATATAATGACTTTGTAAATAATGCTAAAAAAGTAAGTTTATACGATACTGGTGTAACCGCTAATTATGGAGAACAACTTTTAACATTAAGCACATGTGAATATTCACAAGAAGATGGTAGATTTGTAGTAGTATGTAAAAAATTAATGATACCTTAAAAATAATTGTAAAATTATTGCATAAAATATAAAATTATTGTATAATATAATACATATTGAAAAACAAGAAAAAAGAGGAGTATGTTTAAACTTACTAGAAAAGAGAAAAGAAGTGATTGCGCTGAAAGCTTCTTATAGAAAAGAAAACAGAAGGTAGCTTTTTTGTTAGAATAGTGAAATAATAGTAGTTATTCTCGTTTAACAGGCGTTAACTGTAGCTAAGATATAAATAATAAAATTATTTATAAATTAAGGTGGTACCGTGAGAAATTTGAACTCGCCCTTATTACGAGGGTGAGTTTTTTTGTTTGTAATTTTTAAATTTTAGGGACGGGCTTAAAAATTAAAAAAAGATAATAAGGAGGAAAGAATATGTGTAAACATGAGTTAGAAGGAAAATATAATCCAAAAGACTTTGAAGAAAAATTATATGAAAATTGGGAGGAAAAAGGATATTTTAAACCATCAGATGATAGAACAAAAATACCTTATACAATAGTTATTCCACCACCAAATATTACAGGAAAACTTCATATGGGTCATGCTTTAGATGAAACAATACAAGATATATTAATTAGATATAAAAGAATGCAAGGCTTTAATGCTTTATGGATTCCTGGAACAGACCACGCTGCAATAGCAACAGAAGCTAAAATAGTTGCAAAAATGAAGGAAGCAGGAATTACGAAAGAAGATATAGGAAGAGAAGGATTCTTAGAAAGAGCATGGGATTGGAAAAAAGAATATGGTGGAGCAATTGTAAATCAAATTAAAAAATTGGGATGTTCTTGTGATTGGTCAAGAGAAAGATTTACAATGGATGAAGGTTTATCTGAAGCTGTTAAATATGTATTTATAAAACTTTATAGAGAAGGATTAATTTATAAAGGAAAAAGAATGATAAACTGGTGCCCATATTGCAATACATCTATATCAGATGCAGAAGTTGAATATGAAGAAGAACCAACACATTTATGGCATATTCGTTATAAAGTAAAAGACGAAGATAGATATATTATAGTTGCAACAACAAGACCAGAAACAATGCTTGGAGATACAGGTGTTGCAGTTCATCCAGATGATGAAAGATATAAAGATTTAGTTGGAAAAACAGTTATACTTCCAATAATGAATAAAGAAATACCAATTATAGCAGATCCATTTGTTGAAAAAGAATTTGGTACAGGTGCTGTTAAATTAACACCAGCACATGACCCAAATGATTACCAAGCAGCATTAACTCACAACCTAGATATAATAGAAGTATTTGATGAAAACTTTAAAATGGGAAATCTAGTACCAGAATATGCTGGAATGGACTTATTAGAGGCTAGACAAAAAATAGTAGAAAAACTAGAAGAATTAGGCGATTTAGTAAAAATAGAAGATTATACACATAATGTAGGAAAATGTTACAGATGCCACAATACAATAGAACCACACATTTCAGAGCAATGGTTTGTAAAAATGGAACCTTTAGCAAAACCTGCAAATGAAGCTGTAAGAAGTGGAAAAGTAAGATTCATACCTTCAAAATATGATAAAACATATTTTGCTTGGATGGATAATGTAAAAGATTGGTGTATTTCAAGACAATTATGGTGGGGACATAGAATACCAGCATATTATTGTGAAGATTGCCATGAAATGATGGTAGAAGAAAATGCTCCAGAAAAATGTAGTAAATGTGGAAGCACTCATATTCACCAAGATGAAGACACATTAGATACATGGTTTAGTTCTGCATTATGGCCATTTTCAACATTAGGTTGGCCAGAGCAAACAGAAGATTTTAAATATTTCTATCCAACATCAACATTAGTTACAGGATATGATATTATATTCTTCTGGGTAGCAAGAATGATATTCTCTGGAATAAAACATACTGGAGTAGAACCATTTAAAGATGTTTTAATTCACGGAATAGTACGTGATAGCCAAGGAAGAAAAATGTCTAAATCTTTAGGTAATGGAATAGATCCATTAGAAATAATAGCAAAATATGGAACTGATAGCTTACGTTTCTCTTTAATATATGGAATTTCAGCAGGAAATGATATTAGATATATGCCAGAAAAACTAGAAGTAGCATCAAACTTTGCAAACAAATTATGGAATGCTTCTAAATTTGTACTTGGTAATATAAAAGAAGATGTAGATGCAAAATATTTAGAGACAGAAGAGTTACCTGCAAACTTAACTTATGAAGATAAATGGATTTTATCTAAATTAAACAATGTTATAAAAGAAGTAAGTGTAAACTTAGATAACTATGATATGGGTGTTGCACTTCAAAAAATATATGACTTCATTTGGAACGAATTCTGCGATTGGTATATAGAAATGGTAAAACCACGTTTATATGATGAAAACTGCAACACAAAAGATGCATGTTTATGGACATTAAATAAAGTATTAATAAATTCATTAAAATTATTACATCCAGTTATGCCATTTATGACAGAAGAAATATTTATGAAGCTATATCATAATGATGAAAGCATAATGATTTCAAAATGGCCTGAATATAATAAAGAATGGGCTTTTGAAAATGAAGAAGAAGCTATAGAAGAATTAAAAGAAATAATAGTAGGAATAAGAAATTTAAGAACAGTTCAAAATATACATCCTTCTAAAAAATCTAAATTAATCTTTGTAACTAAAAATTTAAAAGAAATGCTAGAAACTTCAAAAGCAATGATAGAAAAATTAGGATTTGCAACAGATTTAGAAATAAAAGAAGAAAATGATGTAAATATGGAAAATGTAACTTCAATTATGACAAAACAAATGGAAGTAATAATACCACTTGGAGATTTAATAGATAAAGAAGCAGAAAAAGCAAGACTTGAAGAAGAAATTAAAAAATTAACAAGTGAAGTAGAAAGAGCAACAAAAATGCTTTCAAATCCAGGATTCGTAGCAAAAGCTCCAGAAGCAAAAATAAATGAAGAAAAAGAAAAACTTGCTAAATATGAAGGATTATTACAAACAGCAAAGGAAAGACTAGAAGGATTAAAATAAGATTTAAGCATGGTTAAAAATTAATTATATTTGTTGTTTAAAGCTGCTTGAAGTCTAAAGAATAAATAAAAACTCTAATAGGAATGAAAAATTCTTATTAGAGTTTTATATATTTTTTTATATTAAACATTATTTTCTAAAAACTTTTGAATATTACATTTTAAAACAACAATATCATTTTGAATAGAATAGCCAGCTTTTTCGTACCAATTATTATCAGTTTTATAGCATAAAGTTTTACTATAATTTACATTATATTTTGCATCAGCAATTTCAAATTGTTTTGATAATAACTTTAAACCTAGATTTTTGTTTCTGTAATCTTCTATTACAAACACTTCAGTATCAGATAAATATAATCCATTCGCACAAGGTCTTAAAATGGACATTACGGCACCAACAGGAATATTGTCCTCTATTGCACAAAGAAACAAATCAGGTTGATGCTTATAAAAATATTCTAAATAAGAAAAAGAGTCTTCATAACTCATATCTTCTTTAGCAGGAATATTCAAATAAATAACACTATAAATATTTGCTAAAAGTTCTAAATCTTTTTTCTTAACTTCTCTAATTTCAATCATAAAAAATACCTCTCAAATTAATAATCAATAATATTATGAGCAAAAAATAAAATAATATGTACCAAACTGTAAAAATAATGTCGAAAACTTCTTATAAATCGTCAAAACTTCCTATAATTCACTCTTGGAAAATAATGGAAAATAAAATATAATAATTCAAACAAAAGAAGAAAAAAGGAGGTATAAAATTTGAATGTTAATTACAATAAGCAGGACAAGCTTCTTTTGCTAGAAATAACAGAAGAAATAGACCATCACGAAGTAGAAAAATTAAGGAGGAAAGCAGACAATGAAATTACTAGATATATGCCGAGAAAAGTTATATTTGATTTTAGTAATGTGGAGTTTATGGATAGTGCAGGAATAGGAATGGTACTAGGAAGATATAAAATGATGAAAATGATAGGAGGAGACCTAGAAATAATAAATGTCTCTCATACATTGAAAAAAATATTTGAAATGAGTGGAATAACAAGAATATGCAAAATTAAGGAGGCAAGTTAAAAATGAAAAGTATATATGAAAATGAAATGCAATTAGAATTTATAAGTAAGTCTAATAATGAAGCATTTGCAAGAATTAGTGTAGCGGCATTTGCTGCACAGCTAGATCCTACTGTTGAAGAAATCTCAGACATAAAAACAGCAGTATCTGAAGCAGTTACAAACTGTATTATTCATGGATACGAAGATACAGAAGGAATAGTAAAGATAATTTGTAAAATTATTGGAAATTCAATAACAATAGAAATTTCAGATACAGGAAAAGGAATAGAAAATATAGAAGAAGCAAGAAAACCACTATATACATCAAAGCCTAATCTAGAACGCTCTGGAATGGGCTTTACAATAATGGAGAGTTTTATGGACGAAATGAAAATAGAATCTATTGTTGGTCTAGGGACTAAAGTAACAATGAAAAAATTAATAAAGAAGGACGAAATAACAGATCAAGATATAGAAAAAGTCTTAAGTGAAATAAGTAAAAAATAGATACATAGACAATCTTAAATAAAATAAATATTTACGAGGAGAGTCATCAAATGGTGGTATATGAAAATAATATAGAAGATATTATAGAGGCGCAAAATGGAAACCAAGAAAAGATGACAAAATTAGTTGAAGAAAATAATGGACTTATATGGAGTATAGTAAAAAGATTTAAAGACAGAGGGTACGAGTTAGAAGATTTATACCAAATTGGAAGTATTGGATTTATCAAATCTATAAAAAGATTTGATACTTCTTTTGAAGTTAAACTTTCTACATATGCGGTACCATACATATTGGGAGAAATTAAGCGTTTTATTAGAGACGACGGAAGTGTAAAAGTAAGTCGTAGTATAAAGGAACTTGCAGGAAAAATTAAAGATATACAATCAAAATATTTAAAAGAAACAGGAGAAGAAATAAATATTACAGAAATAGCTAAACAGTTAAAAATGCCAAAGGAAGAAATTGCAGTAGCATTAGATTCACTTAAGCCAACAATTTCTATATATGATGATAGTTATACAAATGATGAAGGTGGAATATCATTCTTAGATACCTTAAGTACAAATGTAGATGAGGCAGAGACATTAACAAATAAACTAACAATAAAGGAAATGATAACAAATTTAGAACAAAGAGAAAAAGAAATCATTTTACTTAGATATTATAAAAACAAAACTCAAACGGAAGTAGCAAAAATACTAGGAATTAGTCAAGTACAAGTTTCAAGAATAGAAAAGAAAATTTTAAATTCTATGAAATTAAAATTAGCATAAAAAACCAGAATTAAGATTTTGTACGCAGTGTAAACTGCTACAAAATCTAATTTCTGCCATATTTATCTTCTACAGAAAGTTATCATACTATGATAACTTTCCTAGAATATAAAAAATATTAGGGGGAAAATCAAGATTGAAAAAGATTTTAGGTTATATTTTCATATTTGTATTAATATGCTTTTTAATTCCTATATTACTTACTAAAAGAGAGGAAAAACAGGTTAATACTAACACATATGAAAATGAAACAAACCAAAGTGCTATTACTAAAGAAGAAACACCTAAAGAGTATGATTATAATAAATATAATACTATAAAGCTATTCCATACAAAAACAGAACAAATAGAAGAAATAGGATTAGATGAGTACTTGTATGGGGTAGTATCTGCAGAAATGCCAGCAAGCTTTGAAACAGAAGCTTTAAAAGCACAAGCTGTTGTTGCTAGAACATATACAATATACAAAATAGAAAATAATGAAGGAAAACATGGAGAAGCAAATATCTGTGACAACTCAAGCTGTTGTCAAGCATGGATTTCCAAGGAAGATAGATTAGCTAAATGGGAAGAAAACTCAAGAGAGGCTAACTGGAACAAGATTGTAGAAGCGGTAGAAAGCACAAAAGGAAAATATATTACTTATGAAGGAAAGCCAATTAATGCATTTTTCCATTCAAATAGTGGTGGAAAAACAGAAACAACTTTAAATGTTTGGGGAGGAAGCGGATACCCATATTTACAATCTGTTTCAACCGCGGGAGAAGATGCATATTCACAATATAAATCAGAGGTAACTATAACTAAGCAAGAATTCATAAATAAAATAAAAGAAAAATATTCAGATTTTGAAATAGACTTTAGTAACGAAAATTGTATTTCTGTTTTAGAGTACACAGATGGAAACAGAGTTAAAAAGATAAAAATAGGAAATAAAGAATTTTCAGGAGTAGAAATAAGAACACTTATGGGATTAAAGTCAGCTAACTTTAATATAGAAGTACAGGGCAATAATATTTATTTTTCAGTGCTAGGCTATGGTCATGGGGTAGGCATGAGTCAAACAGGTGCAGATAGTATGGCAAAGGAAGGAAAGAACTACGAAGAAATAATAAAACATTTTTATACAGGAGTAGAAATTTCTAATATATAGAACAGCTAGTAAGGTTAAAAATAAAAAGGATAACTATAAATTAGAAAAATCTAACATTTAAAAGTAATCAGCTTGTATAAATGTTAAAAAAAGGGAAAGAATGTAACTAAAGAAAAATAAATTAAGGAGGAATACACATGAGAAGAAGAAATAGGAGACAATTTTTTAACGAAGAGAAGGAGACAAAAAAAATAGTTATAATTTCTCTTTCAGTTTTAATTATTGCAGTAGTTGCATTTATTATCACTTTTTTAATATATAACAATTTTCTAGATAAAAATATAGAAATGGCTAAGGCTAATAAAAGCAGTATTACAGAATTAATGAACATTAATGAACAAAGCTCATCACAAGCGAGTTCAAGTATAGGTAAAAGTGTAAATGAGATTAAAGGGGAAAACGAGCAAACAAATGGAGAACAGAAGAATGTAGAAGTAAATAAAATAGCAATTAACACCTCAAATATGGAAAAAGAAACAAAAGAAAATACAATTAAAGCAAATGAAACTCAAGAGAATGTGGTAAAACAACCAGAGGTTAAAAAAGAAGAAAAAGTTCCAGATCCTACTTTTATAAAACCAGTAGAAGGAGAAATTTCAGTAGAATTTGCAAAAGACACATTAATATACTCAAACACACTTAAAGAATGGGTAACACATATGGGAGTAGATATTAAAGCAGACAAAGCAACAGTTGTAAAAGCTTCAGCAGAAGGTACAGTAAAATCTATAAAAAATGATCCTAGATATGGAATTACAGTTGTAGTAGAGCATGTAAATGGATTTGAAACAATATACTCAAACTTGCTAACAGCTGAATTTGTAAGTGAAGGAGAAAATGTAAAGAAAGGTCAAACATTGGGAACAGTAGGAAATACAGCTACATTTGAAATTGCAGATGCATCACATCTACATTTTGAGATGCAAAAAAATGATACTAATTTAGATCCAACACTTTATATAAAATAGTATAACGAGCTTAAGATTTTATTAAAATTTATATTTGATAGAAAATCTTAAGCTCGTTTTTTATATAATAGGAAAGTCATATAAACTAAAAAATAGTATAAAATATAATTAAAAAACACAAATAGACTAA
>CAKPPO010000010.1 GCA_934177725.1 uncultured Clostridia bacterium | reverse complement strand
TGAGCACTGTTAAGAAAACTATAAAGTATAGAGCATTAAATATAAAAAAATAATTTTAAAGTTCGCATTTTAGCGAATTTTAGTAACGCTAAGATGGAAAATTTTGAATTTATTGGCGAAAGCAAATAAAATTCAAAATTTTCAACTAGCATGGCGCCACACTAGTGGCGCTTTTTTTCGTTTTACGAAAAAAGACAACGCAAAAAAGAAAGGTAGCAAAATATATGAGTTTTAGCAATATGTTAGAAATATTAAAAGAAAAAATAAAGGGAAAATAATAAGTGAAGTTGAGTTTAAATTTATATACAAAATTAATTTTTTCTGTAGAACTTTTTTATGGACATTTTATTTGTATAATGATATAATAAAAAACAAATAAAAATAGAAGGAATGATAACTTATGAAACTTACAAATAAAAAAATACATATAGCAATAATAATGCTAGGGATTATATTTATATTCATATCAGCTTTTCATGCAGACATATGGTTTGATGAAAGCTACTCAGTTGCAATAGCAAAACATAATATATTAGATATATGGAATATTACAGGAAATGATGTGCACCCAGCTTTATATTATTGGATGCTACATTTTGTATATCTAATATTTGGAAATAATGCAATGGTATTTAGACTATTTTCAGTATTAGCAATAGCAATATTAGGAATATTAGGTTATACACATATTAGAAAAGATTTTGGTGAAAAAACAGGAATTTTATTTTCATTTCTAACATATTTTTTACCAGTAATGTGTACATACTCACAAGAAATAAGAATGTATTCTTGGGCATGCCTAATAGTAACATTAATGTCAATATATGCCTATAGATTGTATAGAAGCATAAAAGAAAATGATAACAAAAAAAGAAAAAATCTTATCTTATTTGGAATATTTAGTATAGCAAGTTGCTATATACATTATTATGCATTAGTTACAGCTTGTTTAGAAAATCTATTATTATTAATATATCTAGTAAAAAATGTTAAAAAGAATAAAGAAGAAAAAAAATCACTTATCAATTTTTTAATAGTAGCAGTAATACAAATAATTTTATACATACCTTGGCTAATATATTTAATTGGACAAATTAAACATGTTGGTGGGGGATTCTGGATTGTAGTAGGACCAATAAATACAACAGTAGAAGTATTAAGTTTTCAATTTAGAAGACAATTAGATACTATATTTGAATTTAATATACATACAATAATATCATTAATATCTGCAATTGCGATGTATATTTATATAGGATATAGAATTTATAAAGCAAAAAAAGAAAATGATGATATAAGACCTGCTATATTAAGTGGTTTTATATATGTTGGAGTAATAGCAATAATGTTATTAGCTTCTATAATAACACCAATACTATTTTCTAGATATTTGATGGTAATGACAGGTTTATACATATTTACATTAGCTTATATGATGCAAAAAGAAGAAAAAAAGATAGTAACAATAATTATATGTGGCATAATATTAATACTTGGAGCATGGAGCAATATAGAAAATATAAAAATTAACTATGATTCAAGCAATATGAAACAAATTGAATATATAAAAGAAAATATACAAAAAGAAGATATAATTGTATATTCTAATATAGGCAATGGAGGAGTAATAGCAGCATTTTTCCCAGATAATAAACAATATTTTTACAATGGAGCTCATTGGGATGTAGAAGAAGCTTATAAAGCTTATGGACCAGGAATGGAAACAATATATGATTACAATGAAATATTAAAAGATTATCATGGAAGAATATGGCTAATAGATTCAGAGTATATGGGATTATGGGATGAATTTCCAAAGGAAGAAATAACTATACTAAAAGATGCAAAAAGATTTGATACAAAATATCAAAATTACATTTACAATATAATGTTATTAGAGAAAAAGTAAAAAATGTTTTAGTTTTTAAGAAAGGAAAAACAAATGAGAGTATATGCTTTTGTAGGACCATCTGGGACAGGAAAGAGTTATAGAGCGCAAATGGTAGCAGGAGAAAATAATATTTCTTATATTATAGATGATGGACTTTTAGTAAATGAAAATGAGGTAGTAGCAGGAGAATCTGCCAAAAAAGCACCAACAAAAATTGAAACTGTAAAACATGCTATTTTTATAGATGAAAAAGAAAGAAAAGAAATGCAAAAGGCTATAAAGAAATTAAAGCCAGAATCAATTTTAATTTTAGGAACATCAGATGGAATGGTTGAAAAAATTGCAGAAAACTTAGGATTACCAAAAATACAAAAAACAATTTACATTCAAGATGTAGCAACAGAAACAGAAATGCAAACAGCTAGAAATATAAGGGTAACACAAGGAAAACATGTAATACCTGTTCCTACATTTGAAATAAAAAAAGATTTTTCAGGCTATATATTAGATCCACTTCAAATATTTAAGTCAAAGGGAAGTGGAAATAAGCCATATATATCAGAAAAATCAATAATAAGGCCAACATTTAGCTATTTGGGTAATTTTACAATTTCAGATACAGTATTCCGTCAAATAGTAGAATACTTAGCCAAAAAAACAGAAGGAATATCAAGAGTAATAAGAACAAGAGTAGAAAATTATGGAGAAGGTCCATCTATATATATGGAAGTGTCAGTTATATATGGACATAGTATAATAAAAGAACTAAGAGTATTTAAAGAAAAATGTATAAAAGAAATAGAAAGATTAACAACAATGAGTGTGCAAAAAATAACAGTAATAGCTAAAGCAATAGAAATGCCAGAGAAAAAAACTAAGAATTAAAAATGAATAATGAAGAATATAAGAAAAGAGGAAAAAAATATGTCATTTATAGTAGCAATGGATGGACCTGCAGGTACTGGAAAAGGAACAATAACAAGTTTAATTTCAAAAGAAATGGGATTAGTTAATATAGATACAGGTGCTACATACAGATGTGTAGCTTTGTATGCAATAAAAAATAATATAGAATTAGAAGAAAAAGAGAAAATAATAGAATCATTACCTAATATTCATATAGATATGAAAAATGAGCAAGGAATTCAAAGGGTATACTTAAATAATGAAGATGTAACTAGCGCAATAAGAACAAAAGAAGTTACAAAAATAGTATCTCAAGTATCTTCAATAGTAGAAGTTAGACTTGCAATGGTAGAAGTTCAAAGAAACCTAGCAAAAGGAAAAGATGTTATAATGGAAGGAAGAGATATTACAACATACGTATTCCCAAATGCAGACGTAAAAATCTATTTGGATGCTAATGAAGAAGAAAGAGCAAAAAGAAGATATAAAGAAATGCAAGAAAAGGGCGTAGAAATGACATATGAAGAAGTACTAAAGAATATTCAAATTCGTGACAAAAATGACAAAGAAAAAGAGTTAGGAGCCTTAAAAATAGCAGAAGATGCAATTTATATAGATACTACAAATTTAAGTATTGAAGAGGTAAAAGAAAAAGTTAAAGAAATAATAACGGAAAAATATAAAAATAGGAATTTTTAAGAAAGGAAAATATAATGACATTCATTATATATAAGGTGTAAATAGATGAAAAAGAAACTGAAAAGAGGATTTGCCATTTTTATAGAAAAAATTTTGTATATTTATTGTATAATTTTTCACAGAATGAAAGTAGAAGGAAGAGAGAATATTATAATGGATGAACCTGTTATATTCTGTGGAAATCATAGAACATTTTTAGATCCAGTTTTAATTAAAGTAACAGCAAAAAGAAATTGTCACTTTTTAGCTAAAGGAACATTATATAAAAATAAATTCTTTGCATTTTTAGGATGGGTATTTGAAACTATTCCAGTGTTAAAAGATTCGAAAGACATTAATGCAATAAAACAATCTTTAAGATACTTAAAAAATGGAGAATGTATAGCACTTTTCCCAGAAGGCACAAGAAATGGTTTAGCAAAAGGAGAAAAAGTAAAAGATGGAGCGGCATTTTTCGCATTAAGGACAGGCGCAAAAATAATTCCAGTTGGAATATCTGGAAAAACAGGGCCATTTTCAAAAGCCATAATTAGATATGGAAAACCACTAGATTATAGTAACTATGATAAAAATGACGAAGAAGCATTGGATAAAATAACAGAAGATTTAATGGAAAAAATATTAGAACTTACCAAATAATTTAAAGTGTCAATAGGGACGTTCCTTATTGACACTTTTTTTATCTACCATCATCTGATCTTTGAAATACATCAAAATCATGATCACTCATATATTTAGGTTTTTGACCTGTCCATTTACATTCTTCAAGATAAGAGTCTCTATTTGAATTACGCTTTTGCTCTTGCTTCTCAAGTTCCAAAAGTCTATTTTCTAAACTAGAATTAAGTCTTTGCAATTCATCTAAACTTTTTCTCATTAATTCATAACTGTAAACATTTGATAAATTCCATATACTACTATCAAAAGAATTTATTCTTTTTATTTTACCAACCAAATCAACTATTCTGTTTGCTAATCTTGATTTTTCATATTCTTCGTTTACTTTTGGTTGAGTTGTTTGGGTATTTCTAGAGCCTGAAAAGAATCCACGAATATTATCTATTAAACCCATAGTGATTCCTCCTTTTATTACAAATCTAAATAAATTATAGCATAAATAGCTAAAAAAGTCAAAAATTTTAACTGGATGGACTAAAACTGAGCAAAATTTTCAAATAAAATTGCTCAGTTCTTTTTTTATTATAATGAACTTATATTTTTGGTAGTATAAACAGTAATAAATTTTTATGAGAAATATTTGTAAGCTTAAAACAATTGATAAATTATGTAAAAAAGCTAATAACAAAAACAACTAAAATCATTGAAATAGGAAATAAGAAATGTTAATTTAAAAAAGAAAAACAAAATAATAAAATCTATTAAACTAAAGAGGAGAAGGAAATGGAAGAAATTAAGAAAAAGAGTAAACAAAATTTAAAAGAAGAAAGTATTTATAATACAAATGGTATAACCCTAATAGCACTAGTTGTAACAATTATTAATAATGAGAAATACCAATATGTATGATCCTTATGGACATTTTTTTATCGAAAGTGATACCTCTTTAATTATTTGTAAGTAATGTAAAAACATGTTGACTTAATAAAAAATTATTAGTAAAATTATAAAAAAGATAAAGTTTGCCTACATAAAAACATTAGCAATACAAAGAAAAATAAGTATAAAATTGTTAAACATGGAAAACAATACAAAAGAGGAGGAGTAAGTAGTATGAAGAAAGTATTTAGAAGTCAAAAGGGTATAACATTAATAGCATTAGTAATAACAATAATAATATTAATGATATTAGCAGGAATAAGCATAAGTTTAGTACTAGGAGAAAATGGAATAATAACAAAAGCAAAACAAGCTAAAACAACAACAGAACAAGCAAAACAAAATGAAGAAATAGGTTTAAATGAAGCAACAAAATATATTGAAGAAATGGAAACTAGTGGAAATACAATATTGGAACCAACTATTAATCCAACAACAAATGAACTGAAAGCAGGAGATTATATAGAATATAATACAGGAGTAAGTAGCGTAGGAAAAAATGGAGTAATAACATGTAGAGTCTTATATGACTCAAACTCAGAATATGGATTACAAATAATATCAGATAAAAATATAGAGAATATAGAATTAGGAGGAAATGACTGGGATACAGCAAGTACTTCTTATAATAATGCAATACAAACATTGAATACTGAAATGGGAAAATACTTGAATACAAAATATGTAACAGATGCAAGATGTGTAGGAAGTGTTCCAACTTTACAAAATGGAACTTTCATAAATAAAAATTCGGAAACAACAACAACTGTAAAACTAGAATTTACGCCATCTGGATGGACAACAAAAGATTCTGGATGCAAAGGAGAAGATAAGAATTATGAAACAGATCAAAAACAAATGAAAGCGATAAATATATTAAATACTGGGGAAACCTATTGGTTAGCTTCTCGCTGGGCAGACTCGACTTCTGATTCTACTACTAGCTTAAACTATGAATTTAGTATTCGAGGAGTAGATAATGAAGGATATGTATATAGCTATGACAATTTATGTTGCTTATTTAATGATGGCTATCCTAATGGTTATGTAGTAACTCAAGGTATTCGTCCTTGCTTTGCTTTAAAATCCAATATCAAAATAACAGAAGGAAATGGAACAAGTGAGCAACCGTATAAAATGTAAAGAATAGTATATTAAAAAAATCTGATGTGTTAAATATAAAGACACATCAGATTTTTTTGTTAATTAATTGTATTTATTAATTAATAATAAAGTTTTATAAGAAATATTGAAATAATTAGTAAAATTATGTAAAAGAGTTAACAGTAAAAACAATCCAAATTATTGAAATAGGAGATAAGAAATGTTAATTTAAAAAAGAAAAATGAAATAAAATTTATTAAACTAAAGAGGAGGAAAAATGAAAATAAGAAGTAAAGAAATATTAAAACGAAATAATGTATATACTCAAAAAGGTATAACATTAATAGCATTAGTAATAACAATAATAATATTAATGATATTAGCAGGAATAAGTATAAGTCTAGTATTAGGAGACAATGGAATAATAACAAAAGCAAAACAAGCTAAAACAACAACAGAACAAGCAAAACAAAATGAAGAAATATGGTTAAATGAAGCAGTAAAATATATTGAAGAAATGGGAGCAAGTGGAAGTACAACAAATCCAACGGATAATCCAACGATAGAAAAATCAGAAGTTGAGAAAAGTAGAGATTCAGGGACATACATGACAGAACCAACAACAATAAAAGACAGTAATGGAAACACAATAGAAGTACCAGAAGGGTTTAAAATAGCAGAAGATAGTGGAAAAAATGTAACAGAAGGGATAGTAATAGAAGATAACGATATTGTAGATGGTATTGGAAACAATAGAGGAAACCAATATGTATGGATACCAGTAGGAAATGGAATAAAGAAAAGTGATGGTACAACAGTAGATATAACATTAGGAAGATATATATTTGCAGATGGAATAAATCATAAGGATTCCAATGGAAACACATTGTTAATAGGAACACCTATATTAAAACAAAGTGCAGATAATTACGAAGATGAAACATTAGTACATTTTAACGAGATATATCCAACAAAAGCTGATACTAATACATATCAAGAATTAAAAGCAAGTATAACAGGAATAAGAGGAGAGAAAGAGGATCGTCTAAACGATATGAATACAACAGCTTTAGATTTAAAAGGTTTTGTAAATAGTGTAAAAGCAAATGGAGGTTATTATATAGCGCGTTATGAAGCAAGTCATGGAGTAGATGGAAAAGCCAATTCAAAAATTTCAGATAAATATGATAGTTATATTGATGAAGGAAAATTAGTAGTAGGCGAAACTCAAAAGTATGCAGCAACAGCAAGTAGAAATTTATATACAACATCAACAACAGATTTGATAAATAGCTATGCATGGGATACAGCAATAGTATATATACAAAACTTTTCAGGAGCTACAGATTATTCATATCAAACAACTAAAAACACATCTTTATCAAATACAGGGAACAATGGAGATGAAGTATGTAAAATAAATGATATGTCGAGTAATTGTGCTGAATGGACAACAGAATATAGTAAATTTGTAATTGGTAAAATTGCCATGACTTGCGTTTGGAGAGGAGGTAGATGTGAAGATATAGATAGAAACACTATTTGCCGTGGAGGAGGAGAACAGGGAGTTAGATATGATGCAGTTTCATTTAGAATTATACTTTATATGTAATCCTAAAAGTAGTAGAAAAGAATAGTATATTAAAAAAATCTGATGTGTTAAATATAAAGACACATCAGATTTCTTGCACATGAAAAGTAGAAAATAATTACTATAATTTGTTAACATTTTTATAAGAGATATTAAAATGATAGTAAAATTATGTAAAAGAGTTAACAGCAAAAATAGTTAAAATTATTGTAATAAAAGATAAGAAATGTTAATTTAAAAAAGAAAAATGTAATAAAAGCTTATTAAACTAAAGAGGAGAAAAAATGAAAGTAAGAAATAGAGAAATGTTAAAACGAAATAATGTATATACTCAAAAAGGTATAACATTAATAGCATTAGTAATAACGATAATAATATTAATAATATTAGCAGGAATAAGTATAAGTCTAGTATTAGGAAAAAATGGAATAATAACAAAAGCAAAACAAGCTAAAACAACAACAGAACAAGCAAAACAAAATGAAGAAATAGGTTTAAATGAAGCAACAAAATATATTGAAGAAATGGGAGTTAGTGGAAGTGCAACAAATCCGCCAGAAACAATTAAAACAGTAGAAGAAGTAAAAGGTGGAGACTACTTTGAAAAGCCAACAACAATAAAAGATAGTAATGGAAACACAATAGAAGTACCAGAAGGGTTTAAAATAGCAGAAGATAGTGGAAAAAATGTAACAGAAGGGATAGTAATAGAAGATAACGATATTGTAGATGGTATTGGAAATAACAGAGGAAACCAATATGTATGGATACCAGTAGGAAATGGAATAAAGAAAAGTGATGGTACAACAATAGATATAACATTAGGAAGATATGCATTTGCAAATGGAACAAGTGATAAAGACTCAAGTGGAAATATACTTGCAAAAGGAACGCCAATATTAAAACAAAATGCAGAAAATTATACACAGGAGATAGTGATTGATTCATATTATAAAGAATTATTAACGCCAAGAATAGGAGTATCAAGTAGTAATACAAATACAACAGCCTTAAATTTAAAAGGATTTATAGATAGTGTAAAAGAAAATGGAGGCTACTATATAGCACGTTACGAGGCAAGCTATGGAACAGATGGAAAAGTAAATTCAAAAGTTTCAAACACTTTTACAGATTCTAATACTGCACCAACAACAAGAACAGAAGGAATGTTATGGAATTTTATAACACAAATAGATGCAGCAACAGCAAGCAGAAATTTATATACAACAGCAACAACAGATTTAATAAATAGCTATGCATGGGATACAGCAATAGTATATATACAAGAGTTTTCAGGAGATATAGATTATTCAAAACAAAATTTAAAAAACACATCTATATTAAATACTGGAACAAATGGAGATGAAATATGTAAAATAAATGATATGGCATCAAATATGATGGAATGGACAACAGAATATTCTACTAATACTGCTGGCTCTTATGCTTATCCTTGCACTACTAGGGGCGGATATTACGGTGATAGTAGCAGTTGCACGAGCTATCGTTTCAGCAATCTTGCAACTCTTAGCTACAAATTTTTCTCGTTTAGGATAACACTTTATATGTAATATTGAACTATGAAAATACATATTAAAAATTACATAAAAGAAAATCGAAATATATAGTAAGAGCAGAAAATACCAATTTTATAAATAAAATAATAAGAAAAATTATTAAACTAAAGAGGAGGAAAAAATGAAAATAAAAAGTAGACAAATATTAAAAAAAAATAGTACATATACTCAAAAAGGTATAACATTAATAGCACTAGTAATAACAATAATAATATTAATGATATTAGCAGGAATAAGCATAAGTTTAGTACTAGGAGAAAATGGAATAATAACAAAAGCAAAACAAGCTAAAACAACAACAGAACAAGCAAAACAAAATGAAGAAATAGGCTTAAATGAAACAGTAAAGTATGTTGAAGAGATGGGAGTTAGTGGAAGTACAACAAATCCAACGGATAATCCAACGATAGAAAAATCAGAAGTTGAGAAAAGTAGAGATTCAGGGACATACATGACAGAACCAACAACAATAAAAGACAGTAATGAAAACTTAATAAAAGTACCAGAAGGTTTTAAAATAGCAGAAGACAGTGGAACAAATGTAACAGAAGGAATAGTAATAGAAGATAATGACATTATTGATGGTATTGGAAACAATAGAGGAAACCAATATGTATGGATACCAGTAGGAAATGGAATAAAAAAGAATGATGGTACGACAGTAGATATAACACTTGGAAGATATACGTTTGCAAGTGGAAAAAGCGATAAAGATTCAAATGGAAATATACTTGCAAAAGGAACACCAATATTGAAACAAAGTGCAGAAAACTATACACAAGAAGTAATAATAGGTTATTATAAAGAATTATCAATATCAAGAATAGGAACAGTAGATACAAGTAATCGTTTAAATGATACAAATACAACAGCCTTAAATTTAAAAGGATTCATAGATAATGTAAAAATAAATGGAGGATATTATATAGCACGTTACGAAGCAAGCTATGGAACTGATGGAAAAGCAAACTCAAAGGTTTCAAATAAGTTTTTAGACGAAACAACGCCATCATCAGAAGGGACATTGTGGAATTTTATAACACAGATGGACGCAGCAACGGCAAGTAGAAATTTATATACAACAGCAACAACAGATTTAATTAATAGTTATGCATGGGATACAGCAATAGTATATATTCAAAATTTTTCAGGAGATACAGATTATTCATATCAAGATGGAAAGAGTATAAATTCTTTATTAGCAAATACGGGAGCAAATGGAGATGAAGTATGTAAAATAAATGATATGGCATCAAATATACCCGAGTGGACAACAGAATACTCTATTAGCACCAGTAGCTCTTCTGCAAACCCTTGCACAGTAAGAGGAGGTGTTTGTAATGGAGAATCTCTTGGTTCAGATACACGTGACTTCATGAGTCAGTCGTGGAAGTATTGGACACCATCATTTAGAATAATACTTTATATATAACACTAAATATCAATTTTTATGGATATTTCTTAATTACAAATGAAACTCTTTTAAAGAGAAATGTACAATAATAATATGTCTTTAAGTTGTAAATCTAGAATTTTCTAAAAAACACTTGTATTTTAGATAAAAATAGTGTATACTAAACAAGTAAACAAAATGAATTAGCAAAGAGCGGAAACAAATTCCGCTCTTTACTTGTATGATAAGGAGGAAATACCTTGGCGAGTATCGAAGAAAAAGTAGAAAACCTAATCAAAGAAAAAATCCAAGAATTAGGTTATAAACTTTATGATGTACAATATGCAAAAGAAGGAAAAGACTATTTTTTAAGGGTGTTTATTGACAAAAAAGATGGAATAGACTTAAACGATTGTGAAAAGGTAAGTAATGAAATAAACCCACTATTGGATGAAAAGGATTTTATAAAGGAAATGTATTTTTTAGAAGTTTCATCACCAGGAATTGAAAGAGGATTAAGAAAAGATGAACATTTAAAAGATGCGCTAGGAAAAGAAATAGAAGTAAAATTATTTAAACCTATAGAAAAACAAAAAGAATTTGTAGGAATGTTAAAAGGTTATGACGAAGAGAAAATAATACTTGGGTTAGAAGAAAATGAAGAAAAAATAGAAAGAAAAAATATTTCATTAATGAAACTAAAATTTAACTGGTAAACTACTTAAAATGATTAACAAAAGTAGATAGCAATAAAAAATAAGTTCAAAACAATAAATTTTAATTTATAGGCACAAAGAATAGAACATTAGAATGTAAAAAATATTAAAGAAGAAATATAAAAATAGGAAAGGAATGATTAAAAAAATGAAGAAGAAAGAAAAAAGAGGAAATGAACCAGCAATTGATAGCACAAATTTAATTTTAGCAATGGAGGAATTAGAAAAAGAGAGTGGTATTCAAAAAGACTACTTACTAGAAGCTATTGAAGCGGCATTAGTTACAGCATATAAAAGAAATTATGATTGTGAAGATGAAAATGTAAAAATTACAATGGATAAAGAAACAGGAGAAATCCACATTTATATGCAAAAAGAAATAGTTGAAGAAGTAGAAAACGAAAAAACACAAATGTCACTAGAAGAAGCAAAAGCAATAGATAAAAAATATAAAGTTGGAGATGTTTATGAACAAGAGTTAGTACCAAAGAACTTTGGTAGAATAGCAGCAGGAACAGCTAAACAAGTAATTATTCAAAAAATAAGAGAAGCATCTAGAGAATTTCTATACAACGAATACAATGAAAGAAAAGGCGAAATAGTTTCAGGAATAGTTCAAAAAGCAGATGGTGGAGTAGTTGTTGTAGATTTAGGAAGAATAGAAGGAATAATGACAGTAAAAGAACAAATACCTACAGAAAAATATCATGTAAACGATAAAATAAGAGCTTGTGTTATAGATGTTGAAAGAGGATTAAAAGGAAGTACACAAGTTATGATATCAAGAGCTCATAATGATTTTGTAAGAAAATTATTTGAACTTGAAATTCCAGAAATATATGAAGGATTAATAGAAATAAAAAGCGTTTCAAGAGATCCAGGAAATAGATGTAAAGTAGCTGTATATTCACAAAATCCAAACATAGATCCTGTTGGTTCATGTGTAGGACAAAAAGGAATTCGTATACAAAATATTATAAATGAATTAAATGGCGAAAAAATAGATGTTATAGAATGGAACGAAGATCCAGCAATTTATATTTCATCAGCATTACTTCCAGCACAAGTAATGGCAGTAGACATTAAAGATGAAGAACATTTTGCTCAAGTAATTGTACCAGATGATCAATTATCTTTAGCAATAGGAAAAGCAGGACAAAATGCAAGGTTAGCAGCAAAACTTACAAATTGGAAAATAGATATTAAGAGTGAAAGCCAATTTAGAGAAATGATAGAGAAAATGCAAAACGAAGAAGCAGAAGAAACTCAAGAAGTAGAAGAATAAAAGTACTAGGAATAAACAGCTAGTCTTAGAATACAATAAAATAAAGGTGTGATGAATGTGAAAGAAATGCCAAAACGTACATGTATTGGCTGTAATGAAACAAAATTAAAAAAAGAGCTAATACGTATTGTAAAAAATAAAGAAGGCCAGATATTTATAGATAAAACAGGAAAAGCAAATGGTAGAGGGGCATATATCTGTGATAATATAGAATGTTTAGAAAAAGCTATAAAAACGAAAAAATTAGAGAGAACATTTGAAATGAACATAGATACTAAACTATATGAAGAATTAAAAGCAGTACTAAAATAAAAAACACTTAAGAGGTGAAATAATTGATAAATAATAAAATATATGGTCTATTAGGACTAGCAAGACGAGCAGGAAAAATAAGTTTTGGTACAGAAAGTGCTAAAGAAACAATAGAAAAACATAAAGCAAAACTTGTAATTGTTGCTGAAGATTGTAGCGATAGGACAAAGAAAAATTTCGAATTGGTATGTAAGAATGAGAATGTGCCAGTTAGAATATTTGGAACAATAGAAGATTTAAGTAAAAGTATAGGACAAAATAACAAAGCTGTAATAGTTATAAAAGATGAAAACTTTGCTAAAGAACTATTAAAGAAAATTGATGGGGGTGAAATTATTGGGTAAGATAAAAATACATGAAATAGCAAAAGAAATTGGCTTAACCAGTAAAGAAATAATAGAAAAGGCAAAAGAATTGGGAATCGAAGCTAAAACTCATATGAGTGGAGTAGAAGAACAAGAAGCTGAAAAAATTAAAAATGCTTTCAAAAAAATTGAAAAGAAAGTAGTTGCTAAAAAAGAAGAATCTAAGAAAGAAGAAAAGAAAAAAGAAGAGAAAAAACCAGCAGCCCCTGTAATTATAAGAAGAGAAGTTATAATTACAGATGAGGAAGAAAAACAAAAAGAGAAAGAAGCAAAACAAAAGGAACAAAAAAACAAACAAGTAGGTTTTGTAGAAAGAAATAAAAATGCGGATTACAATATAGTATATAGAAATAAACCTACAAAACCAATGACTGTAAGTGAATTATTTGGAATTGGTAAAAAGGAAGAACCAAAAAAAGAAATAAAGCAAGAGGTAAAACAAGAAGAAAAGAAAGAGGACGTAGTAAAAAAACAAGAAAATATGGTAGAGACTAAACAAAAACAAACAGAAACTAAAGAATATAATAAAGAAAATAGAGATTCAAATTACAAAAATAATCAAAATGGATTCCAAAACAGAAATAATAATCAAACATCTTTTAGAAATAGAGATAATCAAAATAGAGAAAGAGGAAACTTCCCAAATAGAGAAAATGGAGGATTCCAAAGACGTGAAAACAATGGCTTCCAAAAGCGTGAAAATAATGGATTTAGAAATAATCAAAATAGAAATCAAAATGGTGGAAACTTTAATCGTGAAAGAAGACCATTAGATGATAGAGGAATTGATAGAAATATTAAAGATATAATGGCTACAGACATTGTAGAAAAAGAAAATCAAAGAGATTTTGGTAGTAAAGCAATTGATAAAGCAAAATTTGAAAGAAAAGAAGAAAAGAACCAAAATCAAAAGGCAAACAAAAATAAAAAAAGCGGAAGATTTAATGAAGAATTTGATGGTGGAAAATTAAAAGATTTAAAACAAGTAGATAGACTATCAAATATGTTTGATGATCAAGAAGGTGGAATGCTTGATTATTATGATTTAACAACAGCAAGAGGAAAAAGAAATAAGAAAAAAGCTACTAAAACTCAAGAAGACAGAACACAAAAAATATTCAAGCTAACAGAAATCACAATTCCAGAATCTATTACAGTTAAAGATTTAGCAGTAGAATTAAAGAAAACATCAGCAGAAGTTATTAAAAAACTATTTGGATTTGGAATAATGGCAACTATAAATAATGACTTAGATTTTGATACAGCATTTTTAGTAGCAGAAGAATTTGGTGTAACAGCTAAAAAGAAAGAAGAAGTAAAAGAAGAAGATATCTTATTTGACGACTCAGAAGACAAAGAAGATGAATTACAACCAAGACCACCAGTAGTAGTTGTTATGGGGCACGTAGATCATGGTAAAACATCTTTACTAGATGCAATTCGTAAAACTAATGTAATTGAAGGAGAAGCTGGAGGAATTACACAAGCAATAGGTGCTTACATGGTAAACATTAATGGAAGAGATATTACTTTCTTAGATACACCAGGACACGAAGCATTTACAAGTATGCGTGCTAGAGGTGCTCAAATTACAGATATTGCAATATTAGTAGTTGCAGCAAACGATGGTGTTATGCCACAAACTGTAGAAGCTATTAACCATGCTAAAGCTGCAGGAATTCCAATTATAGTTGCAGTAAATAAAATAGATTTACCAGAAGCAAATGTAGACAAGGTAAAACAAGAATTAATGAAATATGAATTAGTGCCAGAAGAATGGGGAGGAGATACAATTTATGTACCTATCTCAGCTAAAAAACATATGAATATAGACGAATTATTAGAAATGGTACTATTACAAGCAGATGTACTAGAATTAAAAGCAAATCCTAAAAAACAAGCTAAAGGTGCAGTTATAGAAGCAAGACTAGATAAAGCAAAAGGACCAATTGCTTCAATGTTAGTACAAAGAGGTACACTAGATGTTGGAGATACAATAGTTGTAGGTTCTTCAATTGGTAGAATTAGAGCAATGAAAAATGATAAAGGTCAAAGAGTAAAAAAAGCCGGACCATCTACTCCAGTTGAAATAATGGGATTGACAGAAGTTCCAGAATCTGGAGAAGTATTCTATGAAGTTAAAGATGAAAAAATGGCAAAACACTTAATAGAAAGAAGAAAACGTGCACAAAGAGAAAAATCTATAAATCAAATGGCACCAGTTACTTTAGACAATTTATTTAGCCAAATGGAAGAAGGAAAATTAAAACAATTAAATATTATAGTTAAAGCAGATGTACAAGGTAGTGCAGAAGCAATAAAACAATCCTTAGAAAAATTATCTGATGAAGAAGTAAGAGTAAGAGTTATACACAGTGCAGCAGGTGCTGTTACAGAATCTGATGTAACTTTAGCAAAAGTTTCAAATGCTATTATAATTGCATTTAATGTAAGACCAGTTGCAACTGCAAAACAAGCAGCTGAAAAAGAAGAAGTTGAAATAAAACAATATTCAGTTATATACCAAGCAATAGATGATGTTAAAGCAGCAATGAAAGGTATGCTTGATCCAATTTATGAAGAAAAAGTTATTGGTAATGTTGAAGTAAGACAAGTATTTAAAGTTTCAAATGTGGGAACAATAGCAGGAGCATATGTATTAGAAGGAAAAATTGAAAGAAATGCAGGAGTAAGAGTATTACGTGATAACGTTGTTATACATGAAGGAAAACTTGTATCTTTAAAACGTTTCAAAGATGACGTAAAAGAAGTTGCAAAAGGATATGAATGCGGTATGCAAATTGAAAATTACAATGACTTAAAAGAAGGAGACATTATAGAAGTATACGTTATGGAAGAAGTTAAAAGATAAAGGAGGGCATTATGCCAAAAAATGAAAATAGATTAAATCGTATTGATGAAGAGTTAAAAAAAGAACTTAGTCAAATTATTTCATATGAATTAAAAAATCCTGAAGCAACAGGAATGATTAGTGTAACAAAGGTAAAAATAACTCCAGATTTAAAATATGCAAAGGTATATGTAAGTATTTTAAATTCTAAAAGTGATGAAAAAACAATGGAAGCACTAAAAAAATCTGCAGGATTTATAAGAAGCCAAATTGCTAAAAGAGTTAATTTGAGAATTACACCAGAATTAGTATTTGAAAAAGATGATTCAATGGAATATGGAATGAAAATAGACTCTATTCTAAAAGATTTAAACAAATAGTGTCAAAAGGGACGCTCTTTATTGCCACAAAAATTGTTAAAAAAGAAGCGTCCACTTTAAACAAAAAGGAGAGATAAAATGACATTAGAAAGTATATTAGAAGAAATAAAAAAGGCAAAAAAAATTGTAATATTAACTCATGAAAATCCAGATGGAGATGCTGTTGGTAGTAGTTTGGCAATGTATATTGCATTAAAAGAAATGGGAAAAAATCCAGATATTATAATTCCAGAACTTCCAAGGGTATTTAACTTTTTACCAGAAACAGAAAATATAAAAAAAGAAGGATTAAACGAACCATATGATTTAGCAATTGCATTAGATTGTGCAACTTTGAAAATGCTTAATGGTTGGTCAAACTATTTTGAAGATGCAAAAGTAAAAGTTACAATAGATCATCATGGAACAAATACAATGTATGGAGACTATAACTATGTGAACCCAGATGCACCGGCATGTGCACAAACTTTGATAAGTATAATTCAATATTTTGGAGTAGAAATTGATAAAAAAATAGGAACATGCCTTTTAACTGGAATTATTACAGATACAGGTGGATTCCAATATCAAAGTACAACACCAGAAACGTTTGAATTTGCTGCAGAATTATTGCAAACAGGAGTTAACGTTTCAGATATTTATAAAAGAGTCATGAATACAAAGACAAAAGCTAATTTTGAACTAAGAAAAAGAGCAATAGAAAGAATGGAATTTTTTGCGGATGGAAAAATATCTTTTACATATATTACAAAACAAGATGAAGAAGAAGTTGGAGCAGAGTCAGGAGACCACGAGGGAATAGTAGAAGAAGGCAGAGCAATAGAAGGAGTAGAAGTTTCTGTATTTTTAAGAGAAACTGCAAAAGGATTTAAAGCATCACTTCGTTCAAATGAATATGTAAATGTATCAGATGTATGTTTATTATTTGGTGGTGGAGGCCATATACATGCAGCAGGCTGTACAATAGCACAAAGCCTAGAACAAGCAAAAGAGAAAATAATAAATGAAGTAAAAGCACATATAAAATAAAGTAAACTATTAGGGACGGGCCGATTTAGTTTAGCAGGGGTTAAACTAAAATGCCCCGTCCCTAATAGTTTACTTTAACACTAAGAAGGTGAGAAAATGCAAGAATTAAATGGAATAATAGTAATAAATAAACCTAAAAATTATACATCACATGATGTTGTAGCTAAAGTAAAGAAAATATTAAAATTAAAAAAGGTAGGACATACTGGAACATTAGATCCAAATGCTACAGGAGTATTGCCATTACTTTTAAACTCTGGAACAAAGCTTTCAAAATACTTAATAAATCATGATAAAGAATATGAAGTAACTTTAAGACTAGGAATAAAAACAGATACACTAGATAGTGAAGGAAAAATACTAGAAGAAAGAAAAGTAGATACTGAGGCATTAGAAAATACTGAAAATATAAAAGAAGTATTAAATTCATTTGTGGGAAAGCAAGAGCAAATACCACCAATGTATTCAGCAATTAAAGTAAAAGGAAAAAAACTTTATGAATATGCAAGATGCGGGGAAAAGGTAGAAGTTCAAGCAAGACAAATAGAAATATATAATATAGAATTACAAGAAGTAGACATTGAAAAACAAGAAATAGTATTTAAAGTAGAATGTTCGAAAGGAACATATATAAGGAGTTTGTGTGAAGATATAGCTACAAAACTAGGAACAATAGGTTATATGAAAGAATTAAACAGAACAAGAGTAGGTTCTTTTGGAATAGAGGATTCAATAACATTAGAAGAATTAGAAAAGTGTGAAAATGTAAATTTAAAAGTAATAACAATGGAGGAACTACTTAAACAAAAAGAAAAGATAATACTAAATAAAAAACAATTAGAATTATTTTTAAATGGAGTAAAATTAGCTAACAATAATCAAGATGGACTATATAGAATATATAATCAGGACAAACAATTTATAGGAATCGGAGTAATACAAGAAAATAAACTTAAAAGAGATATAATAAAATAAAGTGCTTAAAAATTCCTTAAGCACTTACTTTAAAATATTTTAGCATAAAATATTAAAGAAAGCAAATAATAAAAAATGTTAAATAAGTTATATATAATAAGAAAAACAAAGGAAATTTAAAATAAATCTAATAAAATAATTTTTTTTAATAAATAGTGAAATTGAAAAAATATAATGCATATGATAATATAAGTATAATAAAAAACAAAATATAAAAATTATCCCTACCTGGTGCGTATAGATTGAAATTTTATTACCAACAAATTTTTAAAGGGAGTCCGCCTTTGAAGATGGCGTGTAAGCTTGCATATATGTAAGAAACCCAGTAGTCTTCAACAAGACACCCACCTGTGTATACAGGTATAAAAATTTCCTTCAGCTTACGGCCGAGGCGGGGGTAATATAGTTTTATAATATTTAATTAATTTGCTTATGTAAAAAAGTTATTACTAAAAATAGAATATGTATATTGATTTATATATTTTATTGCAATATAATAAATGAAATAATTTAATTTAAAACAAAGGAGAAAAAGGAAAATGAAGAAGCAAACAGGAATAACACTAATTGCATTAGTAGTTACAATAATTATCCTAATAATTTTAGCTACGGTTACAATAAATATATTATTAGGAGAGAATGGAATAATAAGCAAAACAAAAGAAGCAAAAGAAAAACATGAAATAGAAGCATATATGGAGAGAATTGAGCTTGCACGAGGAGAGGTAGAAACAGAAAAACTTGGAGAAATAACATTAGATGATTTAATAGAAAGAATATATAAAAGAGAAATTGTACCACAAGGAAATATAGTAAAAATAGATGAAGAAAATGCAAGAGTAGTTACAAAGGAAGAATACGAATTTAGAATAACAGTAAATAAAACAACCTATATAGGAAAAGCAGGACAAGTAATAGGAGCAAAAGAAAATATTAAATTCGGAGAAATAATATGGAATTCAGAAACACATAGAGCAAGTGTAGAAATATCAAAATCAGAAACAATATCAGAAGCCTTAAGTATACAATATCAAGTAAATAGTACAAGTGGTGAATGGCAAAATGGGACAAAAGTTGAAGAACTAAAAAATGGAGATATAGTATATGCAAGATTATGGGATAAAATAAAAGGAGGAGAATATATATCTATAGAAATAAAAGATACTATAGCTCCAGATTTAGCACAAATAACATTTAGCAAACAAGTAATAAAACCAGATGATAGCACAGAAATAACAATATTACAAGTAGATAATCAAAGCGATGTAAATATAGAAAAAAGCAAATATATTATAAATGATAGTGCAAATTCATTAGGAACAGATGAAAATGCATATACAACATCATTTACAAGTAATCCACAAACAATTAGTTTTACTCAAAACACAAAGGGAAGTTATTATCTTCATGTTTTAACAATAGATAATGGAGGAAATGCTAATGAAACTATATCAAGTGAAATAACAGTAGCTGAAGCACTAGCATGGACATTTAATTACAAGGAAAGTAATGAAACATGGGAAGTTCCATACACAGGTTATTATCAGATAGATTGCTATGGGGCGCAAGGAAGCCCTGGATCATATAGCGGATATCATGGAGTACATGGAAGTTTTAGTGGAAGCTTTACTAATAACAAAAAACGGTAATCGTAGAAGCAGTATAGCGTTTTTAAAGAAAGGAACAGTGTGTACTATTCATGTAGGAGGAGAGAGTTGGAATGATGGCGGAAATGGAACAAGTGATTATGAAAAGGACACAGGAATTTTGTGGACTAGTGGAACTGGAGGAAAAGGAGGAGGAAGCTCTTATATAACAGTTAATACAGTTAAAATAATATCAGCACAAGGAGGCGCTGGAGGAGGAGGTTCTCATAATGGAGACCGTACAAGCGTAACTGTAACTGGTGGTGCTGGAGGAGGTACTACAGCACTAAATAACATAGAAAATGTTGTCACATGGAATACAAGTCAGTTAAATATAACAACTTCAGAAGCTAAAACAGGAAATGGACAAATAATTATTAACTATACTATATAAAAAGGTAAAAAGAAAATGGTAATATTGCTATTTTCTTTTTATTATAGTAAAATGAGAAAAAATAAAAAAGGAAAAAATATGAAAATAGAAGAATTATTAAAATTTGGAAAAGAAAAATTAGAACAACAAAAAGTAGAAGATGCTTCAATTATTTCAAGAATATTAATACAATATGTCTTAAAAATAGATAGAAATAAATTGGTTATAAATAAAAATGATAATGTAGACATTAATAAAGAAAATGAATATAAGGAATACATAGAAGAAATCATAAAAGGCAAACCAATTCAATACATAACAAATAATCAAGAATTTATGAGACTTAATTTCTATGTAGATGAAAATGTATTAATTCCACAGCCAGATACAGAAATATTGGTAGAAGAAGTAATAAAAAGAACAAGTATGAAAGAAAACATAAAAATACTAGATATGTGCACAGGCAGTGGATGTATAGGAATATCACTTGCAAAAAATATAGAAAATGTAAGAATAACATTAGTAGATATTAGTAAAGAAGCCATAGAGATAGCTAAGAAAAATGCAATACAAAATGATGTAGAAAACAAAGTAACTTTTATACAATCTAATATGTTCGAAAATATAAAAGAAAAGTTTGATATAATAGTATCAAATCCGCCATATATAAAAACAGATATAATACAAACACTAGATAAACAAGTACAAAACGAACCTCATATAGCTTTAGATGGAGGAAAAGACGGATTAGATTTTTATAAAATATTAATAAGCAAAGCACCAAATTTTTTAAAAGAAAATGGAAAATTATTTTTAGAAATAGGTTATGATCAAAAACAAGAAGTGGAAAATTTAGCAAAACAAAATAAATATTATAAAAAAATAGAAAACATCAAAGATTTGTCACAAAATGATAGAGTAATAATTTTGACATGTTAAGAAAGGAGATCTAATGTCTTTTTCATCAGAATTAAAAGAAAATTTAAGTAAAATTCAAAATTTGAAAAATAAAGAATTAGTAAAATTTGAATTAATTGGGTATTTAATTAGTAACAATACTACATGTGATAAGAAAAATATTTATTATTCAACTATAAATGAATATAATATAAATCGTTTTAGTAAATTACTTTCAAATATGGAATTACCAAACTTTAAAATAGATATAAAAGGGAAAAACTATGTAATAACATTGCCTAAAATAAGTCAATTTCAAGAAGTAAAATATAAAGAAAAAGATGTTGAAATATCCTTAGAATTCGAGAAGCAAATACAAAGTATAGAGACAATAAAAGAGCAGGAAGAAATGGCTATAAAAGCACTAACAAGAGGAATATTTTTAGGAAGCGGAAGTGTTAACAATCCAGAAAACAAGTATCATTTGGAAATGATATTAAGTAATAAAAGAAATGCACAAATAATAAAAGATTTGCTAACTAAAATGCAAATACATTTAAAAGAATTAGAAAGGAAGAATGGCTATTCTTTGTACATAAAAGAAGGAGAAGAAATTTCAAAATTTCTAGCATTTATTGGGGCAAATAGTAGTGTAATTAAATTCGAGGAAATACGAGTTATAAGAGATATAAAAAATAATGTAAATAGAAAAGTAAACTGCGAAACAGCTAATTTAAATAAAACAATAAATGCTGCAGTAAAGCAAATAGAAGCAATTAAAAAGTTGAAATTAACGGGAAAATTTAAAAATTTATCAGATAATTTAAAAGAGATAGCAAACTTAAGATTAGAAAATCCAGATGCTTCATTAGTAGAACTCGGACAAATGCTTGAGAATCCAATAGGAAAATCTGGCGTAAATCATAGACTAAATCAATTAATAGAATTGGCAAAAGATTAAAACTGATATTTTTTATTGCTACATATTTGACAATAGAAAATAGATGAAGAGAGGAAAAAGATGAAAGAACTAGGAATTTATATACATATTCCATTTTGTAAACAAAAGTGCTACTACTGTGATTTTATTTCGTATGCAAATAAAGAAGGAAAAGTAAAAGAATATATAGAATGCTTACAAAAAGAAATAGAGCTGGAATCAAAAAAGTATAAAAATGAAGAATATGAAATTACTACTATTTATATAGGTGGAGGAACTCCATCTTTTATAGATGCTTCGTATATAGAAAGGATAATAAATACAATAAAACAAAATTACAAATTATATGAAAATCCAGAAATTACAATAGAAGTGAATCCAGGAACTGTGAGCGAAGAAAAAATAAGAAAATATAAAGAGGTAGGAATAAACAGAATAAGCATAGGGCTTCAAACAACAAGAGATGATTTATTAAAACAAATAGGAAGAATACATACTTATGAAGAATTTTTAAATTGTTATAAAACAGTTAAAAATGTAGGCTTTGATAATATTAATATAGATTTAATGTTAGGACTTCCAAATCAAACTTTAAAAGACTTAAAAGAAAGTTTAGAAAAAGTTATAAAGTTAAATCCTAATCATATTTCTTTATATTCGTTAATTTTAGAAGAAAATACAGTATTAGAGGAAAAAGTGAGTAAAAATGAACTGAAATTACCAAGCGAAGAATTAGAAAGAAAAATGTATTGGGAGACAAAAAATATTTTGGAACAAAATGGATATATTCATTATGAAATATCTAACTTTGCTAAAAAAGAATACGAATCTAAGCATAATTTAAATTGCTGGAATCAAAAAGAATATTTGGGTTTTGGTGTTGCAGCTCACTCGTATATAAATAGAAAAAGATACTGCAATACTAATAATATGGACGAGTATATAAAAAATATATTAAATGAAGATTTGGAAAACAATAGGATAATATGTGAAAAACAAAATAAAGTAGATGAGCAAAAAGAATATATGTTATTAGGATTAAGAAAAATAGAAGGAATAGACATACAAGAATTTAAAAATAAATTTGTGGATAATCCTATTTTTATTTTTCATAAGGAATTAGAAAAATTAGTAAATGAAGATTTAATAGAAATAGATTTAAATAAAATAAAGTTAACTTCAAAAGGATTGGATTTTGCCAACTTAGTATGGGAAGAATTTGTATAAAACTTGACATAAATGTAACAAAATGATATATTATAAGAGTAACATGTAAATACATTAGTAGAAATAATGGAGACAAAAATCATGACTCAAAAAAATAGCATTAACATTGTAGACTCTACAGAATTTGTAGAAGGAATTATAGTTGAGTTAAGTGAAACAAATTCAACTGCATTTGATGTAAAAAGGTATTACATTAATGAATACCAAAAAATGGAAGTAGAAAATTTGGAAGAGATTTTTATAGGAGAGATTTATCCTTGTGCAAAATCTCTTGAAAAAGCAGTTGAGATAATCAAAAGAAAAGTTAGAAATATAAGCAAAAGCAAGAAGATATATCTTTCATCAGAAGTTGTTGATTTATTATCAAGTCAATTAAGATAATATTTCACGAACAAAATTAAATAAGCACTTCGTTATGAAGTGCTTATTTAATTTGCTACA
Source organism: uncultured Clostridia bacterium (assembly GCA_934177725.1). Taxonomy (GTDB): domain Bacteria; phylum Bacillota; class Clostridia; order TANB77; family CAG-508; genus UMGS1663. The sequence continues at coordinate 37,337 of CAKPPO010000010.1, read as the reverse complement.
AAATATTTAAAATAATTCACAAAAATTTCACACAAAAAATTAGCACTTAGTATTGACAAGTGCTAATTTTGGGTATAATATATGTATTGTTAGCAGTCGATATGTGAAAGTGCTAACGGAGAGATTACTAGAAATATTAATATTGCAAAGTTGTAATGAAGAATAGAGTAATAAAACTAAATCACAAGATTGTAGGTGATAATTTGAACGAAAGAAAGAAGAAAATATTACAAGCAGTAATAGATGAATATGTTAATACTGCGGAGCCAGTAAGCTCAGCAGCACTTGTAGAAAAATATGGATTAAATTATAGTAGTGCAACAGTTAGAAACGAACTTGCAGAACTAGAAAAAAGTGGGTATTTAGATAAAACACATACATCATCAGGTCGTGTACCATCAGAAAAAGGTTACCGATTCTACGTAGATGAATTAATAAAAGAAGATGACATTTCATTAGAAGAAATGAAATATATTCAAAACAAATTATCTACGAAAGTAAATGAAATTGAAGATTTGGCTAAAATAGCAACATCAACACTTTCTGAAATAACACATTATACAACAGTTGCAATTGGTCCTAAAGTAGAAACACAATTAATAGAAGAAATAAAATTTGTTTTACTTGGAACCAGAATGCTAATGGTGGTAATAGTAACAGATAGTGGATTAGTAAAAGAAACAATTATTAAATATGATGAAGACGTTACACAAAGTCAAGTTGAAACTTTAAACAATTTATTTAATTCTAAATTAAAGGGAAAATCACTTTCTAAAATAGATAAACCTATGGAAGAATATATTTTATCTGAAATCAACTATAGTATAGATGTTATAAAACCAATAATAGATCAAATTAATAAAATAGTTGATGAAGCAGAAACAATATATTTAGAAGGCGCTAATAAGGCTTTCGATTTACCAGAGTTCAAAAGTCTAGAACTTGCTAAAAACTTTGTAAATGTTTTAGACGAAAAAGAAGTAATGTTAGATATATTGGATTCAGGAATGGCAAAAGATATAAATGTATACATTGGAGATGAAAATGACAAAGAGGAATTAAAGGACTTTAGTGTTGTTACATTTAAACATTCTATAGGAGACAAAGAATTAGGAACAATTGGAATTATAGGACCTAAAAGAATGAATTATTCTAAAGTAATTTCTGTTATGAAATATATAAGCAAAAAAATAAGTGAGCAGAAGTCAGATGAAGAAAAAAATAAATAAACTGGCATCTGAAGAATGAAAGGAGACACAATGGAAGAAAATAAAAAAGAAGAAGTAGAAGAAATTAAAGAAGAAAAAAATGTATCTGAGGAAAAAGATGAACAAACAAAACTAAAAGATACAATTCTTTTACAAAAAGAACAATTAGAAGAACAAGAAGATAGACTAAAAAGATTAATGGCAGAATTTGATAACTTCAAAAAAAGAAGTTCAAAGGAAAGAGAAGGTTTATACAACTCTTTGGTATCTGATATATTCTCATCTTTATTACCAGTTATAGATAACTTAGAAAAAGCAGTAGAAGCTAAAACAGAAGATGAAGCATATAAACAAGGCGTAGAACTAGTACTTAAACAATTTAAAGATGTTTTAGCAGCAAATGGAGTACAAGAAATAGAAACAGTAGGTCAAGTATTTGATCCAGAATTACACGAAGCAGTAGCAAGTGTAACAGATGAAAATCTTGGAGAAAAAGTTATAAAAGAAGAATATAGAAAAGGCTACAAAATAGGATCTAAGGTTATACGTCATTCTATGGTTGTAGTAGCAAACTAAAAGCTCCAAAGCACTTAATCTGCACATTTTTGTTGTTACATTAGAATTCGACGTACAACACGTACGCCTTCATCCTAATGTAACTTCCAAAAATGCACATCTCAAGCACTTTGTAACTTTTAAAATATTAAATTAGTTATTAATTTTAGGAGGACCGTATAAAAAATTACGGAAATCTTATGAAACCAACCAATATAAGGTTTCAAATCATATAAAAATATAAAAAATAAAAGAACAGATAAGGAGTGTCACAAGTGTTCCGATTTCGGAACGAAAAGGACCGTCCCTAATGTTCAAAGAAAGGAAGTTAAATATTATGGGAAAAATTATAGGAATCGATTTAGGAACAACAAATAGTTGTGTATCAGTTATGGAAGGTGGAGAACCAGTTGTAATACCAAACGCAGAAGGTAACAGAACAACTCCATCTGTAGTAGCATTTTCAAACAATGGAGAAAGATTAGTAGGTCAAATTGCAAAACGTCAAGCAGTTACAAACCCAGACCATACAATCATTTCAATTAAAAGAAAAATGGGAACAAACGAAAAAGTAAATATTGATGGAGATAGCTTTTCTCCACAAGAAATATCTGCAATGATATTACAAAAATTAAAAACAGACGCAGAAAATTATTTAGGACAAAAAGTAACACAAGCTGTTATTACAGTTCCAGCATATTTCAGTGATAGCCAAAGACAAGCAACTAAAGATGCAGGTAAAATTGCAGGACTTGAAGTATTAAGAATTATAAACGAACCAACAGCAGCAGCTTTAGCTTTTGGTATGGATAAAGAAGATCAAGATCAAAAAATTATGATTTATGACTTAGGTGGAGGAACATTTGATGTTTCTATTCTAGATATTGGTGATGGTGTATTTGAAGTTTTAGCTACAAATGGTAATACTCATTTAGGTGGAGATGACTTCGACCAAAGAATTATAGATTATCTAGTATCAGAATTCAAAAAATCAAATGGAATAGATTTAAGTACAGATAAAATGGCAATGCAACGTTTAAAAGAAGCAGCAGAAAAAGCTAAAATAGAGCTTTCTGGAATGCAACAAACACAAATTAACTTACCATTTATAACAGCAGATGCTACAGGACCAAAACACTTAGATATTACATTATCTAGAGCTAAATTTGAAGAATTAATTTCAGACTTAGTAGATGCAACAAGAATACCAGTAGAACAAGCTATGAAAGATGCTGGAGTAACTTCAGCAGATATTCACAAAGTATTATTAGTTGGTGGTTCAACTCGTGTACCATGTGTTCAAGAAATGGTTAAGAAAATAACAGGAAAAGAACCAGACAAAGGAATAAACCCAGACGAATGTGTTGCAATTGGTGCAGCAATTCAAGGTGGCGTATTATCAGGAGATGTTAAAGACTTAGTATTATTAGACGTAACACCATTATCATTAGGTATTGAAACTTATGGTGGAGTATTTACAAAATTAATCGAAAGAAATACAACAATACCAACTAAAAAATCACAAATATTCTCAACAGCAGCAGATGGTCAAACATCAGTAGAAGTACATGTATTACAAGGTGAACGTGAAATGGCTGCATACAACAAAACATTAGGAAGATTCCAATTAACAGGAATTCCAGCAGCACCACGTGGAGTACCACAAATTGAAGTAACATTTGATATAGATGCTAATGGTATAGTTCACGTATCTGCAAAAGATATGGCAACAGGAAATAGCCAAAATGTATCAATTACAGCATCTACAAACTTAACAGATGAGGATATAGATAAAGCTGTTAAAGATGCAGAAGCACATGCTGAAGAAGACAAGAAAAAGAAAGATGAAATTGAAGCTAGAAATAATGCAGAAAGCTTAGTATATAACTCAGAGAAAACATTAGGAGAATTAGGAGATAAAATAAGCGGAGAAGAAAAAGCTAAGGTTGAAGAAGAAATAGCAAATGTTAAAAAAGCATTAGAAGGAACAGATATAGAAGCTATTAAACAAGCAACAGAAAAATTAACAACAGCATTTTATGCAATATCTGAAAAATTATATTCACAAGCACAACAAGCTCAAGCAAATGGAGCAAATGCTGGTGCAGATGCAAATGCAGCAGGACCAAATGTAGATGAAAACGGAAATGTATATGATGCAGACTACAAAGTAGAAGACAATGGAGATAATAAATAAACTGTATTTGGGGACGGAGCAAAAAAACAGTTAAAAAATAAAATATAAAAATAAATTTTACCCCAAAAGGGCCAGGTACTTTTGGGGTAATTGTAATATAAATAAAAACTTTACCCTAAATTAACCTGGTGTTTTTGGGGTTAGGAGGAAGAGATGGCAACAAAAAGAGATTACTATGAAGTATTAGGTGTAAATAAAAATGCCACAGATGAAGAATTAAAAAAAGCATATAGAAAACTTGCTAAGAAATATCATCCAGATGCTAATCCGGACAATAAGAAAGAGGCAGAAGAAAAGTTTAAAGAAGTAAATGAAGCATATGAAAACTTATCAGATCCTCAAAAAAGAAGAATGTATGACCAATTTGGCTTTGATGGAACACAAGGCTTTGGAGGAGGTTCTGGAGCAGGAGGTCCTTTCGGAGGAGGCTATTATTCATATAGTTCTTCAGGTTTTGATGACTTTGGAGATTTAGGAGATATATTCTCATCATTCTTTGGAGGAGGCTTTGGAGGAAGAAACTCTAGAGCAAACAGAGGACCAACTAAAGGTGCAGACCTAAAAGCAAGTATAGATATTACTTTTGAAGAAGCTTTTTCAGGTGTAGAAAAAGAAATACTATTAAATAGAAACGAAACATGTTCTACATGTCACGGAAGTGGTGCAAAACATGGAACTCATGCAGAAACTTGTAGTATGTGTCATGGAACAGGTACAATAACACAAGTACAAAATACAATTTTAGGTCAAATGCAAACACAAAGACCATGTACAAATTGTCATGGAACAGGTACTGTAATAAAAGAACCATGTGAAAATTGTAAAGGTAAAGGAACAGTAAGAAAACAGGCTAGAATAAAAATAAAAATTCCAGCAGGAATAGATGACAACCAAACAATAGTATTAAGAAATGAGGGAGAACCTGGTGAAAAAGGTGGAGCAAAAGGTGATTTATACATAGTAGTACGTTTGAAAAAACATAATATTTTCACAAGACAAGGTGATAAAGTACTATGTGATGTGCCAATTACTTTTACACAAGCTACATTAGGAGCAGACCTTCAAATTCCTATGGTAGATGGAACAAAAGAAACATATAGAATACCAGAAGGAACACAAACAGGAACAAAATTTGTAATAAGAAATAAAGGCTTTAAATCAGTAAACGGCAATTATCAAGGAGACTTTGTATTTACTGTGCAAGTACAAGTTCCAAAACGTTTAACTAAAGAACAAAGAGAAATATTAGTGAATCTTGCAAAAACAATGAATGAACAGCCACCAATAAAAAAGAGGGGAATATTTGGATAAAATATTCCCCTTTTAAATAAAAACGAAAATCATGCAAATTTTCAGTTTTTGACCAGCAATTAAAAAGTAATAAAATTTTTAAAATAAAAGTATGGAAACTTATAAAATTATGTTGACAACAAAAAAAGAATGCTATATAATAAAATAGTTAAAAAATAAGTAAAAAGCTAAAGCTATAAATTAGCTTTTTATATTTTGTAAATAAGGTGAGAATATGGAAAATGAAAAAGAATTGTCTTTTGAAGAACTACTAAAACAAGAATCTTTGAAAGAGAAAAAACTAGAAAAGACAGTAACAGGAAAAATCATCAGTATAACTTCTAGTGGAGAAATTTTTGTAGATATTAACTACAAAGCTGATGGAATTATTCCTAAAAAAGAATATAGCAATGATGAAAATGCAGATCCTAAAAGTGAATTTAAAGTAGGAGATACAATTACAGCAGATGTATTAAAATTAAATGATGGGTTAGGTAATGTACTTTTATCATATAAAAGAGTTAAAAATCGTGAAAATAAAACTAAGATAGAAGAAAAATTTAAAAATAATGAAACTATTGAAGCTAAAGTTTCACAAGTTAATGAAAAAGGTTTAGTTGTAAATGCTAATGATACAAGAATATTTATTCCACTGTCATTATCAGGAATACCTAGAGGAGAAGATATAAATTCTTATTTAGGGAAAGACGTTAAATTTAAAATTACAGAGTATGACCAAAAAACAAATAGAATAATAGGTTCAATTCGCTCTATATTAGACGAAGAAAGAAAAGCAAAGCAAGAAGAGTTTTGGAATAATGTAGAAGTTGGGAAAAAATATAAAGGAACAGTTACAAGCTTAAGTTCTTATGGAGCTTTCGTAGACTTAGGAGTAACACAAGGGCTATTACATGTTTCAGAAATCTCTTGGGATAGAAATGCAAAAGTAGACGAAATGTTAAAACAAGGTCAAGAAATTGAAGTAACAATTATAGACTTAGATAAAGAAAATAAACGTATAAAATTAAGTTACGGAGATAAAGGACCAAATCCTTGGAATAAAGTTCCTGAAAAATATCATGTAGGAGATATTGTAAAAGTTAAAGTAGTAAAAATGATGCCATTTGGTGTATTTGTAGAACTAGAACCAGGAATCCAAGGATTAGTACATATTTCACAAATAGCAGAAAAGAAAATAGCAAAACCAGAAGAAGAACTAAAATTAAACCAAAATGTTAATGCTAAAATAATAGAAATGGATTTAGAAACACAAAGAATAGAACTGTCAATTAAAGAACTAGAAGGAACTTCTAACGAATATAAAGAAGAAATTTAAATTATTTAAATTTCATAATTCTTTTAGAAATATTAAAATGAGCGATGAGAACATCGCTTGTTTTATGGGATAAAATTTAATATAAAAAGGGGTAAATAAAATGATAAATGAAAAAATAAGAAACATAGCAATAATTGCACACGTTGACCACGGAAAAACAACACTTGTAGATTGTTTATTAAGACAAAGTCACGTATTTAGAGAAAATGAACAAGTAGCAGAAAGAGTAATGGACTCAAATGATTTGGAAAAAGAAAGAGGAATTACAATTCTTTCTAAAAACACATCAGTTATGTATAATGGTACAAAAATTAATATAGTAGATACACCAGGTCATGCAGACTTTGGTGGAGAAGTTGAACGTGTTTTAAAAACAGTTGATGGTGTTTTACTATTAGTAGATGCTTTTGAAGGACCAATGCCTCAAACAAGAGAAGTTCTAAAAAAATCATTAGCACTTAATTTAAAACCAATAGTTGTAATTAACAAAATAGATAGACCAGGTTCAAACCCAGCAAAAGTAGTAGATCAAGTATTAGAATTATTTATTGAACTTAATGCAAATGACGACCAATTAGATTTCCCAGTAATATATGCATCTGCTAAAAATGGAATAGCAAAAATGAGTTTAGATGAAGAATCTGACAATGTAAACTGTATATTTGATACAATACTAAAATATATTGAACCACCTAAATGTGAAATCGAAGGACCAGCTCAAATGCTAGTATCTAACATAGATTATGATGATTATTTAGGAAGAATTGCAGTAGGAAGAATAGAAAGAGGAACTATTAAATCTGGTATGCCAATAGCAATTTGCAAACAAGATGATAAAATAACACAAGGTAAAGTTGCAAAATTATTTACATATGAAGGTTTAAAAAGAACTGAAGTAGAAGAAGCACAAGCTGGAGATATCGTATCACTTTCAGGAATTGCAGATATTGGAATTGGAGAAACAATATGTGATTTAAATCATCCAGAAAAAATAGATTTCGTAGATATAGACGAACCAACAGTATCTATGACATTTAGTGTAAATAATGGACCATTTGCAGGAAAAGAAGGACAATTCATTACATCAAGACACATTAGAGATAGATTATTCAAAGAACTAGAAAGAAATGTATCTTTAAGAGTAAAAGAAACAGATTCAGCAGATAGTTTTGAAGTATGTGGACGTGGAGAACTTCATTTATCAGTATTAATTGAAACAATGAGAAGAGAAGGATTTGAACTTTTAGTTTCTCGTCCAAAGGTTATTTTCAAAGAAATAGATGGTGTAAAATGTGAACCAATGGAAAAATTAGTTGTTAATGTACCAGATGAATCAATAGGAACAGTTATTGAAAAATTAGGAAGAAGAAAAGCAGAAATGACTAATATGGAACCAGCAGAATTAGGTCATACAAAAGTAGAATTTAAAATACCAGCAAGAGGATTAATAGGATATAGAACAGAATTTTTAACAGATACAAAAGGAACAGGTACAATGAACTCAATATTTGATTGTTATGAACCATTTAAAGGTGATATACAAGCTAGAACAAGAGGGGTTTTAGTAGCATTTGAACAAGGAACATCTGTAACATATGGTTTATACAATGCACAAGAAAGAGGAGAACTTTTAATAGGTGCAGGTGTAGATGTATATGAAGGAATGATAGTTGGTATAAACTCTAGAAACGAAGATATAGCAATAAATGTATGTAAAGAAAAACACTTAACAAATACAAGAGCTTCAGGTTCAGACGATGCACTTCGTTTAGTTCCACCATTACAAATGTCTCTAGAAAAAGCTATTGAATTTATAGCAGAAGACGAACTAGTTGAAGTAACACCAAAAAATATTAGATTAAGAAAGAAAACATTAGATACAAAAACTAGAGAAAGAGAAGCAAGAAGATAGAATATTAAAAACAAAGGATAGGATTATATGTGATTAAATTATATATGTATCTTATCCTTTTTGATAATTTATGTAAAAATAGGAGAGATAGATAATATGGCAAATAATAGAACAAATAAACCGTTAAGTAGTTTTAGAATTAGAAATGAATATGCTCGGATTTACCGCAAAATCTATACCATTAAATAAACAACAAATAGAAAATCCTGAAACAGTTATAAGATCTAAAATACAGACTGAAATAAAAAAGCTAGTAGAACAAAGAAAGAGCGAAGCTGAAATAAAGGAAACTTTGAATAAAGTAGAAGAATATAAAAAATACGAAGAGTTCCTTGAAGAGTGGATTGGAAATTGGATTGCAAAATTAAATCCAAAAATAAGGGAAACATTGAAAAAAATAACACGTCAAAGTAATTTAACATTTGAAGATGTAAAAGAAGAAATAAAATTAAAAGCTCCAGATATATATGAATTATATGAAAAAGAAATATGCAAAAGAATTGAAGAAATGTTAAAGGTTAGAGAAGCAGAATTAAAGAGAATAGAAGAAAAGAAAAAAGAACAAGAAAGATAATAAGTTAAAGAGGTAAAAATGAATAAAGAAGAATTACAAAAAATAAAAGAAAAAGCATTAGAAGAACATATACCAATAATAATGGATGATACTTTAGAAGTGGTAGATAAAATATTGAAAGGAACAAAACCTAAAAAGATACTTGAAATAGGAACTGCCGTAGGGTATTCTGCAATGTGCTTTTCCGAATACCTACAAGAAGATGGAATAATAGATACTATAGAAAGAGATGAAGAGAGAATAGCAGAAGCAAAAGTAAATATTGAAAAAGTAGGAGTTGCAGAGAAAATTAATATATTAGAAGGTGATGCGGTAGAAATATTACCTACGCTTACTGGAAAATATGATATGATATTTATAGATGCTGCAAAGGGAAAATACCCATTTTTCCTAAAAGAAGCTTTACGAATGCTTGAAAAAGATGGTGTAATATTAGCAGACAATATCTTATATAAAGGATATGTAATGAGTGATTACAACAAGCATAAACAACGTACAGCCGTAAGAAACTTAAGAGAATATATTCATGAAGTTACAGAAGATCCTAATTTAGAAACAGAAATTTTAGAAGTAGGGGATGGACTTGCAATTTCAAAGTTTAAAAATTAAAAGACAGAATTACATCTGTCTTTCTTTATATTCTAGGAAATAAAGATGGCAAGCTCTAGATTTTCTTAAAATTTGCATTTATTAGAAAATCTTAAGCTCGCCTTTTTATATTAAGTATTTTATAGAAGATAGAATTGTGTCTGCCACCATAAGAACTAAAGCAATACTATTAAATATTTTAATCTTAGAGTAAGAAACTTTTGAAGTAATATTATTCATTTTTTTATCAATAAAAGGATAAATGAATCCAACAAAAATAATAGCAATAACTCCCCAAGCAACTGTATAAAAAATACTTATTCTACCATTTAAGTTTAAAAAATCGTTTCTATAATCCCACCAATAAGAATGAAATAATACCTCTAAAATATAACTTGTATAATATTCAAATGCAGAACATACAACTGCAGCATAAGTAAAAAGTTTTATAAAATTATTTTTATATTTACCAAGAAATATAATTAGTATAAGAGCACCATAACCATATATTGGACAAATAGGACCATACAAAAATCCACGCATAGTAAAATGCCCTAATACAATAAAACTATAAATTGTTTCCATTAACCAACCAGCAAAAGCAAATATGAAAAAATATAATATATATAAATGAAAATTATTGTTTTTTGTAGTTGAAAACTCCTTATCCATAAAGTCCCCCTTTTTATTAGATATATAATACCAAAAGAGTTTTATAAAGTAAATAAAATTAACTAAAATAAAAATATATTTTATTTTGAAAATATTTTTATGTCAAAAAATGTAGAAAAGTTTATGAAGAAAATTTGTTGTAATTATTGACATAAAATTGAATCTAAAGTAGAATAATATAAAATATATGGAGGTGCAAATATATGAACTTTACTCAAGAAGAAATAAAAAGAATAGACCAATTATTAGCAAAAGTGGATGAAGAACAAGAAAAAAATGGAAATATATTATATTCGTTTGATGATGTTGCAAAAAGAATATTAAGTAGAATAGAAAGAGAAAATAACAATTTACAAAATATACATTACGAAAAAAGCTAATAGCAATTTAAATCAAATGGAATATTATATTAAATATAAGTTAAAAAATCCAATTATAGCTAATAAAACCATAATTAAAATCATTGAGAAAATTTTTATTTTAGAGGATTTTCCATACATAGGTTCAATTTATAAGGAAGGTCCAATTAGATTTATAATCCATAAAAAGTTTTTAATCTCTTATGAAATCAAGGAAAAAGAAAAAAATGTGATAATAAAAAGAATTATACATAGAAAGAAATACAAAAATTTCTAGTTTTTTTAGTATGTCTAAATTAGACAGAATAGCAATTTGTGTTTACTTTTAAAATGATACATGCTATAATACTTAAAGAAATTAGAAAGTATACATGTACTTTTGAAAGGAAGAAAAAAATGAAAAAACCAGAATTATTAGCCCCAGCAGGGTCTTTTGAAAAAGCAAAAATAGCATTTATGTATGGAGCAGATGCAGTATATGCAGGTACATCTAGCTTATCTTTAAGGACAAGAGCTGAAATGAAAGATGATGACCTAGCAAATACAATAAAATATGCACACTCAATAGGAAAAAAAGTATATACAAATATAAATATATATGCTTGGGATGATAGATATGAAGAAATTATAGAACAAGCAAAAATGCTTAATGAATTAAAAGTAGACGGAATAATAGTTGCAGATGGAGGAGTAGTAGATATTTTAAAAGAATATGCACCAGACATTCCTTTACATATTAGTACACAAGCTAATACTATAAGCTATCATGCAGCAAACTTTTGGTACAAAAACGGAGCAAAACGTGTAATACTAGGACGTGAAATGAATAAAAAACAAATAAAGGAACTTATAGAAAATAAGCCTAAAGATTTAGAAGTGGAAATATTCATTCACGGAGCAATTTGTTTTGGATATTCAGGAAGATGTTTTTTAAGTGATTTCTTAGCAGGAAGAAGCGCAAACTTAGGAGACTGCGCACAAAGTTGCAGATGGGCATATAATGTTTATGTAGAAGAAACAAACAAACCAGGAAACCTAATGCCAGTAGAACATGATGATAAAGGAACTTACATTTTTTCATCAAAAGATATGTGTTTAGTGAAAGAAATTCCTGAAATTGTAGAAATGGGAGTAGATAGTTTAAAAATTGAAGGAAGACTAAAAACAGAATATTACTTAGCTTCAGTAGTTAATGCATATAGAAATGCAATAGATGATTATATGAAAGATCCTGAAAATTATGATTATACAAAATACTTAAAAGAATTAGAAAAAACAAAAACAAGAGGTTTAACTACATTCTATTTTAATGATAGAAATAACAAAGATATTCAAGAATATGAAGGAAAACAATATAATTCAGACTATGAATTTGGCGGAAAAGTAGTAGAAAATGTACAAGATAAGACTATAATTGAAATTAAAAATAAATTACAAGTTGGAGATGAATTAGAAATTATAGTTCCTGGACAAATAGAAACTGTAAAATTTGTAATAGATAAACTATGGGATGTAGATACAAATGAAGAAATATCACATGTAAACCCAGGAAAGGCAGAACAAAAGGTAATTATGCATCTACCAATTGAAGTTCAAAAAGATTGGATTTTAAGAAGAAAAAAATAAAGGACATTTGGGGACGGGTCAATTTTGTCCTTTGCATAAAATGATGAATATAATTGAAAAATAGTGAATTAAAAAAATTCTAACTCACTATTTTTTTGATGTTTTCTCAGTAGTCGCAGAAATTTAATTATATTTTTTGTAAATAATAAAAGTTAAAAAGACAACAATATTAAATTATATTAACTAACATTTCTTTAAATTTTCTAACTTAAATGCAACAATAAAACCAAGTAAAAACAAAATAACAGATGTAAAAGTAAAAGTGCTAGGAATTAGCACAAAAATACTTCCTAATACAAAACCAATAATAGAGTAAGATGTTTGAGTGTAAAACTTTTTAAATAAAAATCTAATAAGCAACAAAAATATAAAACCTCCAACTAAACAGCCAATTCCCATAGGTATTAGAACACCTAAATCTAAGGTTGCTAATGATTGAAGATATACTTCATAAATTCCAAAACACATTAAAAGTACAGTACTACTTACACCAGGAATAACAATTCCAGCTGACATTACAATACCAGCAAAAAAAAGATAAATAACATTACAATTACTTATAAAACTTAAATTAGTCATTTTATTTTCTAATAAAAACAAAAGAAGACCAAGTAAAAATGCAGAAAGAGTATATATTAAATAATGAAGTCTAAAGGGATTTTTTGAATTTGTATCTTTTACTAAAGAAGGAACAGAACCTAAAATAAGACCTAAAAACAACAATTTACATTCAGCTTCAAAATTGGTAAAAGCATAGTTTAGAATATTTCCAAACAAAAGAAAACCTATTATAATACCTAAGATAATAGGAAGTAAAAATGTTATATTCTTTTTGAAATCTTTAAAAATACCTAAAACACTATCAATTAATTTTTCGTAAATTCCAAAAATAACACATAAAACACCACTACTAATTCCGGGAACTACAGCTCCTATACCTATTAAAATTCCCTTACCTATAGAAAGTAGAAAATCCATAAAACCATTCCTTTTTGCTTAAACATAAAAATAGAAAAATATAATCTTCCAAACTATGCTTTTATATTTGATATTAACTACAATATAAAAATATTCTTCGAAAAAATATTATATGAGTAAATTGACGAAAAATATTGTATGAAAATTAAGTATATGATAAAATTGAAATTAGTAAAGGATAGGTATAAATATGGATATAAAAGAACTAAGTTTAGAAGAAAAAATTGGACAAATGTTCATAGTAGGTTTGGAAGATAAAGAACAAGAAGAAGTTAATAAAATTATAAAAAAGCTAAAAATAGGTGGAATAATTATTTACAAAAAGAATTATAACAATTATGAGCAAATGCTAGAATTAATAAACAATATAAAAGAAATAAATAGAGAAAATAGAATTCCTGTAACTATTAGTGTGGACCAAGAGGGAGGAAGAGTAAATCGTATGCCTTCTGAAATTTTAAACTTAAAAAGTGCTACAAAATTTGCAAATTCAAAAGATGTAGAACTAGTTAAAGAATCAGGAAATATTATAGGAAAAATGCTAGACAAAACTGGTATATCTATGGATTATGCTCCTATATTAGATATAAGAAGATTTAAAGAAAAGCATGCAATAGGTGATAGGTGCTACGGAGAAAACAAGGAAGATGTAGAAAAATATGGCATAGAGGTTATGAAACAATTACAACAAAATAATGTTATATCAGTAATAAAACATTTTCCTGGTCATGGACTTACGAAAAAGGATTCACATTTTAGAATTCCAAAGATAAAAGAAAAGATTGAAATCTTAGAAAAAGAAGATATGCAACCTTTTGAAGTAGCAATAAAAAATGGGGCAGATGCAATAATGGTGGGACATCTTATTATAAAAGATGTAGATAGAAAATATACTGCTTCACTTTCTAAAAAAGTAATTCAAAAATATTTGATAGAAAAATATAATTACAGTGGGCTAATAATTACAGACGATATGAAAATGATGGCAATTAGATTACATTATAATATGAAAAGAGCAGTTAAAAGAGCAATTTTAGCAGGCAATGACATAGTTATGATAGGTCTTTCATACAAAAAGGTAGATAAAATCATAAAATATATAATTAGTCAAGTAAATAAAGGAAAAATACCTGAGGAAAGAATAGATAAAAGCGTAGAAAAAATTATAAATATAAAAGAAAAATATAATATAACAGATGAAAAAACAAATGGATTTGAAATTAATGAAATTAATAAACAGATAGAAGAACTAAATAATAATTTGTAAATAATACATGCATTTAGTATGTCTATGCATGTATTATTTTAGGGGTCAGGCACTTTTATTTTTTTTACACATATAATTTGGTATAGTAAAAAAATGGAGGTGCTTGTATGCTAGCCCTTACTCTTTCAGGTTTTTTAACATTTTTACAAGGAGCGGTATTCCTTGTAGGTTATATTTCAAATAATCAATTGTTTCCAGAGCCATTGACTGCCGAAGAAGAAACTTTATATTTAGAAAAACTAAGTCAAGGAGATGAAGAAGCAAGAAACATATTGATAGAAAGAAACTTAAGATTAGTTGCGCATGTTTCTAAAAAATATATGGCAACAAAAGTTTCACAAGATGATTTAATTTCTATAGGGACAATAGGTTTAATAAAAGGAATAAATAGTTTTAAACCAAGCAAAAACGTTAAATTATCTACATATGTTTCTAGATGCATAGATAATGAAATTTTAATGCATTTAAGAAGTACAAAAAAGATAGGTGCAGAAGTTTCTTTAGAAGATACAATAGGAAAAGATAAAGATGATAACACAGTAACGTTAAAAGACGTATTAGAAAATAGCGAAAAAAATATAGAAGATGAAGTTGATTTGAAAATGAAAGTGAAAAAATTATATGAAAAAATGAAGTTAGTATTAAAAGATAGAGAAAAATTGATAATAGAAATGAGATTTGGATTATATGGCAATAAACCCAAAACACAAAATCAGATTGCAAAAATGATGGGAATATCACGTTCATATGTTTCTAGAATAGAGACAAAGGCAATAGGAAAACTTGCCAAGGAAATAAAAGAATAGAATGAAAAAAAGTGAATACTGTAACAAACAAAATGTGCTATTAAATAAAATGCCCCACCATATTAGAAAGAAGTTTAATATGGTGGGGTTACTTTTTTGTATCAAGATATTTAAACAAATTTAATATTAATATTAACGTTGCAAAAATTTATAATTTATAATAGTAGAATTACTTATTTAACAAATAAAAACCTAAATTTAGATAAGAAGCAAATAGTACCCATAAAAGATAAGGTATTTGTAAAAGCCCTGCTAATTTATTCTTTTGATAGAATTTTATAATCATAATAATTAAAAGTAATACAAGTAAAAGTATCCAAATAAAAGAAAATAGTCTTAATTTAAAAACGAAGAAAAAGATTGACCATAATGCATTAACTCCTAATTGCAAATAATAAATAAACTTAATGTCCATATCTGTTTTATAGTTACTTTTAAGAATTCCGTAAGAAATTCCCATTAAAATATATAAAATCGTCCACACTATAGGAAATAAAATACTAGGTGGCGCTAAAGGAGGTTTAACAAGAGTAGAATAATCCATAAATTTAGAAATAATAAGTCCAACTACTCCTCCTATTAATAAAGGAACAAAAATAGATTTAGCATATAACCAAAAATTTTTCATAAAATAAATTCCAATATCCTTTCTGTACAAACTATATTGTAAGTATATTTCGCTTTAAATATAAATATGAAGAAATACGATAAAAAATTGTAATAAATCCAATTTCCCTAAAAGAAAATAAAAAAAATATTCATATTTTCTTGCTATTTTTTTGATAATATTGTATTATAATATAAGTATAATTTGTGCCAGAAAAGTAAAAAATAGGAAGTGCTAGAAAGGGGCAACTATAAATGAAGAAAATAAGTATAGTTTTTGCTATTATTGCTTGCTTGTTCTCTACTACAACAGTATTTGCAACAAATACAAACGCAGTTAATACAAAAACAACAAATTCAATATCAAAAGAAGTAAAACAAAGTGAAACAATGAGTCAACTAGTAGAAATAAAAGATAATGAGAAAAAAACTTTAGAAGATTATCAAGCAGCATATGGTTCAGAAACATACGGATTAACAGCATACATATTAAATAAAGTACAGATATATAGTATTCCATTTTGCTTTGTAGGAATAGCTATTAGTGCTATTTACCAATATGTTTTAGGTATTCGTAAATTAGACACAAGAGATAAAGGTTTTGCTATTATGATTTCAATTATTACAATATTTGTAATAGCGCAAGTATTACCATTAATATTTGCAATCGTAGTAAAAGGTTGGAGGGGTTAAACAAATGAAAGTTTTATTTGCAGTGAGTAATGAATCTATTTCAGAAACAATTATTAAAAAATATCAACAAATGTATAAAGAAATAATTGTAGGTAAAAATGTATATTATTTTAATGCTATCATAAAGGAGTTGCAAAAAGATAAATCTTATGATCGTATTGTTATAAGTGAAGATTTGGAGCCTTTTACTAATAATAATTATGAAACAATAGATAATTTTATATTTGAAAAATTAGACAATATTTCAGATGAGGCTTCTACTACTGCAGGTGAGGATATTCCAGTTATACTAATTGCAACAGATAGACGTACTAAATCAGATAATTTATTAATTAAATTATTTGGAATTGGTATTTATAGTGCATTACTTGGACAAGACAGAAGTATAGAAGAAGTATGTAAATTAATTCAAAAACCAAGAACAAAAAAGGAAGCTAAAATTTATTATAAGATAGATTCAAATGATGTAGAGTATAGACCAGAAAATGAGGCAAATGTTAGTGAAACAGAAATTCAAAATATATTAGCACATTACAAACGTTTAGGTAGAAATGAGGAGAGATATGTAGAAAGTTTTGATAGTATAGCATCACAATATACAGATCAACAACTAAAAGTTATTATAAAATTTTTACCATTAAATGTTAAAGCAGTTTTGGAGGCAAATAGTCCTAAATATCAACAACTGATGTCATTTGGAAAAGTAAATTCATCAAGATATGGAGAGCAAAACAAAACAAAATTAAACAATAATATAAGTAAAACGATTAGTAATGATGGAATAAAGGTAGAATCTATTCCAAGTGGAGAAAAGAAACTAACTAAACCAGTTATTATTCCATCTGCTAATACAGTAAAGAGAGTTCAAAAAGTTGTAAAACCAGAAAAAACAAAAGAAATTCTAGAACAGAATACGGAGAATATAGATATGGCAAACTTAGAAAATGAAGAAATCATACCTAAAGCAAATGAAGAACAAAAGAAAAGAAGGGGAAGACCTAGAAAAATTCAAATAGAAAGTACACCAGTAGAAGAGGAAAAAGTAAAAAAAGGAAGAGGAAGACCTAGAAAGAATCCATTACCAACAATAGATGATAGCAATAGTGAAGAGGAAGAAACTATGTTACCAGGATTTGATACAGAAGAACAAAATAATATTCCTCAATTCGAAGAAGATACTGTACTTCCTGGATTTGATGATGAAATATTGCCAGAATTTGAAGATGTAGAACAAAACAATTATGCTGAAGAACAAAACGAAGAGGAAACTATTCTTCCAGGCTGGAGCACAGAAAATGAAGAAGAAACTCCAACTATTATGAATAATAATTATAATGTTAATAGTTATAATTCAAACAATGAAGAGAATGACTTTTTTAATACTAAGCCAAATGAGTCACATTTACAAAATTATGGAGAAACATCTTCAAACTTAGAAAATTTATTGACTAAAGATAAGAAAATAGTAGCGTTTATAGGAACGCCAAAAAATGGAACATCATTCCTAATAAATAATTTAGCAGAAGTATTATCAAACCAAGGAATAAAAACAGCAATTTTAGATTTAACAGAAAATAGAAATTCATATTATATTTATACAAAAAATGAAGAGGAATTAAGAAAAATAGCATATGATTGTAGAGAAAAATTGAGCCAAGGAATTGCACAAGGAATAAAGGTAAATAATAACTTAGATGTATACACATCATTACCAGGAGAGGAAGACGCTACACACGATAGTAATTCAATATTAGAAACTCTAGTAGAAAATTATGCTTTAGTACTATTGGATTGTGATTTTTCTACACAATATGATTATTTGAAAAAGGCAAGCGAAATATATTTAGTACAAAGTATGGATGTACTTACAATTCAACCTTTAACAGCTTATTTAAGAGAATTAAAAGCGAAAGGTGTGTTAGAACCAAATAAATTAAGAGCAGTTATTAATAAATATACAAAAGTAAGAGGAGTTACAGAAAAGGCAATTATAGGAGGAATGGCATTTTACAATGATCCTGCAATGTCATTTATGACAGAATTGTTTAATAGAGAAACAATTCAATATTGTGTAGTTCCATTTGATGGACAAGTATATGCAAAATATTTAGAAGGTCTAATAAATTGTAACATATCATTAAATGGATATACAAAAGAGTTTATTGCGTCATTAAAGAAACTAGCTAATATGGTATATCCTGTAATAGGAAATTCAACAAGTAATAAAGCAAAATATAGTAATCCTAAATATAACAAATATGCTAATAATTCATTTTCTAGTGATATGAATTCTACTTTAGACAAAATGAAAAGAAATTATTAAAATAAAAATAGCAAAAAAATGGAGGTGCTAAATTTGATTATAGCCGTCATCATATTATTAGTAGTTATTATTGTATTTCTAATGTTATACAATATGTCAGTTCATAAGAAGATAGATACTTTTAGTAACTTAAACCAAAAAGTAGTAAGTTTAAATGTGCTACAAGAATTTATGGATACTATTAGCGAAGAAAAAACACCAGATGAAAAAATAAAGAAAATAAACAATATATTAATTGAAAAATATGATATAAAGTATTCTACAATAGTAGTGTATGATGGTGCAGAATACACAATTAAAGCAACAAATGTTGATAGTAAACATTGGGAAACTTTAAAAAATCTACATTCAGAAGAAATTTTTAGGGATAGTATTCAAACAGCAACTCCTAAATATATTACAGTAGAGAAGGAAGGAGAAAGACTTCCTTATCAAAAGATGGAATTCGGAAGAGCAAAATCAGCTATGTTTTTCCCACTATATATAGATAATATATATATAGGATATTGGATTATAGAAAGTGGACTTCCACATGATTTTGACCAAATAGATACAACAATACTAGAAGTAGTAAAAAACAATATAATTTCTGTAATTAAAACAATAGAAAAACAAAATGTAATAGAAAATATAGTTAGAGAAGATGAATTTACAGGATTAAAATCAGAAGAGTATCTATATGGCGAAGGAAAAAGAATAATAGACCAGTATGATACTTCCACTATATGTATGTTTAAAATTATAAATATAATGGACATTAACGAAGAATATGGAAGACATACAGGAAATGATGTTATTTCGAAAGTAAGTGATGTAATAAAACAAAATATATCATCAGAATATGTATTTGTAAGATATATGGGGCCAAAATTTGTAATAGCATTTACGGGAGTTGACATAGAGGGAGTAACAGAATTTATTACAGATATAAAGAAAAATATAGAAAGCGTAGAAGTAGAACAGGCAGAAGAAGACGTATTTGAAGATGAAGAACCACAAATGGTTAGTCCTAAAATTAATATAGCTGTTACTACTTATTATAAAGGAACAGCACTAGAAGGAACTACGAAAAAATTAGAAGAATATATAGATTCAGCAAAAGAAAGTGAAAGCCAAATTAATTACATATAAAGACAAGAACTTTATTAAGGAGGTAAACAAATATGTCAAATGATGAAACAATGTACTTTAAAGTACCAAAAGAAGATAAATTAGCAAGCAGAGAAATTTTAAAAGAAGTATATAATGCGTTAGCTGAAAAAGGGTATAATCCAGTTAACCAAATAGTTGGATACATTCTATCAGGAGATCCAACATATATTACTAGCCATAAAGGTGCAAGAAACTTAATTCGTCAAATTGAAAGAGATGAATTGTTAGAAAAAATGGTTAAAAACTATATAGGAATGGAAGAATAGTGTTAATGAGAAAGCTTGGAATAGATTATGGCGATGCTAGAGTGGGAATTGCTATAACAGATGCACTGAATATTACAGTGCAAGGTTTGGAAACTATACATCACCAAGGTAATGACAAAATAGTATTAAAAAGACTTGAAGAATTGTTAGAACAATATGAAATAGATACTTTTGTTGTAGGAATGCCAATAAATATGAATGGAACTAAAACTGAAAGAGTAGAAGTGACAGAAAAATTTATACATAAATGTAGATGTAGATTTCCAAAAATAGCAATAGAAACAATAGATGAAAGGCTTACAACAGTAGAGGCCCATAAAACAATGAATTTCTTAAATATTGATAATAAGAAAAAGAAAAATATAGTAGATACTATATCTGCAGTATACATTTTAGAAACTTACATGAAAAAATGTGAAAATAATTAAACATATATTGCACAATAATAAAAAATAGTATATGATAAACAAAATTACAAATAATAAAGTAAAAGATATTAATATTGCCAAAAAGCAATTAATATAAATAATTGAAAGGAGAAATAAAATAATGGATGAAAATGAAAACAATGTTCCAGAGGAGGAATTAGATAATATAATCGTGTTAAACGATGAAAATGGAGAAGAAGTACCATTTGAATTCCTAGATTTAATAGAATTAGATGGAGAAGAATATGTAGTACTACTTCCAGTGGAAGAAGATGATGAAGAAGCAGAAGGAGAAGTAGTAATTCTAAAAGTAGAAGACACAGAATCAGAAGAAGAAGAATCTTATGTAAGTGTTGATGATGAAGATATACTTAACAAGGTATTTGAAATCTTCAAAGAAAAATTTAAAGATGAATTTAACTTTATAGATGATGAAGAAGAATAATAAATAAAGGTTGGAGGTTGGAACTAATAATTCAAACCTCCATATTTTTAATTATAGTATTTTTATTATAAAAGGAAAATTAAAAGGAGAAAATCAAATGAAAAATTTAAGTAGCTGGCTAATTTCAATATTTATAATTATGTTTTGGGTTTTTAGAGTAATAGTTGCTGTAACAGAAACAGTAGGTTCGGACTTTATGATAAAGCCTATAGACAATAATGTAGAAGTTATATTATTATTTGTAGTACTTGCATTAGTACCATTTATATTTAAAAGAAAGTTATGGGCTGCAATAGTATACTTAATAGCTTATGGCTGGTACTTTGGAAGAGGGTTAATTACAAATGTAATAGGAATGATAGGAGGAGAAACTTTAAGTGCAACAGTATACATGGAAATGTTTGTATCATTAATAGCATTAGTACTTCCAATAGCATCTATATTTGACATTTTATTAGACAAAGCTAGAACTAAAAATCCAGTAAATAAAGAAACTGATTGGTTTTATAAAAATGAACAATATGATAGAAAATTAGATGAAAGAGCAGACAAAAACAATTATAGAACTTTATAATTTTAAAAATATGAGCAAGCCACGAAAACATAACATTGATTATAAAAATTGCTGACAAAATAGGAGAAATAAATATGGACTATATAAGTACTATAAACGAAAGTGTAAAAGAATATTTTAAAATATTAGAACCAGAATTTCCAAAATGGTTAAATGAATATATAAATACAAAGGAATTACTAAAACAACAATATATATCAATAACTTGTGGAACTATATATTCAGATTTATTTGAAAGCAGAATTTTATATTCAAGTTTAGAACATTCAATAGCAGTTGCTTTAATTGTTTGGCATTTTACTCATAATAGAAAGCAAACATTATCAGGGCTATTTCACGACATAGCAACACCTGTATTTAAACATTGTGTAGACTTTTTGAATGGAGATTATATGACTCAAGAATCAACAGAGGACTTAACTACGCAGATTATAAAAAATTCAGAAGAAATTATGCAATTGCTAAAAAGAGATAATATAAAGCTAGAAGAAATTAATGACTATCATTTGTATCCAATAGCAGATAATGACACACCTAAACTTTCAGCAGACAGATTAGAATATTCTTTAACAAATGCATTATTTGCATATGAATTAGTAGATATTGATGAAATACGACAAATATATAATGATATAGAAGTTGAGAAGAATGAGGAAAATATAGAAGAGTTATCATTTAGAAATGAAAAAATAGCAAAAAGATTTGTTGAATTAACTAGTAAAATGTCAGTAATATATAGAGAAGATAGAACAAGATATTCAATGCAATTATTGGCTGATATTATAAAAAGGCTAAATGAAGAGAAAATAATAGCTTTAGATGATTTGTACAATATGAAAGACCAAGATATTATTGATATAATTAAAAAATCACGATATAAAGATATATTTAATATTTGGCAAAAAGCTAAAAAAGTAAAAACTTCAAAAGAAGAACCAAAAGGGGTGTATTTTGTACATCATGGTGCAAAAGTTAGATATATTGATCCATTAGTAAATGGAAAGAGAATATCAAAAGTATGTAAAGAAGCAAAAGAAATGATTGAAGAAAATTTAGCATATGATATGTCAAAATATGTATATCTTGACTTTAATTTTTAAAGAAGAAAATACAGGTAATTATATTGAAAATTATCTGTATTTTTTATATAATTGGGTTATTAACAAAAAAATGGAGGGATAAATGGAATTAAAAGAATTAATAGGAAAAGAAGAATTAAATAAAAGAATAGAAGAATTAGCAAAAAAAATAGATGAAGATTATAAAGAACAAGATATAGTTGCAATATGTGTGTTAAATGGCGCAGCATTTTTTTCAGTAGATTTAACATTAAAAATGAAAACAAAAATGCAAGTAGAATTCATAAAAATATCAAGCTATGAGGGAACAGAAAGTACAGGAGAAATAAGAAAATATTTAGATATAGATAAGAAAAAAGTGGAAGGTAAAAATATATTAATAATAGAAGATATAGTAGATACAGGAAGAAGTATGCATTATTTAATAAAACATTTAAAAGAAAAAAATCCTAAAGATATAAAAATATGTAGCCTTTTAAGCAAACCAAGTAGAAGAGAAATAGAAGTAAATATAGATTACTTAGGGTTTGAAGTTCCAAATAAATTTATAATAGGATATGGATTTGATGATGAAGAAGGATTTAATAGAAACATTCCATATATAGGATGTAAATAAAACACTTTAATATAGAGGGAGGAAAATAGTGAAAAACTCACTATAAAGTATTTATGAAATATTGTAATTTAAATATAAACCTTACAAACAAAGAAGAATTATTTAAAAAAGATCCAAATAAAACGAAATGTATTGTTACACTTAATGCACAAATAATTAGGTTGGCAAATACAAATGAAGAATTATTCAACTTTGTTAATCAAAATTATGCAACGTTAGATGGACAAATACCATTAAAATTTGCAAGACTTACAGATAAAAAATTTAAACAAGTAGAGAAATTATCAGGTAGTGAAATTGTATTTGACTTTTGTGAATATGCAAAAGAAAATGATATGAAGATTTATTTTTTAGGTGGTTTGGAAGATTCAAACAGACAAGCTGTTTTAAATGTAAAAGAAAAATATGGAATAGAAGTAGGAGGATATTCACCACCATATGAAAATTATCCATTTTCAGAAAAGTTTATAAATGACTGTATGAATCATATAAAAGAAGAAAAACCAGATATAATATTTGTTGGATTTGGAGCACCAAAACAAGAATTTTTTATGAGAGATAATTTAGAAGAATTAACAAAATATGGAGTAAAATATGCTATTGGTAGTGGTGGAACAGTAGATTTTGTATCAGGAAAAATAAAAAGGGCTCCTAAATTAATTAGTAAAATGGGCTTAGAAGGAATATATAGATTGTTTAAGCAATTTAATAGGGCTCGTATAAAAAGAATAACATATTCATTTGGTTTCTTTAAATATATAAAGGGAAAACCATCATTTATGAAATAAAAGGAGAATAAAAAATGAATGAAGAACAATATAAAATGATATTTAAAAGAAAATCTTTTCACTTATTTAGAGATACTGGAGAAGAAAAAATACCAACAGAAGAATTATCAAATATAGAAAAACAATATAAAACATTTAAACCATTTAAGGAAAAATATATAAATCAGATTTTAATTCACTAATGGAAGGAATACAAAACTATGCAAGAAATGAAGAAAATGGAAAAAAAGAAAATTGATTTAAAGAATCTTAAAGTAGCAATTTTTGACTTTGATGATACACTTGCTATTCATAAAAATAGAGAATATTTAAATAATCGCAGAGAAAGTGAAGATAAATTATTTAGCTATTATATAAACGCATATTTAAATCCAGAAACTTTTTATGAAAATGTTGAAATTTGCAATATATCAGAGCCTATATTTAAACTAATTAATATTTTAAGAGACAACAATGTTAAAATATATTGCGTATCAGGAATGAAATTTTCGTTCCATTTAAAAGCAAAAGAATATTTTGTTCATAAATACTATGGAAAAGATATAGAAATGCTTTCAACTGGAAGCCAAGAATTAAAAATTGAAGCTACTAAAATAATTAAAAAAATGAATGGTTGCAATTTAAACGAAATGTTATTTGTAGATGATATGGAAGAAAACGTTATCAATTTTAATAAGGCTGGAATTAATGCATTACTACCTAATGAGGTAGATTCATTTTTTATTTAGGAGATGATAATATGGCTACTGCAAAGGAATATAGAGATTTTATTTTAGAACAATTAAGTTTATTAAATAATATAACTTATAAATCTATGATGGGAGAATATCTACTTTATTATAATGATATTTTGTTTGGCGGATTATATGATGATAGATTACTTGTTAAAATTGTGGAAAACAACAAAAAATATAATATGCAAGAAGCTATACCTTATGAGAATGCAAAGCCAATGTATTTGGTTACTGATGTAGACAATAAAGAAACTTTAAAAGAGATTATATTAGATACTTATAATGATTTAATTAAAAATAGAAGGAAGTGAAAAAGATGAATAATGAAAATAAAACAAATATAAATTGGTATAGTACGAATTATCTAAACACTAGCCGAAACTGTTGAAAAATCAACATTCTTTCAAAATTTTATCTTTCGTAATTTAATAAAAAATATATTAAATTAATAAATCCGTCAAATTTGACGAAAATAAAATAGATTGGAAAGGAGGAACTTTATGAATAATAATAAAATAGAAACAATTTCAAATTTATTTGAAGATAAGGAAATTAGAAGTGTATGGGATAGTGAAAAAGAAGAATATTATTTTAGTATTGTAGATGTTATAAGTGCATTAACAGATAGTGCTGAGCCTAGAAAATATTGGTCTGTTTTAAAAAGTAGATTAAAAAAAGAAGGCAGTGAAGTGACTACAAATTGTAGTCAGTTGAAAATGTTAGCTCCAGATGGAAAAATGCGCTTAAGAGATGCAATGACAACTCGTGATATTTTTAGACTTATTGAATCTGTTCCAAGTAGCAAAGCAGAACCTTTTAAAGTTTGGCTTGCAAATTTAGGTAGTGAGAGAATTGATGAAGTATTTGATCCAGAAATTGCAGTTAATAGAGCAGTGCAATATTATCGTAATAAAGGATATAGTGATGAATGGATAAAAGCAAGATTAAATGGTATTGTAGATAGATTTAAACTTACTGATGTATGGAAAGAAGGAGGAATAACCAAACCAATTGAATATGCACTTTTAACAAATGAAATATATAAAGGTTGGTCTGGAATGAAAGCTAGCGAATATAAAAAATTAAAAGGACTTAGGAAGGAATCTTTAAGAGATAATATGACAGATATAGAGGTGGCACTTACTAATATAGGAGAGATTGCAACAAGAGATATAGCAAGAGAAGAACATCCACAGGGATTAAAAGAAAATTTAAATGTTGCTAAGCGTGGTGGAGGAGTTGCAAAAGGAGCAAAAGATTTATATGAAAAAGAAACTAAAAAATCTGCCATATCTAAAAGCAATAGTTTAAATTATAAATACATAGATGAACAAAAACAAATAGGAGATAAAGAAGGTAAAAAAGATGAATGAAGATATAATAATAGAAACAGATAGATTAATCGTAAGACAATGGAGATTAGATGATGTTAATGATGTAGTTGAAGGATTAAATAACTTAAATGTAACAAAGTGGCTAGCACAAGTACCATATCCATATACAGAAGAAGATGCTAAAAGTTTTATAACTAAATCTATTGAAAATAATTTATATAACTTTGCAATTATTCTTAAAGAAGAAAATAAGGTCATTGGTGGAACTCAATTAACTAATATAAGCTATGTACACGGTACAGCTGGTGGAGGTATTTGGTTAAATGAGAAATATCAAGGCAAAGGCTATGGAACAGAAGCATTTGGAGCAAGAATTAAATATGCTTTTGAAGAACTGGGACTTAGAAGATTAGAAAATGGATATTTTAAAGAAAATGAAAAATCACACAAAATGCAATTAAGATTTGGATATAAAGATGAAGGAGTAAGAAGAAAGAAATTTATATCGCAATCAACCGGAAAATATGAAGATGAATATATAACAGGACTATTAAAAGAAGAATGGATAAAATAATTTAGTGTTTATAAAATTAAAAAATAAAATTCAATAAATGATAAGGAGAGGCTTATGAAAATAAATAATGAAATATTATTAAAAAAATTAAATGAAAAATGGAAAGGAGTTAATTGTCCATATTGCCAATCAGAGGAATGGACAGTGGATACTTCAATTGTTACACCGATAGAAGTTGGAGAAAAAAAGGAAATGAAATTAGGAGGAAAATTTCAACCATTAATACCCGTATCATGTAGAAATTGCGGAAATACAGTTTTTATAAATGGACTTATATTAGGCTGTTTAGATGATCTTGAAAACGAAATAAAAAGTGAGGAAGATAATGGCGAAACAAAATAAATTTGAAATATCGGATAACAATAAATTAACCAAAGAAAGTAATAGGGTAAAAATAAAAGGCTCACCTAAACTAAGTTCGGAAGAGTATCATAAAGAAGAAATACAACAAAATAAAATGATAGTAAAAAATGCTATCTGGATGATATGGGTTGGAATTTTATTAATAATAGCGAGTTTTGTTATTTATGCATTAAAAATTACAGAAACATTGGTCGCTGGAACAATTTGTGGTTGTTTTATAGATTTATTATCTGCAACAATTTTATACATATTTAACAAATCAAATGAAAATAAACAAAATTATTTTAAAGATTTATCTTACCATGAAAATGAAGAAAAAATAATTAAATTAGTGGAAAATACTGAAAATGAGAAATTAAAAGAAGAGTTAATAGAAAAACTAATGAATAAACATTTTAAAAAATAAAATTATTAGTTACTCATTTTATTAGAATAATGATTGAAAAAGTAAACTATAGGTTTAAGGCTGATTGAGGTATACGACATTATATGTTTATATTAAAATTATAGGAGTGATTAAAATATTAAAGTGGAATGTAGCAGCATATTTAAGATTATCTAAAGAAGATAATGAAAATATGGAATCAAATAGTATAGTTAATCAAAGAGAATTAATAGAACAATATATTAGCAATAAGAGTGATTTACAATTAGTGGATTATTATATTGATGATGGATACAGTGGTACTAATTTTAATAGACCAGGATTTAGAAGATTATTACAAGATATGAAAAATAAAAAGATTAATTGTATAATAGTAAAAGATTTATCTAGATTTGCAAGAAGTCATATAGAAGCGGATATGTATTTTGAAAATATATTTCCAGCTTTAAATATTAGGTTTATATCAGTTATAGAAAACATAGATAGTTTTGAAAATCCAGATTCAATGGATAACCTTATTGTTCCATTTAAGAATTTATTAAACGATGCTTATGCAAAAGACATATCTAAAAAAGTAAAAAGTGCATTGCTAACTAAAAAATTAAATGGAGAATTTATAGGTACAACTGCTACATATGGATATTTGAAAGATTTAAAAGATAAACATAAATTAATAATAGATAAAGATGCCTCAAAAATTGTTATTAAAATATTTAATGATATAATAGAAGGAAAAACAGCAAATGAAATCGCGAATGAACTAAATAAGAAAAATGTTTTAACACCTGCTTTATATAAAGCAAAAAATAACAATATACAAGTAGACAAAAAGTGGAATGTAAAAATGATTAATGTAATACTTCAAAATAGAGTATACACAGGAGATTTAATTCAAGGGAAGAAGAAGGTAGAAAATTATCGCACTCATAAACTAATTACAACAAATAAAGATGAGTGGATAATAACCGAAAATCATCACGAACCAATTATATCAAAAGAAAAGTTTGATGAAGTTAAAGAAATACTAAACAAAAATAAATCTGTTAGAAATAATAAAGAAAAAGATTTATTTTATAGCTTTTTAAAGTGTGCAGATTGTGGAAGTTCTTTTACTTTAAGAAAAGTAAAGAACTATGAATATTATCATTGTACATCATATGTAAGAGATGGATCATGTACAAGCCATTCTATTAGAAAAGATAAATTAACGGAAATAGTTTTAGAAGAGCTAAATAAAAAATTCAAAAGGAATAAAATAGATAATCTAACAAGAGATATTTTATTAAAAAACATAGACAGTATTATTATATCTCAAAATAAAGAGGTAATAGTAAATTTCAAGTAAAGGAGTAGATGTAAATGGAGAAAGAAGATAATAGTTATCACAAAATCAACCTTAACTGGTACCCAGGTCATATGGCAAAAACAAAAAAGCAAATACAAGAAGATTTAAAATTAATAGATGTAGTAATAGAAATATTAGATGCCAGAATACCACTATCTAGTCAAAACCCAGATATAGCACAATGGACCAAAAATAAGAAAAAAATAATAATATTAAATAAGGCAGATTTAGCAGATGAAAAGCAAAACGAAAAATGGGTTGAATACTACAAAAAACAAGGAATAGTAGCAATATTAACAGATTCAAACTCTGGAAAAGGTGTGCCAGAAACAATAAGGCAAATAGAAAAAATAATGCAAGAAGACAAAGAAGCTTTTTCAAATAAGGGAAGAGTAGGAAGATCAATAAGAGTTATGATAGTAGGAATACCTAATGTAGGAAAATCATCTTTTATAAATCGCATAACAAAGAAATCATCTACGGCAGTGGGTAATAGACCGGGTGTTACAAGACAAAAACAATGGGTTAGAGTAAAAGAAAATATAGAATTGTTAGATACGCCTGGAATCTTATGGCCAAAATTAGAACCACAAGAGGTTGCATTTCACTTAGCATTTACGGGAACAATAAAAGACGATAATTTAGAGAAAACAGAAATAGCATATTTTTTATTGAAATATTTGCTGGAAAATAAAAGAGAATCAATAATAAATAGATATGGAATTTCAAATGAAATAATAGAAGAAAAATTATCAAATGAAGATCAAATGGAAAATGAGAATATTTTAGAAATATTATATGAGATTGGTAAAAAAAGAGGAGCAATAATTTCTGGTGGTAGAATAGATGAAGAAAAGGTCTCAAATATTCTAATAGATGATTTTAGAACAGGAAAACTAGGAAGAATTACTCTAGAAATAGCAAAATAAGAAGGAAGAATAGATGAAAGAATTGATAGAAAGAAAAAAAGATATAGAAGAAGTAAAATTGATGCCTCCATTAGTTTGGGCGTATGTTGGAGATGCTGTATATGAATTATATATTAGAACAAATTTGGTAAATAATACTAAATTAAATCCACATAAACTTCATGTAGAAGCGATTAAATATGTTAAAGCACAAGCACAGGCAAAAATATTGAAAACAATTACGGAAATCTTAACAGAAGAAGAAAAAGACATAGTAAGAAGAGGCAGAAATGCTCAAAATCATCATTTGCCTAAAAATGCTAATTTAGATGAGTATAGTCATGCTACTGCATTTGAAGCATTAATAGGATACTTATACCTAACAAAACAAGATGAAAGACTAAGAGAAATTTTAGAAAAAACCTTTGAAATAAATTAATTAAAAAAAAGGGATGTCCCTAATGAAAATAAAAGTATCACTAAGGAACGTCCCTATTGACACAAATTAAAAAAAATGTTATTATAAATAAGCATTAAGAAAAGGCCCCTTGGTCAAGCGGTTAAGACGCAGCCCTCTCAAGGCTGAATCATGGGTTCGATTCCCGTAGGGGTCACCAAATTTGTAAAACTAGAAAGAAAAAATTTCTAGTTTTTTTATATGCAAAAATTGTTGAAAAAAATATATGTTTATGTTATAACTAAATATAGTGATATTTATAAGGAGGTCATCATATGGCAAAAAAACAAAGAGATGTAGGAAAAATAGTTACAAAAATTATGGCGATATTTTTAGCTGCCTTAATGGTATTAGGAATTGGTGGAACATTAATATATTATTTAGTAGCAATGTAAAAATTAAATAAAAGGAAGAAATTAAATGAAAGATAATTTTTTTAATGCAATAGATACATTTTGGCAAGCAAATATAGTAGAATATATTACGCAATTGCAAGAAAATCCATTAAGACTTATTTCACTTGCAATAGATTTAGCTATTGTTATATTTTTAATATATAAATTAATAAAAATAACTAAAAAATCAAGAGTGTGGCAATTAATAAAAGGAATAGCATTGTTAATAATTGCTACACTAGTAAGTGGATGGGTCCACTTAGATATATTACATTATATATTAACTTCAATTATGACGTATGGAGTAATAGTAATGATAGTTATATTCCAACCAGAACTAAGAAGAGGATTAGAACAGTTAGGTACAAACAAATTTACTAAATTTTTTGGAATGGATAAAGATATAATTACTAAAACTAAAGAAGATATATATAAAATAGTTATTGCTGCAAAAGAACTTGCAACACACAAAACAGGTGGATTAATAGTATTAGAAAGAGATATAAAAATAGGAGATATTGCAGAAACAGGAATAGAAATGAACAGTGAAATTTCTCCACAATTGTTGGTAAATATATTTGTACCGAATACACCTCTTCATGATGGAGCAGTTATAATAAGCAATAATAAAATAGTAGCTGCAGCATGTATACTTCCACTTTCAAATGACAAAGAAATAGCAAAGGCTTTAGGAACAAGACATAGGGCGGCATTGGGAATTTCAAAAGAAACAGATAGTATAGCAATTGTTGTTTCAGAAGAAACAGGAAAAATATCTGTTGCAAAAGATGGAACGTTAATAGCAGATGTAGACGAAGAAACATTAAAGAAAATACTAATTAAGGAAATGGTTACAAATAGGTTTAAAGAAGGAAATACTATAAAAGCAAATAAAATAAAGAAAATAAGAAGTAAATTCGAAAAGAAAAATAAAAAGGAAGCATAAAAATAAAAAAGGATTTTAATATGAGAAATATTAGATTAACAATTGAATATGATGGGAAAGATTTCAATGGATGGCAAAAACAACCAAACAAGTTAAACATACAAGGAGAAATTGAAAGAGCTATAGAGGAAATAACAGGAGAAAAAGTAG
Organism: uncultured Clostridia bacterium; assembly: GCA_934177725.1. GTDB lineage: Bacteria > Bacillota > Clostridia > TANB77 > CAG-508 > UMGS1663. The sequence continues at coordinate 5,408 of CAKPPO010000010.1, read as the reverse complement.
ATTTAATTGCATCTGGAAGAACAGACGCAGGAGTACATGCTTTAGCTCAAATGGCAAATTTTAAGACAAACAGTAATCTTCCAGTAGAAAAATATCCAATAGCATTGAACACAAAACTAAAAAAATCTATACGTATTCAAAAGGCAGAAGAAGTGGAAGAAGATTTTCACTCAAGATATCATTGTAAACAAAAAACATACAGATATGTAATTAATAATAGTGAGCAAGGTTCTAGCATATATAGAAATTTAGAGTACTTTGTGCCTAATAAATTAAATGTAGAAAAAATGCAAGAAGCGGTAAAATATTTTGAAGGAGAACATGATTTTAAAGCATTTAAAGCAAGTGGTACAAGTAGTAAAAGTAGTGTAAGAACTATTTATAAAACTAAAGTAGAAAAACAAGGAGATAGAATCGTAATAGAACTTACAGGTAATGGATTTTTATATAATATGGTCAGAATAATTGCAGGAACATTAGTAGAAGTAGGGTTAGGAAAAATAGAACCAAATGGAATTCCTAAAATTATAGAAAAAGGAGAAAGAGCAAGAGCTGGAAAAACACTTCCACCACAAGGTTTGTATTTAGTAAAAGTAGAGTATCAATAAAGTATCATAGGAACATAAAAAGTAGTGAATTCATATAATATACAAAAAAGAAAAAACATAAGGAGAGATAAATATGAATACATTACTTTTATTTTTTGCTCTACCAATAGCAACAATTCTTTTAGCTATTGTAGTAGAGAAAATACTAAGAAATCCATTTTTAACAGCAATTACATTTTTTGCAATATACTTAATAGTAGCATTTGCAGCATTTGATGCAACATTCTTAATATATGCAATTGTTTATACAATATTAGCGTTTATAACAGCAATTATTGCAGAGTTCTTTTTCCAAAGATGTAGAGAACAAAGTAACAATTGTTGTAAATGGTTTTGCAGATGTAGCCAATCTAATAATACAATAACACTAAGTGATCAAGATGTAACAAGAATAGCAAATAGATTAGCAGACATACAAAATTCAAATAACAATAATAATTGCAACTGTAATTGCAGAAATAATAACACATCAGATGTAGCTACAGTAAATGTAACAAATAATACAACTGGTGGAAGAACAAGTTGGTGTTGCTATAGAAGATAAAAAGTACCAAAAGGGACGTTACTAAAAGGTGAATCTGTCCCTTTTGGTATTTTTTATATTCTAGTGAAACTCTCACAGTATGAGGATTTTACGTACTATTTTTGGATGTACAAACTAATATTACAAAAATATTACAACCATATTATTTTTATATGACACTTGTTCTATTTTATTGTTTTTCCGTAGAATTTGTTGTACAATGAAATAAGTAATAATATTTTGTCAAAAATAAGGAGGAATATAGATATGGCAATGAATCCAATGCAAAGAAAAGCAAACAATTACCTATTAATAGGAATATTAGGAACTTTATTAGTAACAGGAGCAATTATAGTGTTTTTGTTTATGCAATTAAATACATTAAAACAAGATAAAAAGAAACAAGATACTAACAGCAAAAAAGTTTATGTGGTAGTAGAAGATATTAAATCTGGAGAAACAGTAACATATGATAAATTGGCTCAGAAATTGGTTTCTAATGGGGTTATTCCATCAAATGCATTAGAAACTGAACTAACAGAAAATACAATTGCAAAAATAGACTTAAAAGTAGGAACTGTTATAACAGACAACATGATAGAAGAATTGGATAATAAAACAACAGCAGACTTAAGAAAACAAGAATATAATATGGTAATTTTGCCAACTCAAATTCAAAATGGAGATTACATAGATATTCGTATAAGACTTTCAAATGGAGTAGATTATATAATAGCATCAAAGAAAAAAGTTGAAATACCAAAAATTGAAGGAGTAGATTCAGCAAATTCTATAATAGTTAATATGAATGAATCAGAAATAATGGTAATGTCAAATGCTATAATTGAGGCATATATAGATAAAGGTTCTTTATTATATGCTACAACATATGTAGAACCAGGAATACAAACATCTGTAATTCCTACATATGTACCAAGTGGAACAGTTCAAAATGTGTTAAACGCAAATCCAAATATTGAGCAAGAGGCAAAAAATGCTTTATTTGCAAGATACAATCAAAATTCAGCTATAAGAACAAATATAATAGATAATACATTAAATCAATATGCACAAGACAGAGTTGACAATATTGAAGCAGGAGTACAAGAGCAAATTACAAAAGCTAAAGAAGAAAGACAAGCTTACTTAGACGCTTTAGGAGGATATTAAAATATAATTATTATAAATGCAGATAAGTAAAAACGGAGGAAAATAATGAGGAAAATAGGATTCATTGGAGCATATGATAAAACAGATTTTATATTATATATTGCTAAAATATTGGTAGAAATGGGGCAAAAAGTAATATTAATAGATGGAACTTTAACACAAAAAGCTAGGTATATAGTACCAGCAATAAAACCATCTAGATCATATGTAACAGAATTTGAAGGAATAGATATTGCTGTCGGATTTAATACTTTAGAAAATTTAAAGGAATACTTGGCAATACCTAAATTGAATGAATTAGATTATGACATAGCATTGATAGATGTAGACACACCGGAAGAAGTGAAAAATTTTGAATTAGAAAAATTTGAGCAAATCTATTTTGTAACTTCTTTTGATATGTATTCTATTAAAAGGGGCGTAGAGTCAATTAGTGGACTTCAAACCCCAATAAATGCGACAAAAGTAATATTTGCAAAAGATATTTTAAAAGAAGAAGATGATTATTTAAATTTTTTGACTGCTGGAAGTAAAATTGTTTGGAATGAAGAAAAAATCTATTTTCCTTTTGAAGTAGGGGACCAAACAGTTATATATTATAATCAAAGAGTTTCTAAAATTAAATTTAAAAGACTAAGCAATCAATACAAAGAAGGATTAATGTATATGGCTTCAAAAATTTTGCAAAATGCAGATGGAAAATTGCTTAGAAATACATTTAAAAAGATAGAAAAAGGAGTGTAAAAATGGCAATAGTTGCATTTTGGAGTAATGAAAATAAAGAAACAGCACAAACAATGTCAATGGTAGCACTATCTACATATATGGCAATTGAGCATAATTATAAAATATTAAATGTTAGTACCAGCTTTAGAGATGAAACACTAGAAAATAGTTATTGGGATCTTACCAAAATGGAACATTTAGTAAAAACAATATCAAATAGTAATGAAATTGAATTAGAGTCAGGAGTAGAGGGGTTAGTAAAAATTATTAATAGTAATAAGACATCTACTAATATAGTTTCTAATTATTCAAAAATAGTATTTAAAGATAGACTAGACGTACTATGTGCACCAAAAACAAGAAAATATGAAGACTACAAACAAATTTCAGAACTATATCCAAATATACTTCAAGTAGCAAATAGAAGTTATGATTTGGTTTTTGTCGATATATCTAAAAGTGTACCACCAGAACAAGTAAAAAAGATACTAGAAATAGCTGATGTAATTATAGTTAATATAACACAAAGACTAAAAACTATAGACAATTTTATCAAATTGAGAGAAGAAAACGACTTTTTTAAAAAGAATAATATTCTTATAAATATTGGAAGATATGATAAGTTTTCAAAATATAACGTAAAAAATATAACACGTTATATGAGAGAAAAAAAGGATGTTCATACTATACCATATAATACATTGTTTTTTGAAAGTTGTTCAGAAGGAAAAGTTGCTGAATTTTTCCTAAGATTGAGAAAAATAGATGCAGAAGATAGAAATGCAATATTTATAGGAGAAATCTCAAGATTAGCAAAAGATTTAATATATAAAATGCAAGAGTTACAACTAAAATTGTAATTATACTAAAATAGAAGGAAGGAGCCGTATACTATGGACTTCGTAAATATAATACTAATTTTACTAATTATAATAATAGCTGGTTTCCTAATTATACGTAAGTTAAAAAAGAAACAAGATGAAAAAGAAGAAGACAAAGTGCAAATTGATGATAAAACGTATACATTAGAAAAAATGACAGCATTTATAAAGAAAAGATTAGATGAAATAACAAAAATTAACTTATATGATATTGGTCTTTCAGAAGAAGAACTAAAAAGAAGAAAGAACAAAAAATATGAATTAAAAAAGGCATTAAAGGGCTGTACATATGGAGATGTTAATGACAAGAAATATGTAAAAGAATTAATTTACGATATATTATCTAAAGAATATGGCGTAACTGAAGTAAATATATCAACTGCAATACCTTTTGACATACCATCACTTTTAACAGCACAAGACAAATTTGAAATAATTCTTTATATATATAAACAAGACTTTGGGTATGAAGCATTAAGTGAAATAATAAATAAATATGACTTAGCAAGATTGAAATATGTATCAGGGGAAACTAAGCCTTCTTATGTTATTACAGAAGATGAAATTAATGATATTTTTGAAAAAGAAAATTTTGTACTTGCCTTTCAAGATAAATTAAATATAGTAGTACAAAGAATTTATCAACATTATAAAGGATATTCAAGTATAGATGAAATTCGTGATATGAACATAGATGGTATTTCAGGTGGTGTATCTGGACTTCCAGAAAGTTTCTTAAGCCAAGTAGCACAAACAGATGGAGATTACTTAGATCAAATAGTTGATCACAAAGTTCCACGTGCTTGTGATAGTATTTGGGTAATGTTCCATGGTAAATCAATACGTTTAGCATTTTTATCTTTTGGAACAGAAGCAGAACTAAAAAGAGTATGTCAAAATATTTATAAATACAATAATCCAGGACAATTGTCAGATACAAATGGTTATAAAATTAATGAAATGAAAGATGGTTCTCGTGTTGTTGTTGTAAGACCAAGTATGTCAGAAACATGGGCATTCTTCGTAAGAAAATTCGACGTTAAACGTGCTACACTAGAACAAATAGTAAAATTCCCTGGAAAAGACGAAACAATAGATCTTTTAAAATATTTAGTAAAAGGTGCAAGAATTATATCTTTAACTGGTGAGCAAGGTTGCCGGAAAAACAACAATGCTTATGGCTATGATAGAAAATATATACGAAACAATGAACCTTCGTATTACAGAAACTGCATTCGAGCTTCACTTAAGAAAGATATATCCAACAAGAAATATTTTATCAATGCGTGAAACAGAAACAGTATCTGGACAAGAGTGTTTGGATGTTCAAAAGAAAACTGATGGTTCTGTTAATATCATCGGTGAGGTTGCAACTGACCCCGTAGCATCTTGGATGATTCAATCTGCACAGGTTGCATCTAAGTTTACATTATTTACTCACCATGCTAAAACATTCCCAGACTTAGTAACAGCACTACGTAACTCAATGTTAAGAGCAGG
>CAKPPO010000009.1 GCA_934177725.1 uncultured Clostridia bacterium | reverse complement strand
AAAAACATGATGGAGCATATGTATTCAAATCATTTATGCCAGGTAAATATGTAGTAAGATTCATATATGGAGATACTATAAAAACGGTAGCACCAAGTTCTTTAGGTGGACTAAATGAAAAAGCATATAATGGTCAAGATTATAAATCAACAGCATACCAAGAAGGAATAGCTCAAAGCAATGAATATGTATGGAGAAAAGCATCTACATGGATTACAGGACAAGAAAATTTGGGACAAGAAGTTAGAAAAGTAGCAAGTTATAACAAAAATGAATGTACTCAAAATGAAACATTTACATATCTTTATGATATAACAGCTTCAGATGCAAATCCAAATGTCTCTGATGCAAAAGATATAGCTTCTCGCAAAAATGAAGTAGCTAATTATTCAAATGTAGGTGTTACAAATTACATTGCAGAAGTCTTAGCTTCTAACAAGGCTGATTATAACCCAACAAATGATAGAAATACATTACTAAAAGATTTAATGTTAAATACTAATATGAAAGCAGAAACAGGTGTAATGGTTGTAGAATTAGAATATGATAAAACAGGAACAGACGGAAATAAAAAGGATAATTCTTACAAAATTACAAATGTAAATTTAGGACTAGAGGAAAGAGCAAAAGCAAATTTGGCAATAAACAAAGAAGTTGCAAATGTAAAACTAACTTTATCAGATGGAACAATACTATTTGATGCACAAAATACAGCACAAAACGTATTATGGAGAGACCACAAAGCTTATAAAGTAGGATATAAAGGAAACTTTATGGATGAAGATTTATTTGGAAGTATTGCAAATATAAGAAATAAAAATTCAAACAAGTTTGGTTTAATACAATTAAGCATGGATGAAGAGTTAATGCATGGTGCAACAATAAAAATTACATACCAAATTACAGTAAGCAATGTAGGAGAAGTAGATTATAATGATAATTGTTTCTACTATACAGGAATAGTAAAAGACAAAAATACAGTAGTAAAAACAAAGGCAGACCAAGTTTTAGACTATGTAGCAAATAATTTACAATTCTATGCAGATGAAAATAGTAATTGGAAAGTAATAAACAAAGACGATATAATAGCTCAAGGACTAGTAAATTCTTCACTTAAAGATAGTGTTGATCAATATAATACAATAATAATTACAGAGGGATTAGGAACAGAACTAGTACCAACTTTATATAAAGAAAAGGTAAATGATAAAGAAGCAGATAGTACAACAATACCATTGGTATTAACACAAACAATTACCGCAGAAAATACTACTGATGACTTGACATACAGTAACATTGTAGAAATTGTAAAAACAAGTAATACTGTTGGTAGAAGAAATGAATACTCTGTAGTAGGAAATCAAGATCCTACAAAGGCACCACAAGAATTAGATTCAGATAAAGCAGAAGTAGTAAAAATATTACCACCATTTGGTGATACTACTAGATATATTACAATAGGTGCAATTGTATTAGTAGGTATTACATTAGTAATAGGAGGAATAATCTTTATTAAAAAGAAAATATTAGTAAAATAACAGACTAAATAGACACAATTAATAAAACAAGTGATTTTAATTAAATCACTTGTTTTATATTGTAAATTATTGACATTTTTAGACAAAAATGTTATACTTTTACATGTAAGTTATTGTAAACATTTCAACTTAAATAAGGAGAAAAAAAGTATGGAAAAGGATTTTAAAGATCGGGAAACTGTAGTTGACACAAGTCCGGCAGAAACTGCCGAAGAAACCAAAACGGCAACTTTGGCAGAAGACGGAAAAGCAGAAGGCACTAATAATGTTACTGCAGACGTAACAGGTAATGAAAAAAACTCTTCAAAGGGGAAAATCATTGCATTTGGAATTATAGGAGTAATAATTGTGCTATTTGCTGCAATATTCATTATTGCAGTAATGAACAACTCCGAAAAGAAAAAAGTGCCACAAAGTAATGAACCTCAGGTTGTAAGTACTGAAGAGAAAGTGGAAACAACTGACAATGTACAACCAAGCGAAGAAACAACACCAGTAGAAGAAGCAACTGAAGAAGTATCGAAGGAGACAGTGGATGAAACTACTGGAGAGATTGCAGAAACGGAGAAAATTGCAGAAACAGAAGAAACTGCGGAAACGGAAGATGCCATGAAAACCAAAGAAACAGAAAATACAGTTTCATGGGAAGAATGGGCAAGTCAGCCGGATAATGATGAAGTTGGTTTAGTAATATGGAGTGAATCAAAAGGTAACCAGTTTGTAACGGATAAGAAGTTTTCTTACGAAGGCGCTACTGATGATGAAAAATTTGCTATACCATATAGAACAGCAATTATGAAAATATTAGTTAACAAAGAAGAACCGGCTTTAATAGAAACAGAATCAGGCTCTTATTATGAAATCAATGTTACTGGAGACAAGACTGATATTATGTTAAGAGCGAACAATCCTGATGGTTCAGCATCGGCTTATGTGTACTATATAAAGAAATAATAAAAGCCGTGTGGATGTCCGGAAAATTTCATACTGAAAATTGAATATTGAAAAATTGAAAAGGCTTAATTTAAGCTTATGAAGGGGCGACTATTTTAGTTGCTCCTTTTTCCCACTTTTTTTATTTATTAGTAAGCAATATCAGATTAATAATTTTCTTACAAACTATTGTATTTTATGCCATTTTACGATAAAATAAATAGAAACAAATGAGAAATAAAAAATAAAAAAGAAATAATATAAAAAAATATATCACAAGTTGTAAAAAACTTTTTTAATTTTCGTATCTAAAACGACAAATAATTAATTTTTTTTATACTAAAATAGGACAAGCAAAACGAATAATTAAAAAAGTATGAGGTGGTAAAGGATGTTTCAAAATATAGCAAGGGATTTTGAAGAGAACCAAAATTCCTATGAGGATGTTGAATTAAATAAAAAAGAAAAGATAAAAGAAGCAATAAAAAAATGTATATCTAAAAAAATGATAATGGTATACATTGTATCTTTCTTACTTTCATGTGTTAGTTTTAATATAAACAAAGAACTAGCACCTTTTGGAATAGCAATACTAGTAGCAATTTTAAGTAATTGTATTCCAATAGGAATAGCAAGTATATTTGTAATAACAGGAACTAGCATTTGTTTTGGTGGGTCATCAACTTTAAATTTACTATTAACGCTATTTTTAGTATTTGTTAGTATTTTAATAAAATCACCAAAATATGAAGAAGAAAAAGGCGAAAAGAGAAAACTAGGTTTACGTTTATTTATAAGTTGTTTATTAGTGCAAGTAGTACCACTATTTTTTAAACAAATAGTAATATACGACTTATTATTTGCAGTTATTTATAGCATAGCAGCTTTCATATTTTATAAAATATTCTCTAATAGTATTGATATAATTACAAATATAGGAGAAAAAAGAGCATATTCTATTGAAGAGGTAATGGGAGCAAGCTTGATGTTAGCCATTTGTGTATGCGCAATAGGAGATGTAAATGTATTTGGATTTAGTGTTAGAAATATTTTATGCATCTTAGTAGTACTAGTAATGGGATGGAAAAATGGTATTTTAGTAGGAGCAACTTCAGGGGTTACTATAGGCAGTGTGGTAGGAATTATTGGAGGAGGAGAACCTGTAATAATTGCTACATATGCGCTTTCAGGAATGATAGCAGGAATATTTAATCGTTTAGGAAAAATAGGAGTAATAATAGGCTTTGTATTAGGAAATGTACTTCTTACATATGTTTCAAATGGAAATACATCTTCTATAATAGCTTTTCAAGAAATATTAATAGCTTCATTAGGATTACTTGCAGTACCTAAAAACGTAAAAATAGATATAGAAGATTTATATGGAAAAGTAAAATTGTTGCCAGATGGTGCAGATAGAACTTTAGAGGAAAACAAAGATACAATTTACAAATTAAATAGTATGTCTGAAACAATATATGAAATGTCAAAAACATATAAAGAAGCAGCTGCTACAATAGTAGATGAAGAAGAACTTAAAAAACAAGAGGAAGACAATTTAAGTATTTTTGAAAGAGAATTAGAAAACGACTTAGAAGGACTAGAAGAAAATATATTATTTGATGATATATATTCACCAGAAGACAATTTAATAGAAGATATATTTAATTTATTATTAGATAATGAAAGAATTAACAGAAGAGATTTACTAGATGTTTTAGCTGCACATAATAATTATATAATTGGATATGAAAAAGATTATATAAGTGATGATGTAGAAAAAGATATAGAGCAAATGGTAAAAATAATTAATTATTCATATAAAGTTAGTAAACTAAATTTTATATGGAAGAAAAAATTAGACGAAAATAAAAAAGCAGTATCTAGTCAATTAGAAGAAGTTTCAAAAGCAATAGGAAATTTAGCAGATCAAATAGATACTAAAGAAAATGATCCTTTTGCAAAACAAAAAGAAGAAATTAAATTATTATTAAAAGAAAAAGATATAGAAATTCAAAATATAAATTATAAAAAAGAACCATCAGGAAGAACAGAGGTTACATTATACACACCTTCTTGTGAAAATGTGGAAAATCCAACCTGTGATATAAAGAAAATGGCAAGAATTATATCTAAAGTTTGCGAAGAGAACATGATTTTACAAAAACAAGAATGTGCATTAAGAAAAAAAGTTCCAAATTGTATGTATACATTTATATCTGAGGACAAACAGCAACTTAGAATAGGAATTGCAAAAACAACTAAAGCAGATTCAACTATGTCAGGAGATACAAGTATACAAACAAAATTAGAAGACGGAAAATATTTGTTAGCAATTAGTGATGGAATGGGCTCTGGAAAAGAAGCAAGAAAAGCAAGTAAAACAGCAATAGCAATGCTAGATAGACTTCTTACATCAGGATTTGATAAAAATTCATCTTTAAGAATGATAAATTCAACATTAAATGCTATAGGCCAAGAAGATATGTATGCTACATTAGATATAGCAATTTTAGACTTATATGCAGGAAATTTAGAATTCATAAAAAACGGAGCATGTCCTACATACGTTAAAAATAGAAGAAATGTAGAGGTACTAAAGTCAGTAAGTTTACCTACAGGAATATTAAATGACATAGATTTAGTAGTATATGACAAAGATTTACAAGATGGAGACATTTTAGTAATGTGCAGTGACGGAATATTAGAGTCATCTGAGGAATATACAAATAAAGAATTATGGTTAAAATTCTTGTTAGAAGAAATAGAAACAGAAGATGTACAAAAAATTGCAGACATAATTTTACAAGAAGCAATAGACAATAATTACGGAAAACCAAAGGATGACATGACAGTTATAGTAGCTAGAGTAAATAATAAATAAAAAACAGGGTGTAAAACCTTGTTTTTTTATGTCAAAATATGTTATAGTATAAAAAGAAAAGTCCTAAAAAGAACAAGGAGATATAAATATGAGTAGAGGTAGAAGATATAACAACGACGAAAGAAAAATAAACAAGAAAAAAGTATTCGCAGTAATTATAGCCATAATTGTTATAGCAATGTTTGTTATAGGAATGAAAGAATTATTAAAAGGAAGTAGTTCAAAAACAAATGAAAAGACATTTGCTCTAGCATATTATACTTTATATGAAAACGAAAAATGGGGAGTAATAGATACAAGAGGAAATATAGTTATTAAACCAGAATATGAAGAAATGATTGTAATTCCAGACAATACAAAACCAGTATTTATTTGTATGGAAAATGTAGACTATACAAACGATACATTTAAAACAAAAGCAATAGATGAAAAAGGAAAACAACTATTTACAAATTATGAACAAGTAGAAGTAATATACAATCATGATGAGAATAATAATATATGGTATGAAAGCAATATACTAAAAGTGCAAAAAGACGGAAAATATGGTTTAATAAATTTAGACGGAAAAGAAATATTAGCTTGCACAGAAGACAATATAGAACCAATGTTAGGTACAAAATTAGTATACATTACAACTGCTAATGGTAAAAAAGGATTAGTAGACAACATGGGAAAAGTAATAATTGAAAACAATTATACAGAAATAAGTGCTCTTACAAGTAAATATTCAAATGGATTTATTGTAAAAAATGACCAAGGAAAATATGGAGTAATTAACAATGACAAAACAGTAGCACTAGAAGAAAAATATGATGAAATAAGTCCAGTTAGCGAAAATAAAATGTATGTTGTAAAAGAAGGTTCAGATTCTAAAATAGTAAATACAAATGGAGAAGAATTTTTAGTAAACGCATTTGAAGAAGTAAAACAAATAAATACAGATAATATAGTAGTAAAAGTAAATGGAAAATATGGAGTAAAAACAATAAATGGAGTAGAAAAAATACCTGCAACATATGATGATTTAACATATACATTCGACAATTACTACATTGCAAAAAAAGAAGGAAAATATGGAATAGTTAATGAGAAAAACGAAGAAAAACTTTCATTCAATTATACATATATAAAATATCTAGATACTATAGGAATATTACAAGCAGAAACAGAAAATATGGAATCAGAACTATTAGATAGAAACTTAAAAGTTAAAGTTAAGGGAATAATAGCACAAATAAACGACGATAAAAATTACATAAGAGTTAGAGAAAATGACGAATATAAATACTATAACTTCAAATTAGAACAAAAAGAAAGCAAAGAAATACTTGCAACAAATACAATATTCTTAAGCAAAAAAGATGGAAAATACGGATATGTAAACGATAAAGGTATAGTTGTAGTAGATTATAAATATGAAGATGCAACAGAACAAAATAAATATGGATATGTTGCAGTAAAAAAAGACGGAAAATGGGGTTGCCTAGACGCTAAAGGAAATGTAGTAGTAGAATGTACTAACACATTAGATGATGTTCTAGTAGTAGATTTCATTGGCAAATGGCATTTAGCAACAGACATCAATGCAAACTATTATACAAAATAAAACAACACTCCTTTGGGGACGTTTCCTGCGTGTGGCAATAGTGTGGCAATAGGGACGCCCCTTTTTGACACTTTTGGTGTTACATGAGACATGAGATACTCTTTAAAAATTAAAAGTATGTTAATAAAATATAAGATTTTAGTGTGATTGGAGCTTAAAATATAAATTTTTAAACTACAAAATTAATTATAAAAAGTTATTATAAATAGCGAGGAGAAAAAATTGAAAATAAATTGTGGTACAGACATAATAGAAGTCTGCAGAATAAAAGAAAGTATAGAAAGAAAGGGAGATAACTTCCTAAATAAAATATATACAGAAAAAGAAATAGAATATTGCAACAGCAAAAATAATATGAAATATCAACACTTTGCGGCTAGATTTGCAGCGAAAGAGGCAATATTTAAAGCAATTTCAAATACGTTAAAAGATAAATATGAAATAACATGGAAAGATGTAGAAATATTAAACGACGAAAATGGTAGACCATATGTGCATTTTTTAAACAATGATTATAACATAAAACAAATAGATATTAGCATTTCACATTTAGAAGAATATGCAGTTGCAAATTGTATAATAGTGTTTTAAAGAAAAATTTATAAGAATAAACTGCTTGAAAATAAAACAAATTTGAATAAAAAGCTAATTTCAAATTGATTAAAAAATAAAAGAAAGGAGAAACTTGTATAATTATTATACGAGAAGTATAAACTTAAATGGAATTTTTTGATTCACATTCACATTATAATGATGAAAAGTTCAATGGAGATAGAGAAGAAATTATAAAGAAAACATATGAAGAAGGAATAACAAAATGGATTTGCGCAGGTTATGACATTCCTTCATCTATATTTAGTGTAAAGCTTGCAAGTGAGAATGAATTTATCTATTCAATTTGTGGAATTTCACCAAATGACGTGCCAGAAAATGTAGAAGATATTAACAAAATGGTAAAAGAAATAGAGAATATAATAGAGCAGGACAAAAATAAAAAGGTTATGGCCGTAGGAGAAATAGGATTAGATTATTATTGGAATAAAGAAAATAAAGAAATACAAAAGGAAATGTTTAAAAAGCAAATAGAACTTGCAAATAAATATAACTTACCAATAGTTATTCATACAAGAGAAGCGGTAATGGATACAATAGATATGCTTAAAAAACATGAAGTAAATAAAAAAGGAATATTTCATTGTTGTCCATTAAATCAGGAATTAGTGAAAGAAGCTTTAAAATTAGGATTTTATATATCCTTTGCGGGTCCAATTACATTTAAAAATTCAAAAAATGCTAAAGACGTAGTTAGTATGGTCCCATTAGATAGAATATTAATTGAAACAGATAGTCCATACTTGACACCAGAGCCTAAAAGAGGAACAAGAAATGATTCTAGAAATGTTAAATTAGTTGCAGAAAAAATAGCAGAATTTAAAAGTATTCCTTTAGAAGAAGTAGCAAAAGCTACGTATGAAAATGCTTTAAGAATTTTTGAAATATAATTTACAATTGTTATTTGGAAAATTTTTAAAATTATTCATTTTTTTGGTACAAGCCACATATAATATATATTAGAGAGAATTTACAATATGTAAATTAGACAAAAGCTAAGAGCCCCTAAGCGTTACAAAATGCATCAAAATTTGACACTTAAATTAAGTAATGGTATAATTGTATCGCCGAAGAAAAAGGAGGAAAAAATTTTTATGAACAAGAATGAAAAAGCGTCTGGATCGCTAATAAAAATATTAGCAATTAGCTTAATACTTATGTTCTTAACAGGAATAGGAGTTATGGCATCCAACGCAAAAATTACAAATGTAAAAATTATACTTTCTAATGATTATGAAATGGTAGTATTAACAGCTAAAACAAAAGTAGAAGACATATTAAAAGAAAATCATATTTCTTTAGCAGAAGATGAAGTGGTAACTCCAAGTCTTGAAGAAGAAATATCAGAAAATAAAACAATAAGAATTTCAAACAAAATAGATGAAATATTAGAAAAAGCTGAAGTAGAAAAAGTAATTTCAGCAGAAGAAATATTAAGTTCTTATGGAACAATTGTAGAAAAATTAGTTACAGAACAAGAAGTTATTCCATTTGAAACAATTACAAAAGAAGCAACAGGAGAGGGAACAAAACAAAATAAAGTTATACAAAATGGTAAAAATGGATTAAGAGAAGTAACTTACAAAATAAAATATCAGAACGAAGAAGAAATTGAAAGAACAGAAATTTCTAATACAATTATTAAAGAACCAGTAAACAAAATAGTAGAAGTAAGAACTGTACAAGTAACCTCAAGAAGTTCAGACGAAAGGGTTGCAACTTCAAACCCTGCTCTTACAGCTTCAACAACACTTGCAAAAAAAGTACAAGGAATTACACCTACAGTAAGAACACTTAACACCTCAGCATATTGCTCTTGTGCAAAATGTTGTGGTAAAACAAATGGAATTACAGCCTCAGGTGCAAAAGCATCAGCATGGTATACTGTGGCTGCTGGAAAAGGTTACAAAATAGGAACTGTAATATATATTCCAGCTTTAGCAAATAAACCAAATGGCGGATGGTTTGTAGTGCAAGACAGAGGTGGCGCTATATCAAATAGCAAATTAGATATTTATATGGGTTCTCATAGCAGTGCACTTCAATATGGAAGAAGAACTTTAGAAGCATATATTTATGAATTTTAAAAATTTGGGTCAATTAGGGACAGTCCCCAATTGATCCTTTTTGTATTAGAAATATAAAAAAATTAATAATTTAAATGAATTTTTTTGTATTCTAGGAAAGCTATCATAGTATGATAACTTTCTGTAGAAGATAAATATGGCAGAAATTAAATTTTGTAGCAGTTTACACTGCGTACAAAATCTTAATTCTGGTTTTTAAGAAAGTGAGGAAAATTATTATGAAATTGATATCTTGGAACGTAAATGGCATAAGAGCGGTTATAAATAAAGGATTTATGGATTTTTTTAAACAGATAGATGCGGACATTTTTTGCATTCAAGAGACAAAAATGCAAGAAGGTCAAATAGAACTTATATTAGATGGATATTATCAATATTTTAATAGTGCAATAAAAAAAGGATATTCTGGAACAGCAGTATTTACTAAAGAAAAACCAATAAATGTTGCATATGGTATAGGAATAGAAGAACATGATCAAGAAGGAAGAATAATAACAGCTGAATATGAAAAGTTTTATTTAGTTAATTGTTATACTCCAAATTCAAAGAGAGAGTTAGAAAGACTAGAATATCGTAAAATTTGGGAAGATGAGATAAGAAGATATTTAAAAAAATTAGAAGAAACAAAACCTGTAATTTATTGTGGAGACTTAAATGTGGCTCATGAAGAAATTGATTTAAAAAATCCGAAAACAAATCATTATAGTGCAGGTTTTACAGATGAAGAAAGAAATAAGATGACTGAATTATTAAACGCTGGATTTATAGATAGCTTTAGATACCTGTATCCTGAAAAAGAAAATGCCTATACATGGTGGTCTTATATGATGAAAGCACGTGAAAAAAATGTTGGGTGGAGAATAGATTATTTTATAACTTCAAATATTTTAAAAGAAAAAATAGAAGATAGTAAAATACATAGTGAAGTTATGGGAAGTGACCATTGTCCAATAGAATTAGATATAGAGGTATAAAAAATGACACTCAATAATTAACTAAAAAAATAAACCACGGTTTATTTACGTGGTTTGTTTTTGATATTCTAGGAAAGTTGATAACTTTCTGTAGAAGATAAATATGGCAGAAATTAGATTTTGTAGCAGTTTGCACTGCGTACAAAATCTTGATTGTGTTTTTTTATATGTTATGTGAGAACTTTAATTGCGATTTTTTCTTTTTTTGATAATAACTGATGCTACTATAATTACAAGTAAAACTGCTATAATTGCGATTACACCTGGCCATCCAAGTATTGATACAATTTTACTACCTAAAGACATTATAATACCAGCTAATAAAACACCTAAAGCTACTGCAGTTACACTAGTTTTGAAATCTAAGTTCAAAAATGAAGCAGCTAATGTGCCTGTCCATGCACCAGTGCCAGGTAAAGGAATACCAACAAATATTAGTAATGCCCAAAATATTCCGTTGTTTCCAGCAGATTTTTTTAGTTTTTCTCCACCTTTTTCACCTTTTTCTAAACACCAAGTGAAAAATTTTCCTATTATTTTTTTATCTTTTCCCCACTCAAGTACTTTTCTTGCAAATAGGTAAATGATTGGTACAGGAAGCATATTTCCTATAATAGCTATAGGATAATACAAAAATATATTTAAACCTAAACTTTCTGCAATTGGAATAGCACCTCTTAATTCTACAATAGGTACCATACTTACAAAAAATACTATTAAATATTTTACAACAATTGGTAAAGTTGCCATTAAAAAAACTCCTTTGCTTTAATATAAATTTAAATCTCAAACATTGTACTATAATAAATGAAAAAAGTCTACTATTTTCTGAAAAGAAAATTAGATAATTACGCAAAAGCTAGCAAAAAGAACATGAAACTTTTGGGATAATTTTGAGGTAACTAGAAAAATTAGACAAAATATGCCAATATGCAAAAAAGATTGACAAAATGTATTAAAAAATTATATTATAAATGTATAAGGTAAAAGCATAAAAGTATTATGCAAAGCATAAAAATTAAAGAGCAAAGTAGGAGGTGAACGAATGAAAAAAATAAGAAATATAGCAATTGTTTTATTATCTTTTATAATAATAGGAATACATACATTAAGTTTTGCAGACGTTGGAAGTTTTGATAGATATGATAGTGGAAGCTCATCATCAGATTGGGGTTCTAGCTCATCAGACTGGGGTTCAAGTTCTTCAAGTTGGGATTGGGATGATGATTATAGCTCAAGTTCAGGTTCAGGCTCTTTTGGAGTAGGATTTGGAACAGTAGTTTTTATAATAATTATAGCAATAATAATAAGTGCTAATTCTAAGAAAGGAAAAGGACAACGAAATTACAATGTTGCCCCAACACCAACTCGTCCAATGCCAGTAGTAGATACAAGTAAATCACATATTTATGCAGAAGCTATTAAGAAATTTGATCCAAACTTCTCAGAAGAAAAAATGTTATCATTTGCAAAAGATTTATTTGTAAAATTACAAAATGCATGGACAGCAAGAGACTGGGAGCCAATGAGACCATTTGAAACAGAAAGCCTATTTGAACAACACAAAGCACAAGTTCAAGGTTATATAGATACAAATCGTATTAATGTAATGGATAGAATAGCAGTAAATTACGCAGCTCTTTATAACTTCAGACAAGAAGGAGATAGAGATATATTAGAAATTGCATTAAAATCTACAATGAAAGATTATATAATTGATGCAAAAACACAACAACTTCTAGAAGGAAGCAAAACACAAGATAGAACAACAGTATATAAATTAACATTTGAAAGAAAAACTGGTGTATTAACTCCAGAAGGAACAGCTAAAGTTAAAACAACAAATTGCCCAAACTGCGGAGCACCAACAGAAATTACATCTGCAGGAAAATGCGAATACTGCGGAAGTGTTATAACAACAGGAGCAAATACTTGGGTACTATCTGGCTTAGAGCCATTAAGATAAAAAATGACGCAAAAGGGACGTTGCATTTGCATATTTTATTCGTAACTCGCTTTCGGCTCGAACGACTAAAAAATAATTTTGATTCATCTGCCCTTTTTGCTTCAACTAAAATAAGGAGGAAAAATTATGGGATTAATTAAAGCAGCAAAAGATGCTGTAGGAAGTACATTACATGATCAATGGAAAGAAGCAATTCGTTGCGAAAACATGACAAATGATGTATTAATGGTAAAAAAAACAACACCTACAGGAGTTATTACTAACAAAAGTACAATTATAGTAGCACCTGGACAATGTGCTGTTATATATGATAATGGTAGGGTTATAGATGCTACTGCAGAAGATGGATTCTATACATTTGATAGTTCATCATCTCCATCTTTCTTTGCAGGACAATTTGGAGCAGTATTTAAAGAAATGTGGCAAAGATTTACATTTAATGGAGCAACAGCAAAAGAACAAGCTGTATTCTTCTTTAATATTAAAGAAATTATGGATAATAAGTTTGGAACACCTGCACCAATACCATTCCAAGATTGGTCACATCCAATTCCAAACCAAATGACAAATACATTAACTCCATTAAGAGTTCAAATTAAATGTTTTGGCAAATTTACATTTAGCATTATGGATCCAGCATTATTTATGCAAAAATTAGCAGGAACAGCTGATATATACAAAAAAGATCAAGTTGTAGAACAACTAAGAAGCGAAGTAATAGCAGTATTCCAAAATGTAACAAATGAATTAGGAACTTCAAAATACAAAGTACCAGTACTTGAAATGCCAAGCCAAACAGACGAAATTAGACAAATGATGGATGAAAAAGTATTTGACGAGAAAATTCGTGAAAGAGGAATTAAAATAGATAGTTTCGCTGTAGAATCTGTTACTTTAGATGCAGAATCTGAAAAGAAAATAGATGACTACGAATTAAGCTCAAATGCTTATATGCAACAAGGAAAAATGGTTAGTGCATATTCAGAAGCCGTTAAAAGCGCAGCAGAAAACAGCGGAGGAGCAATGAACGGATTTATGGGAATCGGAATGATGAACATGAATACTGGAAATGTAGTTGGAGGAGCAGTTTCTGGACCATGGAATAATACTGAAAATAGCAAAATGGATTTAAACAAACAAGAAGAAGTAGTAGAAAAACCAGTAGAAGAGACAAAAACTGAAGAACCAACAGTTGCAGAAGAAGCAAAAGAACCAGTTTCTAATAAATGGACTTGTGATTGTGGAAGCGAAAATGAAGGAAACTTCTGTACAAATTGTGGATCACCAAAGCCAAGAACTTGCAAAAAATGCAATAGTAAATTAGGCAAAGATTCAAAATTCTGTAGCAATTGTGGAGAGAAAGCTGAATAAAAAATAAATATAAAAAAACAAAAAATCCGCTATAGCGGATTTTTTGTTTTTTAAAAGTTTCTTATTTAATATCTATATAATATTTAATCATTTCAATATATTGATCTTGGGCATTTAAACAAGTATCAATTAAATATCCTTTTTCCTTATTAGATTGATATTCGTTTAAGCCTCTATAATAAAATAATTTTTCATTATCTAAAATTATAAATGGTACAATATTATTTTTTAAACATTCTTTAAAAGCAATTATTCTACCAATTCTTCCATTACCATCTTGAAACGGATGTATTTTTTCAAATTTTGCATGAAATTCAATTATTTCCTTTATAGTTATTTGATTTATAGAATTATACCATTCTAGCAATTTTTTCATATCTCTTTCTACGTTTTTAGGTTCAGTAGTTTTTAAACTGCCGACTTCGTTTGGAAGTTTCTTATAATCGCCAACAATAAACCACTCTTTTATACTATCTGATGTTCCTTCTTTTAGGATTTTATGAAATTCTTTTATCATTTTTTCAGTTAATTTTTTATCTGCTATGTCTAACATATAATCGACCAATTTAAAATGATTTGCAGTTTCTAAAATATCGTCTATACCTATAATAGTATCTTTTGAGGCTAATAAAGTGTTAGTTTCATAAATATATCTAGTTTGATCTTCTGTAAGTTTACTTCCTTCTATGTGATTTGTATTATAAGCAAAACTGATTTGTGTATTATGATACAAATTACCTTTTAATTTCATATTTTTTTGTTCCCTTAATATGTCTAAAATATTTATTTTAGATACATTAAAAGTATCGTCTTTTAGTAATTCGTCAATTGAAACATTAAATAGTTCAGATAATTTTTTTAATGATTCAATATTAGGTTCTAGAATTCCAGACTCATATTTTGAAATAGTTGTAGATTTAACTCCTAGTACTTCTGCAATTTCATTTTGAGTCATATTTAAGTTTTCTCTATATAATTTTATTTTTTCTCCTAACATAATATAAATACTCCTTTTCAATATAATTATATTATATCACATTATTGCCAAAAAAGAAATAAAATAATCTAATATAATAAAAATATTTCTAAAAGAGAAAGTGTACTTAAAAACCATAAAAAACACCAAAAAAATATTAACAAATTGTCCGCAAAGTATTGACAAGCCTAAGAAAAATAAAGTATACTTAAATGGTATAAGCAAATTTTTGTCTTACAAAAGAATTAATCACGAAAATTTTATTAAAAAAGAAGAGGAATTGTTTTATTTTAACCTACGGAAAACTTAACTTTAGGTAAGCAGCAAAGTTAAATTTTAAGTAAGAAAAATAAAAACAAGAAGGGCTTCTTTTACCTATAAATTTTATTCACAAAAGTGCATTTAATGTGAAAATAAATATATTTGAAACATTGAGAAATGGTATTTAAGTTCGCAAAATGCTAAAAATTTAAGTCTGCTTTAAATTCAATATAGGGGGTAATTTGTTTTGGTAAAAGATATCAAACACGAAAAATGCACACGTAAAACGTTTGCAAAAATTGGTGACTTTATTGAGATGCCAAACTTAATTAAAGTCCAAAAAGACTCTTACGATTGGTTTGTAGAAGAAGGATTAGGAGAAGTTTTACAAGATATATCTCCAATAGTAGACTACTCTGGAAACCTTGTACTTGAGTTCTTTGACTATTACATGGAAGACAAAACAAAGTATTCTGTTGAAGAAGCAAAAGAAAGAGACGCAACATATTCAACAAGATTACATGTAAAAGTACGTTTAATCAACCGTGAAACAGGCGAAATTAAAGAACAAGAAATTTATTTAGGAGACTTCCCATTAATGACAGAAAGTGGAACATTCATCATAAATGGTGCAGAAAGAGTTGTAGTAAGCCAATTAGTACGTTCACCAGGATGTTACTATGCTTCTGAATTCGACAAAACAGGTAAAAAAATATTTACTTCAACTGTTATGCCAATTCGTGGTGCATGGATTGAATACGAAACAGATGGAAACGACGTATTCTGGGCAAGAGTTGATAGAACAAGAAAAATACCAGTAACTTGTCTTTTAAGAGCAATTGGAATTGCTACAGACGAAGAAATGTTAGCTTTATTTGGAGAAGAAGAAAAACTTAAAGCTACAATTCAAAAAGATACTATTAAAACTACAGATGAAGCTTTAATAGAAATTTACAAAAAATTAAGACCAGGTGAACTTCCAACTGTAGATGCTGCAAGAAACTTATTTAATGGTTTATTCTTTGATGAAAGAAGATATGACTTAGCAAAAGTAGGACGTTATAAATTTAATAAAAAATTAAGTTTAGCATCTAGAATTACTGGAAAAGTAGCATTTGAAGATATTATTGATCCAACAACAGGTGAAGTATTAGTAGAAAAAGACAATGTTATTTCAGAAGAAATAGCAGAAGAAATACAAAATACAGGACTAAACATTGTAGATGTTAAAGTTGGAGAAACTAAAGTTAGAATTATAGGAAATGGAACAGTAAATATCCACAAATTTGTAACAGATGTTGATATCTCAGATTTACATTTCAAAGAAGAAGTAAATTATGAAGTACTAAAATCAATATTAGATACAACTGATAAAAAAGATTTACACAAAGTATTAAAAGAAAGAAAAGAAGAATTAATACCAAAACATATAACAAACGAAGATATAATTGCTTCAATTAGTTATTTGTTAAACTTAGATCATGGACTAGGTGTAACAGATGATATAGACCATTTAGGAAACAGACGTATTAGATGTGTTGGTGAATTATTACAAAATCAATTTAGAATTGGTTTAACAAGACTTGAAAGAGTTGTTCGTGAAAGAATGACAATTCAAGACTTAGACATAGTAACACCACAAACATTAATTAATACAAAACCTATTACATCATCTATTAGGGAATTCTTTGGAAGCTCTCAATTATCACAATTTATGGATCAAACAAACCCATTATCAGAGCTTACACATAAAAGAAGAATTTCAGCATTAGGACCTGGTGGACTTTCTCGTGAAAGAGCAGGATTCGAAGTACGTGATATTCACTATACTCACTATGGAAGACTTTGCCCAGTAGAATCTCCAGAAGGACCAAACATTGGACTTATTTCTGCATTATCATCTTTTGCAGTTATTAATGAATATGGATTTATTGAAACACCATATAGAAAAGTAGTAGATGGAAAAGTTACAGATACTGTAGAATATATGCCAGCTGATGAAGAAGATAAATATATTATCGCTCAAGCATCAGAACCATTAGATAAAGATGGAAAATTTGAAAATAAGAGAATTCGTGTACGTCATAGAGAAGAAATTACAGAAGTTGACGCTAGCCAAGTTGACTATGTAGATGTTTCTCCAAAACAATTAGTATCTGTTGCAGCAGCAATGATACCATTCTTAGAGCATGATGACGTTAAACGTTCACTTATGGGTTCTAACATGCAACGTCAAGCAGTTCCACTACTTATGCCAGAGTCTCCAATAGTTGGAACAGGAATTGAATACAGAGCAGCAAGAGACTCTGGAATTACAATTACTGCAATTAATGAAGGTATTGTAGAAAAAGTAACAGCAGACGAAGTAAAAGTACGTAATAAAAAGAATGAAATAGATACATATAAACTACGTAAGTTCAAAAGAACAAATGGTGGTACATGTATTAACCAAAGACCAGTTGTAACAAGAGGAGAAAAAGTTAAAGCAGGAGACATTTTAGCTGATGGACCATCTACAAAGGATGGAGAAATGGCTTTAGGAAGAAACGTTTTAATAGCTTTCACAACTTGGGAAGGTTACAACTACGAGGACGCTGTATTAATTAGCGAAAGATTAGTTAAAGAAGATGTTTATACATCTATACATATTGAAGAATATGATTGCGAATGCCGTGATACAAAATTAGGTCCAGAAGAAATCACTCGTGATATTCCAAATGTCGGAGATGACAGCTTAAAAGACCTAGATGAAAACGGAATTATAAGAATTGGTGCTGAAGTAAGACCAGGAGATATATTAGTAGGAAAAGTTACTCCAAAAGGAGAAACAGAACTTACAGCAGAAGAAAGATTACTTCGTGCTATATTTGGAGAAAAAGCAAGAGAAGTTAGAGATACATCTTTAAGAGTTCCACATGGTGAAGCTGGAACAATAGTAGATGTTAAAATATTTACTAGAGATAATTCAGATGAATTAGGACCTGGTGTTAACCAAGTAATTCGTTGTTATATTGCAACAAAGAGAAAAATCTCTGTTGGTGATAAAATGGCCGGACGTCATGGTAACAAAGGTGTTATTTCAAGAATACTTCCAGTAGAAGACATGCCATTCTTAGAAGATGGTACACCAGTAGATATAGTATTAAACCCACAAGGTATTCCATCTCGTATGAACTTAGGTCAAGTTCTAGAAGTTCACTTAGGTATGGCTGCAAAAGCATTAGGATGGAAAGTTGCAACACCAGTATTTGATGGTGCTACAGACGAAGAAATTAAGAAATTATTGGTAGAAGCAGGATTAAGACCAGACGGAAAAACAATACTTCATGATGGACGTACAGGTGAAAAATTTGATAACCCTGTTACAGTTGGTGTAATGTACATGCTTAAACTACATCACTTAGTTGATGATAAAATACATGCTCGTTCAACTGGACCATACTCACTAGTTACACAACAACCTCTAGGTGGTAAAGCACAATTCGGTGGACAACGTTTTGGAGAGATGGAAGTTTGGGCATTAGAAGCATATGGTGCAGCTTACACATTACAAGAAATGTTAACAGTTAAATCAGACGACGTTGTTGGACGTGTTAAAACATATGAAGCAATTGTAAAAGGTGAAAATATTCCTGAACCAGGTGTTCCTGAAAGCTTTAAAGTATTAATTAAAGAACTTCAATCTTTAGGATTAGACATACGTCTATATTCAGAAGATAATAAAGAATTAGAATTACAAGAACATATTGATGAAGGAATAGACTACGAAGACGCAAAAGTCGGAGAAAACGTAGTTGATGAATCAGAATTAGAAGATAGCTATATAGAAGCAGATGAAGATTCAGATGCAATGCTATTAGACACAGATGAATCAGATGATTTATTCCTTGGTTTAGACGATGAAGGTGATGATTCTATATTTGATTCAGACTTAGCAGAAGACAATTTAGAAAATGAAGACGGATTAGAATAAAAAAATTGCAATTGGGGGCTAGTATCCCCCCAATTAGACAATAATTTGATTAGAAAATATCCTTAATTGGAAAAAAACAACTAAATAAATTTTAAAAAGATAAGAGTCGACATTTAAAATTTGCACCAGCAATGGATAGAACTTGAAATCTGTTTTAAAATTACCCAATAAAATAGTAATAGGGGGCTAATTAAAAAGTGGATGAATTAGAAATGTTTGATAAAATCAAAATCGGCTTAGCATCAGACGAAAAAATAAGAGAATGGTCAAAGGGTGAAGTAAAAAAACCAGAGACTATTAACTACAGAACATTAAAACCAGAAAAAGATGGTCTATTTTGTGAAAGAATATTTGGACCAACAAAAGACTGGGAATGTCATTGTGGTAAATATAAAAGAGTACGTTACAAAGGTATAGTTTGTGATCGTTGTGGTGTAGAAGTTACAAAATCAAAAGTAAGACGTGAAAGAATGGGACATATCGAACTTGCAGCTCCAGTAGCTCATATTTGGTATTTCAAAGGAATACCAAGCAGAATAGCTTTAATGCTTGATATTTCACCAAGAAATTTAGAGAAAATAGTATATTTTGCATCTTACATAGTTACAGATAAAGGTACTTCTGGATTAATGAAAACACAAGTTTTAACAGAAAAAGAATACCATGAAGCTGTAGAAAAATATGGTTTTGGAAGTTTTAAAGCAGAAATGGGTGCAGAAGCATTAGAAAAACTATTAAAAGAAATAGATTTAGACAAATTATCTGCACAATTAAAGAAAGAATTAGAAACAGCTAGTGAGCAAAAGAAAGCAAAACTAGTAAAAAGATTAGACACAGTAGAATCATTTAGATTATCAGGAAATAGACCTGAATGGATGATTATGAATGTTGTACCAGTTATTCCACCAGAATTAAGACCAATGGTTCAATTAGATGGTGGTAGATTTGCAACATCAGATTTAAACGATTTATACAGAAGAGTTATAAACAGAAATAATCGTTTGAAAAGATTAATAGAACTTGGAGCACCAGAAATTATTAAAAGAAACGAAAAAAGAATGCTTCAAGAATCTGTAGATGCATTAATAGATAACTCAAGACGTGGTAGACCAGTAACAGGTGCTGGAAATAGACCTTTAAAATCTTTATCAGATATGCTTAAAGGTAAACAAGGACGTTTCCGTCAAAACTTACTTGGAAAACGTGTTGACTATTCAGGACGTTCAGTTATAGTTGTAGGTCCAGAACTTAAACTATATCAATGTGGTGTTCCAAAAGAAATGGCTGTAGAGTTATTTAAACCTTTCGTTATGAAAGAATTAGTAGGAAGAGGAATTGCACACAACATTAAAAATGCAAAAAGAATGGTAGAAAGATTACGCCCAGAAGTATGGGATATATTAGAAGAAGTAATTAAAGACCATCCAGTAATGTTAAACCGTGCTCCAACACTTCATAGACTTGGTATTCAAGCATTTGAACCAGTCTTAGTAGAAGGTAGAGCAATAAAATTACACCCATTAGTATGTACAGCATTCAATGCTGACTTCGATGGTGACCAAATGGCTATACATTTACCTTTATCACCAGAAGCACAAGCAGAAGCAAGATATTTAATGTTATCTGTAAACAACCTTTTAAAACCACAAGATGGTAAACCAGTAACAGTTCCTACACAAGATATGATTTTAGGAAGTTACTATTTAACAATGGAAGTTCCAGGTGAAATTGGAGAAGGAAGTTACTTTTCATCTTCAGAAGAAGCTATAATTGCATATGAAAACAAAGAAGTAGGTATGCATGCTAAAATTTCAGTTCGTATGAGTAAAATCGACGAAGAAGGAAATGAAAAACATAGAAAAGTGGAAACAACAGTTGGTAGAATTATATACAATAAAGGTATTCCACAAGATTTAGGATTTGTTGATAGAACTAATCCAGAAAATGAATTTGAACCAGAAATTAACTTTGTTGTTAACAAGAAAAAATTAGGAAAAATAATCGAGAAGAGTATTAATAAATACGGATTAAACCCTTCAGCAGAATTATTAGACTATATTAAAGCAACAGGTTTCAAATATTCAACAACAGGTGGTATTACAGTATCTATAGAAGATGTTAAAGTACCAGAAGCTAAGAAAGAAATATTAGCAAAAGCACAAGCAGACGTAGACAATGTATTAAAACAATACAAACGTGGTTTAATTACTGAAGATGAAAGATACCAATCAGTAATTAAGATTTGGGAACAAGCAACAGATGATGTTAAAAATGCAATGAAAGATACATTTACACAATTAAACCCAATGTTCATGATGTCTGACTCTGGTGCCCGTGGTAACCTAGACCAATTAAAACAAATTGCAGGTATGCGTGGACTTATGGCTAGTACAACTGGTAAAACAGTTGAAATACCAATTAAATCATCATTCAGAGAGGGTCTAGATGCTCTAGAATACTTTATCTCTGCCCATGGTGCTCGTAAAGGTCTATCAGATACAGCTTTAAGAACAGCTGACTCTGGATACCTAACAAGAAGATTAGTTGATGTTTCTCAAGACATTATCGTTAGAGAGCATGATTGTGGTACACACGATGGAATTACATTAACAGCAATAAAAGACGGAAATCAAGTAATTGAAAGCCTAGAAGAAAGACTAATAGGACGTTACCCATTAGAAGATATTAAAAATCCTGCAACAGGAGAAATAATAGTAGATACAAATACAATGATTTCAGATAAAACAGCAGATCAAATAGTTGAAGCTGGAATTGAAGAAGTTAGAGTACGCAGTGTATTTGGATGTAGAACAAAATATGGTGTATGTTCTAAATGTTATGGTATGGGCTTAGCTAGTCGTGAAGAAGCAAACATTGGCGAAACTGTAGGTATCATAGCAGCTCAATCTATTGGTGAGCCAGGTACACAGCTTACAATGAGAACAATTCACTCTGGTGGTGTTGCTGGTGTTGCCGACATTACACAAGGTCTTCCAAGGGTTGAGGAATTATTTGAAGCTAGAAAACCAAAGGGACTTGCAATAGTTGCAGAAATAGATGGTGTTGTTAAAATCGCAGAAGACAAGAAGAGAAAAACAATTTCAGTTACTTCTAAAGATGATAGCAAAACTTATGTTATACCATTCGGTTCTAAATTAAAAGTAAAAGACGGAGACGAAGTAGTTGCAGGTCAACCTCTAACAGAAGGTTCAATTAACCCTAACGAATTACTTGCAATTAAAGGACCAGAAGGAGTTTACAACTACCTAGTACAAGAAGTTCAAAAAGTATATAGAAACCAAGGTGTTGATATCAACGATAAACATATTGAGGTTATTGGTAGACAAATGCTTAAGAAGATTAGAGTTGAAGACAATGGAGATACTCCAATGTTCGCAGGTTCATTAGTTGATATGTATGAATTTGAAGACATAAATAAAAAAGCAGTTGAAGAAGGAAAACGCCCTGCAACAGGAAAACGTGTACTTCTTGGAATTACAAAAGCATCACTTGCAACAGATAGTTTCTTATCTGCAGCATCATTCCAAGAGACAACAAGAGTATTAACAGAAGCAGCTATTAAAGGTAAAGTTGATGAATTAATAGGATTAAAAGAAAATGTTATCATTGGTAAATTAATCCCAGCAGGTACAGGACTTGCAAAATATAGAAATACACACATTAGCACAGAACAAGACAAGGTACAAGAAAATGAAGAAGAAACAGCTAGTGTAGAAGAATAAAAATAAAGCAGTTTAAGAAAATATCTTGAACTGCTTTTTATTGTATATAAGTGCATATTTTCAAATATTATTTTATAAAAATCAATAAGATGCTCTAAAAAATATAAATATAATATTAATAAATAATTAAAAAAAATTGGATATATTAAAATAAACAATATATTTGGAGGAAGACAAAAGAAAATGAAAAATTCAAAAGGTATAACGTTAGTTGCCTTAGTTGTAACAATTATTGTGCTAATAATATTAGCAGGAATAAGTATAAATTTAGTATTAGGAGACAATGGAATAATAACAATCGCCAAAAAAGCAAAAGAAAATGCTGAACTTGCAAAAACAGAAGAAGAAACAGCTCTAAATAGACTTTACGAACAAACTGATAATGAATTAAGTTCCATACCAGGTAGTCCGTATGAAGCAATTGCGAAATTAGCAGAATTTAAAACAGCTATAGCAAACTATATAGAAGAAGCCGGAGAAATAAAACCAGAAGCATCTGCAGAACCCCCAATTTTTGGAGATAGTATAAAAGAAATAGTAAAAGAAGTAACCAAGAATGCTACAGCAACAGCAGATAATATATCAGAAGGTAAAACAGCATGGATTAATGGAGAGTTAATTACAGGGAATGGTGCAGATAACAAATCACATTACGACCAAGCAAAATCAGATATAAGCATTACATTAAGCAATTTAGTAGTATATGGATATGAATATCATAACGCTTCTGAAAATAATCATGGAACAGCATATGGAAAAGGTTCATGTTCTTCAAAGTTCGAATTTAATTTATCTAATTTTTCTACTATAACAGTTGGAACTGTTAGTAATTCTTCAGCTGTTTTAGTAATGAATAATAATGATAAAATAACATTAACATCATCTTCAACTATAGATGTTTCTAATTATGAATCTTGTAGACTAGAAATTAGTTTGTCTTATTCTGGAAGTGCAGCTGATAGTGGTAGTTCATCAAGTTCGTCAAAGACATGTACTATTAGCAGTATAACATTTTCTTAAAAAGCTAAAAAAGAAATATAGTAAATCTTATAAATCTATATTTCTTTTTTTATATTCAAAGAAAGTTATCATAGTATGATAACTTTCTGTAGAAGATAAATATGGCGATAATAAAATATATTTGAAATTTGACAAAAGGTCTAAAAAATAGTAAAATAGATACTGTTAGAGAATTATTAGAGGGAGATATTTATGCCGAATAACACTAATAGAAAAATCTTTGATAAACTAGTATCAAAGACAAAGATTTATTTAGTAATTATAGCTATTTTGTTAATAGCATTATGCATATATGAAGTTCGTTTTATTACGCCAGCAATAATTGGATATGCATTAATTATAATGTATGCATGTTGGACAAATAATAAAAGAAAAGCAGAACTTTCAGAGCACATTAAAGACTTAACTTTAACAGTAGATACAGCCGCAAAAAGTACTTTAATTAACTCACCATTTCCATTAGTTATAATAGAAACAGATGGAAATATTATTTGGAAAAGTTCGAAATTTATACATGAATTTGCTAATATAGATATAAATAATTACTTAAATAATATAGTAAAAGAAATAAAACTAGAACTTGAAAATGGAAGTAATGAAGACAAAAAAGAATTACAAGATCTAATTTTAAAACAAGTTAAAATAGGAAGCAAAACTTATAAAGTAGTAGGAGAATATGTAGAATCAAAAGAAAAGCAAAAGAACAACAATAAAGAATATATGACTACTTTATATTTTATAGACGAAACAAAAAACATTTTATTAGAACAAAAATACAATAATTCTAAATTATGTGTTGGAATTATTATGATAGACAATTACGAAGAAATAATGCAAAGACTTTCAGACGAAGAC
Organism: uncultured Clostridia bacterium; assembly: GCA_934177725.1. GTDB lineage: Bacteria > Bacillota > Clostridia > TANB77 > CAG-508 > UMGS1663. Next base: position 47,063 of record CAKPPO010000009.1, on the reverse strand, counting down.
AAACCAATATTAACAGCACAAATAGAAAGAAACTTATATGATTGGGCAACAACATTTGAAGGACTAATTATTAAATCTGAAAGAGATACATTTATACTATTGGTACAACAAAAATATTTAAAACAATTAGAAGAAAATAAATTTAATATTTTAGATAAAATAAAAGAAATAGAAATACCAGGCAAAGTACAATCTACATTAAGTATAGCAATTGCAACAGAGGAAAGTTCAAATTATGAAAAATATAAAACAGCTCAATCAATGATAGACATTGCATTGGGTAGAGGTGGAGATCAAGCGATTCTTCGTAAAGATGGAAAATATATATTCTTCGGAGGTAGAACTCAAGAATTAGAGAAAAGAACTAAGGTAAAAGCAAGAATAGTTGCTAATGCATTGCAAGAATTAATGGAAGAAGCGGAAAACATCTTTGTAATGGGACACACAAATAGTGATATAGATGCTATGGGAGCAAGCCTTGGTGTATATAGGCTAGCAAGAACAATAGGCAAACAGGCATATATAGTAAATACTACAGTTGGTTCTACATTAGATTCATTTTTACAAACTGCAAAAGAAGATGAGGAATACCAAAAAACTATTATAGGAAAAGACGAAGCAATTGAAAAAATAAATGAAAATAGTTTATTAGTTGTTGTAGATACTCATAAAACAAGCTATGTAGATGTACCAGAATTATTAGAAAAAACTAGTAAAATAGTAATAATAGATCATCACAGAAGAGGAACAGACTTTATAGAAAATGCATTGTTAACTTTCCATGAAGTTTATGCATCTTCTGCATGTGAATTAGTAACAGAACTATTAGAATATTCAGAACAAGAAATTAAACTTACTCAATTAGAAACAGAAGGATTATACGCAGGAATTATGATGGATACCAAAAACTTTACGTTTAAAACAGGTGTTAGAACTTTTGAGGCTGCAGCATACTTACGTAAATGTGGGGTAGATATTATAAAAGTAAAAAAATGGTTCCAAAGTGATTTGGAAACATATAATAAGATATCAGAAGTTGTTGCTAATGCGGAAATTGTAAATGATACAATAGCAATATCAATTTATGAAAGAGAAGAAGCAGATACTAGCTTAATTTGTGCTAAATCAGCAGATGAACTTTTAACAATTAGTAATATTACAGCATCTTTTGTTATAGGAAACTTAGGCGATAAAATTTGTATAAGTGGACGTTCAATAGGTGATATAAATGTTCAACTAATCCTAGAAAAATTAGGTGGAGGAGGACATATCACATTAGCAGGAGCACAAGTAGAAGGAATGACTATTGAAGAAGTAAAACAAGAATTAATTATTCGTATTAATGAATATTTTACTGAAATATTAAATTAAGATAATAGTAAAATACACTAAAAAACGGAATATAATATAAAATATTATATATAAATTAAAAGGAGGGGAAAAAATGGAACAAAAAATAAGAGGATTACTTGCATATTTGTTTGGATGGGTTGGAGGACTAGTAATACTAGTTGCTCTAAAAGACAATGACGAAAGAACAAAATTCAATGCATGTCAAGCGATAGTTATTTCAGCTTCTAGCATGGTGTTATCTTTAATATTAAGATACATACCATATATAGGATTTATAGGAGGCATAATTAGCGTACTTATGGGTGTATTATTATTAATTGGTATGATAAAAGCATACAAAGAAGAAGACTATGAATTACCAGTTATAAGTGATTTAACAAGAAATATATTCAAAAGTCAATTAAGTAAATAATAAAAAGTTGCAATTGGGAACTTTCTTCAATTGCAACTTTTTTATATAAAAATTGACAAAAGACGACAATGAGTATATAGTATACTAAAAAATCAAAGGAGGGGAAAATATGTCAATAGCATCTGATATGATAGATAACTTATCAAATATTTCGGAAACAATTAATACAATGGTAAAAACAGGAACAATAACTTATGGAGCTCTTTTTACAGGAGTTATTAGTGTATTGTATATTATTGCTATGTGGAAAATTTTTAATAAGGCAGGAGAAAAAGGGTGGAAGTCACTTATTCCAATTTACAATATAGCTGTTTTTTATAAAATAGCAGGATTATCACCATGGTTATTGTTATTATATATTATTCCATTTGTAAATGCTATTGCAGCAGTTATTATTGCAATAGTACATCCTATAAAATTGGCAAAAGCATTTGGAAAGTCAACAGGATTTGGAATATTAACAATATTTTTCTCTACAATTTGTTACTTAATACTAGGATTAGGTAATGCTGAATATGTAGGAACAGAAAAATAATTATAAAATAATGTAGTAATTTGTATTTACTACATTATTTTTATATAGTAGGCATTTCTGTACTGAACAAATATTGAGTCTTAAATTTTCTTGAAATTTTCAATTGTTAAAAAAATAGTTTCACTTTTCTATTTGAATTAAAAATGTTAATAAAACTATTCCTATTCTAACAAAAATGTGATATAATCGTACTACTTAAGGAGGTAAATAAAATGAAAGTTATATTATTACAAGATATTAAAGGTGTAGGAAAGAAAGACCAAATTATAAATGCAAACGATGGGTATGCAAGAAATTATTTATTTCCTAAAAAATTGGCAGTAGAGGCAAATGCAGGAAACTTAGGAAACTTGAAAGCAAAACAAGAATCAAATCAGTATAGAAAAGATGTAGAAAAAGAAGAAGCAACAAAGCTAGCTAATAAGTTAAAAGATATAACATTAGTTTTAAAAGTAAAAGCAGGAGAGAATGGAAAAATATTTGGAGGGGTTACATCAAAAGAAATTTCAGAAAATTTAAAAACTCAATACAAAATAGAAATAGATAAAAAGAAAATTATGCTAAACGAAACAATAAAAGTTTTAGGAACTACTACAGTAGACATTAAGCTATATGAAGGTATAATAGGAAAATTAAAAGTTCAAATTATTGCAGGTTAGTTGAATACAAATTACTTAAAAGTATTTAGATTATAGGACTTAAAAAAATTAAATGTAATATAAAACAAAATTATTGCAAACTAATTAAATATACTTTAATAGTTCGCAAAAAGGAGATTATTTATGGAGTTAGCAAAAGTGCCACCACACGATACAGAAGCTGAACAAGCAGTTATAGGAAGTATGCTTACAGATAAAGAAGCAATTATTTCTGCTATTGAAGTACTAAAAGAAGAAGATTTTTACAGAGAAGATAATAAAACAATATATGGTGCAATTTTGAATTTATATAATCGTGCAGAGCCAGTTGATATTATTACACTAAAAGCTGAGCTTTCTTCACTTGGAAAATTAGAAGCAATTGGTGGATTAGAGTATTTAGCCGAACTTCCAGATAAAGTACCAACTACTGCAAACGTAGATAAATATATAAAAATAGTAGAAGAAAAATCATTGCTTCGTAGTTTATTAAAAACAGCTAATGAAATAATAAAATTAGGATATGACGAAACTCAAGAAGTTGACTTTTTGATGGATCAAGCAGAAAAGAAAATTTTTGATACAATACAATCAAGAAATCAAAAAGGCTATTCTTCAATTAAAGACATATTAGTAGATACATTTACTCAATTAGAGCAATTATACAACCAAAAACAACATATTACAGGTGTACCTACAGGATTTGCAGACTTAGATTATAAAACTGCAGGACTTCACAATTCAGATTTAATATTAGTTGCAGCAAGACCTGCTATGGGTAAATCAGCATTTGCACTAAATATAGCTTCTTATGCAGCAACACGTGGAAACACACCAGTAGCAATATTTAGCTTGGAAATGTCAAAAGAACAAATGGTAAATCGTATTTTATGTAGTGAAGCAATGGTAGACAGCAACAAAGTAAGAACAGGTAAAATTGATGATGAAGACTGGGGAAAATTAGCACAAGCTTCCGGAACTTTATCTGAATCTAAAATATTTATAGATGATACACCAGGTATTTCTATAATGGAAATAAGGGCTAAATGTAGAAAGTTAAAATTAGAACAAAATATTGGACTAGTTGTTATAGATTACTTGCAATTAGTACAAGGCTCAGGCAAAAGAGGTTCTTCACGTGAACAAGAAATTTCAGAAATTAGCCGTTCTTTAAAAATATTAGCTAAAGAAATAAATGTGCCAGTAATAGCACTATCACAATTATCAAGAGCGCCAGAACAACGTCCAGACCATAGACCTATGCTTTCAGACCTTCGTGAATCTGGAGCTATAGAGCAAGATGCCGATATTGTTATGTTCTTATATAGAGATGACTATTATAATGAAGATAGCGAAAAGAAAAATATTGCAGAAGTAATACTTGCAAAACATCGTTCAGGTTCAACTGGTACAGTAGAATTATTATGGCTTGGCAATTACACAAAATTTGCAAATATAGAAAAATACAGAGAATAAACTAAAAATTCGCCTATTATAGTAGGCGAATATTTGTTAAAAGATACTATAGTAAAAATATAGAAAAACATTTTATTATAAAAATTGTTATAATACCTTTAAGGAAAGAAGGAAAGAAGAAAAGAAAATGATAGAAGAAAAAGTATTGGAAACAATTAGAAAGTATGAATTAATTGAAAATGGAGATGCTATTGTTGTAGGTGTGTCTGGGGGACCAGATTCTATGACTTTATTAAATGTACTTATTTCTCTAAATAAAATGAAAAAAATAAATTGCAAAATAGTAGTGGCGCACATAAATCACGGAATTAGAGTAGAAGCGGATGAAGAAACTAAGTATGTTCAAGAATTTTGCAAAAAGAATAATATTCCATGCTATGTAAAAAAAGAAAAAGTTGAAGAACTTGCAAAAGAAAGTAAAATAGGAACAGAAGAAGCAGGAAGAAAACTTAGATATTCATTCTTTGAAGAAGTTGCAGATAAATGTAAAGCAAATAAAATAGCTACAGCACATACTGCAAATGATAATGCAGAAACAATTTTAATGAATATAATTCGTGGAACAGGTTTATCTGGTATTAAGGGAATAGAAATAAAAAGAGAAAATAAATTTATAAGACCAATAATAGAACTTATAAGAAAAGAAATAGAAGAATATTGTGAAGAGCAAAAATTGGAGCCAAAGATAGATAAAACAAACAATGAAAATATTTATACAAGAAATAAAGTTAGAAATGAGTTAATTCCTTTTATAGAAAAAAAATTCAACCCTAATATTATAACTTCATTAAATCGTATGTCTCAATTAGTCTCAAAAGAAGACGAATATTTAGAAAAACAAGTAAAAAAAACATATGAACAAGTTTTAATCGAGGAATATTTAGGGAATAAACAATTTGAGGGAAGCAATACAATAATTTTAGACTTAAAAAAATTTAATTGTGAAGAAACAGTAATAAAAAATAGACTAGTTAGATATACTATAAATATACTAATGGGAAGTAAGCAAAACATTGAAAAAATACATATTACAGACATTGTTAAGCTTTGTACAAATAATATAGGAAATAAATTTTTAACACCAAATAAGAATATAAAAGTAAAAGTAGGAAAAGGAAAAATTTTTTTCATAAAATTATAATAGGCAAAGGGGAAAGTTCCGTAAACAAATCCTTGCAGTGTAAGGATTTGACGAAAAAAAGTTGATGAAAAACTCTTGCAAATAAAAATTTAATATGTTATAGTGCAAAAGTAGATAAAAGTATTTGTTTAAATTTAAGGAGGCAAATAAATTGAAAAATAGTATAAAAACGTTAGCAATGTGGCTAATAATTCTAGTTATATTTATTGTTGTAATTACTTCTATATTAGATAATTCAAACAATAAACTAGCTTATTCAGAATTAATTTCAAAAATAGAGGCTGGAGAAGTAAAAGAAATTGAAATAGCTTCAGATGGAAAAAGTTCAGAAGTATTATTAAAAAATGATAATGTTAAAAAAGAAGTTAATATTCCAAGTATTGATAGTTTGATGAGCAATCTTCAAGAATCAATGAAAACAGATAGTGTTAAAGTAACAGAAAAATCACAATCAATTTGGGCAATAGGTTTAAGTTTACTTACTCCATTTGGAATACTTGCAATATTCATCATTTTCTGGTTCTTCCTAATGAATGGAAACCAAGCTGGTGGAAACAAAACAATGACATTTGGAAAAAGTAGAGCAAGAATGCTAAACCCACAAGATAAAGCAAAAGTTACATTTAAAGATGTAGCAGGTGTAGATGAAGAAAAAGAAGAATTAGAAGAAATTGTAGAATTCTTAAAAAATCCTAGAAAATTCACAGAAATGGGTGCAAGAATCCCAAAAGGTGTATTACTTGTAGGTCAACCGGGTACAGGTAAAACATTACTTGCAAAAGCAGTAGCAGGAGAAGCAGGAGTACCATTCTTTATTATAAGTGGTTCAGATTTCGTAGAAATGTTTGTTGGTGTTGGTGCATCAAGAGTTAGAGACTTATTTGAGGAAGCAAAAAGAAAAGCACCATGTATTATATTCATAGATGAAATTGATGCAGTTGGACGTCAAAGAGGTGCAGGACTTGGTGGAGGACATGATGAAAGAGAACAAACATTAAATCAATTATTAGTTGAAATGGATGGATTTGCAGAAAATGAAGGAGTTATCGTATTAGCTGCAACAAACCGTCCAGACGTACTAGACAAAGCACTACTTCGTGCAGGAAGATTTGACAGACAAATTGTAGTAGGAGCACCAGACGTAAAAGCAAGAGAACAAATATTAGAAGTTCATAGTAGAAAGAAAAGATTAGCAGATGATGTAGATTTAAGAGTAATTGCTAAAAATACATCAGGATTTGCAGGAGCAGACCTAGAAAACGTATTAAACGAAGCAGCTCTACTTGCTGCAAGAAGAAATTTACCAGAAATCGGAATGAAAGAAATAGAAGATGCTATGGTAAAAGTAACAATGGGACCAGAGAAGAGAACAAAAGTTAGAAACGAAAAAGAAAATAAATTAGTAGCATATCATGAGGCAGGTCACGCTGTTGTAAGTAGATTCTTACCAACACAAGACCCTGTTCATCAAATATCAATAGTACCTAGAGGAATGGCTGGCGGATATACAATGTATCGTCCAACAGAAGACAAAAACTTCATGTCTAAATCTGAAATGGAAGAGACAATTGTATCTTTACTTGGTGGTAGAGTAGCTGAAAGTTTAATTCTAAATGATGTATCAACAGGTGCAAGTAATGACATACAAAGAGCAACTCAAATTGCAAGAAATATGGTTACAAAATATGGTATGAGCGATAGAATTGGAGCAATAATGCTGGGTTCAGGACAAGAAGAAGTATTTTTAGGTAGAGATTTTGCACAAGCAAAAGAATACTCAGAAGAAACAGCAGCAGTTATAGATGAAGAAGTTAAGAAAATAGTTGACAATGCATATAGAAGAGCAGAACAAATTTTAAGAGATAATATCGATAAATTACATGCTGTAGCAGGAGTACTATTAGAAAAAGAAAAAATTGATGGAGAAGAATTTGACGCCATCTTTAATAACTAGAAATATGACGCAAAGGGGGACGCTTCCTTTTGCGTCAAATAATACAAATAAATTAAAATAAAGAAGCAGTTTTACAATTGTTTCTTTTTATTTTGTATATTGTAACTAAAGTTTGGAAAAAATAATATAATATAATGATACATTGACAATGTATACACAATGTGTTACAATATAAATATATTATGAATGGAGGTGAATTTAATATGACTAAAACTGAAACAATTAATATAAGAGTAGAACCAAAATTAAAAAAAGAAGTAGAAGAAACATTAAATGAACTAGGAATGAATATAGCAGATGCAGTTACTATATTTTTAAAGCAAGTTGTATTAACAGAAAGTATTCCTTTTATGATAAAAAAACCAAAATTTAATGATGAAATGTTAGAGGCAATAGCAGAAGCTAACAGAATGATGAAGAACTCTGATAAATATAAAACATTTAATAGTGTAGATGAATTAATGGAGGATCTAAATGACAATGAATAAATACAAAATACAACGTACAACTAAATTTAAAAAATCATATAAAAAACTAATAACAAAGCAAGGATATGACGAAAAAGAATTTAAAAAAGTTATTGAAATGTTAATAAATGATACAATATTACCAGAAAAATATCATAATCATTTATTAGAGCCAAAGAAAAATGGAATATGGGAATGTCATATAAAACCAGATTGGTTATTAGTATATATGAAAGATAAAAATACACTTATTTTATTATTAGTTGATACGGGAAGTCATTCAGATTTATTTAAATAAATTAAAAAGGGAAAAAGAAATATGATAGCACTAATTACGGGAGCATCTTCTGGAATAGGAAGAGACATGGCTCGAATATTGAATAATTTAAATTATGATATAATTATAACAGCAAGAAATGAAGAGAATTTAAAAGAATTAAAAAAAGAATTAAATGAGAAGAATAACAATAAAGTAGATATATATTTAGCAGATTTAAGCAAAGAAGAAGAGTGTTTAAAACTATATAATGAAGTAAAAGAAAAATACCAAAATATAGATTTGCTAATTAACAATGCAGGATTTGGATTATGTGGCAAAATGATAAATACAGATTTAGAAACAGAAATGAAAATGGTAGATACAAACATAAAAGCAGTACACATTTTAACAAAAATGTTTTTAAAAGACATGGTAGAAAGAGATAGTGGAAGAATCCTTAATGTTGCATCTGTGGCATCTTTTATGGCAGGTCCATTAATGGCAACATATTATGCAACAAAAAATTATGTATTAAGGTTTAGCCAAGCTATAAGAGAAGAGTTAAGGAAAGATAAATCAAATGTTAAAATAAGCGTTTTATGCCCAGGACCTGTAAATACAAACTTTAATAAAGTAGCAAGTGTAAGATTTGCATTAAAAGGATTATCTAGTGAATATGTTGCTCAATATGCAATAAATAAAACTTTAAAAGGAAAGTTTTTAATTATTCCAGGATGGAAAATTAAAATGGCGAGATTTTTAAGTAAAATATCACCAGACACAATTAGCACAAAAATATGCTACCATATGCAAAGTAAAAAAATACAATAATAAATAAAAATAGCAAACTTAAGAAGATTTTAAGTTTGCTATTTTATTACATAAATGCAAAATGTTTTTAATGTGCATCTTGTATTTCTTTTTTTAGTGTTACATTTATAACAGTTCCTTCTTCTACAGAAGTTCCAGCCATAGGATCTTGTGAAAGAACAGTTCCTGTTCCAGTTACGTGAATATTTAAATTCTTTTGCTTTAAAGCACTTTTGGCTTGTAAATAACTCATTCCTTTTAAGTCTGGTACTTCTTGTGATATTCTAGCTTCATTTCCTTCTGAATATAAATTAACAATAGCTCCACTTACTAAAGCCGTACCTGGCTTTGGAACTTGGTCTGTTACTAGTAAAGAAGTATCCTCGCCTGAAATATTGCAAGTAAATCCTGCATCTTCAATTATCTTTTTAGCTTCTGCTAAAGTTTTATTTCTAACATCTAATAATGTAGTTGTAGTAACAGTATTTGTACCTTCATCAGAAGATAAATCGTCTGATGGGACTCCTAAATAAGGTAATACTTCACTTAGTATCTGAGAAACAACAGGTGCAGCTATTGTACCACCTTGATGTCCTGCTTTTCCTTTTGGATCATATAATGTAACTAATGCAACTACCTCAGGATTTTGAACAGGAGAGATTCCAACAAATGATGCTACATACATTGCATTTTCATTTGTAGAATCTGGCTCTGAAGTACCTGTCTTTCCAGCTATACTATAACCTTTAACTTGTCCGTATCTACCAGTTCCTTCAGTTACAACAGATTCTAACATATTCATTAACTTATCAGATGTTTCTTTTGAAATTACTTGTCGTACATTAGTAGATTCTATAGAAGTAATAGCGCCAGTGTCTGGATTTTCAACTTGTTTTACAATACGTGGCTCAACTAGAACACCATTATTTGCAACAGAAGATACAGCAGTAATTAGTTGAATAGGAGTGACACGGAAACGTTGACCAAATGACATTGTTGCAAGTTCTATAGGTCCTACGTCATCTAAATTCCAGAAATAGCTGTTAGCTTCTCCAGAAGTTGCAATTCCAGTTTTATCAAATAAACCAAAGGCTTCATAATATTTATATAAAGTTGGAGCACCAATTCTCTTTCCAAGTTGCATTAATGCAGGGTTACAAGAATTCATTAAAGCTTGTCTTAAAGTTTGGCTTCCATGAGTTGTTTGATATTTCCAACAGTTAATTTTAATACCATTTATTAATTCAGAACCTGAACAATAAAAATCGCCGGGAGTATCTGTGTTTACAACGCCCTCTTCTAAACCTATGGCAGCAGTAATTATTTTAAAAGTAGAGCCAGGTTCATATGTATCTGAAACAGATTTATTTCGCCACATTTTTATTAGAGAATTGACTTGGTCCTCACTTGAAAGAGTATCCCAAGTACTAGAAAGACTATCATTTGGTGTTCTTGGTGAATTTAAATCGTAATCAGGATATGTAGCCATTGCCAAGATATCTCCAGTTGAAGGATTCATTATAATTACATTCCCACCACTTTTACAGTCATTTTCTATACATGCTTGTTTTAAATATTTTTCAGCAATAGTTTGAATATTGGCATCTATAGTTAAAGTAATGTTGTTTCCATTTTCAGCAGGTATGTAAGTTTCATTTTTATCAGGTATTAACTGAGCTGCAGCATTTTCTATACTAGTAATTTTTCCAGATGTACCACTTAAAACACTATTCCATTTTAGTTCTATACCTTCTTGACCTTCATTATCTGTATTACAGAATCCAATTAAATTAGAAGCAAGTGTTCCGTATGGATAATATCTTTTAACATCTTCATCTATATTAATGCCTGAATAGATTTCTGTTTCCTTCATCCATTGTTGCAATTTTGTGATTTTATCTTTTTCTACTTTTTTTGCCATAGTTTCGAAAGAACTTGTGCTATTATTTACTTTAGCTAAAGTTTCTTCATAATCTAATTCAAAAATTTCGGAAAATGCTTTTGCTACTTTTTCTCTATTTTCTTTCTTTATTTTAGAGGGATTAATACTAACGGTATCTACAGAAGCGCTAGCTGCAAGCAGTTTCCCGGTAGAATCATAAATGTTACCTCTTTTAGCACTTACAACACGATTTGTAGCTTGTTGGCGATTAGCTGCTTCTTTTAAATCGGGACCTTTAATAAATTGTAGGTATGCTAGCCTTAATATAAGTAGCAAAAGTATAGCAAATATAATAAGCATACATATAAGTAAATTTTTTGATTTTACAGATTTTACGTTTTTTCTTTCAACCTTAGAGCTGACACTATTAGAAGTCTTTATATTTTTTGATTTAGAAACTTTTTTTCTTTTATCCATTTTTTCACCATCTTTTACATTTGTATTTTATCAATAACATTGTACAGAAAATATGAATAAAAATCAATAGAAAATAGACAATCACGTTAATTTATGGTAAAATAGTTAGGATAAAAAAGAGAGTTTAAACTAGAAAGTAATAAAAATTATATTAAGAGTGTAAAAATGAAACTATAAAATTAGCCAAAAATAGTTTAAAGAATGGAGATAAAATGGAAAGCGCATATAATGAAACGATGTTTCTTTTAAAAAAATATAATATAACTGCGAATAAAAGTTTAGGGCAAAATTTCTTAATAGATGATGACGTAATAAATAAAACTGTAGAATCAGCCCAAATATCAAATGAGGACTTAGTTATAGAGATAGGTCCGGGGTTAGGAACATTAACTTGTAAATTGCTAGAAAAAGCTAGAAAAGTAATAGCAATAGAGCTTGATAAAAAAATGATTACAATTTTACAGGATCGTTTTAATTTATATTCAAATTTTGAATTAATAAATGATGATGTCCTAAAAGTAGATTTACAAGAATTAATAAAAAAAGAAAAAGAAGAAAATGAAATAAAAGATGTGAAAATAGTTGCAAATCTTCCATATTATATTACAACGCCAATTATAATGAAACTATTAGAAGACAAACTAGATATAAAAAGCATTACAGTAATGGTACAAAAGGAAGTAGCAGAAAGACTTGCAGCAAAACCAGGAGAAAAATTAGCAGGTGCAATTACATATAGTGTGCAATATTATTGTGAAACAGAACTAGTGGTAAAGGTATCAAATCAAAGCTTTATACCTGCACCAGAAGTGGAATCTGAAGTAATAAACCTAAAAATAAGAAACACATCACCAGTAAAAGTAAAAGATGAAAAAACATTTTTTAAATTAATAAAAGTTTCATTTATGCAAAGAAGAAAAACTTTTCTAAATGGGGTTTCAAATAGTGGATTAATAGATAAAACAAAACTAAAACAAATTTTAGATGAGATGAATATAAACGAAAATGTAAGAGGAGAAAATTTAACATTAGAGCAATTTGCAAAAATTTCTGATAAAATATAACAAATTTATAACATTTTATTTGTAAATATTGCATAAAAATATAATTATGGTATAATAAAATTAGATGATTATAAATAGGAGATAATAAATGAATCAAATTTTGGTAACAGAAAAATTATATGTAACACCAGAATTACGTAGAAAAAAGAAATTGTTTAAATTGCAATTCTTTTTATGCGTCTTTTTAGCATGTTTATTATTTTCTTATTATATATATGCAGAGTATGATAGAGGAAAGAGCGAAGAAGTATCACAAGAAATCTTAATGGGAATGACCAAAAGAAGAGAAGAAAAAGAAGTAGATAATACCATTAAGAAAAAAGACAATGTCATAATTGTAGCATTAGATGATAGTAATGAAGTTATAAATGTTCCAGAGGTAGTGCCAGAAGAACAACCATCTACAGAAGTATATACAACTGCTGATGGAGAAGATTATACAATAGAAGCAACAGTTAGAGTACCTCGATTAGATATAGAATATCCAGTAATCAGCGAAACTTCAGAAAGCCTTTTAAAAATATCTGTTAATAAATATTGGGGACCTTCTCCAAATGAAATAGGAAATTATTGTATAGTAGGTCATAACTACAAAAGTAAGAAAATGTTTGGTCGTTTATCAGAAGTAGTTAGTGGAGATATTATTGAACTAGAAGGAGTTAATGGAAAAACAGTTAAATATTCAGTATATGACAAATATACAGTAGACCCAGATGACACAGCATGTACTAGCCAATTAACGAATGGAAGAAGAGAGGTAACTCTTATAACTTGCACGAATTATGGAACACAAAGATTAGTAGTAAAAGCAAGAGAAATTAAATAAAAAAGCAATACTTTTTAAAAATTTTTTAAAAAAGTATTGCTTTTTTATTATTCTTATATTAAAATTTAGTAAAAGTGGAGCAAAGTGGAGCAAAGTGGAATGAAATGCACGGGAGGTGATTCAAAGTGTTGATCGGTGAATACGAGCATTCTCTAGATGTTAAAGGCAGATTGATAATGCCAGCTAAGTTAAGAGAGGACATGGGAGAAAAATTCATCATAACCAAAGGGTTAGATGGATGCTTATTTGGGTTTTCACAAACAGAATGGTCAAACTTTGAAGAAAAACTAAAAACACTACCACTTACCAATAAAAATGCCAGAGATTTCGTAAGATTTTTCTTATCTGGCGCAATAGAATGTGAAATAGATAAACAAGGAAGATTCTTAATTGCAAGTAACCTAAGAGAATATGCAAACATGGAAAAAGATGTTGTAATTATTGGTGTAGGAACAAGACTTGAAATTTGGAATAGAGACAAATGGAAAAATTATACTAGTGATGAAAATATTTCAGCAGATGAAATTGCAGAAAATATGACAATGCTTGGTATATAACTTTTTAAAAGTTTATATAAATACTAAAGAAAAAATTTTAATGTACAAAAGATAAAAATTTTAATTTTTACAAAAGAAAAAAACTAATACACAAAAGATAAAATTTTAAAACAAAAGAAAAAGTTTAAAATAACTAAAGAACAACATTTTAAACTTCAAAAGAAAAAATAACAGTGCTCACAAAAGTAAAAATATAAATTTACAAATGAAAAGATGACAGCTCACTAAAGAAAAATTAGAAAAGTAGCATTAAAATAGTTGGTATTTTTTAAATACCAACTATTGATGCTAATTTAAGAATAGTAGATATAGGAGTTTAAAAGTGGAATTTAAACATAAAAGTGTATTACTACAAGAATGTATTGAAGGATTAAATATAAAAGAAAATGGAATATATGTAGATGGAACTTTAGGGGGAGCAGGTCATAGCAGTGAAATATTGAAAAGCCTATCTTCTAAAGGAAAACTAATAGGAATAGACAGAGATGAAGAGGCACTTAAAGCAGCAAAAGAAAGACTTAGAGAATATCAGAATGTAGTATATTTACATGGAAACCATGATGATATAAAAGAATTACTAAAAAGCATACAAATAGATAAAGTAGACGGAATATTATTAGACTTGGGAGTATCTTCATACCAATTAGATGAAAGAGCAAGAGGATTTAGCTATATGGGAGAAGCTACATTAGATATGAGAATGGATAAAACCCAAGAACTAACAGCAAAAGATGTTGTAAACAATTATACAGAAGAAAAACTTAGCAAAATTATAGAAGAATATGGTGAAGAAAGATTTGCAAAAAATATCGCAAGAAACATTGTAAAAGAAAGGCAAATTTCACCAATCGAAACAACTATGCAATTAGTAGATATTATAAAAAAATCAATACCTATCTCAAAACAAAAGGATGGACATCCAGCAAAAAGAACATTTCAAGCTATCAGAATAGAAGTAAATAATGAAATAGAACCACTAAAAGAAACTATAAGAAATTGTATAGAATGCTTAAAGCCAGAAGGTAGGCTATGTGTAATTACATTCCATTCCTTAGAAGATAGAGCAGTTAAGCAAGCATATTTAGATGCAGAAGGTAAATGCACATGCCCAAAAGATTTACCATATTGCGTGTGTGGATATCATTCAGAAGGAAAAATAATAAATAAAAAACCAATAGTAGCATCAAAAGAAGAACAAGAAGAAAACTCAAGATCTAAAAGTGCAAAATTAAGAATTTTTGAAAAAGCACAATAGAAAAAATATACGAAGGAAAGAGGTGAGTTAAAGCAAATGGCATATCCTAAATATCAAGGGTACCAATATGAAACTAGCCCTAGAAAATTACAACCTGAGTACGAACCTAAAAAGAACCCATATAAACAAAAAAAATCTTCAACTAAAAGTATGAAGGTAGAAAAAAATGCTCCAAAGAAAAAAATGAAACCAAAGGCAAAATTAGTTTTATATATTGCTGTTGCCTTTACAATTTTATTTGCTATGGGCTACCAAAACTCACTTATAACAGAAAGCTTTAACAAAAAAGAAAAGTTGAAAAAAGAAGTAAGTGCTATTGAAAAAGAAAACGAACAATTAAAAGTTAATATAGAAAAAACATTAAATCTAAATAATGTAGAGCAATCAGCAAAAGAAAAACTAGGAATGCAAAAGCTATCAAATAGTCAAAAAGTATATGTAAGCTTACCAAAGAAAGACTATATAGAATCTGCAAAAGAAGAAGTAATAATAGAGGAAGATACAAACTTTTTCCAAAATATTATAAATACAATAACAAATTTATTTAAATAAAAAATAGAGGTAAAAATATAAAATTTTACTTCTATTTTTTTGCTCCGTCCCCAAAAACAGGTCATGAGAATCATTCTTTTATCATATTCTTAATATAAGAGATAATATAAACTTAAGAATGTGAGGGATAAGGTTGAAGGAGAGAAAAAAGAAAACACCAAAGCAAAAGTTAAAAGTAAAAATTGAAAAAGAAATTAAAAGACAAGTAAATGATAAAGAGATAAAAAAGTTAAAAAATAGAAAGCCAATAAATTTTAAGAAATTAAATAAAAAGAATAAAAGAAATTCAGAACCAATAGGCACATTAGCCAAAAAGAAAAGAATGAAACGAGAAATGATAATTGCCATATTACTACTTGCCTTATTAGTAGTAAGAATTGGATTCATTCAATTTGTACAAGGAGAAGAATTGCAATCTATGGCATATATGCAACAAACACTAGACAGAAATATTAACCCTAAAAGAGGGACTATTTATGATGCAACTGGAAAGACCATTTTAGCAGTTAGCTCAACAGTAGAAACAATAACAGTTACACCAACTACTATAAAAAAAGAAGATAGAGAAAAAATAGCAACTGCACTATCAAATATATTCTCATTAGATTATGAAAAGGTTTTAAAAAAAGTAAGTAAAAGAAGTTCTATAGAAACAATAATTAAGAAGGTAGACAAAGAAAAAGCTGATGAATTAAGAGTATGGATGCAAAATAATAATATTACAACAGGGATTAATATTGATGAGGACACAAAAAGATATTATCCATTTAACAATTTAGCATCTCAAATTATAGGATTTTGTGGTAGTGACAATCAAGGGCTAGATGGAATAGAGGCTTTATATGATAAAACTTTAAAAGGTAGTACAGGAAAAATTACAAAGCTAAGAGATGCAAAAGGTGGAGATATTGATGACACTTCAGAAGATTATATAAAAGCTGTAAATGGAGATGACTTGGTATTAACTATAGATAGTACAATACAAGGAATTGCAGAAAAATATTTAAAAGAAGCGTGTATAGACAATAAGTGCACAGATGGTGGAAACATAATAGTAATGAATCCAAAAAATGGGGATGTATTGGCTTTGGCAGGGTATCCAAATTACAATTTGAATGAGCCATATTCTCCGAATACAGATGAATTAAAAAGTGTATGGGATACTCTTTCACAAGAAGATAAAACCAAAAATATGCAAGCAATGTGGAGGAACAAAGCTGTTTCAGATACTTATGAACCGGGTTCAACTTTCAAATTAGTAACAGCATCAGCATCTTTAGAAGAAAAAATAGCAGAAGTAGATAAGGCAGGGGAATTTTGCTGTACAGGAGGAATTGAAATTGCGGGAGTAAGAATGAAATGTTGGAGATATTATAGACCACATGGAAGTGAAAGTTTAAGACAGGCATTAATGAATTCATGTAACCCAGTATTTATAGGGTTAGGACAAAAATTAGGAGTGCACACATATTATAGTTATTTAGAAAAGTTTGGATTTTTAAGAAAAACAGGAATAGATTTACCAGGAGAAGCAGGAAGTATATTTTTAAAAGAAGAAAAAGTTGGACCAGTAGAGCTTGGAACAATAGCTTTTGGGCAACGTTTTGAAGTAACCCCTATTCAAATGGTAACAATGGTGTCAACTATTGCAAATGGTGGAACATATATACAGCCAAGAGTAGTAAAAGCAACTATAGATGGAAAAACAGGGGAAAGAAAAGAAGTAGAAGTAATAAAAAAGGATAGAGTAATTTCAGAAGAAACAGCAAAAAATGTATTAAGTATGATGGAATCTGTTGTAGCAGATGGAACAGGTAGAAACTCTCAAGTTAAAGGCTATAGAATAGGTGGAAAAACGGGAACTTCAGAAGATGGCGTAAACACAGGAAAATATGTAACATCATTCATAGGCGTGGCACCAATATCAGATCCAAGTGTAGCTGTGTTAATAACTTTGTATAATCCAACAGGAGAAGGAGGTCACCAAGGAGGTGGAGTTGCAGCACCAATAGGTTCACAAATATTTGGGGAGGTATTACCATATTTAGAAGTAGTAAAAGATAACGAGGAAGAAGAACAAGTAAAAAATGACGTCCAAGTGCCTAATATAGAAGGAAAAAGTATAAAGGAAGCGGAAAGTATACTAAAAGAAAATAATTTGAAATTAGTTATAAATAATGAACAAGAAGGGATAGACAAAGAAAATACTATAATAAAAGAACAAACACCAAAAGCAGGAGTGAAAGTTAAAGAAGAAGCAAACATTTACGTAGAGTTGACAAATTAAATATTTACATCTTAGCAGAAGAATTTGAAGGAGATTTTATAAGAAATAAAAATTTGTAAAGCATAATTAGAAATAAGGCACTCTAGACTTTTTGCAATTAATATAGTAATATTAAAATGGTGAATAAAGATGGAACAAAAACTGAAAAGAAGATTTGCAGATGGAAGAGCAAACACTAGTATTCTAAAAAGTAAATGCAAAAATATGTATATTAATAATAAAGAATTTGTAGGAAATATATCATTGCTTCAAATAGAAGAAGTAAAAGAAGAATGGCGTGTAGACCCAGAAGAAAGATGTATATTAGCAAAAGGATATTATTGGTTAGAAATATATCCTGAAAATAGAAACTGTTGCATTACAGCAATTTTTAATAATAACAAAGAAATAGTAGAATGGTATATAGACATTGCAAGAAATTTAGGAGTACAAGATGGCATACCATATGAAGATGATTTATATTTAGATGTTGTTATTGTACATGATGGAAGAATACATTTATTAGACGAAGATGAGCTAGAACAAGCATACAAACAAAAGATAATAAGTAAAAAAGATTATGAATTAGCATATGAAAAAGCAAATAAAATTATAGAGTTTGCAAAAGCAAATTTAGAAAAATTAAAGAACTTTTCATATAAATATTTAGAGTTATTAGAAAAATAAAAGGTACTTCAAAATTAAATGAAGTACCTTTTATTTTTACTTGCCATAAATACTAGAAAATTCTTTCTTTAATTCATCACTTAAAGAATTAAATTTACCATTCAATCGCCTCTGATAATCTTTCTCAAAAAAATCGATATCATGTGGAGTTACATTAGGCAAATTCTTAAAGTGAGACACAGCATATTCAAAGGATTTGTAGAAATCTAATACCCGTGATTTCTGGGTTGCTAAGTCATTAGCATGAGTTAAACTAAAAGAATTATTATAGGTATAATTATACCCAACATAGTTAATAGTTGTTACTAAACTAGCAGTTCCTATTAAAATAGGAATTAAAGCAACATCTTCATAACATCTCAAATCCTCTGGAAAAGAGTTTTTTAAGAATAAAGTTCTGCTAAAAGCAAATAACCAATAGACAGCATACTTTTTACCAGGTATAGACCATGTTCTTATGGCGTCTATGCCAGAGATAGAAGATTTGGAAGGCTCATAATAATTATATCTTCCATGATCCTTCTTGGGACTATCTGCAATAATGCGAGACTGATAACGAATCAAATCAGTAGTTGGGTAAGATTTAATCGCACTATAGAGATTCGATAATAATTCTGGTTCAATAGTATCATCTGAATCAACAAAGACAATGAATTGACCATTTGAATTATTAATACCACGTTGACGAGAAACAGAAACACCAGCATTTTTAAAAGTATATACATGTACTCTACTATCTTTGCTTGCATATTCTTTCAAAATTGTAGAAGTGCCGTCTGTAGAACCATCGTCAATGACTACTACTTCAAAATCTTTAAAAGTTTGATTTAACACACTATTTAAAGTTTTCCGAATAGTAGACTCAGCATTATATGCTGGGATGATAACACTAAATAGCATAGATTTTCCCTCCTTACGATGAAATTAACTAATTAGTAAAAAATCAACATATTACGATACCATACATATTATGTTTAGCATTATACAATAAAGATATAAAAAATGCAATAATTTTTTATTGTAATTTAATTTAGCTTATGATATATATTAAACATAGCAAATAGTAAAAGAAGGTAGAAATATGAAATATGAAAAGATAATAAATAAAATGACTTTAGAAGAAAAAGCAAGTTTATGTGTAGGAAAAGATTATTGGCATAGTCAAAATATAGAAAGATTAGAAATTCCCAATATAACAATGTCAGATGGGCCTCATGGTCTAAGAGTTCAAAAGAAAGAAGCAGATAATTTAGGAATTAATGAAAGTGAAATATCTACATGTTTTCCAGCATCATCTACAGTAGCTAATACTTGGAATAAAAAAATGGCATATTCTTTAGGAAAAGCTTTGGGAGAAGAAGCAACATATGAAGATGTAGATATTGTTTTAGGCCCAGCTATTAATATAAAAAGGAGTCCTTTGTGTGGAAGAAACTTTGAATATTTTTCGGAAGACCCTTATTTGACAGGAATAATGGGAACAGAGTATGTAAAAGGATTACAAGCAAATGGAGTGGGAGCATGTGTAAAACACTTTGCTGTTAATAATCAAGAAAACAGAAGAAGAACAATTAATGCTGTAGTAGATGAAAGAACTCTAAGAGAAATATACTTAAAAGCGTTCGAAATGATTGTTAAACAAGCAAATCCTTTATCTGTTATGAGCGCTTATAACAAATTAAATGATAGATATTGTACTGAAAACAAAGAATTGTTAGATATTTTAAAAAAAGAATGGAAATTTAATGGAATTGTTATTACAGATTGGGGAGCAGAAAACGATAGGGTAGAAGGATTAATAGCAGGTAATGAACTAGAAATGCCAGGAGGCAGAGGAGATGGAGTAGACGAAATAGTTAATGCAGTAAAGGAAAATAGAGTTAGTGAACAATACTTAGATGAAATAGTAGATAGAATTTTAGATGTAACATTTAAAGTTAATAAAAGAAAGAAAATAGAAAAATATGACAGAGAAGAACATCATAGAATAGCTTTAAGTATAGCAGAAGAAGCAGTAGTATTATTAAAAAATGAAGAAGAAATACTACCACTAAAAAAACAAAAAATAGCATTAATAGGTGATATGGCTAAAAATCCTAGATACCAAGGAGCGGGAAGCTCTACAATTAATCCGTATAAATTAGAAAGTGCATATGATTGCTTAAAACAAGAAAGTATACAATTTGAATATGCTAAAGGGTATGGAAGAATAGAAACACAAGAAGATGAAGAATATAGAAAAGAGGCAGTAAAAATAGCAAAAGAAAATGATATTGTAGTCATTTTTGCAGGTTTAACGGAAAATTATGAATCAGAAGGAATGGATAGGACGACATTAGAATTGCCAAAAAATCAAAATAATTTAATTGAAGAAATTAGTAAAGTAAATAGTAATATAGTTATTGTATTATCAAACGGTTCTCCAATTACAATGCCATGGAAAGATAAAGTTAAAGCAATAATTACAGGATATTTAGGAGGAGAAGCGGGAGGAAAGGCTATAGTAAATTGCTTATTAGGAAAAGTAAATCCAAGTGGAAAATTAACAGAAACATATCCAAATTGTTTAGAAGATACACCATGTTTTAAAAATTATCCAGGAACAGAAGCTAGTGTAGAATATCAAGAAGCAATTTATATAGGATATAGATATTATGATACAAATAACACTAATGTATTATATCCATTTGGATATGGATTAAGTTATACTAATTTTGAATATTCTGATTTAAAAATTAATAAATTAGAAGAAAACATTGAGGTATTTTTTAAAATAAAAAATATAGGAAATATAGAAGGAAAAGAAATAGCACAATTGTATATTAGTGAACAAAATCCTAATATTTTTAAAGCAAAAAAAGAATTAAAAGGCTTTGAAAAAATTGAGCTAAAACCAAACGAAGAAAAGAAAATAAAGATATCATTAACAAGTGATGATTTTTCATATTATAATGTAGAAACAAATAAATGGTCAGTAGAAGAAGGAAAATATAATATTTTAATAGGAAAATCAAGTAGAAATATTGTGTTGCAACAAGAAATATTTGTAGATTCAAAAGATACAAATATAACAAAAAAATATGGAAAACATTATCAAAATGGAAATATACAAGACGTAACATTAGAAGAATTTGAAGAATTATTAGGAAGAAAAGTTCCAGATAGATACATAAAAAAAGAAAACATTACAGAAGAAAATACTTTAGAGCAACTAAAAGACACAAATGTAGGAAAAGTTATTTATGAACATGAAATAAAGAAGATGAATCAGTTATTAGAGGAACAA
This sequence comes from uncultured Clostridia bacterium, assembly GCA_934177725.1. Classification (GTDB taxonomy): domain Bacteria; phylum Bacillota; class Clostridia; order TANB77; family CAG-508; genus UMGS1663. The sequence goes on along the minus strand of CAKPPO010000009.1, from coordinate 25,166 downwards.
AATGTTAATAAAGCTACGAAAGTAATGATGGATTTACAAAAACCATTAAAGAAATTTTATGAGAAAAAAAGCAGTAAATATACTAAAGAAATGGTAAATGAATTATTAGAAATAGCAAAAAACAATTTAGAGTATAACGATTGCAAATTCTTTAAAGAATATATTAAATAGTGTTAATAATTTATATTATCAAAATTAATAAAAAGGCAAAAGAAAGTTTTAAAAATATCTTAAAACTTTCTTTTCTTTTTAGTAATGATTATTTTTTTTAATAATATAATTTACAAATAAGAACTTTAGTTATATAATTATGTTGGTTTTTAATAATTATAAAAAACCAACTTATAAATACATAAAAAACAGGAGGTATCCTATGAAATTAAAAGAAATTTTAGTAGGAATAGAAGGATTAAAAGTAAAGGGAGATTTAGATTTAGAAATAACAAATTTGGATAAAGATTCAAGAAATATAAAAGAAAATGGCTTATTTGTAGCAATAAAAGGTTTCGACACAGATGGACATGAATATGTAGATACAGCAATAAATAGTGGGGCAAAAGCAGTAATATTGGAAGAAGGAGTAACTGCAGAATTTGTTAAAAAAATTCCAGAAGGAATTACAGTTGTTATCGCAAAAGATACAAGATATGCTTTAGCAATATGCTCATGTAATTTCTATGGAAATCCATCTAGAAAATTCAAATTAATAGGAGTTACAGGAACCAAAGGAAAAACAACAACAACATTTATGATTAAAAAAGTGCTAGAAAAAGCAGGAAAAAAAGTAGGCTTAATTGGAACTATAGCTATATATATAGGTGATAAAAAACTAGAAGATAGTGATAGAACAACACCAGAGAGTAATAAATTGCAAGCTATATTTGCTAAAATGGTAGAAGAAAATGTAGATGTAGTTGTTATGGAAGTATCTTCACAAAGCTTAAAATTACACAGAGTAGCAGGATGTGATTTTGATATAGGAGTATTTACAAACTTTTCAGAAGATCATATTAGTCCAAAAGAACATCCAAATATGGAAGATTACTTTAGTTCAAAAGTACAATTATTTAAAATGTGTAAAACAGGTTTTATAAACGCAGATGATTTTCATGTTGCAAAATTGCCAAAACTTGTGCCAGAATGTAATATAACAACATATGGAATAGATAATTATTGCAATGTTTTAGCAAAAGATATTACAATTACAAATTCATATGTAGACTTTAAAGTAAAAATAGGAATGAAAAATGAAAGAATAAAAACATGCATTCCAGGTAGATTTAGTGTATACAATTCACTAGCAGCAATTTGTGTTTCAGAAAAATTAGGAGCAAATGCTGAACAAATAAAAGAAGCATTAGAAGAAGTTAGAGTTCCAGGAAGATCAGAACTTGTAAACAACAAAAAAGATTTAACAATAATGATAGATTATGCACATTCACCAGAAAGTTTGGAAAACATACTAAATGCAGTTAAATCATATACTAGAGGAAGAGTAATATCTGTATTTGGCTGTGGAGGAGATAGAGATACAACCAAAAGACCAATAATGGGGGAAATCTCAGGAAGAATTGCAGATTTTACAATTATAACATCAGACAATCCACGTACAGAAGATTCTGAAAAGATAGTAAGCCAAATTGAAGAAGGAATAAAGAAAACAAAAGGAAAATATACTGTAGTAGTAGATAGAGTTGAAGCTATAAAGAAAGCAATTAGTATGGCAGATAAAAAGGACATTATAGTTTTAGCAGGTAAAGGACATGAACCTTACCAAGAAATAAATGGTGTAAAATATCCATTTGATGAAAGAATTATAGTAAATAGTATCATAAATAAATTATAAAATAAGGAGAAAAACATGGAATTTCAAGTAAAAGTATTATTTTTAACATTTGCAATAACAGTTATACTTTCTTTCATAATAATACCAATATTAAGAAGACTAAAAGTAGGGCAAATAGAAAGAGATGATGGACCACAAAGTCATTTAAAGAAACAAGGAACCCCAACAATGGGAGGAATTATAATTATACTTAGTATGATTATAGTATGTGTAGGATTATTTTTCTACTACACAAAATATAGACCAGAGCCAACTATAGCAAAAAATATTTTACCACTATTAATAACTTCAGTAGGATTTGGACTAATAGGTTTTATAGATGACTTTAAAAAATTAGTATTAAAAAATACTAAAGGGTTAAGCCCAACTGCAAAAATGATAGGACTATTAATAATTGCAGTAGGATATACTTTATATTTAACAAAAGTATTAAATATAGGTACAGATATATATATTCCATTTGCAAAAACTAGCATAGTACTTCCTATTTGGTTATATATTCCACTTGCAATATTAGTAATGTTAGGTACAACAAATGCAATAAACCTAACAGACGGAATAGATGGATTATCAAGCAGTGTAACTACTATAATACTAACTTGTTTAACAGTAATTGCAATTATATTTGATGTAAAAGAAGTAACTTTATTTGGAAGCGCATTGTCAGGTGCATGTTTAGGATTTTTATTATTTAACTTATATCCTTCAAAAGTAATGATGGGAGATACAGGTTCACTTTGCTTAGGAGGAGCAGTTGCTGCTATGGCACTATATTTGAAAATGCCATTATTACTTTTAATTATTGCATTAGTTCCAATACTAGAAACATTATCTGTAATGATTCAAGTAGCACATTTCAAAAGAACAGGAAATAGAGTATTTAAAATGGCTCCACTTCACCATCATTTTGAACTTTCTGGATGGAAAGAAAATAAAGTAGTATCAGTATTTAGCATAGTTACATTAATAGTATGTATTATAGGAATATTCGCAATTTAAAAATTTTACTCCAAAATGGATGAGTACTTTTTGGGGAGTTATACAAAAATAATTAGTGAAAGGAAGGGAAGAAAGTGCAACAAAAGAAACAGAAAAAAACAATAAAGTCAAATCAAAAACCATTTGATTTTGCATTATGCATTACAATATTTTTATTATTGTCATTAGGAATAATAATGGTGCTTTCTGCTAGTGCACCATCTTCACTTTCAACAAATGGAAACAGTTATACATATGTATTAAAACAGCTAGGTTTTGCGATAGTTGGAATTGTATTAATGTTTTTTATATCTAGAATAGATTATAGAATATATAAAAATTTTTATAAAATAGCGTATATTATTGCTATAATAGCATTATTTTCAGTAGCAATACCCGGAATAGGTGTAGAGGTTAAAGGTGCAAGAAGATGGATAAATTTAGGATTTGGTAACTTTCAACCATCAGAAATAGCAAAAGTAGCATTAATTGTATTTTATGCAGGATATTTAACAGAACATAAAAATGACTTAGGTTTTTTTTGGAAAGGATGTTTTAAATCACTTTGCTTTTTAGTACCACCAATTGCAATTTTGTTCTTTATACAAGATCACTTAAGTGCATCAGTTGTTATTATTGCCATAACATCAATAATGATGATAATGGCGGGAACAAAAATAAAAGATTTTATAACAATAGCAATAGCAGGAGGCTCAGCAGCAGTTGCTGGAATGTTGCTTTTGGCGACAAGAGGTGAAAAAGGAGGATTCCGTTTAGCAAGACTTACAACATTTTTAGACCCATGGCAAGATGCAACAGGAAATGGATGGCAGGTAATTCAAGGATTATATGCAATAGGCTCAGGTGGTTTATTTGGAGTAGGTTTAGGTCAAAGTAAACAAAAATATTTGTATATACCGGAACCACATAATGATTTCATATTTGCAATAATAGCAGAAGAATTAGGATTCGTTGGGTGTTTAGTAGTAATAGCATTATTTGCTATATTTATATGGAGAGGAATTTTAACTTCAATGAAAGCACCAGATTCATTTGGAAGCTTACTTGCAGTTGGAATTACATCACTTGTAGGAATACAAGCAATAATAAACATAGGAGTTGTTACATCATCAATACCAGCTACAGGAATGTCACTTCCATTCTTTAGTTATGGAGGAACAGCTTTACTTATATTGTTATGTAGTATGGGAATATTATTAAATATATCTAGAGCAGGTTCAAAAGTTTAAAACGTGGTAAAAGGGCCGCCCCTTCTTACCACATGTAAAAAAGTATGGTCATATAAAAAAAGTGTGGTAAGAAGGGGCGGCCCTTTTACCACGTTTTGAGGGAGAAGTTTTATGAAAGTAATTATAGCAGCAGCGGGAACAGCAGGACATATTAATCCAGGATTAGCAATCGCAAATAAAATAAAACAAGAAGAAAAGAATTCAGAAATCATTTTCATAGGAACAAATAGAGGGTTAGAAAATGATTTAGTACCTAGAGCAGGTTATGAGTTGAAAACAATAGATGCGTATGGATTAAGTAAAAAGATATCAATAGATAATATTAAAAAGATAATAAAGACAATAAAAGGTTATGGTGAGGCTAAAAAAATAATAAAGGAATTTAATCCTGATATAGTAATTGGAACAGGTGGATATATATGTGGAGCAACAATATCTGCAGCACATAGTTTAAAAATTCCAACAATGCTTCACGAAAGCAATGCCTTTCCAGGAAAAGCCGTAAAAATGCTTAGTAAAAAAACAGATACAATATTAGTTTCTTTTAAAGATGCAATAGATAGAATAAAAAATGCTAAAAATGTAGTATTCACAGGTACACCAACTAAAATAACAAAGCAAGAGTATTCTATACAAGAACAAAAAGAAATGAAAAACAAAATAGGTTTAGATGAAAATAAAACTATAGTATTGGTGTTTGGTGGAAGCCAAGGAGCACAGGCAATTAACGAAGCTATAATAGGAATAGCAAAGCAAAAGTTAAACAAAGATTATCAAATTATGTGGGCAACAGGACCAAAGCAATATGATATAATAAAAGAAAAATTAGAAGATGAAAACTTAAATATAAATATGATAAAAAATATGAAGATTGTTCCATATATTTATAATATGGAAGAAATAATGAATATATCAGATATAATTGTGGCTAGAAGTGGAGCAATGACAATAACAGAAATTTCAAATTTAGGTAAGCCTTCAATTTTAGTGCCACTTCCAAATGTAAGTAATGATCATCAATTATATAATGCAAAAGCATTAGAAAAAGTGCAGGCAGCGAAAATTATACTAAATAAAGATTTAACTGCAGAACAACTAAATAAAAATATAAAAAGTATGGTAGATTATCCACAAATTATGAAACAAATGGGGATAAATGCCTTAAAATTACAAACAAATGATGCCCAAAATAAAATATATAGTGAAGTAAAAAAATTAGTAAAGAAATAAAGCTTTACTAATTTTTTATACTAAACTACTTGCAAAAGTAATAAAAATAATTTAGAATACATAGGTAATAAAAATAAAGGAGAGTATTATGGCAGATAAATTAATTATTGTGGAATCACCTGCAAAAGCCAATACTATAAAAAAGTTTTTAGGTGGAAGTACAAAAGTAGTAGCATCTATGGGACATATTCGCGATTTACCAAAATCTAAACTTGCAGTAGATATAGAAAATGATTTTGAACCAGAATATATAAATATTAGAGGAAAAGGAGATTTAATAAAATCTTTAAAAAAAGATGCGGCATCTAGTAAAAAAGTGTACCTTGCAACTGACCCTGACCGTGAAGGAGAAGCGATTGCATGGCATTTAGCACACATATTAAATATTCCAGAAGATAGTGTTTGTAGAGTAACATTTAACGAAATAACAAAAGAAACAGTACAAGAATCTATAAGACATCCAAGAAAAATAGATATGAATTTAACAGATGCACAACAAGCTCGTAGAGTTTTAGACAGAATAGTAGGTTATAAAATAAGTCCACTTTTATGGAAAAAGGTAAAAAAAGGTTTATCAGCAGGAAGAGTGCAATCTGTAGCAGTAAAATTAATAGTAGATAGAGAAGAAGAAATCGAAAAATTTATTCCAGAAGAATATTGGAATATATATGTAACTTTATTAGAAGAAAAGTCTAAAAAAACTTTTGAAGCACATTTATATGGAAAAAATGGAAAGAAAATAGATATCCATTCAAAAGAGAAAATAGACGAAATATTAAAAAATTTAGAAAAAGCAAAATACATTGTAGAAGACATTAAAAAGAGCGAAAAGAAAAGAACACCAGCGCCACCATTTACAACAAGTACAATGCAGCAAGAAGCTTCAAGAAAGTTAGGATTTACATTAAAGAAAACAATGAGTGTGGCACAAGGTTTGTATGAAGGTGTTAAGGTTCCTGAAAAAGGTAGCGTTGGTTTAATTACATATATGAGAACAGACTCTACAAGAATTTCAGATGAGGCAAGAAATGCAGCTAAAAAGCATATAGTAAAAGAATATGGAGAAAACTATTACGAAAATAGATATTATAAAACAAATAAAGACGCACAAGATGCACACGAGGCAATAAGACCAACTTATATAGAACTAGAGCCAGATGAAATAAAAAGTTCATTAACTCCAGATCAATACAAATTATACAAATTAGTATATAATCGTTTTATAGCAAGCCAAATGGCACAAGCTATTTATGACACAGTTGCAGTAGATATAAAAGCAAATGAATATAATTTTAAGGCAAATGGTCAAACATTAAAATTCAAAGGATTCATGGCTTTATATGTAGAATCTGAAGACAATGTAAAAGAAGATAAAAAGAAAAAACAAGAAGACGAAACATTACCAGAGCTAGAAATAAATGAAGAAGTTATTAAAAAGGAAATAAATCCAAAACAAAGCTTTACAGAGCCACCACCAAGGTACACAGAAGCAAGTTTAGTAAAAGCATTAGAAGAAAAAGGGATAGGAAGACCAAGTACTTATTCACCAACAATTACAACAATTTTAGAGAGAAGATATATAGAAAAAGTCCAAAAACAACTAATGCCAACAGAACTTGGAAAAATAGTAAATAAATTATTAGTTGAAAGCTTCCCAGATGTTATAAATGTAGCGTTTACAGCAAAAATAGAAGAAGAATTTGACGAAGTGGCAGAAGGAAAAGAACAATGGAAACAAGTAATTAGAGACTTCTATGGACCATTTAAGGTAACATTAGATAAAGTAGAAAAAGAGCTAGAACATGTAAAATTAGAAGATGAGGTATCTGATGTACAATGTGAAAAATGTGGAAGAATGATGGTGTACAAATATGGAAGATATGGAAAGTTCTTAGCGTGTCCAGGTTACCCAGAATGTAAAAATGCAAAACCAATAATAGAAACAATAGACGTACCATGCCCAGTATGTGGAGGAATAGTACAAGTAAGAAAAACAAAAAGAAAAAGAAACTACTACATTTGCGAAAATAATCCTGCAAGTTGCAATTATATTTCTTGGGATAAACCAAAGTCAGGAGAAAAATGGGAGCCAAAAGAAACAGTAGAAGTAGAAACAAAAAAGAAAACCACTGCTAAAAAGAAGACTACAGCAAAGAAGAAGACTACAAAAAGAAAAATAACTAAGAAGAAATAAAATGATACTTTAAAAGTACAACACACTTTTAGAAAAAAAGTTAAAACCCCAGAAATTATCTGAGGTTTTAATTTATTTGGTCATAAAATAAGCAATAACATTATCACGTTAAAGTTATAAATATTTATTTGCTTTAATAGCATTTTCACACAAAGCTATAACTCCTTCTTTTGTTTTAGACCGTACGAAGAAACAGCCATTATGACAAAAAGTTGCATCTTTTACTCCCGAAATTTTAGAAAGATTTTCGGTTTGCCCAGCCCATTCTTTAGGAAAAGAAATTCTTTGCTCAAATTTTTTCTCTAAAGAGGGAGGAACACATTGTGCTGCCCAACCTCCTGAGGGGTATGGAAAAATTACAAAATTGATACAGTCTGTATCAGACCAAGCAAAATCAGTATTGTAATTGCATAATGCTTCTAACCATGGAAATGTCTGAGATGGAATTTCTAAAATACTATTGGAAACAATTCCGTCTTCGTCGATTAGTTTCAAAACAAAACTTAAAGCAAATTCTTTTGAAATAGCCTCATAAATGACATGTTTCAAAATTTCAATGGTAACATTAAGTACAAGATGAAAACTTTCATCGAAATTATCATATTTGCTGTCATATACTGGAAGAAATGATTTGATAAAACTGAAAATGTGAGTGTGTACGAAAATACCATTATCTTCTTTATCAACATTCTGAATAAAGTTTTCATCAATGTATTTAACAATTTCTTTAAAACTTCTTTCATAAGTTTTAGAAGTATTGTCTACAAGAATAGAAGAAAAAGGACTATATAATTCATCAAAACATTTATAAATTACACCTTCTCCATATTCCTTCCAAACAAGTCCTGCACTTGCATAAGGAACTCTGTTTTCTCTTTTACCATTTCCTCCTGGCTGATGATGATCATAAGAGCCGCCACCGACATCAACTAAAATATCTGCTTCTTTTTCATATAACAAAGAAACATCTTTGGAACGGACAATTTCAATTTGATAATCAGAATGAAATAATGCAAGAATTGCACAAGCAACTACTTCATCTGAATGGAAGATACCATCATGTGTACCTATAATAAACCGCTTTTTTTCTTTTTCTTTTGATGAAACTAAAATATTAGTGTTCATACACTTTACCTCCTTTAATTTAATGATACAAGTATAACATAAAAATTTACATAATTCAATATCGATATTGAATTAATAAGAAAAAGGTTGTATAATGTTAAACAGCGAGAAAAGAGGAATAGAAATGGAAAAATATTTAGATTTAAAAAATGATAAAGATTATACAAAAATAAAAGAAGCATCAAAAATAATAAATAATGGAGGGTTAGTACTATTTCCAACAGAAACAGTTTATGGAATAGGTGCAGATGGATTAAATGAACAAGCAGTAAAAAATATATTTATAGCAAAAGGGAGAAAGCAAGACAATCCTTTAATATTACATATTTCAAATATAGAAATGCTAGATAGAATAGCAAAAAACATAACAGAGTTAGAATATAAATTAATGAGAACATTTTGGCCAGGACCATTTACAATTATTTTAGAAAGAACAAAAATAGTTCCAGATATAGTAACAGGTGGATTAGATACAGTTGGAATTAGAATGCCAAGTAATGAAATTGCAAAGTGGCTAATTGAATATGCAAATACACCTATTGCTGCTCCAAGTGCAAATATATCCGGTAGACCAAGTGGAACAAATGTTGAAGATATATTTAAGGAACTATCAGATAAAGTGGACTATATTATAGATGGCGGACAATGTGAAATAGGAGTAGAATCTACGGTCGTAAGAGTAGTAGAAGGAGTACCACATATATTAAGACCGGGAAAAATAACAGCAGAGCAAATAAAAAAAGTAGCTGGAAATGTTATAGTAGATAAACATATATTAGGAGATTTAAGTGCAAATGAACCAATATTATCTCCTGGAATGAAATATAAACATTATGCTCCAAATTCAAAATGTATGCTAATATATAGCAAAGAAAATGAAAAAATGGTAGACTATATAAATGAAACTACCGAAAAATATAGAAACCCATTAATAGTATGTCATACAAGAAATTTAAAAAGGTATAATTCAAACAACATTATAGATATGGGAGAGACTTTAGAAGAAGTTACTAAAAATATATTTAAAATATTAAGAAAAGTAGATTCATATAATCCTGATATAGTACTAATAGAAGGAGTGCAAAAAGATGGATTAGGCCTTGCAATTATGAATAGATTAATAAGAGCATGTGAACACAATTATATAGAATTATAAAAATTACCCCAAAAGGTCCAGGTACTTTTGGGGTAATTTTTGGAAAAAACTTGTAAAAGTTAAATAGATAATATATAATTTAGCCATAGAAAAAGGAGGGGAAAGAATGTTAATTACTGTCAAAAATGTAGTGAAGAAGTTTGATAAATTTACTGCATTAAATCATTTTAACATGAATGTGTCAGAAGGTAGCATTTATGGTCTAGTTGGACCAAATGGTTCTGGAAAAACAACTACAATAAAACACCTAATAGGAATGTACAAACAAGATGAAGGTGAAATTTTAGTAAATGATGAGAAAGTTTATGACAATGAAAAAATAAAAAGCAAAATAGCGTATATTAGTGATGATTTATACTTTTTTCATGGATATAGTATCAAAGATATGGCTAAATTTTATAGTAAAATATACAAAGATTTTAGTTTTGAAAAATTTAATGAATTACAAAAAGTATTTAATATTGATGTAAAAAGAAAAGTTAATAAACTTTCAAAAGGAATGAAAAAGCAAGTAGCATTTTGGCTTACAATTTCATGCAATCCAGAAATAATGATATTAGATGAGCCAATAGATGGACTTGATCCTATTATGAAAGAAAATGTTTGGAAAATTTTATTAGAAGAAGTTAAAAAAAGAAAAATGACAGTAATTATATCATCACATAACCTAAAAGAATTAGAAAATGTATGTACCAATATAGGAATCATGAAAAATGGTGAAATGGTATTAGAAAAAGAACTAGAAAAGAAAGACAACAATATACAAAAGGTACAAATTGTATTTTCTAACAACTCACAAATAGGCAAAATAAGAGAAAAACTTTCTATATTAAAAGAAGAAAAAGTAGGAAGTGTATATTATTTCATAGTCAAAGGTGAACAAAAAGAAATAGAAGATATACTAAATAAATACAAATTAACATTAATGGAATTTTTACCTCTATCATTAGAAGAAGTATTTATGTTTGAAAATGGAGGTGAAGCAGATGTTTAGTTATGGAGTATTTAAATCAAATATAAAAAGATTTTGGATTGTTCCAGCAGTAGCAACCATTATTTTGTTTTTAGTAACAACTTTTCAAATGATATTAAGAACAAATGATATAAAAGAAAGAAGAACAGATTATATTAATGATATAGTTATGCTAGATGAAGAAAAAGCAGATGAAAATATTATTGCTATAAACAATAATATTGTAAATGAAATAACAAATAATACAATAAGTAATGTAACAAATACTGTGCAGGTAGTTGATGAAGATAGCATTGAGCCATATTATTCACCAAATAATTATGATAGAGAACATTATATAGAAATTTTATATAATCCAATAGTATTATTAACAATATTTGTGTTGCCAGTACTAGTATCAATACTACTATTTAAATATACAAACGAAGAAAAGAGTAGTTCATTTATACATGGACTTCCAATATCAAAAAGAAAGTTATATATAACTAATATTTTAACAGGAATAGTAATGTATGTAATACCATTTTTAGTAAATCTAATTATAATATTATTGTTAAATCTAGGAGAAATGGGAAAATACTTACAATTTACAGATATAATAAAATGGTTTGGAGTTTGCATGTTGTATAACACAATATTCTTTGCATTTGCTACATTTATAGGAACATTCTGTGCATCAAAAATTTCACATGGAATACTTACCTATATATTAATGTATGCACCGGTAGGAGTTCTTGTATTAACATCAGCAATAACAGAAAATATACTTTATGGATTTAAAGGATTATCTAGTAATTTTGAAGAATTTACAAAACTGCCATTTATAAAAATAATAGAAGACTTTAGAGAAATGAGTTCATATTATTTATCTCAAACAATTGAATTTGAGACATCTACAATAATTATATATATTACTTCAATAATTGTAATGCTAGTTTTAGGATATTTCATATACAAAAAGAGAAAGTTGGAAATAACAAAAGAATTTATAGCATTTAAAGGAATTAGAAGTTTTATAAAATATGCAGCTACATTTTTAGTTAATTTACTTTCATATATATATTTCTACGATATAATAGCAGAAAACAACATAAGAACACTTTTAGCTTCATTTATTATAACTTTAATAGCATATTTAATAATAGAAATGATATTAAAAAAGACATACAAAGTATTTAAATCAATTATAGGATTTATAGTATATGCAGTTATTATAACAATAACATTTGTAATATTAAATACAGGCGCTTTTGGCTATGAAACAAGAATACCAAAAGCAGAAGATGTGCAAGAAGTTAGTTTTGAAATGAGAAATGAAACTATTAATTTTAAAGAAAAACAAAATATAGAAAATATAATAGATTTCCAACAAAAGTTAATAAACGAAAAGAAGAAAGGATATACTGAATATACATTAGAATATAAACTAAAAAATGGCAGAAAGATAACTAGAAAATATAATATTAATAATAGTCTTTATAAAGAAGAATTAAATAAAATATTAACAAGTAATGAATATTATGAAGAAAAAATAAAACAGATAGAAGATGTTCAAAAAATAAAAAGAATAACTATAAATATAAGTTATAAAGAGCAATATTCAACTAAAACTATTAGAATAAAAGAATCAGATATGTCAGATTTTATAGAAAATTTGATAAAAGATATAAAAAATAGAAAAGCAACTATAAACGATAATGAATATGTATCAGAAGTAGCAAGACAAAATGATAAATTAAGAAGCATATATGTGCAAGTAGAATTAAAAGAAGAGGTAATTAAAACAATAAGATACATTAGTTTAGAAGATATAAATATAGAGAAATATATAAATATGTAAAAATATAAAAGAGAAAGACTTTTTATGAAGTAAATATTTACTTCATAAAAAGTCTTTCTCTTTTATAACCTTTTAGATATGCTTGTAGTGAGAACATATAAAATAAAAATGCTCATATAATGCTAAATTAAATGTCAAAAAATAGAAAATTATGTAAAAAAGTTATCAATAAAAACAATTTGTTTTATTGAGATAATAAAAAGCAAAATATATAATAAAACAAAAAAGTTAGGAGCAAAAGAAAAATGAAAAAAGAAAATGGTATAACAATGATTTCATTAGTAATAACAATAATTATTCTAATTATATTATCATCCATAAGTATAGGAGCATTTTTTGGAGATAATGGAATTATAACAGTTGCTAAAAGAGCAAAGGAAAATACGGAACTTTCAATAAAAGAAGAAGAAACAAGTTTAAATGAATTATATAAACAATTAGAAACAAATGGAGGAACCACAGGAGGTGGAAGCTCTAGTGGAGGATCTGGTGGAGGAACAGAAAGTGGTGGAAGTTCAGCAGTAAATTCTACAGGACAAGGAAAAATATTATCTACACCAAGTGAATGGAAGAGATATGAAGTTGAATATGTAGAGACAGAAGAAGGAAATATTGTACAAAGCTCAAAACAAGTAGCAAGTGTATATGCAGTATCAGTAGGAGATGGAAAAATAGTACCAGTTCCATATGGCTTTTACTATGTAGGAGGTACATTAAATTCAGGAGTAGTAATATCTGACAATGAAGCAGATAAAAATAAGTATCTATTTGCAGATAATGTAAAAATAGAAGATGTACCAGCGGGAGTAACATATAATTCGGATGGAACAGTAAATACATCAGGGAGTGATTTAAAAGGAAATCAATTTGTATGGATACCATGTACATTGGCGGAATATAAAAAATTTAATATAGTTCGGCAATGCATATGTTGATACAGTAACAACAACTGCAGAAGAGGCTCAAATAATTAAGTATGGTGGATTTTATATTGGAAGATATGAAGCAGGGACAAGTGATATAATTTTAAGTAATAGTAGTAGTTTTGCAGCTACTTCGACAGCATCAGGTTGGCAAAATTCAAATTTTACATCAAACTATGTTAAAAGTGGAAAAATAACCTGTAAAGCTGGAGAGATACCATACTACCATTCAGATTATGCAACAGCAGTAACAATGTGCAGAGAAATGTATTCAAACAATAGTAGTATAACAAGTGGATTAGTGACAGGAACAATGTGGGATGCAGTAATGAAATTTATAACAACAGATAGTACTTCATATTCAGATTTAAAATCTACACCTTGGGGAAATTATAGTTCAAATACAGGGATAGAATATACTAAGGGAAAAGGAAGATACTTAGCAGTAAATTCAAGTAACGGAGCAGTAATTTCATCAGCTACAGTTTCAGATGGAGCATATCATTACGGAATAAGAACAACAGCATTTTCAGAAGGTGCAAAGAGAAAAAATATTTATGATTTAGCTGGGAACTTATGGGAGTGGACTCAAGAAGCCTCTACATCGACGTCGATTCTGCTTCGTGGAGGTAGCTTCTTCAGCAGCTACTCGGACGGCCCAGTAAGTTACCGTCGTAGCAACGCAGTGACTTACACCAACACGAGCTACGGCTTTCGTCCCGCACTTTATATTAGGTAGCACTGAACACTGGTAGCGATAAACTAAAAAAGTAACTCGATATAATTAAAGTAGTAAAATAAACTAAAAAACAACAATCTCTAGAAAATAAGATTATATAAGATTGAGTGTTAGAAAGTAAGAAAAATGGAAACAAGAAAAGAATTAGTATTGATACCTAAAACAGAAAACTATATTAAATATATGCTAAATATTATACTGAAACTTCCAAGAACAGAAAAATTTAATATAGGAAATGAATACAAAGAAACGATGTACAAAATGTTAGAAGATATATTAATGCTTGGAAAAGTAGCCTTAGATAAAAAGCTAGAATGTATAAATAAAATAGATGCAAGGCTAAATATGCAAAGAATTTTTTTAAGAATAATGTGTGAGAATAGGTGGATAGATGAAAAGAAATTTAATTATAGCATTAGCCTAGTTGATGAACTTGGAAAAATAGTAGGAGGATTACTTAAAGCATATGCCAAAAACATTAAAAAATGAATTTGACAAATATTTGACTTACGAAAAATTAATGGAAGCACATAAGAAAAGTTGCTTAAATAAAAAATGTAGAAAAGATATAATAATGTTTAATTTAAAAAAGGAAGCATATATAAAATATATATATGAACAATTAGAAAGTCAAACATATAAACATGGTGGATATGCAGTCTTTTATGTGCATGAACCAAAGTTAAGAAAAATTCAAAAGTCGAAGTATATTGATAGAATAGTACATAGATGGCTTGTTGATAATTTCTTGGCACCGACATTTATGCCACAATTTATATCGACTTCATATGCATGTATTCCTAAAAAAGGAATGCACAAAGCAACCTTAGACGTTCAACAATGTATGAGACATTGCCTAAGGATATGGAGTGAATATTATATTATAAAGATGGATATAAGGAAATATTTTCAGAATATTAATAAAAAAATTTTAATGAATATACTTCAAAGAAAAATAAAAGATAAAAAATTAATGTGGTTAATAGAAGAAATTGTGTGTTCTACAGCCGAAGAAACGGGAATACCTATAGGAAATTATACTTCACAACTATTTGCAAATATTTATTTAAATGAAGTAGATCAATATATAAAACATAAACTAAAAGTAAAGTATTATTTTAGGTATATGGATGATTCTATAATATTAGTAAAAACAAAAAAAGAAGCTAACGAAATATTAGAAAAAATAGCTAATTTTTTAAATAAAGAGCTAAAGCTGACGTTAAATGCAAAAACACAAATATTTAAAAATAAGCAAGGGGTTAATTTTTGTGGTTATAAAATAAATGAATATAGAATGAAAATTAGAACAAAAGGAAAGAAAAAAATTAAAAGAAAAATAAAAAAATTAAAAGAGTATATAAAAGAAGGAAAAATGGATAGCAAAGACGCACGTAAATATCTATGTGGGCACATAGGATATATAAAATATGCAAATGTATATAACTTAAACAAAAAGCTATTTTATATAGAATAACTTTCTTAGGGGTAAATCAAAGGCTTCATTCTGCTTCGTGGAGGTAGCTTCAACAACAGCTACTCAGACAACCCAGTAAGTTACCGTAATAGCAACACAGTGACTAACACCAACACGAACAACGGCTTTCGTCCCGCACTCTAATATTATTCCAGATTATATATTTTAAGGAATATATACAGTGATATATTAGTATTAAAGAGGTTTACTCCTTCCTAAGTAAATAGGTAAATATGAATCAATAGAACATGTATAAGTAACTCTTATGTGAAAATACATGTTCTATGCTATAAAGAAGGAAAAAAATGAATATATGTATAGTAAGTGGAGAAATTTTAGAAGATATAAAATTTGAATTTTTATATAATAGTAAACACATATCAATAGCTATGTGTAAGCTTAAATTAAATAATAAATCTATAGTACAAATATATCGGATTAGATAATTTGGCAGATAATATGTATAGAAACTTAAAAAAAACACAAGAAGTAATAATATGTGGAAAAATAGATAGTAATATGAGTATAAGGGTAGAAAAAATCAAAATAGTAAAGTTCAAAATGAGAAAGTATAGAAATATTTAATTAAATATTTGTCCTAATTCTTTCTTTATTTTATCTAAAAATTCAAAAGACTGCTTAAAAGTAATATTATTCATATCTATATCAATAATAGAATCAATAATGTTCTTTATTTTTATATTATTAAGATAATCTGAATAATTGTCTATTTTAGAATAATTTAAATCTACTATTTCAAAAGGAATTTTAGAAATAGTTAATTGAGATATGTAATATTCTAATCTGTTTTGAGGAAAACCACATTTTACTACATTTTCATTTAAGTATGTTAACTTAAACGAAAATATCTCTGCCAATTTTTTAGCATCTTCATCTAAAGAAATAAAAAAAATACCACTTTTAAAAAGATATATTTTACTACTATCTACTTTTTTTAATCTTAAGTATTCTGTATATAATTTGCTCATTTATTACCTCCTTAATATCTCATTTTGAATTTACTATTAGTAATATAATAAAGATTAAAGTAAAAATGCAATCGAATTTTGTCGAATAAAAATAAAAATAGAATATTATTTGATGCAAAAGAGAGACAGAAGTAGTAAGAAAATTAGTCGAATTAAGAGAAAAATGGAAATGAATAAAATAAGAGCTATTATAATAATTGGGATTCATTTTTTATGTCTAAATATTTACTCTAAAAGTGTATTAACCTCTTGTAAAATCTTGTAAAATATTATATAATATATCACTAGTAAAAATGAGAAATTTAATATAAGAAGGAGTAAAAATGATAGTAAATCCAGAAATATTAAAAGAACTGCGTACCTCAGCAGGAAACACAAGAGAAGAAAGAGCTGAAGAATACGTAGATGATAAAAAAGTAAAAATAACAAAAGTAACTTATGAAGATAAGAACAACTTTGAAATTCGCTCTAAAGTAAGAGGCACAGAAATTTATGATGTTCATATAAAAGTGGAAAAAGGCGAAATAGAAGACGTAAGTTGTAATTGCCCAGATTATTATGAACACTATGGAACATGTAAGCATATTCTAGCGACAGCTATAGAATTTAGTAACAACGAAAATTATGTTAGAATATTTTCTGGAGATATAGAACAAAAACAAACAGATATGCAAATGTATAATAAATATCAAAAAAGAGAAGAAAAATATCGTGAATTTAAACAGTTAATAAATAATTTTTATCCAACTCATGAAGAAACAAACGAGCAAAATAAAATAAAGGTTATGCCACATAATATAAAAATAGAACCAAAATTAATATATAATTCATATTTAAAAACATTAAAAATGGAAGTAAAAATTGGAGAAAAACAATTTTATAAAATAAAGAATCTAGCAGAATTTTATGACAGAATGCAAAAAAAGGAATTTCATCGTTATGGAACAAAATTAGAATTTGTACACGAAGAAGAAGCATTTGATAAAGATTCAATACCACTACTACAATACATTTTAAAATATGCAGAAATAATAAAATACGCAAATGAAGCAACAAACCAATACACATATTATGGAAGAACAATGGAAGATAGCTATATAACTATTTCTAATACAGGTATGGACGAATTATTTGAAGTATTAGAGGGAAAAGAAGTTATACTTCAAAAAGAGAACATAGAAAAGAAAATATTATTCTTAAAACAAACACCAGAAATAAAATTTGAAATAAAAGAAGAAAATGAAAAAGAATATGCATTAGTTCCTAACATAGATGTTTATGAATATGACGTAATTGAAGGCAGAAAAGCTATATATTTCTTTATGCAAAACATCTTATATAAATGTGATGATAGTTTCAAAGAGACATTAAAATTACTTCAAACATTTAGAAACAGTTTTACAAACCATATAGTATTTCCAAAAGAAGAAGTTTCGAAACTATTTTCAATAGTATTTCCAAAAGTAAGAGATAAAATAGAAGTAAGTAGCTTAAATGAAGATGAAATAAAAAAATATATACCAAAAGAGCTTTTTGTAAAAGTATATTTAGACTATAATGAGCAAAATTTTATTACAGCAGATATAAGATTTATATATGAAGACAAAGAATTCAATCCGCTATTAGAACAAGAAATGGACTTTGCAAGAGATATAGCAAAAGAAGATGAAGTATTAGAAATATTTAAGAATTCTGGTTTCATGTTAGAAGTTGAAAAAGCAAGATTAATTTTGGTTAATGAAAACTTAATCTATAATTTCTTATCTTCAGATATTGAAACATATATGAAGAAATTTGAAGTTTTAGCAACAGACAATTTTAAGAAAAAAGAAATAAAAGAACCTAAAATTGGAAATTTAGGAGTAAGAATAGAAAACAATTTATTAAGTGTGGATTTTTCAAATTTAGATTTTGAGCCATCAGAATTAAAAGAAATAATGCAAAAATATCACTTAAAGAAAAAATATCATAGATTAAAAGATGGAAGTTTTATAACATTAGAAAAAAACGAAACAATAGAACTTTTAGACAGTATGACAAATGGGCTAGATATAAACTTTAAAGAACTAGAAAAAGGAGAAGTTAAACTTCCTATATATAGAAGTTTATATTTAGACAGAATGTTAGATAATATAAAAGGTACAGTAATTACTAAAAATGAAAACTACAAAGAGTTAGTAAACAAAGTTGAAAATAAAGAACTAAATGAAGAAATAAACTTACCTAAAAATTTAAATGCATCTTTAAGAAGTTATCAAAAGGTAGGATACAAATGGTTAAAAGTATTAGATAGCTATGGATTTGGCGGAATATTAGCAGACGACATGGGACTTGGAAAAACAATTCAACTATTGGCAGTAATTTTAGATTACGTACAAAACGAAAAAAAGCCAAAGCCAAGCATTGTTGTATGTCCAAGCTCACTTTCACTAAACTGGCAAAATGAAATAAAAAAATTCACACCAGATTTAACATCACTTGTAATACATGGAAATGCAGATGAAAGAGTAAAGCAGATAAAAAGTATACCAAAATATAACATAGTAATTACATCATATGACTTATTAAAAAGAGATATAGAAACATACAAAGAGCTAAATTATGAATTCAAATTTATAATTGCAGATGAAGCACAATATATAAAAAATAACAATACACAAAATGCAAAAGCTATAAAAGAGATAAATGCAAGCACGAAATATGCTTTAACAGGAACTCCAATAGAAAACTCTTTATCAGAACTATGGTCTATATTTGACTTTATAATGCCAGGATATCTATTTGGTTATAGAAAATTTAAAGAATTATATGAAATGCCAATAGTAAAAGATGAAGATAATGTGGCTATGAGAAAATTAAAAATGCTTATAGAGCCATTTATATTAAGAAGAATAAAAGGAGAAGTTTTAACAGAACTTCCAGATAAAACAATAACAGTGCTTAATAATGAAATGGAAGAAGAACAACAAAAAATATATATGTCTTATATGCAAAATGCTAGAAGTGAAATGATGCAAGAAATAAATGCTAATGGGTTTGAAAAGAGCCAAATAAAAATATTAGCACTATTAATGAGACTAAGACAAATATGTTGCCATCCAGCTTTATTTTTAAGTGATTATAAAGCAGAAAGTAGTAAACTTAACCAATGTATAGAAGTAATAAAAGATGCAGTAGATTCAGGTCACAAGATTTTACTATTTTCTAGTTATACAGGAATGTTCCCTATGATAGAAGAAAAACTTAAAAAAGAAAAAATAGAATATTCTAAACTAACTGGACAAACAAAAGTCGGTGAAAGGATTAAACTTGTAGATGAATTCAATGAAGATGAAAATAAAAAGGTATTTTTAATTTCATTAAAAGCAGGAGGAACAGGACTAAACTTAATAGGTGCAGATATGGTAATTCACTATGATCCATGGTGGAATATATCTGCAGAAAATCAAGCAACAGATAGAACATATAGAATAGGACAAAAGAAAAATGTTCAGGTATATAAGTTAATTACAAAAAACTCTATAGAAGAAAAAATTTATGAACTACAAGAAAGAAAATCAAAACTTATAGATAACGTATTATCTACGAACGAGACATTCCTAAATAAACTTTCTAAAGAAGAGATAATGGAATTGTTCAAATAAAATTAGGAGAAATTAAATGAAAGATTATATAACAATAATAGGTGGAGGTTTAGCAGGAGCGGAAGCAGCATACCAGATAGCAAAAGCTGGAATAAAAGTAAAACTATATGAAATGAAGCCAGAAGAATTTTCTAAAGCTCATACAAATGAAAATTTGGCAGAAATAGTATGCAGTAATTCGTTTAAATCAAACTTACATACAAACGCATGTGGATTATTAAAAGAAGAACTAAGAATGCTAGATAGCTTACTTATAAAAGTAGCAGATGAAACTGCAGTTCCAGCAGGACAAGCATTAGCAGTAGATAGAGAAAAGTTTTCTGAAAAAGTAACAAATACTTTAGAAAACATGGAAAATATAGAAATAGTAAGAAAAGAAGTAACATCTTTAGAAGAATTAATAAACAATGGAATAGTAATAATAGCAACAGGACCACTTACGTCAAACAAATTGGCAGAAGAAATAAAAAAATTGACAGGAGAAAAAGAACTTGCTTTTTATGATGCAGCAGCTCCTATAATAGAAAAAGATAGTATAGACTTTAATATAGCTTTTTATGGAAATAGATATGATGAAGAACGAGGAAAAGACGAAGATATAGAAGAGTGGAAGAAAAGAATAGAAAACCAAGAACAAAGTTATATAAATCTTCCTATGAACAAAGAAGAATATGAAAATTTTGTAAATGAACTAGTAAATGCAGGGATAGTTGAATTACATGAATTTGAAAAAAGAGAAATATTTGAAGGTTGTATGCCGATAGAGGTTATGGCAAAAAGAGGACTAGATACATTAAGATTTGGTCCATTAAAACCAGTAGGATTTACAGATTTAAGAACAGCAAGAAGACCATATGCAGTAGTTCAATTAAGACAAGATAATGATGAAGGTACAATGTATAACATAGTAGGATTCCAAACAAATTTAAAATTTGGAGAACAAAAAAGAGTATTTTCTTTAATTCCGGGGTTAGAGAGTGCAGAATTTATAAAATATGGAGTAATGCATAGAAATACATTTATAAATTCACCCAAATTACTAGATAGCACTTATAAAATGAAAGAACATTCAAATATATATTTTGCAGGACAAATAACAGGAGTAGAAGGATATGTTGAATCAATTTCATCTGGAATGGTAACTTCTTTAAATGCAATACAAGATTTTAATAAAACAAATAAGAAAATAATATTTCCAAAAGATACAATGATAGGAGCACTAAGCAATTATATATCAACCGATACTGAAAATTTCCAACCCATGAATGCGAACTTTGGAATAGTACCTTCTTTAGAAGAAAGAATAAAAGACAAAAAAATAAAATATGGAAAACTTGCAGATAAGGCAATAGAGAGTTTGAAAAAAGTTACTTTTTAATGAAAAGTAACTAAAATAGTGAAATTGGAATTGAACGTTATTTTATAAATAGAGATTACAACTAAATGTAGTCTTTATTTTTTCTTCTTTCGTATTACAAAATTAAGTCGAAAATATTAAATTTATATAACAAATACAATTATTTTACATAATATTGTTGCATTTTATGTAATTTTATGGTAAAATAGAACTTAGGTAAAAATGTGTAAATGTATTTTGGAGGGAAAAATATATGGATAATAATGAAATATTAGAATTAAATAAAAAAGAAGTTGTATTAAAAGAACAATTAGCTTATGTTAATGGAACAGTAGAACAATATCAAAAACAACTAAGAGAATACAAAGAAAGTCATAAAGAAGAATTTAAAGACAAAAAAGCAGAAATAAAAGACATACATACAATTGGTTCTATTAAAGCTTTAAAAATTGAGTTAGAAAAAAGAAATAAATTACAAGAAGAAATTAATCAAATAATTAACTTGAAAAATAAAGAAAAAGTAAAAACACAACAAGAATTAGATTATATAAATAATACAATAGAACAATACAAAAATCAATTAAGAGAATATAAAGAAAGTCATAAAGAAGAGTTTAAAGACAAGAAAACAGAAATAAAAGATATACATGCAATTGGTTCTATTAAAGCTTTAAGAATTGAATTAGAAAAGAGAGATAAATTGCAAAGAAAAATGGAATTGTTAGATTCTAAAGAAAATGAAAAGGTTGATGAAAAATCTGACAAGGAAGAAACAAGCAGAAATAAAGGTAATAGAAAATCTGGAAAAGAAGAAAGTCAAACAGAAAAGAAACAAACAGAACAAAAGGATAATAGAAAATCTAGAAAAGAAGAAAGTCAAACAGAAAAGAAACAGACAGAACAAAAAGAAAATGAAAAAAATGATAAAGAAAAATACAGATTAGAAGATATTGACGCAATGCTAAATCCAGACAATTCTAACAAAAAAAATAAAAGTAGAGTAGTAAATTCAAATGTAATAGATGAACTAGAACAAAGAGCTAAAGAAGCTTTAGACAATGACTTTGAAGAAATAGACTTAAATGGGGAAAATAAAGATGAACTTACTAAAAATAATGAATCTATAAAAATTTTATACAACGCTAAATATAATATGTATTTAATTGAAAATACAAGTACTGGAGAAATAACAACTACAAGAAGAAATGGAAAATTGCTTTTAAATAAAGAAGGCATGGAAGAAAAATATGGAAAACAAGTAAATACAGAAAATGTTGATGTAAATATATTATATGCATTGGTAGAATATGACAAAAAGTATATGACTAATAAGGCTAAAGAATATTATAAAATAATGACGGGACGTAAAGAAGATAAAGAATATGAAATGGAAAAAAATCAAATAGAAATAGAATATAATTTAAAAGGACTATTTGATAAAGAAGCATTCACAGAAGAAGAGAAAAACGAAATTTTAAATATTGCTAATAATGCAAAGAAAAAGAAAATAGCAACAGTAAAGAAAGGAGCAAAAGTAACTGTTATGGAATTAATAAACAAGATTAAAAATAAAGCAACTAAATTACTTGATTTCAAAAAAGTTGAAAAACTACCAGTTTCAAAACAAAGCGAACAAGAAAAAGAAGAAGATGATGTTAAAACTCAAGAAATAGAAGAAGAAACAAGTAGAAATTATCAATTTGCAGAAGAAATAAGAAAGAAAGCAAGAGAAGACAAAAATAAAAATAATATGAAAATAATGGAAAATAAGAGAGAAGCTAGCAGAATGCTAAAAGAAAGAGCAGAAAGGCTAAAAAATGCTAAATTTGAATATAAAGACAATAACTATGTAGCAACTCAGAGAGAAGACGATGCAAGATAAAGAAATTTATTGTAAAATATTGACTTTATAACCAAATCATGATAAAATATAAACCGTTATGGAAATGAGAAAAACAAGCATTTCCGTAGCGGTTTAAAAATTTTTATAGGAGGTGAAATTTAAGTGCCAACAATTAATCAATTAGTAAGAAAAGGAAGACATACTGCAACAACTAAATCTACATCACCAGCTTTACAACATGGTTACAATTCTATGAAGAAAAAAGTAACAGATAGAAGAGCACCACAAAAAAGAGGTGTATGTACAGTAGTTAAAACAGTAACACCTAAAAAGCCAAACTCTGCTTTAAGAAAAGTAGCCAGAGTAAGACTTTCAAATGGGTATGAAGTAACATCTTATATTCCTGGAATTGGACATAACCTACAAGAACATAGTGTTGTTCTAATTAGAGGTGGAAGGGTAAAAGATTTACCTGGTGTTCGTTACCACATTATAAGAGGTACATTAGATACAGCTGGAGTAAAAGACAGAATGCAAGCTAGATCTAAGTATGGAGCAAAAAAACCTAAAAAATAAAAAACAAATTAATTTTTAGTGCATATAAGAAATTACTAATTTGAAGTAAAAGTTAAATTTTTAGCTTTGGTGCTTAAATTTAGAATAGATTATACGCACTATACTGAAGAAATTTGAGAAGAAAATAAAGTATTAAATTTCTTAAGAGTACCAAAGATACTTTTATAGGTATCTAAATAAAAAAAGGAGGGAAGAATAGTGCCAAGAAGAGGATTTATAGCAAAAAGAGATGTAATAGCAGATCCAATGTACAATAGCAAACTTGTTACAAAATTAGTTAACAATGTTATGTTAGATGGTAAAAAAACAGTAGCTCAAAAAATAGTATATGATGCATTTGATATCATAAAAGAAAAAGAGCAAAGAGATCCGCTAGAAGTATTTGAAGAAGCACTTAACAATGTAATGCCAGTACTAGAAGTAAAGGCAAGAAGAGTTGGAGGTGCTACATATCAAGTACCATTAGAGATTAGACCAGAAAGAAGACAAACTTTAGGTTTAAGATGGTTAGTATCATATGCTAGAAACAGACATGAAAAAACTATGGCTGAAAAACTAGCAGGTGAAATTTTAGATGCTATCGCTGGAAATGGTGGAGCATTCAAGAAGAAAGAAGATATGCATAGAATGGCAGAAGCTAATAAAGCATTTGCACATTACAAATGGTAAAAATATAACAAGGCGAATACGAAAATACCTGACATCACTAATTCATAAGGAAAAGGGATATTCCTTAAGCCGAGTGGAAGTGACAAAAGGGTAAGGAGTGTCCCTTGACATTAGAAATAAGGAGGATAAATATATGGCTGGAAGAGAGTTTCCTTTAGAGAAAACAAGAAACATAGGAATCATGGCTCATATAGATGCTGGAAAAACTACTACTACAGAAAGAATTCTATTCTATACAGGTAGAACTCATAAAATAGGAGAAGTTCACGAAGGTGCAGCAACAATGGACTGGATGGTTCAAGAGCAAGAAAGAGGTATTACAATTACTTCAGCCGCAACTACATGTAAATGGTTAGG
>CAKPPO010000008.1 GCA_934177725.1 uncultured Clostridia bacterium | reverse complement strand
CGTAGGGGTCACCAATACCTTATATGCCACTTTAGCTCAGATGGTAGAGCAACTGACTTGTGGAATAGATAGAAAGAAATTTCTATTTTGAACTATTTTGCACCTTTATTTGGAAACGAATAAAGTGGACACCGCTAATTCGGGGAAGACTAAGTATTTTAAATATATGTTAATCCCGAGCTAGGGAAGAAATTCCTAAGTGTAGAGACTTTATACGGTGTACCTAAGGCAAGAGCTATGGTAAAGAGAAAGTCCAGACTACAAACACATTTGTGGTAATGAAAATTATGGTAGTATGAATCAGTAGGTCGCCCGTTCGATTCGGGCAAGTGGCTCCAATACTTAAAATCAAGCTTGTATCATTACTTGCTTGGTTTTTTGCATTTTAAGAATATTTTTTTAGAAGGTGATTTTATGAAATGCATTAATTGCGAAAAGAAATCAAGAAAAAAATATAATTCGTAGGTGGTAAAAATGAAAAAAACAATTATAGTTACAGGAGCATCTAGAGGAATAGGAGCAGCAATAGTAAAAATGCTAGCAAAAGAAGATTATAATATAGTATTAAACTATAATAAATCAGAAGAGATTGCTAAAAAAATGCAAGAAGAATTCACAAAACAAGGAAAAAATGTGGAAATCTTTAAAGCAGATGTGTCAAAAAGAGAAGAAGTAAAAAAATTAATAGAATTTACAATTAACAAATTCGAAAAAATAGATGTGTTAATAAATAATGCAGGTATATCTCAAACAAGGTTATTTACAGATATTACAGACGAAGACTGGAACAACATGTTAAATGTAAATTTAAATTCGGTATTTTATATGACACAAGAAGTACTACCATATATGATACATGAAAAAGAAGGATGTATAATAAATATATCTTCTATATGGGGAATAACAGGAGCAGCTTGCGAAACACATTATAGTGTAGCAAAAGCAGGTGTAGATGCAATGACTAAATCTTTAGCAAAAGAACTAGGACCTTCAAACATAAGAGTAAATAGCATAGCTCCAGGAATTATAGATACAGACATGAATAAATATTTATCAGATGAGGAATTAGCAAATATAGAGGAAGAAATACCACTTGGAAAAATAGGAAGTTCAGAAACAATTGCAAAATGTGTTAAATGGCTTATAAAAGATGATTATACAACAGGACAAATAATAGGCATTAATGGTGGATGGAATATATAAATAAAAAATAGAATTACGATTTTTTCGTAATTCTATTTTAAGGAGTATCATATGAAAAGACACATCCAGTTTATCCTTATTCTTCATTTATTTTTCTCTTATAATTTCCAGAGATTATTTTTGGAAAATATTTTATTATTTTATATACTGCTAATTTTATTTTTTTACTCCAAATATAAGATCTTCTTAGTCCTTTATGCATTTGCATTCCATTTTCTCCAGCTAAAACTAAAGAAGTTTCACTTTCCTCTTGTTCTTGCTTTTCTTCTATAGGAAATACAAAATTTTGTCCAAAATTATTATCCCAAACATTAGCATTATTTTTAAAGCAAAGATTTAAAGTTTCTCCTGCTAAAATATCTATTTCACATTGAAAGCCAAGTTCAGTTTTTTCCATTTCTATTTCAGAAACATTATCCCAATTTAATCCAAAACCATAATGTAAATAAACTTTTTCAGAACCATTTTGAAATAAGTAACCTACATAAGAAATTTTTAATTTACTTCCTTCAACGATTTTATCTGTATTAAAAAATATATTTTTAACTAATTCCATTAGTATATCTCTCCTTAAATTTTATCTTTTGCATTGTCATTATAATATTAAAAAATACAATATTCAAGTGTTTTTTACAAAAATTTGTAATATTTTTCAAAATTTTTGTTGCAATTTTTAATAAATAAATATGGCAATTTTTAGTTAATTAGAAATTTTTATATATTCAAGAATATTAACCTTGATTTTTTATAATTTTTCCAATAATTTTAAAATCATCATCTTCATTTAAATCAATATCATCATAACTTTTATTTTCTGCTCTTAAAACTAATTTATCTTTACGAATAATAAACCTTCTAATAATAAAATTATTGTCATATTCAAATAAACCAATATCTTTATTATTAAGAGGAATATTTAGTTCTAAAAATGCATAATCCTCTTTTTCTAAAAGAGGTGCCATTGAGTCATCTTGAACTTTTATTGCAATAGATGCGTTTGAAGCAGAAGAAGGACATTTTATAAAATTTGAAAAATCATCAACTGCTAATACATAGTCATAAGAAAGGTGATTTATCATATTGCATCTTTTATACTCTTCTTTATTTTCTTCATCATATAGATATGACAAAATTTGATAAGGAACGTCTAAAGCAGATGCAATTAGTTTTAAAGTTTTATGACTAGGAGTTCTTTCACCTTTTTCTATATGTGTTATATGCCCTATATTTATACCTGTACGTCTTGCAAGTTCCATTTTTGTAATATGTTTGTCTTTTCTAATTTTTGTAATCATGTTTCCTAACATGCAAATCTACCTCTTTCAATGATATTTGACATTATTATATAGAATAAAACAAAAAATGTCCACAAATAAAGAAAAAATTAATAAAAAAGTAATATTTGGAATATTGTAAAAACAAATTCTATATGATAATATTAAAAAGAGAAAAGGAGAAATTATGTCCAGAAGATCAAATACAAGAAACAGAAATAGAAGTGCTAAAAAAGTAGATAAAAAAGTGATATTTACAATATTAATATTACTATTATTTTTGTTGTTTATTTCTGTTATTTTTTCTTTAATAAATATGGGAAATAATAAAATAATAAATAGAGTTTATATAGGTGATATAAATATTTCAAATCTTTCACAAGAAGAAGCAAAAGAGAAAATAGAAACATGGTATAAAGAAACAGCTTTAAGTAATATTGAATTAACTTACAATGAATTATCAGAAAATATAACAATAGAGCAATTTGATGCTTCTATAAATATAGATGAATTAATAAAAAAAGCATGCCAAATAGGAAAATCAGGAAATATTATAAAAGATAATTATGAAATATTATTTACTTTGTTATTTAAAAATAAAATAGAATTAAATATTCAATTAAATAATGAAAAAATAGATAAAAAAATAGAAGAAATTAATAGCAAATTACCAGATGCTTTGCAAAAAAGTAATTATTATATAGAAGAAGATAATTTAATTATTAAAAAAGGTAAAAAAGGAATACAAATAAATAGCGAAGAATTAAAAAAACAATTAAATGAAGTAATAAAAAAAGAAGAAAATAGAAAAATTATAATTCCAGTAAATGAAATTACACCTGAAGAGATAAATATAGAAAAAATATATAATGAAATAAAAAAAGAAGCACAAAATGCTTATATTTCACAAGAACCATTAGAAGTACATTCACATGTAAATGGAGTTGATTTTGCTATATCTTTAGAAGAAGCAAAAAATATTTTAGAAGAACAAAAAGAAGAGTATATAATACCTTTGAAAATAACAATACCAGAAATAACTTTAAATGATTTAGGAAAAGAAGCATTTCCTCAAATATTAGGTACATTTTCAACTACATATAATACAAGTAATCAAAATAGAATAACTAATTTAAAATTAGCCTCTGAAAAAATAGATGGAACAATAATTTTACCAGGAGAAACTTTTTCATACAATAAAGTTGTAGGTGAAAGAACTATAGCAAAAGGTTATAAAGAAGCGGCTGTATATGCTGGAGGAAAAGTCGTAGATGGAATAGGTGGTGGAATTTGCCAACTATCTTCTACATTATATAATTCTGTACTTTATGCTAATTTAGAAATTACATCAAGAAGTAATCACAGATTTTTAACATCATATGTAACAGCAGGAAGAGATGCAACAGTATCTTGGGGAACAATTGACTTTTGCTTTAAAAATACACGAAGTTACCCTATAAAAATAACATCAGAAGTTAAGAATGGAGTGGTAACTACAAGTATTTATGGAATTAGAGAAGAAAAAGAATATGAAGTAGTAATAGAGAGTAAAGTAACAGAAGTAATACCTTACAGCACAAAATATGTAAAAGATTCTACATTAAAAGAAGACGAAGAAGAAATCGTGCAATATGGTGCAAATGGAGCAAAATCTGAAACATATAAAATAGTGAAATACAATGGAATAGTTGTATCAAGAGAGCAAATCTCTAGTGATATATATAGTCCATTAGAAAGAATTGTGAAAAGAGGAACAAAGAAAGCTCAAGAAGTAATAGTCATGGATAGCTCAAGTGAAGAAAAAATAAATCCAGATTTATTGAAACAAATAAAAGAATTAAATTAAAAAATAATAATGAAACAAAAGGGACTTTATGAAGTATTTAGAAACGTCCCTTTTGAGTCATTTTACTATTGACAAAGAAACAAAATAGTCGTATAATAAGCATTGTTGATAAGCGCTATTAGCTCAGTTGGTAGAGCAGCTGACTCTTAATCAGAAGGTCCGGGGTTCGACCCCCCGATGGCGCACCAATAAAAACTACCCATTGAACGGGTAGTTTTTTTATATTTATATAGAAAAATGATAAAATATATAGAAAAAATGTAACTTTCTTTAATTTTTGTTGTTTATTATAATAGAGAGGAGTTTTTTAGATGGAAGATAATCAAATAATTGAACTTTATTGGAATAGATCAGAGAACGCAATAAGTGAAACAGATAAAAAATATGGTGAGTATTGTAGTTATATTGCAAATAATATATTACAAAATAAAGAAGATTCAATAGAATGTTTAAACGATGTATATTTAAACACATGGAATACGATTCCACCTAAAAGACCAAATGTCTTAAAACTTTTTTTAGCAAAGATTACAAGAAATGTAGCAATAAATAAATATAAAAATTTAAGAGCTAAAAAGAGAAATTCAAATATGGAATTAGTATTAGAAGAATTAGAAGATTGTATATCTAACAATGAAAGTGTAGAAAATATAATTGTATATAATGAGCTTGTAACTTTTTTAAACGAGTTTATAGAAAAATTACCTATTAACAAAAAAAAGATTTTTCTAGATAGGTATTGGTATTTGAATTCAATTAAAAATATATCTTTAAAAAATAAAATAAGCGAAAATAGTGTAAAAGTAATACTATATAGATTAAGAAACGAATTAAAGGACTTTTTAATAGAAAGGGGGATTATATATGAATAAAAGTTTTGAAATATTAGAAGCTCTTAATGATATTGATGAAAAAATATTAATAGAAGCCTTAGAAGATAAAAAACCAAAACATATAAATAAAACATGGGTATATTTTTTTACTCCTACTATTGCTCTTATGGTAATGTTAACTTGTGTAATTTATATAAATAAAAATTTAAAAAGCGACAATTTACAACTTGCAAAAAACAATGAAATTCAAAATATAGTAAAAGATGAAAATAAAGACCATATAATTTTCAATAATAATAATATAATAACAGCATCAGATATAGATGGAAAATCAAAGAAAGAGGATGTAATATCTAAATTTGAATTTCTTAAAGAATTAAATATACCTAAAGAATATAGTTTAATAAATCAATATGCTTTATATGAAAAAGAAAACTTAAATGAAAAAGAATATACAAAATTATGGCAGTATAGCATATATTATCAAATATATGGCTCAAATATAAATGATGAACCTTCTAACATAGAAATTACATTTACAAAAGAAAATTATATACTTGGATGCATGCTACCTAATAAAAATAATTTCGAAAAATCAAATATAAACGATAATGATATTTATTTATTTAAAAATGATAAAGGGAAATGTATACAAGCATTTTTCGAATATGAACAATATAAATTTTTTATAGAATCATCTAAATTAACGGAAAATGAATTTATTGAACTAGTAAAATCAATAATAAAATAATGGATTGCATAGATAGTGTAAAGTAATCTATTTTTTCATAGATTACTTTACACTATCAAAAAATTCGCATTAAATAACCATAAATTAATTTTTTATCTTCGTAAATATCAGTTACTTTTATTAACACATTGTCTAAAAAATGTGGATAATTATTAAATCTTGCAGGAACTCTTACTAAACAACTTATATTTGAATTATCTAATTGAACAATAATACCACTATTTTTTTTAGGAAAGGCTACAACCTGTCCTGTATATTCTCCACCTTCAGTAATATATTTTCTTATATTTTTATAAGGATTATCTATAAGACATTTAGCATCTAATTCAAAGATATTGTTTTCTATATCAATATTTTTAATTCTAACTTTTAAATATTCACCTGGAAAATACTCATCTTTACAATTAACAATATATGTATGTTTCAAATTTTTTGCCATAATTACAACTTCTTTTCCATATAATTCACAAATAATATGCTTAATTCCAACAGCAATTATTCTAACTTTCGCTACATCATTATTTTTTAATTTTGTTAGTTCTAATTCAGATCGTAATTTCATAGCATCTATTCTACTGGCTATTGCAATAGAAGATGTTTCATCTATTTTTAACACAATAAAGTCTATTTCAGCACCAAGCATGCCTCGAATAGTAGATTTACTTGCCTTAGATATGCCTAAATGCGTATTAGGAATAAGTATTTTTATATTGTCATACCAAACAATAGCACAAGGGATATATTCATTTTTCAATTTATAATATTCATCTTCAATGCCAGTAATAAAACCGAGTTAATATTCGCTTTTCTTCTTTACTCCTAATTAATTCTTTTATTGATAATTCATTCAAAGATTTTCACCTCCAATAAAAAAACACTTACCATTTAAGGTAAATGCTTTTATTAAAATTTATATAAATTAGTTAATAGTTGCAATTATAAATAATTCATTAGAATTGATAGAATATTCTGTAGCATTACCATCAGGTAATTCCCCATTATATACAACCCAATATTTAGACTTCTGATATTTCCATACACCAGTTTTTTCATAAGTATTATATTTTATAGTTCTATCTTCTAGTGATGAAAATTTATCTCTTGTATAATCTCTAACTAAATGAATTTTATTATTTCTTGCTTCATATAATACATCAATTACAATGGTATCTCCTTCAATAGTTGATTGAACTACTCTAATAAATGCATTCTCTTTTTTATTGTATTTATTCATAAACTCAGTATACAAGTTATCATTATGAACCATTGCACCTATTATAAAACAATTATCATTTTGTGCTTGTTCCTTAGAATAGTTTTTAGGTAAATTTCTGATATCTTTATAATTACTTGTAATACTATGATTGTAAAAATCATTTATATCTGATATACCTTCATATTCTATTCTATAGCTTTCTTCTAATGCAAATGTTCCTTGTCCTGGATTAATTGGAAAATACTTATTATTCATTATAAAACTAAATTCTTTTCCATTTTCATCTTTAAATTTTATTGAATATCCATCAAAACTAGAAAACCACACTATATCCACAAATTCAAATTGTTTTTTTGGAAGATTCTTCTTAAGATAATATGTAGCAGAAATTCTTGCAATTTGTTTTGGGATTATACCACTAATCCATAAAATTAAAACGATTAATAAAATAACAATAGTTGCTACTATAATATTTCTTTTTTTATTCATAACTATCTCCTCGACTAATATTATTTGTTAGAGTAATTATAACATATAATTTTTATTTTAAAAAGTCTCCCAACTAATTTTGGGTTTCTTTTTATCTTGCGCAAATTTACGTAAAAATAATATTTTTTGTAATTTTAGTGAAAAATATTGACAATAATTGATAAAAAATTTACACTATCATTGAAGGAAGGAGTGGTAAAATGGAATATTTACAAAAAATATTAAAAAAATCAGGACAAGCATCAATTGTTGAATCTATTATATTTGCTATATTAGGAGCGGTTTTAATAGCAAAACCAGAAGAAACGGTAAAAGTCATATCTTATATATTAGGTGCAGGCCTTATTATTGTTGGAATTTATCAAATTGTAAATTACATTAAAATAAATGGTCAAAATGACTTATATAATTATCATTTAATTTATGGAGTAATGACAATTGTAATAGGAATAATTACTATCATTTATAGTGCAACTATAGGAAGTATATTCCGTATTATAATAGGAATATGGATAATTTATAGCAGTGTAGTCAGAGCTAGTTCTTCTTTAAAATTAAGAGCAATAAAATCAAATATATGGATATATACATTAATAATTTCTATTATAATGTTCTGTTGTGGATTATATATTGTGCTAAATCAAGGTACAATTGTTGTAACAGTAGGAATTTTAATGCTAGTTTATGCAGTAATGGATATTATAGAAAATGTAATATTTTTACGCAATATAAAACAATTATAATAAAAAATCAGCTATTTTTGTAGCTGATTTTTTTTATATAGTAAGAAAGTTCTCCTTGTAGGAGGAATTTCTGTACTAGATAAATATGGCGAGCCTTAAATTTTCTTAAAATTTACATTTGATAGAAAATTTTAGGCTCGCTTTTTTATGTGCAAAGGTAAAGTTAGTTAAATATTGTAAATTATGTAAAATTATGTTATAATAGACATAGAATTTGTATAAAGGCAAAATAAACGAAAGTTTATGACGCAAAGCCATAGGTCTAAAAGCTGAGTGCTCATGATAGCTAGGTTGCACGAAAGAAAAGGAGTGATTTTTATGAGGACTAAAAAAATATTAAAAGTAATAGGAATCATATTAATAATTTTACTAGTTCTTACTTTAATTCATACAATAAGAAATTATATAATAATTAGAAATTTACAAAATAAAATATCTAAATATTCAAATAGTACAAATTATTTTGTAAAATCAGAATCAACAAAAGAAGATGGAACAAAAATAATAATGAAATATTATCAAAAAGATAATAAACAAGCAGTTTTTCTAGAAAAAACTTCAAACGAAAATGAAATAAAAATATCTATGTATAATAATGGAGAAAGAGTAGATATTTTTACAGAAACAAAAGACTCAAAAATAGCTCAATTAGATACTTCAACACTAATGTCAGTAAATATTTATAATCAATTAGAAACAGATAATAAATGGCAAACATTTATAGGAAGTATAATTTCTAATATAAAATCTGAAAAATGCAACGACAAAGAATGTTATGTTATAAAAGGATTTACTTCTACAACATCATTAACCTCTAAAGGAACTAAAATATATATTGACAAAGATACAGGTCTTTTAGTTAAAGTAATCGAAGATGAAACTGTTTCAGATAGAGAATATGAATTTAATAATGTAGAAGATACAATATTTGTTGAACCAGATATAAGTCAATATACATTAAAAAATAAATAGAAAGATAAAGTATAAACAAAAAGCAGCTGTAGCTGTTTTTTGTTGCATAAATATAAAAAAAAGGCTATAATAGTAAAAGAGTAAAAAGGGGTGAATATTATATGATAAAAATGTATAACACAGATATGGAGACAAATATAACAGAAGAAGTAAATGAATTTAAAAAAGGAAATTGGATAAATATGATTGCCCCGACAGAAGAAGAAATTGAAAAAGTATGTAAAAAAATAAAAATAAAAGAAGATTTCATACGCTATTCACTAGACTATGAAGAAAAAGCCAGAATTGACGTAGAGGACGATGACAATACAACATTATTTATTATAGATGTACCTATAATGGAAAAAGAAAGTAACGAACAAGTATATTCTACAATGCCTCTTGGAATGATAATAGTAAGAGATGACTATTTTATTACGGTATCTTTGAAACAAAATAAAGTAATTTCAGAATTAGAAAAAAATAAAACAAAAAATAATATAATTACTTATAAAAAAAGTAGAATGATTTTACAAATATTCTACAAAAACGCAGAATTATACTTAAAAAATCTAAAAAGAATAAACAAAGAAACAGAAATAGCAGAAAGTGTACTAAAAACATCTTTAAAAAATAAGGAATTATTAAAAATGCTTGCTTTAGAAAAAAGTTTGGTATATTTTACAACATCATTAAAATCAAACGAAGTAGTCATGGAGAAAACTTTAAGAGGAAAAATAATAAAATTATATGAGGAAGATGAAGATATACTAGAAGATGCAATTATAGAGAATAAACAAGCTATGGAAATGTCAAAAATATATAGCGATATTTTAAATGGAACAATGGATGCATATGCGTCTATAATTTCAAATAACTTAAATGGAGTTATGAAATTTTTAACATCAATAACAATAATTTTAGCAATACCAACAATGATTGCAAGTTATTGGGGAATGAATGTTGAGGTTCCTATGGAATTTAGCCATTCGCCTTGGGCATTTTACGGAGTAGTATTATTTTCAATAATATTAGGAGTTATAGCTATGATTTGGCTAAAAAAGAAAGATATGTTAGACTAATTAAATTACCCATAAGGTCCAGATATTTTTTAAGTAATTTTTAAAACAAAAAGTAAAATGCAAATTATATAAAAACTTTATATAATTTGCATTTTTGTATAAAAAGGTAAAAAATGCATATAATATGATTAAAATTATAGAAAAGGAAGGAAAAAGCTATGAAGGTAATAGATACAATTGCACTTGTTTTAATCATTATTGGTGCTATAAACTGGGGATTAGTAGGAATATTTAACTTCAATTTAGTAGAAGCAATATTTGGTGGATTATCTGTTATAACTAGAATAATTTATATTTTAGTTGGAATCTCAGGTTTATGGGGAATTAAGTTAATATTTAATAAAGATTAGAAATGAAAGTCGAAATGACTTTCATTTTTTGGTAAAGCATTGAAAATCCTTTTGTCCGTAATATTCCTTTACAAAAGTCAAAAAATTGTATATAATACCAAAGAATAAATTACCAAAAGGGACAGATTAACCTTTGGGGACGTTTCCTTTTGGGTACTGCCTAAAATAAAACGTCCAAATGGAAAAACTATAATTAAGAAAATGTCCAAAAAGGAACATAAGGAGGAAAAAACATGTTAAATGCTATAGGTGTTACTATTAGATTTGGAAAAAGAACACTATTTGAAGACGTAAATATTAAATTTAATAAAGGATGTTGCTATGGAATAATTGGTGCAAATGGTGCAGGAAAATCAACATTTTTAAAAGTTTTATCAGGAGAATTAGAACCAAGCAAAGGTGAAGTAACAATGGAAAAAACAGAAAGACTATCTGTTTTAAAACAAGATCACTTTGCTTACGAAGAATATACTGTAATGGATACAGTTATAATGGGAAACCAAGAATTATATAATATAATGAAAGAAAAAGATGCTATTTATGCAAAACCAGATTTTAGTGAAGAAGATGGAATGAAAGCTGCAAAATTAGAAGAAAGATTTGCAGAATTAGATGGATGGAATGCAGAATCTGATGCAGCTGCACTTTTAAATGATTTAGGAATAGAAACAGAAAATCATTATAAATTAATGAGTGAACTAGAAGCAAAAGAAAAAGTAAAAGTACTTTTAGCCCAAGCATTATTTGGAAATCCAGATATATTACTATTGGACGAACCTACAAACGACTTAGATTTAAAAAGCATAGCATGGCTTGAAGAATTCTTAATTAATTTTGAAAACACAGTGATAGTAGTATCACACGATAGATATTTCTTAAATAAAGTATGTACACATATTGCAGATGTTGACTTTGGACAAATAAAAGTATATCCAGGAAACTATGATTTCTGGTATGAATCAAGCCAACTTTTAGCAAAACAAATGAAAGAACAAAATAAGAAGAAAGAAGAAAAAATAAAAGAATTACAAGCATTTATTGCAAGATTTAGTGCAAATGCTTCAAAATCAAAACAAGCAACATCAAGAAAAAAATCATTGGAAAAAATAGAATTAGATGAAATAAAACCATCAAATAGAAGATATCCATACATAGATTTCAAACCAGATAGAGAACCTGGAAAAGAAATATTAAAAGTTAAAAATATTTCAAAAACTATAAATGGAGAAAAATTATTAGATAATGTTTCATTTGTAGTAAAAGCAGATGATAAAATAGCATTTTTAGCAGATAATGAAAATGCAAAAACAGTATTATTCCAAATAATAGCTGGAGAACTAGAGCCAGACGAAGGTGAAATTGAATGGGGAACTACAATTACAAATACATATTTCCCTAAAGACAACAACTATTTATTTGAAGAAGATATGACAATAACAGATTGGCTTCGTCAATATTCAAAAGACCCAGACGAAACATATGTAAGAAGTTTCCTAGGAAGAATGCTATTCTCTGGTGAAGAAGCACTTAAATATGTAAAAGTACTATCAGGTGGAGAAAAAGTAAGATGTGTACTTTCAAAAATGATGCTTTCAGGAGCAAATTTCTTAATAATGGATGAACCAACAAACCATCTTGACATGGAAAGTATAACAGCATTAAATGAAGGAATGACAAAATTTAAAGGAAATATTATATTTACATCACACGACCATCAACTAACACAAACAGTAGCAAATAGAATAATAGATATAAAACTAGATAGAGTTGTAGATAGAGAAGTAACTTATAATGAATATTTAGGAATCGAGTAACACTAGGGACGGTCCTTTTCGTTCCGAATTCGGAACATGAGGGACGCTCCTTTAATAAAAAAGGAAAAAATGAAATAGGGGCTAAATAATAAAAAGAAAGAAGGTAGTATTATGCCCCGTAAAGCAAGAAAAGATTTAGTGAATGGATTTTTTCATGTAATGGTCCAAGGAATAAAAAAAGAAAAGATATTTTATAATAATAAGTATAAAGAAAAGTATATTTATTTGATGAAATTTTTTAAAGAAAAGCAAAAAATAGACATTATAAGTTTTTGTGTAATGGAAAATCATGTACATATAATTATATATACAGAAGATATAAATGAGCTTACTATATTTATGAGAAAATTAAATACAACATATGCAATAAACTACAATAAAGAGGAAAAAAGAGTAGGATATGTATTCAGAAATAGATTTGAATGTAAGGAAATATATAATCAAGATTATTTAACAAAGTGTATTAAATATGTGCATATGAATCCAGTAAAAGCTGGAATTGTAAGATTAGAGAAAGAATATAAATATTCAAGTTATAATGATTATATAAATAAAAAAGGAATTATTACAAAAGAAATAATACAAAAGATATTCAATTCAAAATATAATTATTTAAAAGAATTTTTAAAGATCGAATATGATGAAAAACTATTTAAAGAATTAGAAAAAGAAGAAATTACAGAAGAAAAAGTACAAGAAGAAATAGATAAGTTTATAAAAAAAGAAGAGATAACATTAAAAGAATTACAAGAAGACAAAAGATTGATAAAAAAATTGTATAATTCAATGGAGTTGAAACCGACAAAAACAAAATTAGCAGAAAATATAGGAATAAGTAGAATAAAATTAAGTAAAATATTAAACGATTATAGAGAAATAAAAAAGAAAGATTAGACATAAGGAGTGTCCCAAGTGTTCCGAATTCGGAACGAAAAAGACCGTCCCTATTGTTCGGAGGAAAAATAATGAATATAAATAAACAAATAGCAGAAGAATTAAATATAAAGGAGAGCCAAGTTGAAAAGACAGTAGCGTTGATAGATGAAGGAAATACAATACCATTTATTGCACGTTATAGAAAAGAGGTTACAGGTGGGCTTTCAGATGAAACTTTAAGAGATTTAGGAGAAAGACTTACATATTTAAGAAATTTGGAGACAAGAAAACAAGAGGTTGTAAATTCAATTGAAGGCCAAGGAAAGTTAACAGATGAGATTGTTATAGCATTGCAAATTGCAAAAACTTTAGCAGAAGTTGAAGATATTTATAGACCATATAAACAAAAGAAGAGGACAAGAGCAACTATAGCTAAAGAAAAAGGATTAGAACCTTTAGCTAATATTATTTATATGCAACAAGAAAAAACACCTATTTACGATAAAGCAAAAGAATACTTAAATGAAGAAAAAGAAGTAAATTCTGTAGAAGAGGCAATTGCAGGAGCATTAGATATAATTGCAGAAAATATTTCAGATAATGCCGAATATAGAAAACAAATAAAAAGACTTACATATAGAGATGGAATAATTGAAACAAAAGCAGCTAAAGAAAATGAAAAATCAAATTATGAGATGTATTATGATTTTAGTGAAAAAGTAAATAGAATTCCAAGCCATAGAATTTTGGCAATTAATCGTGGAGAAAAAGAAGAATTTTTAAAAGTAAAAATAACAAAGCCTGAAGAAAAAATACTAGAAATAATGGAAAAAGACATTATAAAAGGAAATACACAATTTACAGAAATGTTAAAAAATACAATTTTAGATAGTTGGAAACGATTAATTGAACCATCAATAGAAAGAGAAATTCGTTCAGATTTAACTGAAAAAGCAGAAGAACAAGCAATAAAAGTATTTGGACAAAATGCTAAACAATTATTACTTGGAGCACCACTTTTAGGTTTAACTGTTATTGGATTTGACCCTGCTTATAGAACAGGTTGCAAAATTGCAGTAATTGATGAAACTGGAAAATTATTAGACACAACAACAATTTACCCAACAGAACCTCAAAATGATGTTGAAGGTGCTAAAAAAGTTTTAATTAATTTAATTGCAAAATACAATGTAGATATGTTTGCAATTGGAAATGGAACAGCTTCTCGTGAATCTGAAATGTTTGTAGCAGATGTTATAAAAGAAGTTAAAGAAAAATATGGAAAAGAAGTACATTATGCAATTGTTTCAGAAGCGGGAGCATCAGTATATTCTGCATCTAAGCTTGCAACAGAAGAATACCCAGATATAAATGTTTCTTTAAGAGGAGCAATTTCAATAGCAAGAAGATTGCAAGATCCGCTTGCTGAACTTGTAAAAATAGAGCCAAAAGCAATAGGTGTAGGACAATATCAACATGATGTAGATCAAAAGAAATTAGGAGAAAGTTTAACAGGTGTTGTTGAAGATGCAGTAAATAAAGTAGGTGTAGATGTTAACACTGCAACACCATCACTTTTATCTTATGTGTCTGGAATAAATAAAACTATTGCAAATAACATTGTAAAATATAGAGATGAAAATGGAAAACTAAAAGAAAGAAAAGAACTTTTAAAGGTTCCAAAATTAGGAAAAGTAGCATTTGAGCAATGTGCAGGATTTATAAGAGTATTTAACGGAAAAAATCCATTAGAAATAACAAGTGTTCACCCAGAAAGCTATGAAGTAGCAGAAAGTTTATTAAAATCTATAGGATACAAAAAGGAAGATTTATTAAATAAAGATTCTTTAAAAGAAATAAAAGAAAAATTAGCAAGAGTAAATGTAGAAAATACTAGTAAAGAATTGCAAGTAGGAAGCATGACATTAAAAGACATTATAGATGAGCTTTCAAAACCGGGAAGAGACCCAAGAGAAGAAATGCCAAAGCCAGTTCTTCGTAGTGATGTTTTAAAATTTGAAGACTTAAGAGAAGGACAAATATTAACAGGAACAGTAAGAAATGTAATAGATTTTGGAGCATTTGTAGATGTTGGAGTAAAACATGATGGATTAGTACACATATCTGAAATGAGTGACAAGTTTGTTAAAAATCCATCTGAAATAGTTTCAGTAGGTGATGTTGTAAAAGTAAAAGTTATAGCAATAGATATGGAAAGACAAAAGGTAAAATTAAGTATGAAAATATAATAAAAAAAGAACTTGTAAAGTTAATACATTACAAGTTCTTTTTTTATTAATTATATTTTTGCTGAATTTCTTCTATTAC
Organism: uncultured Clostridia bacterium; assembly: GCA_934177725.1. Classification (GTDB taxonomy): domain Bacteria; phylum Bacillota; class Clostridia; order TANB77; family CAG-508; genus UMGS1663. Next base: position 56,193 of record CAKPPO010000008.1, on the reverse strand, counting down.
ATCATATTCATTATTTATGATATCTAGAAATGTATTTACAATGTTTGGATCAAATTGTGTTCCAGAACATTTTTTAAATTCTTCAACAACATCTGTTAAAGGAATAGGATCTCTATAACTTCTTTTAGATGTCATAGCATCAAAAGTATCTGCAACAGCTGTAATTCTAGCTGCTAAAGGAATTTCATCACCTTTTAACTTAAAAGGATAACCATTTCCATCATATTTTTCGTGGTGATATTCAACAATAGGTATAATCTCTTTAAAGACTTTATTTCTTGTTAAAATATCAACTCCAAGTGAAGTATGAGTTTGAATCTCATCATACTCTTCATTTGTAAGTTTAGATTCCTTTTTTAAAATATTATCTGGAATACCTATTTTTCCAATGTCGTGGAAAAGACCACCTATACGTAATTTATCTAAATCTTCCTGAGGTAAGCCTAACTTCTTACCGATTAAGACACAATATTCAGAAACTCTATTACAATGGCATTTTGTGTAATGATCTTTTTTATCTACTTCATCTTCAAAAAAATTAATTAGTGCTTGTGAACTATCAGCAGATAAAGCTTCATCAGGAATATCAAAGAAAAACTTTTTTTTGTTTGAATAATCTTCCATATAAACCTCCCATACACAAAAATATTACATAAATATTATACTACATTTTTATACAAAATATCAACTACATGTTTAAAATAACAAAAATGGGAAAAAATGAAAATAATAAAGGGAGGAGATTTTAAATGTATAAATGTAAAAAAAGCTCAAAACAAAAATTAAAAAATTTAGCCCTTATTTTTGTGATTATGGTATTAACATCTATAAGTAGTATTTTTTGTTACAAAATATATGAAGGAATTCAAATAAATACATACGAAACACAAGGTACAGAAGCAACAAAGACAATAAAAAGTGTAGAAACAATGAAAGAACAAGGAAAAGAAATAACAGAAGTTATTGAAAAAGTTACTTCATGTGTTGTGGGAATTTCTAAAATAAAAAATGCAGGAAGCACAATATTTTTAAAAGATGGTGCAAGTCAATTGGGATTAGGAACAGGAGTGATAGTATCTGAAAATGGTTACATTTTATCCAATGAACATGTTACAGGAAGTAAATATAGCAATTGCTACGTAACTTTAGAAAATGGAAGAAACTATACGGCAAATGTAGTATGGTCAGACTCTAGCTTAGATTTATCAATATGTAAAATTAGCGTAAAAAATTTACCATATGCAAATTTAGGAGATTCAAGTAATGTGCATGTTGGAGAACAAGTATATGCGATAGGGAATCCAATTGGATATGAATTTCAAAGGACAGTAACCTCGGGAATAATTAGCGCAACAAATAGAACAGTTAGAATAGACGAGAACGACCAAAGTGTGTATATGGAAGATTTAATTCAAACAGATGCAACAATAAACCCTGGAAATAGCGGGGGACCTCTTATCAATTTAGATGGCAATGTAATAGGAATTACATCTGTAAAAATTACTTCTGCTGAAGGAATAGGATTTGCAGTTCCTATAAATATAACAAAACCAATAATAGAATCATATATGAAAGAAGATAAATTTGAAGAGGCTACACTAGGAATATTTGCATATGACAAAAACATAATTCCGTATATAGATGAAAAAGCGGAAGTAACGCAAGGAATTTATGTAGGACAAATTGCACTAGATTCAAATGCAGCAAAAACAGGATTAAAAATAGGAGATGTAATTACAAAAATAGATGATTTGAAACTAAATAAAATGTGCGATTTAAGATGTTATATATACACTAAAAAGCCGGGAGATGAAGTTAATCTTACAATTTTAAGAAATAATAAAGAACAACAAGTGAAAGTAACATTAGGTAGAAAATAACACTTTTATTTCCTAATTTATTTTAAAAGTACTTGAAACTTTTTGTGATAAACAAAAAAAATCAAAATATAAAAGGAGGTTTTTATGGATAATTCATATTGGATTTCTTCTGTAAAAGATAATAAAAAAGAATATAAAAAATTACAAGGAGAAATTGAAACAGAGGTTGCAATTATAGGAGGAGGTTTAACAGGACTTAGCTGCGGGTATTATTTGAGCAAAGAAAACAAGGATGTAGTTATACTAGAGAAAAATACAATTTGTAGCCATACAAGTGGAAATACTACAGGAAAAATAACAAGTGGACATGGTTTATTTTATAATTATTTATTACAATCAGAGGGAAGAGATAAAGCTAAACAATATTTAGATGCAAATGAAAAAGCAATAGAAAATATAGCTAAAATAGTAGAAGAAGAAAACATTAAATGTGATTTTGAAAGACAAGACGCATATATTTTTACACAAAAGCAAGAAGAAGTAGAAAAAATAGAAAAGGAAGTAGAAGCATTAGAATATTTAGATTTTTCATGTGAATTGGTAAAAGAAATACCACTGCCAATAAAAGATAAAGGAAAAGAATCTACTGAAAATTATATAAGTATAGAAAAGAAAGTATTGGCAGCAATAAAATATAAAAATCAAGCGCAATTTAATCCATGTTTATATGCAGAAGGTTTAGCAAATAAAATAGAAGAAAGAAAAGGAAAAATATTTGAAAACACAAAAGTTTTAGACGTTAAGAAAAATGAAAAGGGATATGAAATTATAACAGATGATGCAAAAGTAAATGCAAAAATAGTTATACTTGCATCACATTATCCAATAATAACTTTTCCGGGATTTTATTTTATGAAAATGTATCAAGAGACATCATATCTAATAGGAGTAGAGACTAATGAACCATTATTTGAAGGAATGTATATAAATACGGAAGAACCAACTATTTCTTTAAGAACAGCAAAATATGGAGACAAACGTTTATTATTAGTAGGAGGAATGAAACACAAAACAGGAGCAAAAATAGATTTAAAAGATAGTTATAAAAAATTAGAAGAAGTTGCAAAGAGCCTTTATCCAGATAGCAAAGTACTATATAAATGGGATACAGAAGATTGTATTTCATTAGATAAAATTCCATATATAGGAGAATTTTCAAACTTAATGCCAAATGTATATGTAGCAACAGGTTATAAAAAATGGGGTATGACGAGCTCAAATATTGCAGCAAATATAATTACAGATAAAATTTTAGGAAGAGAAAACAATTATGAAGAAGTTTTTAATTCAACAAGATTAAAGCCAATTAAAAATCATGAAGAATTAGGAAATATATTAAAAGAAGTAAGTTATTCATTAGTTATTAATAAATTGAAAGATATAGAAGAATATGTAAAAGATGTAAAGCAGGGGGAAGGTAAAATAATAGAAATAGATGGTAAAAAAGTAGGGGCATATAGAAATGAAAACGGAGAATTATTTTTAATAAAACCATATTGCAGTCATTTAGGATGCATGCTTTCTTGGAATAATTTAGATAAAACATGGGATTGCCCATGTCATGGTTCAAGATTTAATTACGAAGGAAAACAAATATATGACCCAGCAATTAAAGATTTGGAAAAAATAGATATAGAAAAATAAAATAAAAAGCATTTCAATTTGAAATGCTTTTTGTGTTACTATTCAGAATAATAAAGTTTGATTACACTTACTATTTTATCCAATATGGATTTATCACTGGGGAAAGTCAGCTTTTTTAATACCAAATCGTCGGTGTCTCCATTGGAGATAATTCCTTCAAATACTTCTTTACGATAAATATTATACTGTTCAGTATAATATTTGTGAGAGTCACAAGAGAACTCTGTAAAAGCATTGAAACTTTTTAAAGCACCATCTAGTTTTGGACTAGAAAAGTCATCAAGATCAGCCAGAATATCAAGACTCTCATCACGTAGTTGTAATAAAAGAGAAAAAGGAATCATTCCCTCCATAATAATATTTTCTTTAGAAAAATAGAAAGTGAAATTACTTAAATTCCGTTTTTCACTGCATTCTGAATTAGGAGAAAAAACTGAATTAAACTCATTAATAGTCATATCAAGACCTCCTTTTAAATAAACACTATAAAGTAATTACAAAACAATTATAACAAAAAACACAAAAAAGGTCAACATAACAGAGAAAAATTAAAAAAAGTATTGCATTCCAAAAAAAAATGTGGTATTATAAATAAGCATTTGAAAAAAATGTATATTTCGAGGTGTAGCGCAGTTGGTAGCGCGCGTGGTTTGGGACCATGAGGTCGCAGGTTCGATCCCTGTCACCTCGACCATATTTTGCCCTTTTCTCAAGGGAATTTAAGAGAATTTATAGAAATTTGAAAGTTATAAATTATGCTATTTTTCAATAAAAGTGAAGAATAGCATAATTTTTTTGAGTTGAGAAAATTTTCTTATTCTCTTCAAGAAAAAGAAAGAAGCTGAACTTTTAGGTTCAACTTCCTTTCTTATATACAACAAATTATGTTAATTACAAAGAAATATGTATTAATTTTCCATATATTTAGCATGTATAAATAGTATCTTTTCATTTTCATTAATATTGGGTACTGATAAAAATACTTTATATGATCAAGTAAGTTTTAATTATTGAATTAAAAACTATACTCAAAAAGTACAGTAACTAAGCAAAAATTGAATGTATACCCCTATATTTACAAAATACCATACAGGGTATATAATATGAAAAACAAAAAGAAGGTGAAAAAATGGAAGAATGTTGTAATAAAAAAACAATAAGAGGAGAAAATGAAAAAAAGTTAATAAATAATAGAATAAACAGAATAGAAGGACAATTAAAAGGTATAAAAAAGATGATTGAAAGCGATACTTATTGTAATGATGTATTAATTCAATTATCAGCAGTAGAAAATTCTGTAAAGAGTTTATCAAATTATATTTTGGAAAATCATCTATATTCTTGTGTGACAAAAGATTTAGAAAATGGAAATATGGAGATAATAGATGAATTAATAAGTTTATTTAAAAAATTTAATAAATAAAGAAGGGAGATTAAAAAATGAAAGAAATTATTTTAAATGTAGAGGGAATGGTTTGCACAGGTTGTGAAAAAAGGGTGGAAAACTCTTTGAAAGAAATTAAAAATGTTAAGGAAGTAACAGCAAATCACGAAAATAATAAAGTAATAATAAAAATGGAAGATGAAGCAGACATAAATGAAATAAAAGATAGAATTGACGAATTAGGTTTTGAAGTAAAGGAATAATAAGATAAAATATTTTTAAGCAAGTGAACCAAAGAACAAAATGCGAAAGGAATAATAAAATGAAAAACATTATTTTAGGTATAGAAGGAATGACTTGTAGTGCTTGTTCAAATGGACTGGAAAAATATTTAAATAAACAAAACGGAATAATAGAGGCTAGCGTAAATTTAGTAATGGCAAATGCTACAATCTATTATGATGAAAATATATTAAATCAAGAAAAAATTGAGAAATATGTAAAACAGGCAGGTTTTAAAAGTACAGGTATATTCAAGGAATTCAAAATAGAAAATAAAAATAAAACAGAAAAAATAAAATTTATTATATTTACTATTTTAGCAATTATATTGATGTATATTTCAATGGGACATATGATAAATTTACCAACAATTAATTTATTAGATCCTCATAATAATCCAATAAATTATGCAATAACATTATTTATATTAACAATTACATTCTTAGTGTATGGATATGATATTTTAAAAAATGGATTTAAAAATTTAATACATCTAATTCCAAATATGGATACATTAGTTACAATTGGTGTGTTAAGTAGCTTGGGTTATAGTGTATTTGGAATGTATGAAATATTTAATGGAAATCATCATTTTGTAATGAATTTATATTTCGAATCTGCAGCAATTATAATTTATTTTATAAAATTAGGAAGATATATAGATGGAATTAGCAAAGACAAAACAAGAGAAGCTATAAAAAAATTGGTAGAAATAACACCAAGCACGGCAACTATTGAAATAGATGGAGAGCAAAAACAAGTAACACTAGATGAAATTAAAAAAGGTAATATATTAATTGCAAAACCAGGGGAAAAAATAGCAGTAGATGGAGAAATAATAGAAGGAAAAGCACATTTAGATGAATCTTTTATAACAGGAGAAAGTAAGCCAGTAAATAAAGAAATAGGAGAAAAAGTAATTGCAGGAAGTCTAAATTATGATGGATTTATAAAATATAAAGCAGAAAAAATTGGAAAAGAATCAACAATATCAGAAATAGTAAGATTAGTAATAGAAGCAAGTAATACCAAAGCTCCAATAGCAAAAATAGCAGATAAAATTTCAGGCTATTTTGTACCAGTAGTTATTTTAATAGCAATAATAACTTTTATAATATATTTAATATTAGGATATGATATATCAGTAGCAATAAGCACATTTGTTACTATATTAGTAGTTGCATGCCCATGCAGTTTAGGTTTAGCAACACCACTTGCAATAGTTGTAAGCGAGGGAGTATGTGTAAATAATGGAATATTAGTAAAGAAAAGTGAAGTATTAGAAAATGCTTCAAAAACAAATACTATAGTATTTGATAAAACAGGAACTTTAACTTATGGAAAATTAAAAATTTCCAAAATATATAATTATAGTGAATTAGATAACGACCAATTAATACAAATAGTTGGTAGTATAGAAGAAAAATCAACACATCCTATAGGAAAAGCTTTTACAGACTATATGGAAGCTAAAAAACAAGAAAAAAAAGAAGTAAAAACATTTGAAAATGTTGCAGGATATGGAATTGTAGGAACAATAGAAAATGATGAAATAATATTAGGAAACAGAAAAATTGTAGAAAAATATAATATTCAAAATGAACATATAGAAGATGAAAATAGATTAACATTAGATGGAAATAGTATAATTTATGTAATAAGAAATAAAAAAATTATTGCTTTAATTGGGGTAAATGACATAGTAAGAGAAAATGCAAAAGAAGTAATAGAAAAAATGAATAATAAAAATATACAAACAATTATGCTTACAGGAGATAATAACCAAACAGCAGAAAAAATAGCAAGCGAGCTAGGAATTACAAAAGTAATATCAAATGTATTACCAGTTCAAAAAGCTGAAATAGTAGAAAATTTACAACAAGAGAAAAAAATGGTAATGATGTGCGGAGACGGGATAAATGACAGTTTAGCCATTACAAAAGCAAATATAGGAGTAAGTGTAAAAAGTGGAACAGACATAGCAATGGATTCAGCAGATGTAATATTAACAAAAAATGACTTAAACTCAATATTAAAATTAATAGAAATAAGTAAAAGAACGATAAGAAATATAAAACAAAATTTATTCTGGGCATTTTTCTATAATATTTTAATGATACCAATAGCAATAGGAATACTAAAACCAATTGGAATTTCAATAAATCCAATGTGGGCAAGCTTGGCAATGGTGGTAAGCAGTTTAACGGTAACACTAAATGCGTTAAGATTAAAAAAATAAAAATTTATAGATAAAATTAGATAAAAAAGTCGAAAAATATAACATAGAGTCGATAATTTCTTAAAAGAATTATCGACTTTATGTTTACAAATAAAATAAATTATGATATAAATAAGAAAATTTATTTAAAATGTTTTTTATTCGAATAGAAATTAATTCTAAAATTAAATCCAAAAAGAAAGAAGGAAATATGTTATCAATAGTAAAAAGTATGTCATTAATAGGACTAGATGGATATTTAGTTTCTGTGCAAGTAGACATTTCTTCAGGCATGCCTGGATTTGAAATAGTAGGACTTCCAGATACAAGTATAAAAGAAGCAAAGGAAAGAGTGAAAACTGCAATTAGAAATTCAGGTTATGAGCTCCAAAGTAGAAAAATATTAGTAAATTTAGCACCAGCAGATACTAAAAAAGAAGGTTCATTTTTTGATTTGCCAATAGCTGTAGGAATACTTGCAAGTCTAGGTGAAGTTGATAAAGAAAAAATAGAAAAAGTAGTGTTTATAGGTGAATTATCGCTAGACGGAAAATTAAACTCAGTAAATGGAATTCTTCCAATGTGTATAGAAGCAAAAAGGCTTGGCATAACAAAAATTATAATTCCTTTGGAAAATGCAAAAGAAGCGGCAGTTGTAGAAGGAATAGAAATATTAGGTGCAAAAAATTTAAATCAAGTTATAGATTATTTAAATTCTAAAAAAGAAATCCATATGCAAAAAATAGAAATAAATAAAATATTTGAAAAGCAATTTGAAACATTGTTAGATTTTTCAGAAGTAAAAGGACAAGAAAATATAAAAAGAGCATTAGAAATTGCTGCGGCAGGTGGGCACAATTGTCTTTTAATAGGAACGCCAGGTTCTCGGAAAAACAATGATGGCAAGAAGGATTCCATCAATTTTACCTAGTTTGAGTTTTGAAGAAGCATTGGAAACAACTAAAATACATAGTGTAGCTGGTGTGCTTTCAAAAAATACACCACTTATAACAGTAAGACCATATAGAGCACCTCATCATACAATTTCACCAGTATCACTTGTAGGTGGCGGAAAAATACCAAAACCAGGTGAAATAAGTTTAGCACATAATGGAGTATTATTTTTAGATGAATTACCAGAATTTAATAAAAATACATTAGAGGTACTTAGAGGACCTTTAGAGGATAGAGTAGTTACAATAAGTAGAATAAATGCTACACTTAGTTATCCATGCAATTTTATGCTTGTTGCTTCAATGAATCCATGTCCTTGTGGGTTCTATGGATCAAAAGAAAAAGAATGTACATGTACACCACAAGCAATACAAAAATATATGGGAAAAATAAGTGGACCGCTTTTAGATAGAATAGACATACAAGTAGAGGTAACACCCGTAAAATATGAAAAATTACAGGGAAACGAAAAAATAGAAACATCTGCAAAAATAAAAGAAAGAGTAAATAAAGCAAGAAAAATCCAACAAAACAGATATAAAGAATTAGAAATACATTCTAATTCTCAATTAACACCAACTTTAATAGAAAAGTATTGCGAGTTAGGAGAAAAAGAAAAACAAATTTTAAAGAAAGCTTTTGATACATTAGGGTTAAGTGCAAGAGCACATGATAGAATTCTAAAAGTTGCTAGAACAATAGCAGATTTAGATGAAAAAGAAAATATAGAAATAGCTCATATTACAGAAGCAATTCAATATAGGAATTTAGATAAAAAATATTGGAGAAATTATTAAAAGGAGGCAATAAATGATAAATAAAATATATGAAATAAATGAAATGGACAAACTTTATCCAAAAAAATTACTACAAATAAAAGATAGACCTAATAAAGTATATGCAGTTGGAAATATAGAATTATTAAATAATAAATCTATTGCAATAGTAGGATCAAGAATAAGTACAACATATGGGGAATATTATGCTGCAAAATTTGCAAAAGAAATATCCAAAAAAGGAATAACAATAATAAGTGGATTAGCAAAAGGAATAGATACTGTTGCGCACCAAAATTCTAAACAAGAAAAAGGAAGAACAATAGCTGTTTTAGGATGTGGATTTAATCATGTTTACCCAAAAGAAAATGAAGAATTATTCAATGAAATAATAGAAGATGGAGGATGTATAGTTAGTCAATATTCTCCGGATACAGATATAAATTTAAAAGAAGTTCCTTTTAGAAATAGAATTATATCTGCACTTTCAGAGGGAGTTTTAATTGTAGAGGCAAGACATAGAAGTGGAAGTGGAGTTACAGCTAAATACGCATTTGAGCAAAATAAGAAAGTCTTTTGTTTACCAAACCAAATAGGTGTAACAACAGGAGTAGGAACTAATAACTTAATAAAAGAAGGAGCAATATTAGTCACAAATCCAAATGAGATATTAACACAAATAGGAGAAAATGTGGAAAAAGAAACAGAGGAAAATGAAAAAACAGAGTTTAAAATACCAAACGAATATAAAGAAATTTACGAAAAATTAGAAGAAGGAAAAATAGGGATAAATGAATTAGCAAGGAGTTTAAATCAGACTATAGTTCAAATCAATCAAAAATTAACTCTAATGGAATTGGAAGGATTAATAGAAATGTTACCAGGAAATGTTGTACAAATAAAGGATTAGACTAAAAAGTTTCATAATGGCATAAATATAATTGATGTAAAATCCAAACAAGTATGTAAGAGGAGGAAAAAGCATAAGCAGATTTAAAATAATAGAGAAAGGCAGATAATAGATGTATTATAAACAAGAAACAGGAAGAAGTGGAGAAGAAATAGCAAGTAAATATTTAGAAAGACAAGGGTATAAAATATTAGATAGAAATTTTAATTGTCATCAAGGAGAAATAGATATTATTGCAAAAGACAAAAATGAAATAGTTTTTATAGAAATAAAAACTAGAACAAATAAGAAATATGGATTTGCTTCAGAAGCGGTAAATGAGAATAAGCAAAAACATCTATTGAGTGCAATAAAATATTACATATATATTAAAAAATACGAAAAATGTTTTATTAGAATAGATGTAATAGAAGTGTATATGAAAAATGGAAAAGTAAATATAAATCACATAAAACAAGCAATAGAATAAGGAGTTGTAACGTAAGTTATTAAAATTGCAATTAAATGTTATAGAAAATTATAAAAGAAATAGTTATAGGGTACAAAAATATAAGATCTATATAGTAAAAAAGAAAGGCAGTTTGTAGTAAAAAATATAGTTGCTACAATTGACTTTTTTTATAGAATGTGCTATTATTTTAAATGAACTTTAATTGTACCCGTAGTTTAGTTGGATAGAATGCAAGGCTACGAACTTTGAGATCGGGGGTTCGAATCCCTCCGGGTACACCAAATAATAAAGCCATGTAAGTGTTGGTATGTCAACTTTTTACATGGCTTTGTTATTTTAATTTATATAATAGTAATGCAAATTATCTTGTTCCTACGGCAACTATTTTGTTGTGAGGATTATAAGTGTCTTGTGAAAGAAGTATCTTTGAAACTACTTCACCATTTTGTTTTAATATTCGATAAGCTTCAGACTTACATCCATTAGAACCATTTTGCAATACTTTAGTTTGACCTTTTGCTAAACTAGAATCATTTTTTGTTATAGTTCTATAAGAAATATATTTTGTTATATATGATTGAATTTCTACTTCATACTCATTTTCTTCAAGTAATCCGAAAATCTTAAAGTTAATTGTTCCACCTGTTCCAGAACATATAATTTTTACAGGATAAGTTCTGTTATTTTTAAATTTAAAATCAGGACCACCCCAAGAAACAGTAGCATCTCTACCAGCTGGTACATATCCAGGATTAAATCCATGATTATATCTTTCTACAATTTCCAAATTAGAAAGTAAAACAGCATTATATAAAGTAGAAGATACTTGGCAAATTCCGCCTCCAATTCCAGTAGTAACTTCTCCACCTGCATACACAGCAGCACTTTTGAATCCAGCGGCAGCAGTTCTTTTACCAACTGTTGTATTATAAGAGAAAACTTCACCAGGCATAATTACAGTACCATTTACTTTTTGAGATGCTAATCTTATGTTTGTACTTCTGTTAGCATTTCTAGTACTATATGTAGTAGAGTATGCACCTAATAAATCAGGAAATGCCTCTGGTCCAATATCATTAGTTGTCACATTTGGAGAAACTACTTTTAAAGGAATACTACATGAATCCTCACAATTATTGAAAATATCTGTAGCTTCTTCCATAGTTATAGCAAAATCTATACCATCAACATGAGGATGAACAACATAAGGATTAGTAGTATAGTAGGCATCTTGAGGCTCTTTACTTATTTCTTCATGAATCTTATTTAAATCTAATGTACTTGCAACTTTCTCTTCAACTGGAATATCTATAATAGTGCTATTACAATCTAAATTATTAAGCAAATACATAATTTCAGACTTTAATTTTTCTCTATTTATAACAACTCCATTTTTTCCTTTAGACAAAATTAAATTATTTTCTTCTATGTAATAACTTGGCTCTATTAGCCTATCTTCAAAATTAGTTTCCATTTCATTAATTAAGGAATTTAAAGTTTCTTCACTATAAGAAAAACCTGGATTAATTTTAACCCCTGAAAGCAAAGATACTAGAATTTCATAATTGTTTTCGAAGATATTTCCGTGAACGACCTTTACTATATGCAATATTAATAGCGTCATTTAAAGAAAATGAAACTTCTAATTGCTCAGGTAAAACAGCTTGTTCAAAATTATTATGCTTTAAAGTAATAGTTTGAGCAGACTTTTTACTAAATGCATTTGAAATTTTTTCTAAAGCTTGTTCCTTAGTTAGATTAGAAACATCAATATCTTTGATGCTGATACCACTAATAATAGTTGATTTATTTGATGCTATTAAAGCAAAAATAGTTGAAAATAATAAAAATAAAAGAACTATAATTATGAAAGCTATAGAAAGGATAATTGCTGTTTTATAAGATTTCTTTTGATCTACTACTTTATATTCTTTATCTTTATTATTAATTTCAATTAAAGCATTTTCAGAAGAAGTTGAATTGTTAGCATTTTTTTCAGCAATATCATCTACTATTTCATCTACTGAATCTATTTCTTCTGCACTATTATCGCTTTTTAAGTCTACAGTCTCAGTTTTTTCTTCCTTTTCTTTTATATCAAGTTTTCTTATGCTCTTAGAAGATTTAGAAGGTTCTACTAAATTATTAGCATAAGCAACGCTATCTACATTTTTCATGGCGTCGGTAGCTGCATCACTAATATTGTTTTTATCCTCTAAAAGAATATCACTTACAGTCTCTGTATTAACTTGCTTTTTAGGCTTGTTTGAATTTTTCTTACTTTTTCCCATAATATATAGTAAGTTAGTTTTTAAACTAACTTTTCCTCCTTTTGTTATAATAAACTTCAAATTTTTACAAAAAAATACAAAAATCCTTATAATATTAAATACTAAAAAGATTAATTTGTAAAGATATTGTTATATTATATTTAAAAAATTTTCAGGTATTCTTAAACTTATAATAATTTGATAAAAATTGGAAATATTAAAAAGGAGATATTAAAAAAAGGTAGAAAAAAATAAATAGCAATGATATAATTAAAAAAACAAAAGAAAGGATGATGAAAATGCTAAAAGAATTGACAGAAAAAGAGAGTTTAAAGGAAAAACTATTCCGCAAAACGAATACAGGTTGGGAAGGAATAGAAAGTAAAAAGAAAGAAGAAATTTTTTCATATTGTGCAGATTATATGAACTTTTTAAATAATTCAAAAACTGAAAGAGAAATTGTAAAAAGTTCAAAAGAATTAGCAGAAAAGAATGGCTTTAAAAATATATGTGAATTTGAAAACTTAAAGGCAGGAGATAAAATATATTATATAAATAGAGATAAAAGTATGTATCTAGCAATAATAGGTCAAAATTCTATAGAAAATGGAATAAATATTATAGGAAGCCATGCAGATTCTCCAAGATTAGACTTAAAGCCAAATCCATTATATGAAGATACAGGATTAGCATATTTAAAAACACATTATTATGGAGGAATAAAAAAATATCAATGGACAACAATACCTCTTGCAATTCATGGAGTTATAGTAAAACCAAGTGGAGAAAAAATCGAAGTAAAAATTGGTGAAGATGAATCAGATCCTATTTTTACAATTACAGATTTATTACCACATTTAGCATCTGAACAAATGGAAAGAAAATTAAAAGAAGGAATTAAAGGAGAAGATTTAGATCTTTTAATAGGAAGTATTCCATTTGAAGGAGAAAAAGGTGCAGATTCTGTAAAATTAAATATAATGAATATATTAAATCAAAAATATGGAATTACAGAAATGGATTTTGTAAGTTCAGAAATAGAAATAGTACCTGCATTCCGTGCAAGAAGCATGGGATTTGATAGTAGTATGGTTGCAGCATATGGACAAGATGATAAAGTATGTGTATATACTTCATTAACAGCATTATTAAATTTAGAAAATCCAAAAACAACAGCGGTATGCATTATTTCTGATAAAGAAGAAATCGGAAGCATGGGAAATACAGGAATGGAATCTAATGTATTTGATACATTTGTTTCAGAAATATTAAATAAATTAGGAATAAATAGACCAAACTTATTAGATAAAGTATTCTGCAATTCAAAAATGTTATCTGCAGACGTAGATGCAGCATATGATCCAATATATGCATCAGCTTATGAAAAAAATAATGCAGGATATTTAGGAAGAGGATTAGGACTTAACAAATATACTGGTGCAAGAGGCAAATCTGGCGCTTCAGACGCAAATGCAGAATTTGTAGCTATGATTAGAAATATATTTGAAAAAGAAGATGTAGCATATGAATTTGCAGAATTAGGAAGAATAGATATTGGTGGTGGAGGCACAATTGCCTACATTTTAGCTAATAAAGGTGTAGATGTAATAGATGCAGGTGTACCAGTACTTTCAATGCATGCTCCATATGAAGTAACAAGTAAATTTGATATATATGAAGCTCACAGAGCATATAAAGCTTTTTGGGAGAATTAAATATAAAAAGTATGAAATAAAGAAACACTTATCGATGTACTGACACCCTTTTGACACCCTAAATAAAATATTTATATGACAAATACGACTTGAAAAAAATAATAAAAGTAAAAATGAAAAAATCGCTAAAATAGTTTAATACTAACTTTTAGCGATTTTTTACTATGGTGATCCAGGAGGGATTCGAACCCCCGACCCACGGATTAGAAATCCGTTGCTCTATCCAGCTGAGCTACTGAACCATTTGCTAACTGCAGTAATTATAATAGCACTTTTTTTAAAACTTGTCAACAAAAATAGCAAAAAAAGTAAATTTTAGGGACGAGCTTTTTACAATTTGCAGCTATTTACTATTTAATTAGAAATTTTATAATATATTGTTTTGCAATACCGCGTAAGCGACCAAACAAGCTAAAGCGAGTGCGAATGGAGCGGTCAACGTACTAGTAATTTTTTAAACTGCTGACCGCGACACCAAGGTATAAAAAACAATATATTATAAAGTTTTAAGAATAAACTATTTAATAAGATGCAAATTGTAAAAAGCCCGTCCCTAAAATTTAAAAATTATTTTTATCTAGGAAATTCTATTTTACTATTTTTTTTCTTTTGCCTAAATAAAGTGATTTTATTTCCAACTGTTTGTACTACTTCAGAATTTGTACTATCAGCAATTTCATTTGCTAACTCTTTAGCATTTCCAGGAGCAGTTTCTAAAACGGTAATTTTAATTAATTCCCTTGCTTCAATTGCATTATTTAATTGTTCTATTAAAACATCAGAAATACCACCTTTTCCTACTTGAAAAATAGGATCTATAGTATTTGCAAGACCTCTTAAGTAAGCTCTTTCTTTACTTGTCATTGTTTTTCCTCCTAAACATATTTATTTTATTAAATAGTAATTTGTATTACTTCAAAAGATAATTTCAACACTAAATATTCTAAATAAAAAATCTTTATATATTTTTAGAAAGTATAGTAGTGCAAATATCTTCAGTTGAATTTCTTTTAGAAAGCTTAATAGAGTTTTCTTTCATTTTATATAAAACATCATCATTAAACAAAACTCTTTCTAAAACTTCCTTTGGGTTATCATGTTTTTTAAGCCAAACAGCACAACCAGAATCTTCTAAAAATGTAGCATTTTCTTCTTCTTGACCAGGAATAGGGTTAATTATAATAAAAGGAAGAGAAGAAGCTAAGCTTTCACTTGTGGTTAATCCGCCAGGCTTAGTTATAACTAAATCGGAAATAGACATAAGTTCAGGAACTTTATCTGTAAAAGGAAGAACCTTAATAGTAGATTCTTTATGCTTTTTAGTAACTATTTCCTCAAATTCTTTTTTCATCTTTTCATTTTTACCAGCAATAGCAATAACTTGAATATCATTAAAATCAGATAAACAATCTAAAATTGCTACAGTTTTATCTTTGCCAAGTCCATATTCACCACCAGCAAAAAATAAAACAATTTTTTTATTTTGATCTAATTCAAATAAATTGCAAATTTCTTTTTTATCATAAGTTTGTAAAAATCTATTAGAAATAGGGATTCCTGTAACAAAAATTTTATTTTCATCAATAGACTCTTGAATCATTTTATCCTTCATAGAAGAATTTGATACAAAATAGAAATCTACAAATTTATTTCCAATAAGCCATTGCTCATGTGGTGCAAAATCAGTCATAATAGTTGCAAGCAAACAATTAGTTTTTCCTTTCTGCTTTAAATAACTAGTCATTTGTGAACCAAATGGATGAGTGGAAATTACAATGTCTGGATTAAAATCACGAAATAATTTAGCTATTTTTACAGCCATAATTTTGTTAGAAGAAGTGCTCACCTTTGATAAAAGACCATTTTGAGATTTATAATAAACTTTTTCCCAAGCCCATGGTGCTTTTTTTGCCATCTCTCTGTAAGCAGCAGTAGTTACTTTATCTAAAGCTTTATTAATATATTTAACACAATCAATTATTTCAGTTTGAACATCAGTATAATTTTCATCAATATATTGTTTAATAGATTTTGCAGCAGATAGATGTCCTCCCCCATAAGATGCGTAAAAAATCAAAATTTTCTTCATAAAAATTTCAGTCCTTTCTTGTTTAAATAAAAGGTACATGTAGTCATGAAAGCTTTTTATCCTTTCAATTCCACTCCAATCATAAAATGTTTTTTAAATTTTACCATAAAAAAGATAAAATTTCAAAAAAATAACAAAAATAAATAAAAAAAAGAATAAAACATAAAAAAATATACAAAATATAAATGAAATACTATAAGTTAAAAGGAGAAATAAAGTGAAAAAAATATGCAAAATATTATTAATTATAATGATTTTGTTAATGGGAATAATCGCGATTTTTAATTTACCTAAAAATAATCAAACAGAAGTATATGCAGCAAATGCAGGTTCAACATCAAACGTTCAATTAATAGCAAGAGCAATAAATGGAGAGGCAAGAGGAGAGCCATATGAGGGGCAAGTTGCAGTTGGTGCGGTAATTTTAAATAGAGTAAAAGATCCAAATTTTCCTAACACAATAGCAGGAGTAATATATCAAAGCGGAGCATTTACAGCAGTTTCAGATGGACAAATAAACCACCCGATAGCAGAAGATTCAACAGTAGTAAAAGCAGCACAAGATGCATTAAATGGCTGGGACCCAACAGGAGGAGCAATATATTATTTTAATCCAGCAACTGCCACAAACAAATGGATATGGTCAAGACCACTAATAAAAACAATAGGAAAACACAGATTTTGCAAATAAATTACCTTTTGGGACGTTTCATTTTGGTTAATCTGTCCCTTTTGGATATTTTATTTTGTACAATACTCCAAAAGGAAACGTCCCCAAAGGTGAAAGTGTCCCTTTTGGTACATTAATTAATAAAGGAGAAGAGAAAAATGGGAAAAATAAAATCAAAATTATATGATTGGAAAGATCGTTTAAAAGATAGACATATGCTTAGTTTAGTAGTAACTTTAGTTACTGTTATAGCAGTTTTAGGGCTCTATACTTATAAAAGAGAAAGACAATTTAGACAAACTGCAGAAAACAATTACAATATGGCATTTTTTGAATTAGTTAGTTATGTAGAAAATGTAGAAACATATTTAGCAAAATCATTAATATCTAGTACTCCAGAACATGGAGCAGAAACTCTAACACATGTGTGGAGAGAAGCAAATTTAGCACAAAGTTACTTAGCAAGACTTCCAATGGGTTCACAAGAACTTGCAAACACATCAAAATTTTTAAACCAAGTAAGTGATTACAGCTTTTCACTATCAAGAAAAAATATAAATAATCAAAATTTAACAGATGATGATTTCAATAACTTAAAGGAATTACACACATACAGCGTAGACTTAGAAAATACACTTAATCAATTATCAGCAGATATAAATGATGGAAGAATAAAATGGGGAGAACTAACAAACAAAGGAAGTAGTGTATTTTTAACACAGGTAAGCAATATTTCAAAAGATAGCTTTGACAATTTAGAGGAAAATTTTCATGAATATTCAGGGTTAATATATGATGGCGCATTTTCAGAGCATATGACGTCAGTAGAGAAAAAAGGCTTAACAGGAGAAGAAATAAGCGAAGAAGAGGCAAAGAAAATAGCAACTGATTTTATAGGAAATGACAAAATAGGAGAAATAAATTCAAATGGGGTATCAGAAGACACAGATATACCTTCATATGATTTTAGCATAAAAGCAAAAAATAATAAAAATGAAATAATAACAGTATCTGTAAGCAAAAAAGGTGGACATATAATATTTATGAATTACAATAGAAATGTCGAAGCCGAAAGTATATCACAAGAAAGAGCGGATGAAATAGGAAAAGATTTCTTAAATAGTAAGGGATTTCCAAACATGAAAGAAACGTATTATCTAAAACAAAATGGAGTAGTTACAATAAATTATGCATATAATCAAAAAAGTACAAGCGGAGATGTTGTAGTATATCCAGATTTAATAAAAGTAAAAGTTGCATTAGATAATGGCGAAATACTAGGAATAGAAACAACAGGATATTTAAATTCACACTATGAAAGAAATATACCAACAGCTAAAATAACTAAAGAAAAAGCAAAAGAAAATTTAAATAAAAGTTTACAAATAGAAAGTGAAGGAATGGCAATAATTCCAACAGAATTTAAAACAGAAATATTTTGTTGGGAATTCAAAGGAAAAGTAGATGATACAGAATTTTTAGTATATATAAATGCAGAAACAGGAGCAGAAGAAGATATATTAGTAATAAAAAATACACCGAACGGAACTTTAACAATGTAACTGTTTTTGGGGACGGAGCAAAAAAAACAGGAAAATATTATTAGTATTTTGCAAACTAAATTGCACATAATATAATTAGAAAATAAATTTATTTTCTAAATCTAGACTTTGAGAATTTGGAGGTAATATACAATGGGAAGAAGAAGCTCAAATATTATGTCTGAAAATTTAAAAGAGGAAATTGCAAGAGAATTAGGTGTATATGAACAAGTAAAACAAGACGGAGGATGGCAAAATGTATCTTCTAAAACTTGCGGAAATATAGTATCAAAAGCAATAGAAATCGCAAATAGAAGTGTAGAATAGTTAAAATAAAGATTTTTGCCAAAAAAGTTGTCAAAAGGGCGCTCTTTAGTGACACCAAAAGTGTCAACAAGGAGCGCTCCTTTTGCGTCATTTTCATATTGCAAATAAAAAACAATTGTCATATAATATAGAAGATTAAAATATAAATATATTTAATCTCCTAAACATAAAAATATAATCGGAGGAAAAGAAAATTATGGAAAAAAAAGACCATAAAATAAGTGTAAGGGAAATTTTAGATGTTACGGATGGAAAGCTAGTAACAGGAGAAGAAAACTATCTTTGTCAAAATTTTGAGAGAGATTCAAGGGAAGTAAAGGAAGGAGATATCTACTTAGGAATTCAAGGAGAAACTATTAATGGTAGTATCTATTTTGAAGAAGCATTCGCAAAAGGAGCTAAAGGTGCGATTTTGCAAAATATTCAAATAACTGAGGAACAAAAAGAAAAATATAAAGATAAATTTATTATTATAGTGGATGACACTATAAAAGCAATGCAACAAATAGCAACATATAAAAGAAAAATGTATAACATACCAGTAGTAGCAATTACAGGAAGCGTTGGAAAAACAAGTACAAAAGATATAGTTGCAAATGTAATGAAACAAAAATTTAATACATTGAAAACAGAAGGCAATTACAATAATCACATAGGTGTGCCACTTACAATTTTTAGATTAAAAAATGAAGAAGCATTAACTATTGAAATGGGAATGAATCATTTTGGAGAAATAAGTACGCTAACTAAAATTGCAAAGCCAACAGTTTGCGTAATTACCAATATAGGAACTGCACATATTGGTAACTTAGGATCAAGAAAAAACATATTAAAAGCAAAACTAGAAATACTAGAAGGAATGGAAAATAGCGGAACAATAGTTATAAACAATGATAATGATTTATTACATAAATGGTATCTAGAAAATAAAGAAAAATACAAAATAATTACATATGGAATAGAAAATGAAAGCGATTTTTCAGCAGAAAATATCGAGTCAAAAGAAGATGGAAGCACATATATATTAAAAGGCACAAATACAAAAATACATGTTCCCGTAGGAGGAAATCACTTTGTACTAAATAGTTTATGTGCAATAGCAGTAGGAAGCATTTTTGAAATACCAATAGAAAAAATAAAACATGGAATAGAAAGTTTTGAATTAACTAAAAAGAGAATGGACATTACAAAGATAAAAGAAAATATAACAATTATAAATGATTGTTATAATGCAAATTATGACTCTATGAAAGCAGCTTTAGAATATTTGGGAAAAATAGAGAACAAAAGAAAAATAGCAGTATTAGGAGATATGCTAGAACTTGGTAAATATTCTAAAGAATTACATGAAAAAGTAGGAAAAGAAGTAATAAAAAATAAAATTGATATATTAATAGTAGTAGGCAAAGAAGCAAAATATATTGCAAATATAGCTAAGACAGAAATGGATAAAGAAAATATAATAGAATGTGAATCAAATGAAGAAGCGGCAAAAATATTAAATAAAATAAAAAAAGAAAATGATTGTATTTTATTCAAAGCATCAAATGGAATGAAATTTGGTGAAATAATAGAGAAAATTCACAATTAGGGACAGTCCACAATTGTAACAATTTCTCAATTTGGAACAGTGTTAATTATAAAAGATTTTAATATGGAGGTAAAAAATATGAAATTAGCAGTAATATTTGGTGGAATGTCTACTGAACATGATGTATCAATTGTTTCAGGAACATCCATTATTAAAAATTTAAAACAAGATAAATATGATATATATCCAATATACATAGATGGCGAAGGAAATTGGTATAAATATACTAAAAAAATAGAAAAGATAGGAACAATAGAAGTTGGAGATAAATTAGATGAAATAGAAAAACTTGATGATCCAATGAACTATTTAAAACAAATGGATTGTATTTTTCCAGTACTTCACGGATTATATGGAGAAGATGGAACAATACAAGGTTTATTTGAACTTTTAAAGGTTCCATATGTTGGATGCAAAGTATTAGCTTCAAGTGTTTGCATGGATAAAGTATATGCAAAAGTAATATTTGAAAAAGCAGGGCTAAACCAAGCAAAATATGTATATATAAGAAAAGATAAAGAAAAATTTAGATATATAGAAGAAAACTTTGAAGAAAGTATTTGTACATTAGAAGAATTGAGTAAAAAAACAGAAGAAAAGTTAGAATATCCAATGTTTGTAAAGCCTTCTAATTCAGGATCTTCTGTAGGAATAAAAAAAGTAAAAAACAAAAAAGAACTAGAAGAAGCAATAGTTTATGCAGGTAAATATGATAATAAAATATTGGTAGAACAAGGAATAATAGGAAAAGAAATAGAATGCGCAGTATTAGGAAATGAAGATGTTGTTGCATCATGTGTAGGAGAAGTTTTATCAGCAGAAGAATTTTATAGCTTTGACTCAAAATATAAAAATAGTGAATCAAGAACAGTAATTCCTGCAAATATTGAAGAAAGTATATCTGAAGAAATTAGAAAACAAGCAATAAAAGCATATAAAGCAGTAAGTTGTTCAGGACTTTCAAGAGTAGATTTCTTTGTAGAAAAAGGAACAAATAAAGTAATAATAAACGAAATAAATACATTACCAGGATTTACAGCAATTAGCATGTATCCAAAATTATTTGATGCAGTAGGAATAAAATATTCAGATTTATTAGATAAAATAATAGAGTTAGCAATGGAAAAATAATTATGCCAGAAGGGACACTCTTTAGCGACACAAAAAATGTCACTAAAAAGTGTTCCTTTTGGACATTTAATACGTACTAATCAAATTTTTAGGTCCGTCTCTAAAATTTACAACAGAAACTATTGAAAAAATACACTAAACTTGATATAATAAATCCACCATTGATAATGGGAGGATGTTAAATGATTTTCAAAGATTATTATAAAATATTAGGATTAGAAAATAATAAAGTAAATATAGACGAAATAAAAACAGCTTTTCACAACCAAGCTAAAAAATATCATCCAGATGTAAATGATGGAAGAGAAGCAGAAGAAAGATTTAAAGACATAAATGAAGCATATAGAGTATTGTCTAATAACGCATCAAAAAGAAAATATGATAGAATTTGGTATTCTCATGTAGGAAAGAAAATAGATAAACAAAAAGACAGAGAAGAAAGAGAAAAAAGAACTGATTTGTGGAGTTTACTATTTGGAATAAATAAAGTAGAGAAGGCAAAAAGAACAAAAACAAAAATACCAACTAAAGGCGATAATATCGAAACACAAATTGACATTGGAATTAAACAAGCATTCTATGGAACAAATAAAAAAATATCTTTACGTACAGTAGAAGGAAAAATGACAACATTTGATGTAAAAATACCAGCAGGAATAAGAAATGGTGAAAAAATACGCCTAATAGGTCAAGGAAAGCAAGGACAAAATGGAGGAAAAAACGGAGATTTATTCATAAAAGTAAATATAGAAAATAGTAATATTTACAAGTTGCATGGATATGATATATATACAGATTTATTACTTACACCTTGGGAAGCAGTGCTAGGAACAAAAGCACAAATAGAAACAATAGATGGAGAAAGCAAAATATATGTACCACAAGGAGTAGTAAGTGGAGAAAAAATAAAAATACCAGCAAAAGGCTACAAAGACGGAAAAGGTGGAAGAGGAGATTTAATAGCGCAAGTAAAAATAGTAGTACCTAAAAATCCATCTAAAGAAGAGATAGAAATTTATGAAAAACTAAAAAATATATCAAAGTTTGAACCAAGAAACAAAACAACAATATCATAATTCAAAAGTAGAAAAGAACATACTTAGTACTTCTAACTAACACGAACCCGAAAAATATTGACATTTCGAACATTTAGTTGTATAATTATGTATAGTTGTCAAACTAAAGAAAAACTATGAAAATTTGGTTCATAGAAAGGGGTGTAACATGGAAAGTATACAAGGTAAACACTTTAGTATAACAGATCCAGCGGGAGTAAATACAGTAATATACAGAATAAACAAAACAGCAAAAGAGTATTTACAAGAATATCCTAAATACACAGTAGAAAGATTAGTATCTACTGAAGAAATAAAAGGAAATTTAAAAAGAAAAACATTCTTCATAGATGAACCAGATTATGAAGAACAATTACTATTCCTATCATTTGGAAAAGAAAAAGTAGTTGTTAATACAGGTGTTTTAGAAGATGACAAAGTAAAAATTTCTAAAAAACCTATGCCAATCAAGTTTGATACTTTATATTCAGATAAAGAAGAATATAAAGAATTTGGATATACACCAAATTTAAAGAGACCAATATCAATTATAGACCCAGAAACAACAGAAGAAGTAAAACCAGTATTATATATGGATGAAAAAACAAATGAAGTAAAAGGTAAATGCAAATTAAAACCATATAAATCTTATTTCGCTTTTGAAATACGAGATAAGAAAGACTAAGAGGAGGATGTTTAATAATGAGTCAAACAAGTGGAGATTCAAAAAACTATGATGTAGTATGTATATCATTTGGAAAAGAAAACGAAAAAGGGATAAAAGTAACAGAAGCAAATAAAAAAGATAGCTTTTTAGAACAAACAATGGAAATAAAGGCAGTAACATGTAACATGGACGAAATGAATTTTAGCAAAGAACAAAAACAAAAAGTATTAGAAAATAGAAAAGCAAGAAAAACAAAATTAACATTATCAAAAGAAAATGCAAGATAGAAATTCATACCAAAGAAAAGGTGGAAAGCCATGGAAAAATTTAAAAGAACATTAAAACAAAGTAAAAGATTTTTAATTATTATAGGAGTACTATGGGTATTTTTAGCCATAGTACTTGTTTCGCCTATAGCGGAAGCAATTGCAGATGCTTCAAAAACAGGAGTATTTAATACAAATATATTTGTTGAAAAATTAATACCTGCAATTACAAGTTTCTCAAGTATAACAAAAATGTTTTCAGCAGAATACATAAGTACATTTGGAAGTTGCTTAATGAATTATACAATTTTGTTTATAATATGTTCTATTATAGGTTTTGTAAAATCAAAACCAAAGGGTGAATATCATGACATGGAACATGGTTCTAGTGATTGGAGCGAGCATGGCGAACAATATAGAATATTAAGCAAAAACAAAGGAATTATATTAGCAGAAGATAATTATTTACCAGTAGATAAACGTGGAAACGTAAATACACTTATAGTAGGACGGATCTGGATCTGGTAAATCTGCATCATACTCAAAACCAAATGCATATCAAATGCTTGGTTCATATGTATTTACAGACCCAAAAGGTGAACTATATGATGATACAGCAGGATACTTAAAAGAACATGGCTATGAAATAAAAGTATTAAACTTAGTAAATCCAGTAAATAGTGATGGGTACAACCCATTAATGCACGTAGCTAGTGAGCTAGACGTAGACGTAATAGCAAACACTGTAGTAAAAGGTCAAGCATCAGAAAGTAAATCAGATCCATATTGGGATGACATGGCAGAAATGCTATTAAAAGCATTAATTTATTACCTAATTGCTACAAGACCAGAAGAAGAACAAAACCTAGCAAGCTGTTCTGAATTAGTAAGAGCAGCAAATACAAATGGTGGAAGTAACTTACTTACAGAATTAATAAATCAATTACCATATGACCATCCAGCAAGAATGTATTACAAATCAATAGAAATAGCACCAGAAAAAACTTATGGATCAATTTTAAGTTCATTACAATCAAAACTAGGAAAATTTGATTCAAAAGATATAGCAGAAGTAACGTCAACAGATACAATAAATTTTGAAGATATAGGAAAGAAAAAAACAGCTGTATATGTTATATCATCAGATACACACACAGCATATGATTTCTTACTTACAATATTCTTCTCTCAAATGATACAACAATTATACAATTATGCAGACTTAAATGGTGGTAAACTTCAAATGCCAGTATACTTTATACTAGATGAGTTTGCAAACATTGGTAGAATACCAGACTTCGACAAAAAAATATCAACATCAAGAAGTAGAGGAATTCAATTTAGTGTTATTTTACAAAACCTAGACCAATTAGAAGCTATATATGAAAAAAGCTATGAAACAATAATTGGTAACTGTGATACACACGTATTTTTAGGAAGTAACTCATACAAAACAGTAGAATATTTCTCTAAAGCATTGGGAGAAAAAACAATATTTAGACAAAGCAAATCAACAAATCGTGACAAACACGCACATAAACAAGGATTCAGCGACTCTGAACAAATGCTAGGAAGAGCATTAATGACACCAGATGAACTTCGTAGAATGGATAATGATTTATGTATAATTTTTGAGAAAGGAATAAAACCAGTAAAAGCAAAGAAATACTACTATTTCACACATCAAAAAATGTACAAAGAATTAGAGGAAAACAAGTTAGACCATAATCATTTTGATGCTGGAACTAGAGGAGAATGGAGAAAATACAATCCATATAATCCATATGTACCAGAAACAGATAAAAAAGCAGCAGAAAACTTAAAAGTAGAATCATTAGATGACTTATTTGAAGATAATGACGAAAAAGAAAAAAATATACCAAAAGAAATCCCAAATATAGAGGAAAGTGTAAAAGAAGAAAAATCAGATATTTTAAATAATATAGAAATAGATGAGACTCCAGCAAAACAACAAAATATAGAAATAGAAGAAAAGCCTAAAAAACAAGAAACACTTTCAGACTTATTTGATTTCGAGGATTTTGATAGTCCTACATTACCACAAGGTGATGAAGAAAAAGAAGAGAAAAAACCACAACTATTTACAGAAGATATACAAAAGGAATTAGAAGCAAAATTTGATGAATTATTTGGGCCAATGGAAGAATAAAATAAAGAATAAAAAATCCGCTATAGCGGATTTTTTGCTCTTTAAACATCATTTGTAAAGAAATATATTTACTTTGTATTAGTATCATATTTTGTCGAAATTTTACGATGAAAAATTCTTGTGATTTACATAAAAATATGATTTAATAAATTTATTAAGTTACATAAAATCAAAAACAATTATTTAACAAAAAACTTTATTCAAAAAAATTTAAATCTATAAAAAATCAATATGTTAAATAAAATCTAAAGACAAGGAGGTAATTCTATATTTTATGAAATTTAAAATATAATTTGAAAGGAAGCAAAATATGGGAGAAAAATTAACTCTATTAAAGCCAAAAATAGATGTAGTATTTCATGCCTTATTTAGAGAAGGTAATGAAAAAATAACAAAAGCTATGATTCAAGCTGCAACAAAAGAAAAAATACAAAAAGTAAATTTAGATAATGATAAGCATCTTGTAGGAAAGTACCCAGAAGAGAAATTAGGGATAGTAGATTTAAAAGCAACATTAGATAATGGAACAATATGTGATATAGAAATTCAACTAGCAGATAACAAAGATACAGCAGAAAGATTTTTGTTTTACTGGAGTAGAATATATGCAGGTCAATTAGTAAAAGGTGATGATTATGGAAAACTGAATAAAGTAATAGGCATAATAATAATAGATTATGAGTTAGAAAAGACTAAAGAAGTACAAAAGTTAAGTACCAAATGGAAAATAAGAGAAGTATCAACAGGCAAGCAAATAGAATTGACAGATGTATTTGAATTATATATAATAGAGATACCAAAAGCAAGAA
Organism: uncultured Clostridia bacterium; assembly: GCA_934177725.1. Classification (GTDB taxonomy): domain Bacteria; phylum Bacillota; class Clostridia; order TANB77; family CAG-508; genus UMGS1663. The sequence continues at coordinate 29,393 of CAKPPO010000008.1, read as the reverse complement.
GAATGCTAAAAGAAGAGCCAAAAAATGAACTAGCACAATGGGTAATGTTTATAAATGACCCTAACGAAAGCGAGGTATCAAAAATAATGGAAGATAATAAAGAAATAAAAGAAGCTATGAATGAATTAGAAAAAATAAGTAAAGACAAGGAATTAAGAAGAGTAGCAGAATTAAGAGAAAAAGCAATAAGAGATGAAAAAAATGGATTAAGACATGCTAAAGAAGAAGGGATAAAAGAAGGAATAAAAGAAGGAATAGAACAAGTAGCTAAAAAGATGCTTGAACTAAATATTCCAATACAAGATATAATAAAAACAACAGGGTTACAAGAAAAACAAATTTTAGAATTAAAGAAAAACGTATAATTATCAAAAAATCCGCTATAGCGGATTTTTTGATAACTGCTAAAAGACCAGATTATTGCTTGAACAAGTTTAAAACATTAAAATAATAGCATTTAAACATTAGAAACAACAAAACAAACGTTCAAAAATGTATTGACTTTTTTACTATTAATAGATATAATGAGCAAAGAAATTATGGAGGATAATCATATGAAATTTGTACATATAGCAGATATGCACTTTGATACGCCATTTAAAATGCTTAGTGATAGAAGAGATTTAGGCGAGACAAGAAGACTAGATCAAAGAAAAGCATTCAAAAAAATGATAGAATATATAAAAGAAAGTAAAATTCCTTACTTATTTATAGCAGGGGATTTATACGACAACGAATACATAAGAGAGAGTACAATAAGTTTTATAAATGATAGCTTTAAACAGATACCAAATACTAAAATTTATATTGCTCCAGGTAATCACGATCCATACTTAAAGAACTCATATTATGCAAAATATAATTGGAATGAAAATGTAAAAATATTCACAGCAAATGTAGAAAAAGTGGAAAACGAAGACTTCATTTTATATGGATATGGATTTGAAGATTTCTATTGTAATAACTCAAACATAGAAAATATCAAATTGGAAAACAAAGAGAAAATAAATATATTATTAACACACTGTAATTTAGATGGAAGTGATAAATTAGAAAAGGAATATAACAATTTATCTTCAAAAAAATTACAAGAGATTGGCTTTGATTATGTTGCAATAGGACATATTCATAAAAAGAATGTGGAAGAAAAAACAAATATAGTATATCCAGGTTCTACTATTTCCCTAGGTTTTGACGAATTAGGAAAACACGGAATGGTAGTAGGAAATTTAGAAAAAGGAAAATTAAATTTAGAATTTATTACATTAGACGAAAAAGAATTTAAGGAACAAGAGCTAGATATTAGTGAGATTCAAACAATAGAAGAATTAGCAGAAAAAATAAATGAATTAGAATTAGAGCAGAGAAATTTATACAAAATTATATTAGTAGGAAATAGAAATTTTGAAATAAATGTTTATAAACTATATAAGTTAGTAGAAACTGAAAATATTATAAAAATTAAAGATAAAACGAAGATTAACTATAATCTAGAAGAAATAGCAAATGACAGCACATTAAAAGGAATATTTGCTAAAGAAATGTTAGAAAAATTAAAAGATGAAAATATAGATAAAGAAACTATAGAAAAAGCTATAGAAATAGGAATGAACTCTTTATCATAAATAAGAGGTGATATTTTGAAAATAGAAAATGCTCAGATAAATGCTTTTGGAAATTTAGAAAGCAAACAAATAGATCTAAGTGAAAATATAAATATAATAAAAGGCAATAACGAAAGTGGAAAATCCACATTTCTTAAATTTATTGTGGATATGTTTTATGGGATATCCAAAAATAAAAGAAGAAAAGAATTTTCGGATTATGATAGATACAAACCATGGAATAGCGAAGAATTTTCTGGAAAAATAACATATACATTAGATGACGGAAAAAAATATGAAGTATTTAGAGATTTTAACAAAAAAAATCCTAAAATATATAATGAAACAGGAGAAGACATTTCAAAAGAATTTACAATAGACAAAACAAATGGAAGTAAATTTTTTGTAGAGCAAACAAAAATAGAAGAAGAAACATTCTTATCTACATTTGTATCTTGTCAAACAGAAGTAAAATTAGAAAAGCAAGAGCAAAATATATTAGTCCAAAAGTTGGCAAACTTGGCAGGGACAGGAGAAGATAATGTTTCATACAAAAAGGCATTAGAAAAATTAAATAAAAGGCAAATAGAGGAAATAGGAACATTAAGAACAACAGGGAGACCAATGAACATTGTGAAAGAAGAGCAATTTAATCTTCAAGACGAAATTGGAGAACTAGAAGAATATAAAGAAGAAAGATATACAATAGAAGAAAATAAAAACAATTTAGAGGCAAAAATACAAGAAAACGAAAGAAAATTAGAAGTACTAAAACAAATAAATAAAATATATGAAGATAAAAAGCTTGAAGAACAAAAATTAGAATTAAATCAGAATTTAATAAAATCATATGAAGAAAAAATAGAAAATATAAAAGAAGAAAAAAATGGAATAGAAACAAAGTATAAAGAAATAACAAATATTATAAATGAAAAAGCAGAGAATCAAGCAGAAGAAAATAAGAAAGCATCAAAATTTAAAAAGATAGGAACTGCGATTCTATTTGTAATATCAATTACTATAGGTATTATATTCATTAAAAATGTATTAATATCAGTAATTGCTTTTGTAATAGGAGCAGCAAGCTTTACTATATTAATAGAGTCTTTAGTAAATAAAAATAAAGATAATGAACCTAAAAAGGAAGAAAGCGAACAACAAATAAAAATAAGAGAAAGAATACAATTAGCTAAAAACGAAATGGACAAAATGCAAGCACAAATAGAAATGCTAAATAGATCTAAAGAAGAAAAAATTGCAGAAATTGAAAAACAAGAACAAGAAATTAATTCTAATATAGAAGAAAGACTAAATAGATTAAGAGAAATATACCAATTAGAAAATGCAGAATTTAATAATAATATTTCATATAATATAGAAAAAATGCAAGAAGAACTAAATAAAAATAAATTAGAACTACATTCACTAGAACTAGATAAAAATAATATAATGCCAAAACTTGAAAGATTGGCAAGTATGGAAGAGCAACTACAAGAACTAAATGAAAAAGAAACAATGCTTAATAAGCAAAATTCTGCAATAGAACTTGCAAAAGAAGTTTTAGAAATAGCATATACAAAAATGAAAGAAAATGTTACTCCAAAATTTACAGAGAACTTATCTAAAAACATAGAAAAAATATCTAATGGTAAATACAAAAAAGTAAAAATAAATGATGAGGAAGGAATAATAGTAGAAAAGCAAAATGGAGAATACATTTCAGCCGAAAAGTTAAGTATAGGAACAATAGAGCAGTTATATTTATCATTAAGATTTGGAGCAATAAAAGAACTTTCAGAAGAAAGCATGCCAATAATTTTAGACGAAGCATTTGCATATTATGATGAAGAAAGACTAAAAAATATTCTTACATATATAAGCAAAGAATATGAAAATAATCAAATAATTATATTTACATGTACTAACAGAGAAGTAGATATACTAGACAAAGAAAACATTAAATATAATTTAGTGAATTTATAATAAAATCTAAAAAAAACAGGTTATAATAAAAATATTATCATATTATAACCTGTTTTTTTATTTGTTGACAATTATGAAAAGAGATAGTACAATATCAAATATAATAACTATAAAAATCTTGTATTCTAAATTAGAAGGAGGATAAAAAATATGAAATTTACAGAGGAGCAGGTTGAAAAGGTATCTGCACTACGGGAAGAATTAGCTGCAAAAGTGAGTATGTATAGTGATGGTAGACAACATGCGAGGAAACTACTAGGAGAGAGTAGAGAAAATACTATATTCTGGATTTGGATTGATGACTTATTGGCTGACATTACAACATTGGAAATTGAAGAAAAGAAGGTATTAGATACAGAAATTGAAAAATTAGACGAGAGTGATCTTTACATTTTAATTGGTAGGTATTTCCAAAAACTTGATGAGGACGTAGAAAAAGCTGAAGAAATAGCTCATCCATTGTTTTATTCACTTATTAAACAATATCAGACGGATATAAAAAAAGCATTAAAATAATAATAAGAGAAACCGCTTTTTAAATTAAAGAGCGGTTTTTCTATTGAATAAAATATAAAAATGTAGTATAATACCAAAGAATATATAATTTAAAAAGGAGAATATTTATGTTTGATAAATTAGAGACTGTAGAAAAACGTTATGAAGAATTAACACAAAAAATAAGTGATCCAGAAGTAATTTCAAGAACAAACGAATGGCGTGAATATATGAAAGAACACGCAGAATTAGAACCAATAGTACAAAAATACAGAGAATATAAAAAAGCAAAACAAGCATACGAAGAAGCAAAAGAAATGATGAATGACCCAGAAATGAAAGATTTGGCTGAAGAAGAAATGCTTGCAAATAAAGAAGCTATGCCAAAAATAGAAGAAGAATTAAAAATACTTTTAATTCCAAAAGATCCAGACGATGATAAAAACGTTATATGCGAAATACGTGGAGGTGCTGGAGGAGAAGAAGCAGCACTATTTGCAGGAACGCTATTTAGAATGTATTCTATGTATGCAGAGAAAAAACACTGGAAACTAGAAGTGGTAAATGAAAACGAAACAGGTCTTGGAGGATATAAAGAAATATCTTTTATGATTACAGGAAAAGGAGCATATAGTAGACTAAAATTCGAGAGTGGAGTACATCGTGTACAACGTGTACCAGATACAGAAAGTAGTGGTAGAATTCATACATCAACTGCAACAGTAGCAGTACTTCCTGAAGTAGCAGATGTAGAAATAGATATAAACCCAGCAGATATAAAAATGGAAGTTTATAGAGCATCTGGTGCTGGAGGACAACACGTAAACAAAACATCATCAGCAGTAAGATTAATTCACGTTCCAACAGGAGTAGTTGCAGAATGCCAAACAGAACGTTCACAAGTACAAAATAGAGAATATGCAATGAGATTACTTCGTTCTAGACTATATGAAATAGAAAAACAAAAAAGAGATAGTCAAATAGCAAATGAAAGAAAAAGCCAAGTAGGTAGTGGAGACAGAAGTGAGAAAATACGTACATATAACTATCCACAAGGCCGTATAACAGACCACAGAATAGGAATGAACGTATACCAATTTGAAGATTTCCTAAATGGTAACTTAGATGAAATGATAGATAACTTAATTGCAGCAGATAGAGCAGAAAAATTAAAAGGTGAAGAAGAATAGAAAATGTAAAAAAACAGGATACAAAAATATCTTGTTTTTTTGTATGTAATAAAAAATTTTTTAGAAATTAGTATTTAGTAAATTACACAAAAAGTATAAAGATATTTCAGAGCACTTATTATATTTTTTATAAAAAGTATTGACAAAAGATACACAAATGAATATAATGCAACTGTAGCTACTTAATATAAAAAATATAATAAGTAAAAGGAGATGGTATATATGAAGTGGTTTGAAAAAATACCTGTAAACATCAATAATAATGGAGATCCATTAATAGACAATCAAATAGAAAACACTGTATTAAAAATAAAATCTTTAGAAGGATTTTCAAATATTTTTCATGTTTGTACAAAAGCTGTTCCAAGTGAATATGCATTTTCGTTACTAGAAAATTTAACAGAAAAGCAGAAGAAAAATTTATTTTTATCATATTCACTAACCGGACTAAATGAAGGAAAGTATACATTTGAGGAAAGAGTTAATGCAATAGATAGATTATATTCAATTTTTGGAGATGTAACCATTTTACTTAGACCATTAATAAAAGGAAGAAATGATAGCAAAGAAAATATTGAAAATATTGTTAAGGTCGCAGCAACCCATGGAAATAGAATTATAATGGGTGGATTGCATAATAATAAACTGATTAAACAACTAGAAGATGAAACAAAACAATATTTTATAGAGTGTTGCAAAGCAAATGGAGTAAAATTTTTTAATAAAACATCTTGTGCTGTAGCAGATAAATTTGATACAATTTGTAAAGTACATGGTTTTGAGAAAAATACTCCAAGAAATCTAGAAATTTTAGATAAACTTGGGTACGAATATGAAGTACTTGATAATAAGATTGTACTTTCTCAAGCATCTGCAGGCGATTTGAATTTAGTTAGAGTTATCACCGAGTCTATACCATATACTAAAAAACTAATTTCGAGATTAAATAAGATTACTACAATTGATAATCATAATTATGAATTTACATCAGGGTGGTTTTCTTGGTCAGAAAATAAGCCATGTAATATTGGATGTGATTATTGTGTAATGTCACAAATTGATTATTTAAAAGATAGAAGTAGTGTTGGTTGCCATCCAAAAGACATAGAAAACTTAAAGATTGATAGAACTCCAAAGCCATCAATAAAAATCGAGCATAATGGAGAATTTATATCATACAAGGATTGCAGAAAACAACAAGAATGTATAAAATATACTAAATAGAAATAAGATGAAATTGTTAAAATTTGGATTATAACTTGGTGGATAATTTAAAGGAGGAAAAGACTAAAAATGAATATTAAAGGTAACCTAATAATATTTAGTACAGATAACGAAGAACGAAAAGATGTGAGAAGATTAAAAGATAAAAAATTACAAATAGTATTAGATGAAAATTATAATTTTCCTATATTTAAAATAAATAATAAAGAATATATAAAAAAATTAGCAGAAAAACAAATTGAAAATCTATTTGGAACATCAAGATTTTATATAGAACAATTATATACTTGGGGTGATCCGAATTATTACACAAAAGAGTCAGAAATAATAATTACATATTTAGTAATAATAAATAAGAAAAATATTAAAGATATGCCTGTTAATTTGAAGTTTTATGATATATATATTGAAAACGAAAAGGAAACAAGGGTGCAAAAAATTACATTAAACAATGAAAACAGAAAAATACAATATGAAATAGAAACAATTGCAAAAAGGCAAAGAGAAAGTATAGAATATATTAATAAATTGGTAGGAAAATCTGATATTAGCGAATTAAACGCAATTATAATACATACAGGAATAAAAAGATTAAGAAACAGAATTGAAAATACAAATATAGCATTTAGTTTTTTAGATGAAGAGTTTGCAATTTCTGAGTTACAACAAGTTTATGAAATAATATTAGATAAAAAATTAGTACCAGCAAACTTTAGGAAAAAAATAGAACCAATGGTAAAGAAAACAGAAAAAGTTGTAAAAGAATCTGCATATAGACCATCAAATAGGTATAAATTTAATGAAGATTTTACAAGTAACTGGGTATAAAGAAAGGATTATAAAAATGAAAGAAATAGTAATTGCTTCAGGTAATAAGGGAAAAATAAAGGAAACTCAAGAAATATTAAAAGGATATAAAATAGTTTCAATGGAGGAACTTGGAATAGAGGTCGATATTGAAGAAGACCAAGAAACATTTAGAGAAAATGCGATAAAAAAAGCAAAAGAAATAGCAAAAGAGCTTAATGGAAAGATGTGTATTGCTGATGATTCAGGAATACAGATAGAATGTTTAAATGGTTTTCCAGGGGTATTTACAAAAAGATGGCATAAAGGAACAGATAGAGAAAGAAATCTAGCAATAATAGAAAAAATGAAAGGTATACCAAAAGAAAAAAGACAAATAAAATTTGTTACAGCCATTGCTTTATCAGATGGGAAAGTAACAATCTGCGAAGAAGGAAATATACAAGGATATGTAACAGAAACACCAAGAGGAGAAAACGGATTTGGCTTTGATGAAATATTTGAATTAGAAAATGGAAAAACTTTAGCAGAATTAACACAAGAAGAAAAAAATAAGATAAGTGCAAGAAAAATAGCATTAGAATGTATGAAACATAAACTGCTTGAACAAGAAGTAGAACGCTAAATAAAGGCTATAAAAAATGAAAAACAGAAAAAATCCGCTATGGCGGATTTTTTCTTTGCTTTTTCATTTTTTATTCTCTCTATTTTTTTATTTACCAGATATTATACTTTACATTTAATACAATTAATATTTTCTTCTATTAGATAATTAATAATAAATCTTTTGCAATATATTTTAGAAATAAAAGGACATAATATATATAAATATATAAACACATAAATATATGAAAAACTATTTACATTTATATTTTTAAATGATATATTAATTGCAGAATTCTACAAAAAAGAATTTATTTATACAATTTTTTTAGAAAGGAGAAAAGGTAAGATGAGTGAAAAAGGTAAAGCAATTTTAGCATATGTATTTACTTGGATAGGTGGGCTTATAGTATTATATGGTATGAAAGATAACCAAAGAAATACAAAAATACATGCAGCTCAAGCAATAATTATAGGTATAGGTTATATGATTATTTATGCAATATACAGAATAATTCCTATCTATATTCCATTTTTCTCAACAATAGTATATGGCTTATATATTGTACTAGTCATAATAGGTATAGTAAAAGCAAACAAAGAAGAAGATCCAGAATTACCAGTAGTAGGAAAACTTGCAATGTCTATATTTGGTAAAAAAATTGATGAACAATAAATTAAAATATAATACAGAAGATGAAGGAGGTGAAAAAATGACAAAAGTAAAAAGAATATTGATATTATCTATTATAGCACTAGCAATGGTATTAATACCTAACATTGCAAATGCAGCAGTAAGTGTAGAAAAAGATCCTAACACTACTGGAACTCAAAAATTCTATTTTTCAGGTCTAACATTAGATAAAGGACACGAGTATCAATTTGGACTTACAAAAACAGCAGCAACACAAGTTAAAGATGGAGAGTGGTATTTAATAACAGACTATACAGAATCAACAGCAAACATTGAAATTACAGGAGATAATGTAAAATTTACAGATGTAATAACAGCTGTTGAAAAAGGTTATATAACTATAAAAGACAAAACAACAGATAGTATTATTTTAGATCATTTTCAAGTAGATTTATCTATACCATTTCTAAAAGTAACCAATTATACTGTAATAAATAATGGAAAACAATTTAGCACAAAAGAGGCTGAATGCATAAATGTAAATTACTGGAATTCAAAAAATAGTAAACCATTTTATCAATATGAAAAAATAACAGATGAAACATTGATAAATAAATATAAAGAAATAAAAAGTAAAAATGGTAATTATTTAGAATTAGCATCATTACTTAAAACAAAAGTACCAACAGCAAATTGGAAAAGTTGGGGATATTGGAATGGATATGGAAGTTCTAATAAGATAGGTTTTGGTTATACAGAAAAAACAGTGAATGTTCCAGATAGTGGCTTATATTATATGTGGTTATACTTTCAAGGAGGAGAGAATACTAGAGACTTATATGGTTATATATTAGTAGATAACTTACAACCAGACGTAGCATTGGAAAGTATATCTTTGCCAGGAACAGAAAAAGTTGAGTTAGGAAAAACACTAAAATTAACACCAACATTTAATCCAGAAAAAGCAACAAACAAAATAGTTACATGGAGTTCTAGCGATGAAAGTGTAGCAACAGTAGATAATAATGGAACAGTAACACCTAAAAAAATAGGATCTACAATTATTACAGTTGTATCCAAAGATGGAAACAAAAAAGCAACATGTACAGTAACAGTTGTAGCAGCTTCAAATAACAACAATAATAATAACCAAGGAAATGCAAATGGTAGCACAAACAACAACACATCAACAAATGGAGAAGAAGATAAAACGATAGCAACAGGAACAATACCACAAACAGGAGTAGGAATAGGATTAACAATTATGATAGTGGTACTAATAGGAACTACTATAATTGCATATATAAAATATAAAAAATTAAAAATGATAAAATAGAAATAAAAAAAATCCGCTATAGCGGATTTTTTTCGTTGTAAATAACAAATTAAAAAATGTAGATATGCTAGAAGCATTAAAGTCAGTAGACTAAAAAAGAAAAAGAGTTGAATTATGTAAGTAACTTAAAAAATTTAGGTTATATACAAAACAACTCTTTTTTTAATATAATTCTTATCATATATGCATAAAGAGGGGCAAAATCTTGAAAAAAAGCTATTTTTATGATATAATAATTTATGTTAAAAAAAATAAAAAACAAATGTAAATCAATGAAAGGAGAACTTATAATTGAAAACATTTAAGGAAATAAATAGAAAAAAATTAAAATCTTTTTATAACTTGACTGTATTACAAAGAATTGAATTTTTAAAGAATTTAGGTTTTTATAATTTACCAGTTGAAAAAAGAATACAATATCTTGAGACAATTGGAGTATTCGATGTTGATGTAAATTTAGATCCACCAACAAAAATTCTGATGCCAGATGATTCCGACTTAGATTACCTAAAAGAAAAACCAGAAAAACAAGAAAAATATTATAATGTAAATAAATGGGCAGAAGATTTTATTAGAGACACCATATCAAATGGAACACTTAAGATAGAAGGTATAGAAGGTACAGACAACCTTGATATACTAAAGGAACAAAGTCAAGGTGCGATAATTACTATGAATCACTTTAATCCGTTGGATACATTTGCTGTAGAAACAGCTATTCATAATGTTGGTATAGATAAAAAATTATTTAAGGTTGTTAGAGAAGGAAATTATACCAATTTCCCAGAAGGACCTATTGCTGATTACTTTAAATATGGAAGAACATTACCATTAAGCCAAAATAAAGATACTATGAGAATGTTTTTGGATAGTTTAAAAAAGCTTTTAGACAATGGAAATCTTGTTTTAGTATGTGCAGAACAAGCAATGTGGGAAAATTATCATAAACCAAAGCCAATGAAATATGGTGCATATAGATGGGCAACAGAATCTAATGTTCCTGTTATTCCAATGTTTGTAGGTCATACTGAAAAAGAAAATTCAGCTTTATATACAATTTATATGGGTAAACCAATATTTCCACAAGAAAATAAATCACTTAATGAAAATACAATAGCAATGAGAAATGAAAATTTTGAATTTTGTAAATGTATGTATGAAAAACATTATGGAAGAAAACTTACATATGATACGCAACCAAGCATGTATTGTAATTTAAGAGGATATGTAAGAAGTACGCCAGGATTTGAGGAAATGATAAAAAAAGGACAAATAAAGGTTCAAGAAGATGAAGAAAGATAAAGATTAGAAAACTTAAAATATATGATAAATTTAAGAAAGCAAGTAATATTACAATATTTACATATGATTAAAATAAAAACATAAAACGAATAAATCACACTTCTTAAAAATAAACTAATAAAAAGTTTAATTTTAAGGAGTGTTTTAATTTGAGCGAGATATTAAAAACAACATTAATAGGCTTATTTTTTGGGACATTTGGAACAACAATTGGAGGAATAATAGGAGTATGCTTCAAAAGAAAGTCAAATAAATTTTTAAGTTTTATTTTAGCATTTGCATCAGGCTTAATGCTAGCAATAATATGCTTTGATTTAATACCAGAAGCAATGGAAATAGCAAACATTTTCAGTGTACTTATGGGAATTATTGCAGGAATAATAATAATGATAATATGTGACGTATTAGTACAAAAAAAGTTTAATACAAGTAAAATGAATACAAATACAACAAGCAATTTATTAAAAACAGGAATAATAGTAAGCATAGGTCTAGCACTTCATAACTTTCCAGAAGGTTTGGCAATAGGTTCAGGCTTTGGAGCATCACTAACATTAGGTTATTCACTAGCAATTGCAATATGTCTGCATGATGTACCAGAAGGAATAAGCATGGCAGTACCTATGAAAAATGGGGGCATGAAAAAAGGAAAAGTAATTTTCTATGTAATATTATCAGGAATAACAACAGGAATAGGGGCATTTTTCGGAGCAATACTTGGAGGAATATCACAAGAAGTAATAGCAATGTGTTTAAGTTTTGCAGCAGGGGCAATGCTATACATAGTATCAGGCGAACTAATACCAGAATCAAATATCTTATATCACGGAAGAATGACAGCAATAGGAAACATAGCCGGCTTCCTACTAGGCATGCTCGCAATGTCACTCTAATTACCTTTAGGGACGTTGCCTCTGCATATTTTATTCGTAACTCGCTTTCAGCTCGAACGACTAAAAAATCCTTTTGGTTAATCTGTCCCTTTTGGAGCATACAATTTATAAAAAGGCATTGTAAGGTATGAAATTTAATAATCTTATATATATTATAGACAAAAGTTAGTATAACAATTATAATAATATAAAAATGGTTAAGAAGAGGGACAAGATATGAAAATAATGTTTATATGTACAGGTAATATATGTAGAAGTGCAATGGCAGAAGGAATGATGAAAAAACTAGCAAAAGATAATAATTTGGATTTGGACATATGTTCATGTGGAATATATGCTGAAGATGGTGACTATGCAACTTATAATGCTATGGAAGCGGCAAAATATTATGATGTAAATATAGAAGGACATAGAGCAACAAATATAAGAAGATCTAAAATTAAAGAAATGGATATAATTTTATGTGCTACAGAATCTCATAAACAAAGCGTATTATATATGTACCCAGAACTAAAAGAAAAAGTATTTACAATGAAGGAATATGCAGAGTTAGATAAAAATGGACAAGATATGGATATAAAAGATCCATGGGGATATGACATGAATGTATATCAAAATTGCGCGGAAGAAATAGAAAAGTGTTTAATAAAAATAATTGAAAAAATACAAACAAATTTTTTATAAAATTTTGAATGTTCGCTAGACAATATATAAAAAATAGTATAGACTAAATAACATAGAAAATGAGATTAAGCAAAGATGTGGTTGCCTCCAATTAAAGGAGGTGAGGCTTATGATAGAATCAGTATTAGTGAGCATAATATACATATTATTTTATTCTTTAATATTTATAACTATCATTGCCATAGCCTTGATAATAGCACTAGTTATTATTTTGAGCAAAAGCAAATAACCAATAAAAAACAACACATCTAGCTTTCCCGAGCAATGTGTTGTTAAAACATATCTTAGGCAACCACGTTTGTGGTTTCTCATTTTCTAAATATATTATAAACAAAAATGTTAAATATGTCAATAAGGAATGGAGAAACAAAAATGCAAGAGTTAATAGAAGGATTAAACAATAAACAAAAAGAAGCGGTGTTAGAAACAGAAGGACCATGTTTGGTAATAGCAGGTGCAGGAAGTGGTAAAACAAAGGTATTAACACACAAAATAGCATACTTAATAGCCGAAAAGAACATAGCACCATGGAATATACTAGCAATAACATTTACAAATAAAGCAGCTAACGAAATGAAAGAAAGAATAGAAGGACTAGTAGGAGAAGTTGCAAAAGATATATGGATGGGAACATTCCACTCTATTTGCGTGCGTATTTTAAGAAAATATATAGACAGAATAGGTTTCGATTCATCATTTCTAATATTTGATACTCAAGATCAAAGAACATTAGTAAAAGAATGTTTAAAAGCATTAAATATAGACGATAAAATATTTACGGACAGAAGCGTTTTATCAGAAATAAGCAATGCAAAAAACGAAATGTTAGAACCTACGCAATACTGCGTTAAATATCAAGCAGACTTTAGAAAAGCAAAAATAGGAGAAATATATACTCTATATCAAAAACGTTTAAAAGAAAATAATGCAATAGATTTTGATGATATAATAAATTATACAATAAAAATATTAACAGAAAATCCAGATGCACTAGAATATTATACAGAGAAATTCAAATATGTATTAGTAGACGAATACCAAGATACAAACAAAGCTCAATTTACATTAGTAACAATTTTAGCCTCAAGATATGGAAACATTACAGTTGTAGGGGACAATGACCAAGGAATCTATAGCTTCCGTGGAGCAGATATTTCTAATATATTAAACTTTGAAAAAGACTTTCCAGGAACAAAAATAATTAAATTAGAGCAAAACTATCGTTGCACAGGAAATATTTTAAAAGCAGCAAATTATGTAATAAAAAATAATGAAACAAAATATGAGAAAAAACTATGGACAGAAAATGAAGAAGGAAAGTTACCAGCAATTTATCAAGGCGACGACGAATATGACGAAGCGAGATACATAGTTGAACAAATAAATTATTTAAAAACAGAGGAGTATTTTAAATATTCAGACTTCTCAATTCTATATAGAATGAACTCACAATCAAGAGCAATAGAAGATATTTTATTAAGAGAAGATATACCATACAAAGTAGTAGGTGGGCTAAAATTCTATGAAAGAAAAGAAATAAAAGATACAATTGCATATTTGCGTTTAATTGCAAATCAATCAGATAATATATCTCTAAAAAGAATTATAAATGAGCCAAAACGTGGAATAGGAAAAACAAGTTTAGACAACGTTGAAGAAATTAGTTACCAGACAGGAAACTCAATGTATGAGGTAATAAAACATGCAGATAAGTATGGATTAAATAGAGTATTTGTAAATTCAAGAGAATTTATAGAACTAATAGAAGAATTAAAAAGCAAGAAAGATGAAACACAAATATCAGAATTAATAAAAATGGTATTAAACAAAAGTGGCTACACAAAAGCTTTAGAATTAGAAAATACAGTAGAAGCAGAAAGTAGAATTCAAAACTTGGACGAGTTATTAACAGTAGCAATGGAATTCGAAGAAGAATATGCAGAAAATTCATTAAATGAATTCCTAGAAAGTATCACATTATCTAGTGATGTAGATAACTTACAAGAGACAGACGAAAGTGTTACATTAATGACGCTTCATAGTGCAAAAGGTCTAGAGTTTCCGGTTGTATTTCTAGTAGGAATGGAAGAAGGAATATTCCCAGGTTACAAATCAATAGGAGAGCCAAAAGAATTAGAAGAAGAAAGACGTTTATTCTATGTAGGAATTACAAGAGCAAAACAATACTTATATTTAACATGTGCTAAACACAGAACAATATTTGGCTCAACAAGTTACAATGCAATATCTCGCTTTGTTAAAGAAATTCCAGAAGAATTACTAGAGGGATATAGTGAGATAAACGGAAATAGGGAAGAGACATTTGAAGATTCAAACTATGGCTGGGCATATGGAACAAATTACGCTGGAAAAGTAAAAACATATAAATTTAATGAAACAGATGCAAAAACATACAATGTTGCAGGAAGCATATCCACACCTAAAGCACAAAAAGTGGATAACAATTCCGGTTTTGCGTTTAGAACTGCAGAAAGTTTCCTAAATTCTTTAAACAAACCAAAACAAGATGTAGACATTTCAAAATATCAATCAGGAATGAGAGTATACCATAAGAAATTTGGCGAAGGAACTATAAATTCTATAGAACAAGAAGGCGAAGATGCAAAAGTAGACATCAACTTTGACAAAGCAGGACATAAACGCTTAATGGCAAAATATGCCGGTTTAGAAATAATAGGATAAAAGTCAGATAACGTTAATATAAAAAATATATGGAATAGAAAACAGGAGTAAACTATGAAAAAAATAATGATAGACATGGATGATGTAATATGTGATGGAGGGTTCTTAAGTTTAGTAAATCAATTTTTAGGTACAAGTTATCAAAAAGAAGATATAAAGACATATTACATACAAGATTTAATTCCAAAAGAGAGATATAAAGAATGGTCAGAATTTTTTAATACGAAAAATGTATATGATTATTGTGAAATGTTATTAAATGCCTACGAAGTTATGGAAAAATTGTCTAAAGAATATGAATTATATGTAGTAACAGCATATATTTTCAGAGATAATGAAGAATATTCAGCAAATAATTTAAAAAATAAATTTATATATTTATATGATAACTTACCATTTATACCACCACAAAATTACATATTTACATCAAATAAAGAAATAATAAACTGCGAAATAAAAATAGATGATAAACTTTCAAATTTAGAAGGAAATGCGGAAACAAAATTACTATTTGATGCATATCACAATAAAGATATAACAAATGAAGAATTAAAGCAAAAAGGTGCAATTCGTGTAAATGGATGGAAAGACATAGAAAAAATACTATTACAAAATTAAAATTTGTATAATTGAAATAAAAAGACATTCAAAATAAAAAAGTTCTCTTTAAAGGAGGACTTTTTTATATTATAGGAAATTTCTATTTTTATATTGTAAGAAACTTTGAATAAAAATAAAAAAACAAGTAAATAATAAAAATATCTATGAAAAGAAAAGGAGGATAAAAATGGCAAACTTATCACAAGTAGAATTACAAAATTTAAGACATCTAATAGGAGCACATGAGACAACATATCAAAAACTAAACACATATGCTTCACAAGCAGTAGATCCACAAATAAAGCAAATATTTACAAAATCAGCACAAGACTCTTTAAATGCAAAACAAAAATTAATGTCATTTTTAAATGATTAAAATAATTTTGGAAATGTCACAAATTGTGAAAAAGTAGCAATTAGAGACATTCCCTAACTGGGAAAAGGTAACAATTAGGGACAGGCCCTAATTGAGAAAGGAGAACAATAAAGTGGACGAAAAAACAATGGTAAATGATATATTAGATGGGGTAAAATCAAGCCTTACAACATATCAAGGAGTTATAACAGAAACAGAAAATATGCAGTTAAGACAAACAATTCAACAAATTCGTAATAATGACGAAAGTTTCCAATATGAATTATTCAAGGTTGCACAAATAAAAGGTTATTATAAACCAGCTGCACCTGCGAGTATGAATGAAATTCAAAATGTGAAAAATGAATTACAACAATAAAATACTTAAGTAAAAGCCACAAAATATTGCATAATATTTTGTGGCTTTTATATGCAAGAAAAAGTGAGAATAGCAGAAAAAAACAGAGATAATTCTACGGAAATAGCAAAAAACGTAAAAAATAACCCTATATAAAATTTGTTAAAAAGTGCTAAATAATATAAAATTAACCTATCGGATTATGAAAAAAGATAGGAGTTGTTTTAAAATTAATAAGATAAAGAAAACTATTGTACATTTGCGTACATGGACAAAATTTACTATATTAATAACACTTGCAGCTTTTTTAATGATAGGGGCAATAACTTATATTTATAAACCAACATATAGTGTAACACTAAATGGAGAGTTTATTGGATATAGTGAAAATAAAAGTAAATTACAAGAAAGAATAAATGAATACATAGAAAAAGGTAATGGAAACAATATAGCATTCGTAGAAATAAATGAATTGCCAGAATATAAACTTTGTTTCTTAAAAAGAGATGTTTCATATAATGATGAAGAAATATTCAATAAAATAATTGATCAAGGTAAACCATATTACAAATACTATGCAATAAGTGTAGATGACGAAGAAAAGGCATATGTATCTACATTTGAAGAAGCAGAAGCAGTAGTAAATGAACTAAAAGAAAAAAATAGTAATAATAAAGATAAACTATCAATTAATGAAAAATATGAAACAGAATTAAAAGAATTTACAGATGTAGAAACATGTGTTGCAGACTTATATGTTAAAAAGGTAGTAAAAAAGGCATCATATGCAGTAGCAGCAACAGGAGTAAATACATCTAGTCAAAAAATAAACTTAGGAATTTCTCTAATAAGACCTGTTTCAGGAACAGTTACATCAAGATTTGGTGCTAGATGGGGTAGAAGTCACAAAGGCTTAGATATAGGAGCAGCCAAAGGAACACCAATAAAAGCTGCAGCATCAGGAACAGTTACAGTTGCACAATATGGATACAGTGGCGGTTATGGAAATTATGTTATGATTTCACACGGAAATGGAGTTCAAACTTTATATGGACACTGCAATAGCTTAAATGTAAGTGCAGGTCAAACAGTATCTCAAGGTCAAGTTATAGCATATGTTGGAAACACAGGAAATTCATATGGAAACCACTTACACTTAGAAATAAGAGTAAATGGAGTGGCACAAAACCCACAAAATTATTTATATTAAAATAAACTAAAAAGATAGAAAACATTTAAGTTTTCTATCTTTTTGATATAGTACTAAACTTCTTACTTTGAAAAATGCTTTAATGAAGTAAGAATAGCATTATGTTTTATAATCAAATTGCCAGATTCTAAAAACTTTCTAATAAAAACATCAGAATGACTTACGAAACTTGCAAATTCAGGAATACAAGAAAACAATTTCTTTAAATTAGGATAAGCAAGATTAATTTGAGAAATGCAAAGATAATATGTATTTTTGTATTCATATAAAGCTACATTTTTAGCTAAACCAACAGCTTTAAAACCATTCTTATTGAAAAAATCTATAAAATCACAATAATCTTCAAAAGAAGCAAAAGAATAGATTACTTGAGTAACTTCATTATTAAATTTTTTTCTTTTAATATGTACTTTTTTTCTAGTAGGAGTTTTTTGCGTATTTTCTTTCAATTTTTGTGGAAGACTTCTAGTCACAGTTAAAACAAAATCTCCACCAGCCATTGCTAAAGCTTCAATACGAATCAAATAATCCTTTGTAGAAAAACCAATTTCCTTTTCAGCTTCCTCTAACATATCAAAAAATAAATCCTGAGATTCAATAGAATTAGACATAAAAGAATGAAAATCTATGTCCTTTTTTTCTAAATCTTCAATACTTAATGTGATTCTAATTTTATCTTCATTTAACTTTTCAAAACGCATTTGACATCCTCCTAATTGTTTATAATTTTATTATAGCACTATACTGCAACAAAAGAAATGAGTAATATTTGGTAATTAATATATGATATGAACAATCAAAAAAATTGTTCCATGCAATACGCTTACTTTAAAGGGGTGTCCACATATTTATAAAAATAAAAAGGCACACTTTTAAATAATAATTTTAGGTAAGGAATATAATAGCACATTAACTAAAAAAAGAAAAGAGAAAAAGGCATAAAAATTTGTATTTTTTACCAACTTTTCTTGAAAAAAAGCAAAAATGCATATATAATATGAAAAGCGAAACAAAAGAAATAGAAAAGGAGAAAAATATGGCTACAAGAGAAAAAAATGTATGGATATTATTATTATTTATTTTGTCAGGAATAGTTATAGGGGGACTATTAGGAGAACTAGCAGGAAAAGTAGATTTCCTATGGTGGCTTGGCTATGGACAAAGCTTTGGACTATCATCACCAATACAGCTAGATCTAAGTGTTGTACAAATATCATTTGGTCTAATGTTTAAAATAAATATATCAAGTATAATAGGAATGATAGTTGCAATAATAGTTTATAGAAAAGTGTAGTTTAAAAATAAATAGGGGCTTAAAGAAAGGAAAGAAATGTTAACCTTAAAACAATTACCAAATTCTGAAAGACCCTATGAAAAAATGGAAATGTATGGAGAAAAAGCTCTTTCTAATTCTGAACTTCTTGCTATTATACTAAAAACAGGCACAAAAAACCAAACAGCTGTGGCAGTAGCACAGCAAGTGCTAGCATTAATAGAAAGACAGAATATTAGAGATCTTCAAGAAATTTCTATAAAAGAATTACAAAAAATAAAGGGAATAGGCAAAGTAAAAGCTATTCAAATAAAAGCCGTATGTGAACTTGCAAAAAGAATGTCAAGACCACAAAGTTTAAGTACACAAATAAAAGGCTCAAAAGACGTAGCAAACTTGCTTATGGAAGAACTGAGATACGAAAAAAACGAAATAGTAAAAATTCTAATATTAAACACAAAAAATGTAGTACAAAAGATTGTAGATATTTCTATCGGAAACACATTCTCCGCACACATAGAACCAAAAAGAATTTTTGAAGAAATTCTAAAAACAGGAATGAGCAACTTCATTTTAGTACATAATCATCCTAGTGGAGATGTAACGCCAAGTATGAATGATATAAAAGTAACAAAAGATATAAAAAAAGGTGCAGAATTATTAGGACTAAAATTGCTAGACCATATAATAATTGGCGATGGAGATTATAAAAGTATATTAGCATTAGCTTAAAAAGAAATATAAAGGAAAGAATATGTTGCAAACATATTATACGAGGAGAAAAGTACAATGAAATTATTTTCAATCACAAATAAAGATATTGGAATTGACTTAGGAACAGCAAATACGCTAGTTTCATTAAGAGGAAAAGGAATAGTGTTAAAAGAGCCATCTGTTGTGGCAATAAAAGCAAAAACTAATATAGTATTAGCTACAGGTAGTGAAGCAAAAGAAATGTTACGGTAGAACACCGGCAGAGATAAAAGCAATAAGGCCATTAAAAGATGGGGTTATTGCTGATTTTGGTGCAACTCAATTAATGCTTAAAAATCTAATTTCAAAAGTATGCCAAAGATATAATGTAATAAGACCAAGAGTAGTTGTTGGTGTGCCATCTGGTATTACAGAGGTAGAAGAAAGAGCAGTAGAAGAATCTGTACTTCAAGCAGGAGCAAAAGAAGTCTATTTAATAGAAGAGCCAATGGCAGCAGCAATAGGAGCAAACATAGATGTAGCAGAACCAGCAGGAAATATTATAGTAGATATAGGTGGAGGAACTACAGAAGTAGCAGTTATATCTTTAGGTGGAATTGTAGTAAGCAATTCTTTAAGAGTAGCTGGGGACGAGCTAGATGAAGATATTATAAACTATATAAAAAGAGAAATGAACTTAGCAATAGGAGAAACAACAGCAGAACAAATAAAAATACAAATAGGATGTGCTATGCCACTAATGGCAGATATGGCAATGGAAGTAAGAGGTAGAGACTTAACTACAGGACTTCCAAGGAATATAGAAGTACACTCATCACAAATACAAGAAGCAATGGCAGAATCAATTTCAGAAATAGTAGAATGTGTAAAACAAACATTAGAAAAAACTCCACCAGAACTTGCATCAGATATAGTAGAAAAAGGAATTGTATTAGCAGGTGGTGGAGCATTAATACAAAATTTAGATAAATTACTTAGCATAAAAACAGAAATGCCAGTATATGTAGCAGAAAATCCACTAGAATGTGTAGTAAAAGGAACAGAAAGAACAATAGAAGATTTAGAAAAACTAAAATCAGTTTTAATAAATGGTAGAAGAAGAAAGTAAAACACTAAATATAAATCTACCATAACTATCTTCTATAAAAAGAAAGGTAGGAACCAAAAGTGCGCAAAAGTAAGAAAACAAGCATAATAGGAATAATAATTACAATAGTAGTACTAATTATTATTGTAATAGTATCTAATATAAAAATAGAAAACGTTACACACTTAGAAAGTGGTGTAGGTGTGCTTGTAATGCCAATTCAAAATGGATTAACTTACTTTAAAAATTGGATTTCACGGAAATAATAGCTTTTTTACAAATATAAACACATTACAAGAAGAAAATGAAAAACTAAAACAAAAAAACAGTGAACTAGAACAATCACTAAGAGAACTAGAAATAATAAAATCTGAAAACAACACATTAAAAGAATACGTAAATTTAAAAGAAAAATATAATGAATTCCAAACAGTACCAGCATATGTAATAAACAAAGACATAAGCAATTACAATGATACAATAATAATAAATGTGGGTTCAAAAGATGGTGTTGCAGTAAATATGCCAGTAATTTCAGAAAAAGGTTTAGTAGGACATATAATATCAGTAACAGAAAGTACAGCAAAAGTTCAAACAATTATAGATACAGCAAGTACAACAAGTTGTTTAATAACAACATCAAGAGATGCACTTATAGCAAGGGGAACATTAAATAGTAGTTCTACATTAAAAGCAACATTTATACCAACAAAAGCAACAATACTAGAAGGAGACAAAATAGAAACATCAGGACTTGGAGGAATATATCCAAAAGGAATTCATATAGGAACAATAAAAAAAGTTGTAAATACAAAAAACATAACAGATAGATATGCAATTATAGAAACAGCAGTAAACTTTGAAAAGCTAGAAACAGTTTTAGTAATTAAATAGAATAAATAAACCAATTTAAAGAAAGGAGTTCAATATAATATATTTTTACAAATATATTATATAAAGGAAAAATGAAAAAAACACTTACAATAATACTATTAATAATTGCATTTTTAATAATATATTTCCTTCAAGCAAACTTCTTCAATTGGTTCACAATAGCAGGAGTAAAGCCAAACTTTTTCATAGTATTTATATTATTTGTAAGCTTATATGCAGGGGTAAAAGTAGGAATTCCATTTGGAGGAATATCAGGGCTATTTTTAGATATATTACTTGGAAAAAACTTAGGAACATATGCAATAATGTTCGGTGTAATAGGCATAATAGGTGGCTATTTCGATAAAAACTTTTCAAAAGAAAGCAAAATAACAATAATTTTAATGGTAATAGGAAGTACATTCATATTCGAAATAGGAAGTTATATTATACAAATAATAGAGCAATCAATAAATGTAGAAATAATGGACTTTATAAAAATACTTCTTATAGAAGCAATGTATAATACAATTTTAATAATAATATTCTATCCACTAATGCAAAAATTAGGTTACAAAATAGAAGAAACCTTTAAAGTACAAAAAATATTAACAAGGTATTTTTAAATGAGAAAAATAAAATATAAGAAAGCAGGAGGTGATTAGTTGAATTATAGTAAAGATAAAAAAGAAAAGCTAAGATACAATATAGTATCAACATTAGTTTATATAATAGGAATAGTATTACTACTTCAACTATTTAACCTTCAAATAGTACATGGAGAAGAATATAGGGAACAATCAAATACAAGATTAACAAGAGAAAGTATACAAGAAGCAGCTAGAGGAAACATATCAGATCAATCAGGAAATAAGCTTGCAACAACAACTTTAGGTAGTTGTTTACAATTATATAAAACAAAAATAGATACACAAACTTTAAATAATACACTTTTAAAAATAACACAAATACTAGAAGCAAACCAAGATGCATATGTAGATAATTTACCAATAAGTGTAGAGCCATTTTCATTCACAATAAGCGAAGAAGCACAAAAAGAGTGGAAAAAACAAAATAAAATAGATGAAAACAAAACAGCAGAAGAATGTTTTTACATACTAAAACAAAAATATAAAATAGAAAACGAGAATGTGCAAGAAGCAAGAAAAATAATGACACTTCGTTACTATATAGCAAAAAATGGTTATAGCAATACAAAATCTGTAGAACTAGCAAGTAATTTAGGGCAAAATAGTTTAGCACAGTTCAATGAACAAAATGCAGACTTTCCAGGAGTAACAATAGCATCAAAAACAATAAGAAGTTATCCATCTGGAAGTTTAGCATCACATATATTAGGTTACACTAGCAGTATTTCCTCAGAAGAACTTAAAGGAAAAGAGGATGTGTATGGACAAAATGATATAATAGGAAAAACAGGAATAGAATACATTATGGAAGACTACCTAAAGGGCAAAAATGGAATAAAACAAATAGATATGGCAGTAGATGGAACAGTTACAGACGAATACATTTCAGAAGAAGCAATAAGTGGTTCAGATGTTATTCTAACAATAGATGCAAACCTACAAAAAGTTACAGAAAGCACATTAAAAGATAGTATAGAAAGTATAAGTGCTTCAGAAGGAGTAAATGTAACAGGTGGATCAGCAGTTGTTATGAAAGTAAAAACAGGCGAAGTATTAGCAATGGCAAGTTACCCAGACTTTAATCCACAAGACTTTGTAGGGGGAATAAGCACAGACAAATGGGTATATTATACAAAAGAAGCAGAATCAGAATATGCAAGAATGCACCCATTTGTAAATAGAGCAATATCTTCACCATCATCACCAGGGTCAACCTACAAAATGGTAACAGCAATTACAGGTCTAGAAACAGGAGCAATAACTATAAGAGAAAAAATAAATGACGTAGGAATATATAAATTTTCATCAGACTATAATCCAAAATGTTGGTATATTAGAGGACATGGGTATTTAAACGTAACAGATGCAATAGTTCATTCTTGTAACTATTTCTTCTATGAAGTAGGAAATAGGTCAGGAATACAAAGTTTAGCAAAATATACTAAAGCATTAGGTTTAGGTAAAAAAACAGGAATAGAACTTTTAGGAGAAGAAGCGGGATATGTAGCAAGTCCAGAAACTTCAAAAAGTTTAGGACAAGCATGGAACGGAGGAGACATATTACCAGCAGCAATAGGTCAAGGAAATAACAGTTTTACAACACTTCAAATGGCAAAATACACAAGTATGCTAGCAAATGGTGGAAACGACGTAGATGTTAGTATAATAAAATCTGTAATAGATCAAAGTGGAAAAGAAGTAAGTAGAGAAGAAATAAACGAATACTTAAAAAATCGTTTAGGAATACAAGCAGACGATAGTGAAAAAGTAACATTTAAACAAGAAAATTTAAATGCAGTACTAGAGGGAATGAAAGGGGTTACTACGGAATCAGGAGGAACAGCTTACTCAATATTCAAAAACTTTAATATAGAAGTTGGAGGAAAAACAGGTTCTGCACAAACAGGAAGAGTAGACGAAAATGGCAAAAAGATAACAAATGCATGGTTCGTAGGATTTGCACCATATGATGAACCAGAAATAGCAATAGTAGTAATGATAGAAAATGGACAATCAGGAGGAAAAGCAGCAGTTCCAGCAAGAGACATAATAGCAGAATATTTTGGAATGAATGCAAACCAAGTAACAGAAGATATGAGTGCAATACCAACAGTAGAAATGCAAAATTAAAATAGGTTAGAAAATCACAAGAATATACACTTAAAATAAGAATATTAAAACATATTAAGTAGGAGGGTACTAAAATGAAAAATTGTATAAAAATACAACTAAAAAAAGATGAGATATGGATAATAATTGACGAAGAAACAGAAGAAAAAGAAATTATAGAGTGCCTAAAAGATAAAATAAAAGACTTAGAAAAGTTATATAAAGGTGATACTACACCTATAAAAGTTAAAGGAAAAATACTAAAGAACAAAGAAATGGAAGAAATACAAAAAATAATTAAAGAAAAAATAGATGTAGAAGTAGAATTTGAAAGTCCAACAACTTTAGGACTTCATGGAATAAAAAAAGGATTCTATCAAGAAATAAAATCATCAGAAACAATGTTTTATAAATCATCTTTACGTTGTGGACAAAAAGTAGAATATGAAGGAAGTATTGTAGTACTTGGAGATATAAATGCAGGAGCAGAAGTAATAGCAGAAGAAAACGTCATAGTACTAGGAGAAATAAGAGGGTTAGCACATGCAGGAGCAAAAGGAAATAGAGAAGCAATAATAGCAGCAAATAAAATAGCTTGCCCACAAATACGTATAGCAGACAAAATAAAAGAATTCGAAAAAGAAGAACTAGAAGAAATTAAAAAATATGAATATGCATATATTAACGAAAACAATGAAATAGAAGTAGAATAAAAAAATACGCAATAGCGGAAATTGACACTTTTTTACAATATCTATTGACATTTATGTGATTTAATAGTAAAATTTAACTATAAGGTACAATACACGTTGAAAGTAAAAAAGGAGGACGCTATTATGGCATGGAAAGACAGCAGTGATTTTCGTAGGGAGTATCCTGGAGGATATTCAAAAGGTGGAGACGTCTATGACGGAAACGACAAAAGAGTTGGGTATGTTACAGGTGATGGTGATTATCGCATCAATAATGATGTCTCCAACAATGGACAGTTGTATCACAACAAAAACTAAATAGCAGTACCTAGGGATCTGAAAAATTTTTTCAGATCCCATCAATTTGATAAAGGGAGATAATAATTATGAATACTGTAATAGATAGCATAAGGTTAGATAATGATTATAATATACAAATCATTAATAACAATAAACAAATAACAGACAAAAAAGCAGTAGATATACAAAATTTAAATTTAAATAAAGTAATAAAAAATAAAAAACTTATGCTAAATATAGATTTTGAAAAGATAACTAAAAAACAATATAAAAGAATATTAAAAAGATTGCTATTCATAAAAAATATTGCATCAAAAATAAACATAGAAATTGGAACACTCGAGAATAATAAAAAGATAATTGGCTATTTAATAAACTTTAATAGTACAAATCAAGAACATAATGATTTTATTCAAGCCATTAATGCAATATTTTATAACACAAAATATGAAAGATATAATTATATTTATGATACAGTATGTAATTACCTAGATAATTATTTTTATGGAAAAAACTTGTGTGATTTTAAAAACAATAAATGTGGGGAAAAAATGAATACATCATCTATAACAGGATGTTGCCATCATTTTAAAAATAAATGGATTGGGCCACTTTCAAAACTTGTTTTATGCGAATATCTAAAAGAAGACTATACATGTGGTGCAAAATGCATTTCTTGTAAATTATTTACTTGCGATTATTTAGAGAAAAAGGGAATAAAATTTAGAATAAAAGATATTTTACTATTAGATACTTTCTTTAATCCAATACAAAAATACTTTATAAAATATATGGTATTTACACCAAAAGAAAAGATAATAAAAAGGTTAATGATATTGTAAAATGGATAGAAAACAAAAAAATCCGATACAACGGATTTTTTTTAATCTATATTCTAAACTAAAATACTATCATAATATAAATTTTCAGGTGCAATATCTTCTCCATTTTTCCAAACAACAGTATTTCCATAAACTCTTACACATTTAAAATAATTAATATCTTTAAGATTTTCATAAAAAGAAAATTTTTCAATTAAATGCTTTACGTTATAAATTTTTTCCTTTCCATCTTCGAATTTTATATATAAATCATAATTTTCTAAAGCCCTAACTTCTATAGGTTTTGGTACTATGTACATAAATAAGCCCCCTTTTTTATTTTAATGGATCTATTTTAAACATTTTACCATAATTTTGCATAGTATTCCATAAATTTTTTAGATCATTTTGATGAATTGCAATCCAAGCTTCTACTAATTTTCTTTGTTTTACTGGTAAATCCCCTTCTAAAATACTTCCATCTAAATCATATACAACTTCATATTCATATATCTAACATGAATATGTTCTTTATAATGTTTTTGATTTTCGTTAAAGAACATTTGAATAATAATTCCATAGAACTGAGAAATAATTGGCAATAAGCATACCTCCTTTTGATAATGTAAGAAAAAAATAGATTAGAATATAAATTTTATGTCTGTAGTATATATTATGTACACCTAAATATCAATAGTAAAACAAAAAATCCGCTATAGCGGATTTTTTTAACTTAGCAATAATAAAATTAAAGAAATATAAAGATAAGTATCTTTTACATCTTCTTGATAAAGAAAAAATAATATACAAATGATAAGCAAATCGTCAAAATGAAGTTTTAAACCAAATATTTCAAAACATTCATCAGAGTAATTATCATCAAAAGACGAATTTATATATGGTAAGCAATTTTCATTATTTCTAGTAGAATTGTTAGAAGAAAAATTAGAATTACTAAATTTTTCTTGTTGCTTTGAATTGGAAAACCTAGGGGAACAATGTGTTTCACTATTATTGTTAGAAAAATGATTTGAATTATGTAAATTATCAGAATGTGAATTGCGCTTCAAATTATAAGTAGAATTGAGTCTTGTACTACAAGTAGAATTATAATCTGAATTATGCTCTGCCGTGCGCCTTGCACTATAAATGGAAGCATTATTTGAGTAATAAGGTGAAGGTCTCCTATAAAACGAAGGACCAAAAAAAGGATACATACTCATCATTTCATTTTTTCACCACCCATTTGCCCAAAGTTTTCCATAATAGAACTCATATTAAGAAGCTGTATATATTGATCAACTTTTTGCTTTCTACTAGGCTTTAAATAAGGCTTTAAGGACAATAGTAAATTTGATCTGGGATTATTTTTATTACTATTCATTTTCTCCATAACTTGTTTTATTTTTAAAATCGTATTCATATCAATATTTCCAAAAGGGTTATTTTGTTCTGCATTATTTTCAAAACTTGAACTATCATTCAAATTTGGATCAGTATTATTATTATTAAAAGAAGAAACAAATTCTTCAAAGTTTGGAAAAGAGGAATTAACATTATTATTCATAGATAAATCACCTCGTATAACTAATAATATGCAATAAAACTAAAAGTGTTACAAAAATTTATATAAATCCTTTGCAATCATTTTCAAAACAATTATGCACTTTAAATATGAAAAAGAATGATAAATTTAACAAGATTGTAATATTGTAACAAAAATTTAATATAAAACCGCTCAAAATAGCTTCCGTAAACGAAAAAAGGACTTACTAACAATTACAAAATGAAGAACTATTGAAAAGGTAAAAATAGTGTGTAAAAATATAGAAAAATATAAAATAAGAAAAAATTATGTCAAAAAGTTATAATATGAAATCTTTTGGGTTTAACTGAGGAGGAAAAAGTATGAAAAGAAGGAGAATAAAAATAATAGCAAGTTTATTAGTTTTTGCAATGACATTTAGTTATTTCAGCATTATAAAAACTGTCATAGCAAGCAGTTTAGAAGACCAAACTAGTAATACAAATCAAGCAAATGTTGAATTTGACGCATACTTTATGAAAAACAACCAAAAAACACATTCTGACACAAAAAATATAGAAAAAGAAAATAGCTTATACATTACAATAACAGTAAAAAATGCAGGATATTTAAAAAATGCCGAATTAGAAATGAACAACACAAACTTCAAAATACAAGATAATTACAGTACAAAAGAAATATCTAAAATAGAAGATAATAAAATATACTTTAATCAAATCAACAAAGGCAATACTATAACAGTGGCAATTCCAATACAAATTATTGCTGACGAAGAAATAGATTTAAACGAATTTAATAAAGAAAATGTATTAAAATTTACTGGTACATATGTAGATGGAAATGGAAAAGAGAAAGAAGTAGAAAAAAATACTACAGTAAAATTAGCATGGACAGCAGAAAAACAAGCTGAACTAAATATACAAGTTTCAAAATTCTTTCAACTTAATACAAATAACAAAAAATATGTAATACTACAAAATACAGTACAATCATATTTAAAAGATAACATTTTACCAGTTCAAAAAAGCAAAATAGAAATTATTGCACCATCAATATATAACAAAAAGCCAGATGAAATAAAAGTAATAGCAAATACTACTAAAGCAACAAACGGAGACGAACAAGGATTAGAATTTGGAGAAGACAATTATACATATGATAAAACTACTGGAAAAATCTTAATAACAATAAACAATGAAGCTTATGAAAACCAAGTAGAATGGAAAAAGAATGCAATAGACGAACTAATTGTAACATATATATATTGGGGACAAGAAATAACAGGAGCAAATATACCAGTAACAATAAAAGCAAACTCAAACTTAAGCATATACGAAACAAGTATAA